>JBMYVY010000004.1:0-242728 GCA_049606855.1 Flavobacteriaceae bacterium | reverse complement strand
GCGACCCGAGGGTCGCTTTTTATACTTAGGGGAAAGTATTGGGATCTAAAAAGTATCAAGGGGGTAATTATACTTTACAAATCTTATACTAAGATAGTAGAGCTTTTTAAATAAAACAATCCCTAGAAGTAGTCAAATTTAAAGCCTTGTATAATGTCGTTTTATTAATTTTTTAGTAGTTTTATTTCATACTAGATATTTTTTTACTATATTCATTATATTATTGACAAGGTTGTTGAAGATTTTTTAGGGGTAGGAGGTTTCACTCGACCTTGACAATAAAATTGAGCTCTTTTTTAGAGCTCTTTTTTTTTGCATAAAAAAAAGCGAGACTAGCTCGCTTTTTTTAGGTGTTTAGGGTAGTAATTATTCGATAAATATTCATCCTTCTTTCGAAGTGGGGTAATAATAAATATTCACTTTTGTTATAACAAATATAGAAGGATTGAAACTTGCTCACAATACCTGTAAATAGGGAAATTTATGTTCACCTAAACAATGGAGTGGAAGCGTTGTGGTATTTTAATTAGTGATACATTGCTTAAAGTCCCGGGCTTATTCCATGCATAAAGGGGTCTTTTCCAGTTTTGGATGATTCGATATTTATCGAAAACTTCATCTCCATCAGTAGGTATTCCCTCACTAATAATTTTGAAAAGCTCAAATCTTCTATCTAAATGATTGGTCCAGCCTTGATCTATTCTCGATTGGTCTTTGGTTTTCCCGGTTGAACGTTCAAAATCTACCATTCCGAAGTGAAAGAGAAATAAATTTTGATCAATATGAAAGTTTTTTCCTTTTACCCTGTGAAATCCTGAACCCCATTGAATGGGTTTGAGTGCTACCACGGGTTTGGTATATCTCGAAGAAACCAATCCATAATTTCGTTGGGCTAAAAATGGCTGCTCTACTGAAATTTCTTTTTCTAAATTAATATGTTGTCCCACATCAATACCTTGAGCAGAGATTGAGGTGCCGGAATGTGATTGGATCAGATAGTTGTACAAACTGTTTTTGTTTTTCGGGTCAAGAACAAGAAACTCGTCTATATCACATGCAATCACTCTCTTATAGCGTTTAAACAAAGCCTTTGCTAGATTAGAGACTATGGCGGCTCTATTTTTGTCCCCTTTTGCTCTCGATAGCTTTTTATGAGGAACGCGAATACAATTAATTTCTTGGTCCTCTGGTTTAATTTGATCGAGTCCATCTAGAATTAAATACAGGTTGGCTTTGCCAAATTGATCGCCGTAATAGGCAACCCATTTCGGGATGAAAAAATCATCATTACGAGCCATTGAAATTACTGCTATTTCATTCATTTCTGTAAACAGGTGCGATTAATTGATCTAAAGTGGAAAACAAAAGCTCCCTATCTTGAGAAGACATTGCGTCTATGTTTTGAATGCAAAGAAATAGGTCTGTATTACCAGGAGAGCGTAATTTTTTTATTTTCTTTTCAATGTATTGCTTTTCTCTTCTGTATTTTATGTATTCAGCTTGGATTGGGGCTGTAAAATTATTGTTGTATTTTCTTTTTTCAAGATTGTTGTTCAACGCAATTGCTGAGAATTGTGTATTGACCCTGAAAGGATGTCTAATATTTTCATGATATTCCTTAGGATGTTCTTTAAAATATAAGCTCAACACTTTTTTATTTAGAGGGTGAGGGGTATGGCTGTTAGACCAAAATCGAAGTTTAAAACCTGCTAGTTTCGCGGCTGTCCATTGCGTTAGATGAAAGGAAACTCTCGGTTGATAATTTTTAGTACTTCCTTTTTTAATAATCGTCTTTAAAAAATTCCACGAATTTCTATAAAAAGAATTCACTTTCCAGTCTCCTCTTAATACTGGTCGTTCACCTTGAAAAAAATCTTTTTCTTTTGTGGGTTTAATAAGTAATACATCATCATTAAAATATATATAACGATCAGATAGCCCTTTTATGTTTGACAAGGTTGTAGCAATACTCAGGCTATTAAAATTAGGTAGGTAATCTGGGAATATCTCTTTATGATCTACAATAGTAATTCTCTCAGATGACCCAGGAAAGTTACGTTCACAATCTTCTAAAATATCAGGGTTCTGTTGATCAGTAACTATAAAAATTTTATTTACGAATGGGGCATATTTTAAAATAGACAAAACACAATAATTAATTTCAAAATTGCTCTCGTACCTTGAACTACTCAAATTTTCAGAAATTGGAAGTTGTAATTCTTTCTGCCTTCCAATTCTTCTAGCAAAGTGATTTGGGTCTTGCCCATCTACCCATGCAATAACCGCATCAATTGACATACATTAAAATTTTACAAAACAAAGATAATAAGAATTCAACCGAGAATCTTCCATTTACTGTTTTTCTGACAACTACGCTATTTTCTTTTAAATCTAGGTTTTGTAGTTAGTTAATTTAGTTTTTCTTCTAAAATAGATTCAACTAACTGAATAATTGATTCATTAGCATTACTCAAAGATTGAAGGCAAAGATATTTTTTAGAAGTATTGTTTTTCAATAGTTGGATTTTTTTCTTCAGATAGGAAGACTTTTTATTTGAAAAATCTATGTATAATTCTTTTTCGAATTTTGGAAGTGTTTTGGTAAATTTAAGTTGGCCTGCAACGAAGTAACTTATAATGCTAAAAGAATTTGCAACTCTAAATCTATGAGCAGCATTTTTCAAAATAGTTTCTTTATTTGCCTCGAATAATTCTTTGAGGATTGACTTAGAAAAAGCTCTAGGGCAATGACCCAAGTACAGAAATACATATTTATATCCGAAAAACCTTGCTCCTCTATATTGCCTGTAGGTATAGTTCAATGGGATATCTAATCCTTTTTCGATACGTTTTTTAAACTTATTATACTTGAAAATTTTTCCAAGTTTCCATTTCCCTAGATTAACTGGACCTTTATTGCTAAACCAATCTTCAACTTTTATATGACGTAGTAAAAGCAAGTCATCGTTGAAATAAACGAAATTTTCGCTTAAGTCAGGGATTTTCCAGAGGAAAGTCTCTATTGATTCAGAGTTGAAAGTGGGGTAAATTTCCGGGTATTCACCAAATAAATCTTTATGATCTACTATCTTAATGTCATCAATTCGCTCTGGAAAGTATTTCTCTATAGTTGATTCATATTTAGGCTTTTGATCATACGTAACAATAAAAACTTTATTAACAAATGAAGCGAATTTAAAAACAGATCTCAATGAATACAATATCTCATCTAATGATTCATACCTCAATTTAGGGTTATTAGTCGTTAGTTTTTTTCCGAGACCATGATTTTTATATTTATTAAGATTATTTAAAAACTTAGGGTCATTGCCATCGACATAGGTATATACTATGTCAATTTTTGTAGATGATATTTCAGTTTTTGTCATAGTATACCTATTTGCAATTAAATTTAAAGAATAATATTCTCAATGACTCTATCCGTGTTCATTTTCTAGGTAATCTTTCATCGTAAACACAGGAAATGCGAGTGGAGCTGATGTCTTGAGTTTGATAGACTTAGTGCAAGAGCGAGTAAAAAAGCATTACGGATTTACTCTAGAGGTAGAACAGCGCATCATTTAAACATAATTTTTTGTAAATTGTAATATGCAAAAATGGATATTATTTATTGGATTGTTGATTGGATTCGGTGGTCTGAGTTATGCTCAAGAGAGAGAAGATAAACCCTTTAAATTAGTTTATTTATCTAAACCTTTAGCCGGGGCAATTGTCCTTAATAAGGCGGATCGTGAATTTAAGATTACCAATGAAATGGGTATGGCTGATCTGGCCCTACAGATTGGTGACTCCATCGAGTTTAGTCACAGTGCGACACAGACTTTTGTCATGTATATTGACGAATTTTTTATGAGCCAAGATACCATAGATATTCAAATGCGTAATCGTGTGGTTGAATTAGATGCTGTAGAATTAAGAGATATTGACCAAGCCAATATATTAAATGGTGTCGACAATGCCGGAAAAACACCACTGACCGAGGCAGAAAGAGAATTAAATGCAAAAACCAATGTGAATCCAGTGGGAAGAACTGATGGATTAGTTGGTGGATATGTTACCGTTGACTTTGTATACAATTGGGTTTCTGGAAAAACCAAAGAAGCAAAGAAAAGACGCTCTGTTGAGCTCAGACAAGAAAGTTTAGATTACCTCTTCTTCAATTTTGAAGATTATTTTATTAATACCCTGAATTTTGAATCTGGTCGAATGAATCGATTATTTGAAGCCTCTTTGGACGATAAAGAAGTCCATGACATGATTGCGGATAAAAATAATCAAGGCCTGAAAATCTATTTGATTAATTTAAGTGAAGAAATAAAATAATAATTTATGGATCGAGAAACCGCAAAACAAAAAGCGAATCAAGCTATCGATGTCTTGGCAGACAAAATTACTGAACTTCAAGGCAAAGCCAATGAAGCAAGTGATCATTATAAAGTAAAATACGCCGATCAAATTGCTGATCTTCAAGAAAAGAAAGCCGATTTAGAACATAAATACGACGAATTAAAAAACAGTTCAGGTGATCAATTTGATCATATGAAGAAAGTGTTTTTTGATGCTTCTAATTCTTTTATGGAAGGCTTCGATAAACTTTCAAACTTATTTGATACTCCAGAAAAAGAAGAGGACTAACGTCTTTTTTTCTTTCTGTTAGCAAAGAAGGCGCGTTTCTGAGCCTCTTTTTCTTTGCGCACTGCTTTGCGCTCCGCTTCGGTCATTGGTTTGTCCGTCTGTGGATAAGGATGCTCTTTTATTACAGGAATACTTTTCTTGATCAGCTTTTCTATGTCTTTTACGTACTGATTTTCTTCAGGTTCACAAATAGAATAAGCCGTTCCTGATTCTCCTGCTCGACCACATCGACCAATACGGTGTACATAGGTTTCTGACTCATTAGGAACGTCGTAGTTAATCACGTATTGCAATTTATCAATATCGATTCCTCGTGCGGCAATATCCGTCGCAACTAAAACCTGGATTTCTCCATTCTTGAAGGATTTGAGCGCTTTTTGACGCTGGTTTTGACTCTTGTTTCCATGAATCGCAGCACTGTCAATATGCTGCTTGTTCAAGTTTCTTACAATTTTGTCTGCGCCGTGTTTAGTTCTTGAAAAAACCAACACCTGATCTATTCCTTCAGTTCTCAGCAGGTGAACAAGTAAATTTCCTTTTTCACTTTTGTTCGTGTATAACAGGTTTTGCTGAATGGTTTGCGCTGTGGAAGAAACTGGATTTACGGCAACCTTTTTAGGGTTGTTTAATATTTCTTGAGAAAGGTTCACGATGTTTTTTGGCATGGTTGCCGAGAAAAATAGTGATTGTCTTTTCTGAGGAAGTTTTGCGAGTAATTTTTTGATGTCGTGGATGAATCCCATATCGAGCATGCGATCCGCTTCATCTAAAACAAAGTATTTTATATGATCTAATGAAATAAATCCTTGATTCATCAAATCTAGAAGTCTACCTGGGGTAGCCACAAGAATATTTACTCCTCTTTTTAAAGCTTTGACCTGTGGGGTTTGATTTACTCCTCCAAATATAACCGTCGTTTTCAGGTTGGTATACTTGGTGTAGTGGTCAATATTTTCACCAATTTGAATTGCCAATTCCCTGGTTGGGGTAACAATTAGGGTCGAGATGTTCTTTTGTGGTCTATCGATCAATTGTTGAATGATCGGTAGCGTAAAGGCAGCTGTTTTCCCTGTACCTGTTTGCGCATTTCCTAACATATCATTTCCTTGTAAAATGATAGGAATGGATTTGGCTTGAATTGGTGTTGGGTTAATATATTGTTGATCCTTAAGTGCTTTAAGTATTGCTGGATCTAATTTTAAATCTTTAAATGTCATAGTATCTTTTCCGGGCATAAGCGACAAAGGTAGGTTAAAATGACGGGTTAGGGTAATTGACTTGTGTTTATTTTAGATTTGAGGGGTTTGAAGTGGGTCTCCTAGTTTGAATTGATGAAATATTATCTTAATTCGAGTGATTTTCTGTAAAATAGGATAATTTTTCATTGATTTTGATTATAATAGTGGATCTCTAATGTAGTTTATAAAATCATCAAAATGCAACGATTTATTTTAAGTTTATTCTTTACTCTCATTGTACAGTTAAGTTACAGTCAGATGACTTTTGATTCATCAAAAACGAAAATTAATGGAACTTATTTTAATGAAGTAAGCCCAAGGCTAATTAAAAATTCCTTTATTGGAATTACCGAGTCTGATTTCTACGATGAAATGGATAAGCGTTATCTCAATGAATTAAAAAATGATCATTACACCTTTCATTTTTACAATAATGAGCTTACCTATATCGGTATTAACAACGATAATGGAAACCTTAATATTAATGGTATTCAGGTGGGAGATGATATTTCTGAAGTTTTGAATTCTTTCGAAAACGCTGAAAAAGATTGTTCAAGATCTCCTTGTCGTGTATTTTTATATGATTCTGAAAATTTGGACAGGTATTTAATCTTTACGTTTGATAAGTATAGTCAAATTATACTGGATATTATATACGGTACAGAATAAACCTTAAATCAAAATATAATTGTAATTAATTACTGTGAAAAATTTACTCTATATATTCGTATTCCTTATTGGTACTACTTTTTGTGCAATGTCTCAAGGTAATAGTGTTGTATCTAAATATATATCTTATGAGGATTATATTTCGATGTCTTTTAATGGAGTAAGTCTGAATGATATCAATCAAACTAAAGGAGATTTAGCAGCCTTGAACGCACTATTTAATACCAATTTTGAGCTTAAACAGTTAGATTTTCCTGAAGTATATCGGTATTTTTCTAATGGTGATATTAGAATTAAATTTTATCAAGAAAACACAAATCGGGATTATATAATATCTAATATTGAAGTAATTAGCTCAGATGTAACCTTAGAAATTCAAGGAGTAGATTATGTTATTGGCGAGGCCAAACCATCTTTTCTTCTAATGGAAAAAGTGACAAGTCTCACCTTTGAAGTAGAGAATGGTAGTAATCAGTATTTTCTGGATTATGTTAATTATATTGCTATTAGATTTGCTTTATCTCCATCTACCTCTCAACCAATAGTAACTGCTATATCTTTTACGGTATTTGACAATTAATTTTAGATATTATTAGTCGTAAAGATTAAGCTCATTTTTTTTTGAGATTTGATATTTCTAATGTTAACTCAATTAGAAGTTCCTCTTGGGTCTTGTTCTTACTCTTTTTCCATAGTTCGATTAATTACGCGACCAAACTTAACTTTAAATTAGTAAGAAATTCACTGTTTAGACATGTGCAAATTCCAATTTTGCATTAAAACAAATGGATTTATTCTTAATGATTTTTGGGGCTTTGTTTTCAGTAATGAACCCCTTCGGCACAGTGCCTGTATTCGTGGGTTTGACAACTGAACATACTGCTCAAGAACGAAATAAAATTGCTTTATGGACCTCAATTAATGTTTTAATTATTTTATTGATTTCCTTTTTTATAGGTCAGTATCTTCTCCTGTTTTTTGGGATTACACTAAATTCTTTAAAAGTCGCCGGTGGCCTTATTATTACATCATCGGGGTTTTCTTTACTGACTGGAGAATTTAAAAAGCACAAGGGAATGAAAAAAGAGAAAGTGAAACTGGATATTGAATCCAGATCCGAAATCACTTTAACTTTAGTACTAGAATAGGGGATTTAAATATTTCACCTTTAAGTCTTAAAATTTTGTGAAAATAACTATCTAAGTTTGTGTTAAATAGCTATTTAGATAAAAGAATTATTAACCAGAATTTCAAAAAAACATGTACAAAGCATTAAAATTATTACTAATAGTATTGCTAATTTCTTCTTGTAATAATGAGGAAGAGATAGTTGGTTAAACGCTAACCACGAGTATTGATGAATATCAATACTTTGGAAAAACTTATATTAATGAACAACTAAATTTATTTGCTCAAGACCTTGCAGTTGCTCTAGAAAATAAATACTTTGCAGCTGATATCCATAAGAATATTGGAATAAAATTTGATGGAGATTATGATTATCTTTTAGAGCATGCCATGGAAAAAGAATATAGTGGAAAAGGTAATTTGTCAAAATCGTTCAAATCATATTTATTTGGTGACGAATATGATCTAAGTGAAAAACAAGCCCTTAATGATTATATTGATTTTTTAATGATGCTCTATCCTAATCTTCAAATATCGGTCCCTTTACACTATGAAAAATGGCTTCCAGGAGACGATATATGGGTTACTTTTGTTCCAGAAGAAGGAGCTGAAAGTGTAGAATTTGTTGTTGCATATAATCAAAACCTAGAGAAAAGAATTCTATCAACTAATGTGGAACCAACATTTCCAGTAGTCGTTATTGGATTTAATGAAAGAACTTCGATAAATGAAACAACGGGAGAATTAATCATTAAGAAAGAATATTTGAAAAATATTGGAAATTTATATGGGCGTGGTATCATTGAGGGTGATGAGCCTTTGCCACCGGCATGCGTTTCTAATTTAGCAGTGACTCAAATACCTTTAGGGTTAAAGTTAGATTGGATAAGAGCAGATACTAGTTTGTCAGATGTTTTTGTCCAGTATATTGAAAGA
The DNA here is from genome assembly GCA_049606855.1 of Flavobacteriaceae bacterium. Lineage (GTDB taxonomy): Bacteria > Bacteroidota > Bacteroidia > Flavobacteriales > Flavobacteriaceae > JBELHR01. Next base: position 234,101 of record JBMYVY010000004.1, on the reverse strand, counting down.
TCAGGAGGAGGGAGTAATGATTGGGAAAGGATTGCTGTTCTCGGCCCCACAATTTCTACCTATAATGATTATAACCTTTCACCTAACTTGTATTATTCATATAGAATTGTAACGGAAAATTCTTTTGGAGAGTGCACATCAGACGCCGAAGGGAAAGAGGCACCAGAATCTATTCCACGACCTAAAGAATTTTCTGCAATGCTTCCTCAATTATCATCTGTTCAACAAGTTGAGTTAAGATGGTCTGCATTTTCGTCAACACCTCATACAGGTTATAAATTGTCTAGAAAGCGAGTAGGAATGGATCAAGAGTATATAGATCATGCGCAATTTTCACATGATACTTATGAATATACAGAAGCTGATATTCAACCAGGAGTTCAAACTAATTATGCACTTCAGCATACAGGAGCTAAAGATCAACTAGGTGCACCATTGTATACAACAATTACTTACCCTTACAGGGATAAGTTTAATTCATACCTGACATTAGATTATATTGAATGGGATTCAAGAGTAGAGTCATGGCTTAACGGTGCCCCGGAGTTTTGCTTTAGAATTTTCACCGTTGATACAAATAATGGTAATCAAGTAATTGAGATGACGCCAGGAGATTATGGGTTTGAGTTCGATTGGCAGGGAGGTGCTAAAGCAAAAACAAATGTTGATATTTCACATAATTTTTTCAATTGGATCCCTATTCAATGGATGGATCTTGTAACAGTATCAGTTGTTGAGGAGGATGCTTACCTTCTTTCTGCTACACAAGTTATTGATTTAGTAACTAAATATAACAACCTAGCTGAGACATTTACTGAATTTGTTAAAATTCAACAAACAGCTACTGAGGAGAAGCCTAAACATAAATTTAAAAATAATGATTCTAAAGACCTAGGTAGATTATATATCCAATTTCATCAACCACCGAACGTACATTGGCATGCAGGTTATGGAGTTGAAATAAAGTTTACAGATAATTAAAACTTGAACATGAATAGCTTGCTTTTTTTAAGCAAGCTATTCTTAATAATAATAATAAAACATGAAATATTTAATCGTTCTATTGATTGTATTTGTTTCTTGCGAGAATCAGATGGTTTATGAAGATGATCTAAGTTTCGAATATTCCTTGAGCTCTTCTTTTGCACCTGCAAGGTGCTGTGTTTGGACCAATTATCCTACAAAGGATCTAGAAGTAAATTTTAATGAAGTTAAAGTAGAGCAGCATAGAAAAAAACTAGCACGAATTGATACACTTTGTTTTTTAGTTGAGGAATCAAAAAACTATGACTTGATTGTTTCATCGGATGAGTTTGGTTTTATGGAAAGAATCGAATTACCAAATATTAAACGCCCTAATACGTTAGTATTAAATTCAATTAAGTATAGTTCTGATGTTTATTCTTTTCAACCTAAAATATTTGAAATGGAGTATAGGGATTTATCTGAGAGAGTGATATTGAATGATTATGAGTATTTTCATGATGATGAGAATAAAGAGATTGTCTTTGTTGAGCCTTTGAAATTTGCATTTAATATTGATAATGAATTTGGGCTTACTATAACAATTAATGATGAATTAAAATCATTAACTCTTTGGGTTGACTTTAATTCAAATGTGATTTATTCACAAAGAATTCCTTTTGTAAATGCTCCAATGTTGGATAATTCTTATCTTTTAAGAGTTAGTGGTGGTAACCAAAATGAATATAATTTTAACTTTTTTGGACAAATAGAATGGGAGTAGTTTTTAAAAATACAATAATGTTTTCTTGGTTTCTTTTGATTAATTTTAGTTTGCTTGGACAAAGTAATTCCAATTTTAAAACTGGTGTGGGGTATGGTTATAATTTTAATAGTAATGGGGATTTTTTTTCTGGAATACTTGAGCTTGATCTTCAATACAAGTTATCTTCTAGCTTTCTAGCGACTTTTACTTATGGAAATGCAAATTCATTTGAATTTGATAATTATTCGAACATTACAAATATTTATGATCTTAAAATGGAGAACTCAATTCCCGTTAAGAATTCATTTGGGTTGAATATTCAGTATGGTTTTACTTATTATAATTCAAATGTTACGGATATAATATATAGGCTATATGCGACGATAAATGATGAATATGTTTTGTTAGAAAATTTAACAAATTATTATCAGGCAAGATCATTTGGTAACATTGTAAGGATAGGACTTAAGTATTCATTTGGTAAAAGTGAAATCAACTTGATTTATGGAATCAGATATTACTATGATAAAACTATATTTCGCGGAACGATAATTAATTTTAGATACGATTTGTTTTGAATTGTTCTCTGAATATTTGGATAAATAAAAAGGTCAACTTTTAATATTCCCATCAAACTTAACTTTAAATTAGTAAGAAATTCACTGTTTAGACATGTGCAAATTCCAATTTTGCATTAAAACAAATGGATTTATTCTTAATGATTTTTGGGGCTTTGTTTTCAGTAATGAACCCCTTCGGCACAGTGCCTGTATTCGTGGGTTTGACAACTGAACATACTGCTCAAGAACGAAATAAAATTGCTTTATGGACCTCAATTAATGTTTTAATTATTTTATTGATTTCCTTTTTTATAGGTCAGTATCTTCTCCTGTTTTTTGGGATTACACTAAATTCTTTAAAAGTCGCCGGTGGCCTTATTATTACATCATCGGGGTTTTCTTTACTGACTGGAGAATTTAAAAAGCACAAGGGAATGAAAAAAGAGAAAGTGAAACTGGATATTGAATCCAGATCCGAAATTACTTTAACTCCTTTAGCAATGCCTATGATTGCAGGACCAGGAACGATTTCTTTGTTAATTGCTTATAATCAAGAATTAGAGGGGGTGACAAATGTTCATATTGCTATTACGGCCATATTTCTCTCGGTAATTTGTATTTATCTTATTTTAAAGAGCTCCTTCTATATTGTCAAAATCCTCGGTGCGTCTGGTATTAATGCCTTGTCAAGAATTATTGGGTTTATTGTTATTTCAATCGGTGTTGAATTTATTATCTCGGTGATTACTGATTTGTTTTTATAAATCTAGTCGATTTATGAAGGGCAGGATTGCATATCCTGTCATATAGAGAAAAAATAATAGGGGTTAAAAGGTAAAAGCTTTTTACTTTTTAACGAATTCTTGTCCATTTTCATTGTAGCGGTTGCCATTGCCATCTTCAAAGTAAAGAATCAATCTGTTTTCGCTAACAGCATGAAATGATTGTGAATCTATATTTTCAACAATTTTTGTCTTAAAAAATACATGATTATCGTCTTTACCTACTTTAAAACCCAAAACTTTAAAAGATAATGGATCGGCATTGGGAATGATATTATCTTCAAAATATACATTATTTTTGTCCTTCGAATATTTTTCATTATGCAATCCTCCAATGGTTTCGAATGAAGCAACATCTAAAATTCCCTTTTTGATAACTTTTTCTTTGTAAATAATTTGGTCATTAATTCTTATGTGTAAACCACTGATTTGCTCAGTTTTCAAGATGTGGTCAAATTTTATTTGATTAATAGTATCAGAATAGGTATTCAAATAATAGACTGTTTGTGAGTCATGGATATAAAAGCGATTAATTCTTGCAATAGTATCGGTTTGTCTATCGAATCCAGATAATCTTTTATTCAAATAAACGTAAATTGAATCTTTGTCATAAGTAAAAAAATCATTTATAATTTTAAACGAATCAAAATCTACATTTTGCTTTTTATAAATGTGATAATAATGATCGCTGTCTTTCGCCCATTTTTTAGAATTAGCTAAATATTCAAATGTTTCTGGATTTTCTACTGGAACTGGAATAAGAATTCCTCTTCCCAAGGAATAAACATAATTATTGTCTCTAAAGACGTTCTTTTTAAAAACAAATTGGTGAACATCAATATCGTTTTGAATTAGTCCTTCCACGTAAACATGTGTTTTGTCTTTTGCTACAGTTTGAGAGAGGACCTGAAAACTATTTACATCTGCATTACATTCCTGTGCCCTTAATTCAAACCAATTTCCTTTTGGTAAATATGTGATTTTTCCAAAAACAGAAACAAAATACGAATCTGAAACTTCTGGGTTAACAAGTTTCTTAGTTAAACAAGAAGTTAAACTAAGAGAAAAGATTATGCAGATTAAAATTCTTGAAGGAATATTCATTCTTTTTCGTTTTACGGAATTCGGACCCTATAAATGTAATGTTTTGATCGATACAACAAAATCTCTTAAAAAAATCAAAAGCTTCCGAAAGCAAAACCTATATGCTCGCGCATAGGTTGTATATGGTCAAGTTGATTTAAAAAGGGCAGGATTAGATATCCTGTTTTATCAAAATTCCGAAAGCAAAACTTATATGCTCACGCATATGGTTTTTTTATACCCAAAACCTTCACTTTCAAGCAAGCTTGAGCTCGGTTTTGGGCATAAAAAAACCGATAAAGTTTCCTTTATCGGTTTTGCTCTCTTGTGACCTCGGCAGGATTCAAACCTGCAACCTCTTGAGCCGTAATCAAGTGCACTATTCAGTTATGCTACGAGGCCTTTTGCGGGTGCAAATATAGAACTGATTCTTGAATTAAAAAAGAAAAAAAGAAAAAATTATTCATTAATAATTTCCTTGATAATCCCCGCTGCGCGGTCTGCTTCCGCTTCGAAAACTAAAATATCTACTACCGTTGGTTGCCCCCCAAGAATCACATTATTCAGGTCCGTTGGGTATTTTCCTTTTAAGATGCATGAGATGCCTTCTTCATCGAGATTTTGTTTAATTCGTTGCGCGAGAAATTCAGAATCTGCGGTATAAATTGTGATGTGTTTTTGAGTGTCCATAGGTTCAAATGTTTTTATTAAAGTTAATCAATTATCGAGCCAATTACAAGGTATTTTTGGTAACATACCAACGATATCCGATTATTGCCATTTGAACTTTAGAGGCTTTGCTCATGTCTAAATGTTGTTTTCCATAGGAAGGAAAGACTATTTTATTAAATCGAGCGAGTATTGTGAAGAACGCTTTTTTCATACTACTAAAATAGGAAAAAACCCTGTCCGAAGACAGGGTTAGAATAATTAATCTTTTGTAGTGATTTCAACAACGCCATTTTTGGCTTTTTCACCATATTTTTCTTCGGCTTTTTCTCCTTTAATTACATTGATTGATTTGATGTTGTCTGGGTCTATGTCGTCCATAGATTTATTAGGTACTTCAACGCCATCTAAAATGATGAGTGGCTTGGCCTTAGAGTCCGTAGTCATTATTTTGATTTTTTTCGTCCCCGATTCAACAGTTTCCGAAATATCATCTTCATTGATTTCAATGATTCTTACTTTTTTCACAATATGTATGCTGTCATTTTCTTTACTCACCCAAACATTTGGACTTGTAACTTCTATTTCCTCATCGAATTCCATATCAGAATCAACAGTAACAATAACATGTTTTCCGTCTTTAGATTCCCATTTGTTTTCACCGTCTAAAGTAACAGAGGTGGATTCTCCATTTTCATCAATAAATACGGCCATTCCGTGGGATGCATGAGGAGCAACTTCAAACAGAGCTGGTTTCGCTAAACTAGCGTTAATGATGGGTTGATCGTCTTCAAATCCAATTTCAATGTTTGGAATTGCTTTGGAACCTGACCAGTTAGCAGATGTCTTGTTGTCGTTGTATTGAGCACTTAAGGAGAGTTTTACAATTTCTTGTGCATCGTTGTATTTAAGACCTGAATATTTGATAGTCAAGCCTTCTTTGCTCATTCTTGCTACGAGTTCATTCAATTGGTCTTTGCTGAAGTCTTTTGTTATTAATTCCAGTTTTACTTCATGACGCTCTTGTAAAAATGATTGTTTTTCTTGGGCGTAAGTCGTTTGGATGTTTAACTGTGTAAATGCAACTGCTGCAATTGCAAATACGATTAGATATTTAATCTTATTCATGGGTTTTGATTTTTCTGTGTTAATATGTTTAATTCTATGTTTTATACTTCCTGCGGCAAAGCCGTTGAGTCCAGCAAAAGAGTTGGTCTGGAAATCAGCTGCGTACTGAACGAGTTGATATTGGTAGTCTTTGATTTCTTCTTGATCAATTTGACCAATGGCCTGCTGGTCTGCTAGGTATTCAAGGTTTTGTAGCATGGCCTTTCTGAGTAAATAAGCGAAAGGATTGAACCAGTTAAAAATCAGATACACCTGGGCTAGAATCAGATCCAAGCTGTGGTATTGCTCGATATGTGCCATTTCATGAGCCATGATATGGGCTTTTCCCGTAGATTTATAATCTTCATAAGAAAGTACCAATTGATTCCAAAAGCTAAATGCTTTAAGGGGCTTGTAATGGGCTTTTACTTTGAGTTTTAAAAAGGGGTCAAGTCTTAATTGTAACATCAACTTAGATTGCTTAATTAATCGCACCAAAGCCAACGACCTAAATAAAAAGACCAAAGTAAAAATCAGTGCTATAGCCCAAAAGAACAAACTCAAATAATCTCGTGATGCAACTTGTGCGATATTTTCAGTAGTGCCGATTGGAGCGCTTGAGAACGATTTCTGAATTGGAAGGTAAACGGTTCTTTTTAATTTTATTAAGGGCAAAAGAGCAGTCATGAGCATGCTCATGATTAAATAAAATCTATTGTACCGGTAAAAGGTAGTTCTTGCCATTAAAAGTCGATAACCTAAATAAAACAAGGCCGACCAAAATATACTTTCTAGGATATAATTCTGCATGCTTATTTGGTTTCAATCATTTTAATAATTTCTTTGAGCTCTTCCAGGCTAATTTTCTCTTCTTTGGCAAAGTGTGCAACCATTTCCTTATAAGAGTTGTCGAAATAGTTCTTTAAGGTGGTGTTCACTTTGGAACTTCTGTAAAAATCTTGGGAAATTTCAGGAAGATACCTATAGGTGTTTCCGAAATCTTCATGAGCGATAAATCCTTTAGATTCCATTTTTCGAATCAAAGTGGATACCGTATTGTAATGCGGTTTGGGTTCTGGCAATTCTTCGATAATTTCTTTAACGAAGGCCTTTTTCAAGCGCCAAAGCACTTGCATGATTTCTTCTTCTTTGTTGGTTAGTTTTTGCATGACGAGGTGAAAGTATAACTATTTTTATAGTTGACCAACTATTTTTGTAGTTAGAAGGTAAATTTTAACAAATTTTAACCCAATCAAATGTATTATCTTTGAACACATGGACATAGTATTTATCATTGGAGGCCTCGTTTTGCTTATACTTGGAGGTGAGTTTTTGTTAAAAGGGGCAGTATCAGTTTCTTTAAAACTTCAAATACCCAAATCTGTGATTGGGATGACGGTGGTTTCTTTTGCGACTTCCGCTCCTGAATTGATTGTGAGTATTCAGTCTGCTCTTGAGAATCATGCGGATATTGCGCTGGGGAATGTCGTGGGGTCGAATATTGCCAACCTGGGTTTTGTCCTTGGGGTGACCTTGCTATTTACCAAAATGGACATCGGCCGCTCTTTTGCGAAAATTGATTGGCCAATTATGGTTTTGGCTTCAGTTACTTTGTTCTTTTTCCTCTACTTTGATGGAGGAATTGACCGTTTTGAAGGGTTGATTTTTATTCTCTTATTACTGATTTACTTATTTATTTATTTGAGCTATTACAAGAAGTCCTCTTTTTATCAACGGGACTTAGCTGATGGTATCGTCGTTGAGGAAGAGATAGAGGAGGAGGGAATAGGTTCAGTAAAGACGCTATTATTTTTAGGGACTGGAGGTCTAGCACTTTGGGGTGGATCAGAGCTTTTGATAGATGGAGCTGTAAATTTAGCAACGACTCTCGGAGTGAGTGAACGTATTATCGGAATTACCGTAATTTCCATAGGAACAAGTATCCCGGAATTAGCAGCCTCTTTGATTGCTGTCTACAGGAAAGAAAGAGCCATTTCTCTAGGAAACCTTATCGGTTCGAACATCTTCAATATTTTTGCAGTTTTAGGGATTACCTCCATGGTACATCCTTTTGAGTTAAGGGATTCACGACTTATGGATGTAGACATTCTGTGGATGCTTGGCTTTGCTTTTGCAATCCTTCCCCTGATCTATGCGGCTAACCGCAGAAAGCTGGCTTGGAAAGAAGGTGTGGTACTATTGGTTGCTTATATCGTCTTTGTTTATACGACAGTTAATTCATAAAAAAAACCGGAACTCTCAAAGAGAATCCCGGTTTTCTAAACTTACCGAATAATTGTTATTTAGTATATTTTTCAGAAACAGGTTTAACTGTTTTGATAATACGTGATGCAATTTTGTATGGATCTCCATTTGAAGCTGGACGACGATCTTCTAACCATCCTTTATATCCTTTTTCAACAGTCATAATTGGAATACGAATAGAAGCTCCACGGTCAGAAACTCCATAAGAGAAATCAGAAACGTGCGCAGTTTCGTGTAATCCTGTTAAACGCTCATCGTTGAATTCACCGTATACTGCGATGTGTTCTGCAGTTACTGGTCGGAATGCCTCACAAATTTCTTCGTAAATTTCTTTAGAACCACACTCTCTTAATACTGAGTTAGAGAAGTTCGCGTGCATACCTGAACCGTTCCAGTCTCCTTTTACTGGTTTTGGGTGATATTCAATATAATAATGGAATTTTTCAACTAAACGATCTAGTAAATATCTAGCTACCCAGATTTCATCACCAGCTCTTTTAGCTCCTTTTGCAAAGATTTGGAATTCCCATTGTCCTGGAGCAACCTCTTGGTTGATTCCTTCGAAATTTAACCCGGCGTCGATACATAGGTCAGCATGTAGCTCAACAACGTCACGTCCCCAAGTGTTTTTTCCTCCTACAGAACAGTAATACATTCCTTGAGGTCCTGGATATCCTCCAATAGGGAATCCTAAAGGTAATCCCGTTTTAGTATCCATAATAAAATACTCTTGCTCAAAACCAAACCAGAAATCATTGTCATCATCTTGAATCGTTGCTCTCGCATTCGATGGATGTGGTGTTCCGTCTGCTGAATAAACCTCACACATTACTAAGTATCCGTTGATACGGTCTGGATCTGGAAAAATAGAAACAGGTCTCAAGATACAGTCAGAGTCTCCTCCTTCAGCTTGTTGAGTTGAAGAACCGTCAAATGACCAATCACCAATTTCTTCCAAGGTTGCCTTGAAATCATCGTGATCTTCAATTTTAGTTTTACTTCTCATGTTTTGTGTCGGTGCATATCCATCTAGCCAGATATACTCTAATTTGATTTTGCTCATGGTAATAATAATTAAGACTATTTGATGACAAATTTATATTTTATTTTTAATAACCATATAATATTTTGGGGTAAAAATTTAAAAATTATCAACATGTTAATAACACCCCTAAAAAAATAGGGGTTGATAAAAAACAGTGTAAAAATCATCTCGATATTATATATTTGTAAAAAAATCACTTAAATGGCAAAATTGAGATTCGATGCGGTCAAAAATTCTACTAATAGAAGACCGGTAAGTATTAATAAGGAGGATTTATGTACTCCAAGTGAATTTGGTTCTAGGGTTTTTAATCAGCGGGCCATGCAACAATATATGAGTGCTCAGGCTTTTGATGGGGTAATGAATGCTACTGAGAAAGGCGTGAAAATCGATAGAAATATTGCTGACCAGGTAGCCAGTGCCATGAAAAATTGGGCTACTGAACGCGGGGTAACTCATTATACACATTGGTTTCAACCGCTGACTGGGTCAACTGCCGAAAAGCACGATGCCTTTATTGAATTCTCAAAAGATGGAAGCTTAATTCAACGTTTTGATGGAGGGGCCTTGGTACAACAAGAACCGGATGCATCTTCTTTTCCTCATGGAGGGTTGAGAAATACTTTTGAGGCAAGGGGCTATACCGCCTGGGATCCGACGTCTCCTGCTTTTATTTATGGAGAGACCTTATGTATACCTACGGTGTTTGTTTCCTATACAGGAGAAGCCTTAGATTATAAAACTCCTTTACTTAGAGCCTTGCATGCTGTCGATAAACAGGCGACGGCTGTTGCCAAATATTTTGATAAGAATGTAAGAAAAGTTTCTGCCTCATTAGGATGGGAGCAGGAGTACTTTTTGATTGATATGGAACTTGCCAAATCTAGACCTGATCTTGATTTAACTGGAAGAACTCTTTTGGGGCATGCGGCTGCAAAAGGTCAGCAATTGGATGATCATTATTTTGGATCCATACCTTCAAGGGCTTTGGCTTTTATGAAAGAATTGGAATCAGAATGTTTGTATTTAGGAATTCCGGTAAAGACGCGACATAATGAAGTTGCTCCGAATCAATTTGAGCTAGCTCCTATATATGAAGAGACCAATTTATCGGTGGATCACAATGCGCTGTTGATGGACATGATGGGTAAAGTTGGAGCAAAACACAATTTTAAGGTGCTTTTGCACGAGAAGCCATTTAAGGGAATCAACGGTTCTGGAAAACACAATAATTGGTCTTTGAAAACTGATACTGGAATCAATTTATTGAGCCCAGGCAAAACCCCGATGAGAAACCTTCAATTCTTGACCTTTTTTATAAATACCATTAAGGCGGTAAAAACCTATGAAGAATTGATGCGGGCAGGAGTGGCTTCGGCTTCCAATGATCACCGATTAGGGGCAAATGAGGCACCTCCAGCGATCATGTCTGTGTTCATAGGGGAGCAATTGACAGCCGTTTTACAAGAGTTGGCCACGGTGAGTTCTGGAAAGTTGTCTCCTCAAGAGAAAACTGATTTAAAACTCAATGTGGTGGGTAAAATACCTGAGATTCTGCTTGATAATACCGATAGAAATAGAACTTCCCCTTTTGCTTTTACTGGGAATAAGTTTGAATACCGTGCAGTGGGGTCTAAGGCAAATTGTGCCGACCCGATGACAATTTTAAATACTGTAGTGGCCAAACAGCTTAAGGATTTCAAAGTTGAAGTGGACAAATTAGTAGACAAGAAAGGGTTGAAAAAAGATGAGGCCATTTTTAACGTACTCCGAGAATATATCAAGGGGACTAAGGATATTCTTTTTGAAGGAAACGGATATTCTCAGAATTGGGTTCAAGAGGCGATTAAACGAGGTTTGAGTAATAATACTTCGACTCCAGAGGCTTTGAAGGTGAAGAATACAAAAAACACCAAGGCCTTGTATAAAGAGATGGGGATTATGGGGGAAACTGAAATTGAAGCACGTTATGAAATTGAATTGGAGGCCTATGTAAATCACGTACAAATCGAAGGAAGAGTTCTAGGAGATATTGCAAAAAACCATGTTATTCCTACGGCTTTGGCCTATCAAAATACACTTATAGAGAATGTCTCTGGTTTAAAAGGAATCTTTGGTACTGGATTTAAAAAAGTTGCCGAGGATCAATTAAAATTAATTGAGGAGATTGCCAATCACATTGCTGGGATTAATAAGACTGTGGAAGATATGATTCATGCGAGAAAGCGGGCTAATGAGATGACTGTGTTGGAAGACAAAGCCATGGCTTATTGTCACGATGTTTTGCCTTATTTCGAACAAGTGAGGTACCATTGCGATAAATTGGAATTGATGGTTGATGATGAAATTTGGCCGTTGACAAAATATAGAGAATTATTGTTTACACGCTAGGCAATTTTAGTATTTTTACCCTTTAAAATTAAAGCATGAGTTCTGAAATCAGTAAAAGGTATAGTGGACGTGGTGTTTCTGCATCTAAAGAAGATGTTCACGCAGCAATTAAAAATGTAGACAAAGGGTTATATCCTCAAGCATTTTGTAAGATTATTCCTGATAGTTTAACAGGTTCTAGTGATCACTGTCTTGTGATGCATGCTGATGGAGCAGGGACTAAATCCTCTTTGGCCTACATGTACTGGAAGGAAACAGGAGATCTTTCTGTATGGAAAGGAATTGCCCAAGATGCCTTAATAATGAATGTTGATGATTTACTTTGTGTTGGTGCAGTTGACCATATTTTATTGTCTTCAACCATCGGAAGAAACAAGAACAAAATTCCTGGAGCGGTAATCAAAGCAATTATCGAAGGAACCGAAGAACTCATTGCAGATTTAGCTTCTTATGGGGTAAATATTACTTCTACCGGAGGAGAAACTGCTGATGTTGGTGACCTTGTAAGAACCATAATTGTCGACTCTACGGTGACCAGTCGTATGAAACGCGATCAAGTCATCGATAATGCAAATATCAAAGCTGGAGATGTTATTGTTGGCTTGGCCTCTTTTGGGCAAGCTACCTATGAAACTTCTTATAATGGTGGAATGGGATCAAACGGTTTGACCAGTGCAAGACACGACGTGTTTTCAAAGGTTTTGGCAGAAAAATATCCGGAAAGTTTTGATCCAGAAGTTCCTGCTGACTTGGTTTATACTGGAAAGATGTCATTGACCGATCCCGTAAAGAACGCGCCTGTTGATGCAGGAAAGTTGGTGTTGTCTCCTACGCGTACTTATGCTCCAGTGGTGAAAGCAGTTTTCGACAAAATGGGAAGGGATGCGATTCATGGAATGGTGCACTGCTCGGGTGGAGCACAAACGAAAATTTTACATTTTGTAAATGATTTACATATTATTAAGGACAACCTGTTCGATGTTCCTCCACTGTTTGAATTGATTCAAGAGCAATCAGCTACGGATTGGAAAGAGATGTATCAAGTATTTAATATGGGTCACCGTATGGAATTTTACATGGATGAGGCAAAAGCTGCTGAATTAATTGAAATTTCTAAGAGCTTTAATATAGAGGCTAAAATTGTTGGTAGAGTAGAGGCTGCTGAGCAAAAGAAGTTGACGATTAGTTCTGATAAAGGTGAGTTTGTATATTAAATTTGTAAATTTGCGAGGTTAAGACCCTGAAGAAAATGTTAGATAAGTTAAGAATTATAAAGCAGCGCTATGACGAGGTATCGGATTTGATTATTCAGCCGGATATCATCTCTGATCAAAAGCGTTATATCAAGATAAATAAAGAATACAAGGATCTCGGTGCAGTTATGGAACTTGCAAAAGAGTACGAGTCTTTATTAGCAAATATTGAAGAAGCAAAAGAAATTATTTCTGACGGTTCCGATAAGGAAATGGTAGAAATGGCAAAAATGGAAATGGATGAAGCCAATGAGCGAATTCCTCAGTTAGAGGAAGAGATTAAGTTCAAATTGATTCCAAAGGATCCAGAAGATGCCAAGAATGTTATTGTAGAAATCCGTGCAGGTACAGGTGGGGATGAAGCGAGTATTTTTGCAGGTGATCTTTATCGTATGTACACTAAATTTTGTGGTGACAAGGGATGGAAGACTGAGATAGAGGATTACAGTGAGGGGACTTCAGGAGGATTTAAGGAGATTATTTTTTCGATTAGTGGAGAAGATGTTTATGGAGATATGAAGTTTGAGTCGGGAGTTCACCGTGTTCAGCGTGTCCCACAAACCGAAACTCAAGGACGTGTGCATACTTCGGCAGCGACGGTGATGGTTTTGCCTGAAGCAGAAGAGTTTGATGTGGAGTTAAATATGTCTGATGTACGTGTTGACTATTTTTGTTCTTCAGGACCTGGTGGTCAATCTGTGAATACGACCTATTCAGCCGTGCGATTGACGCATATACCTACGGGTTTAGTGGCTCAATGTCAAGATCAAAAATCTCAACATAAAAACAAGGATAAGGCCATGAAAGTTTTACGTTCTCGTCTTTATGAGATGGAACTTGAGAAGAAACTTGCGGCTGATGCTGCTAAGAGAAATTCATTGGTTTCTTCTGGGGATCGATCGGCCAAGATTAGGACTTATAATTATCCACAAGGAAGGGTGACAGAACACCGTATAGGATTGACCCTTTATGATCTTCAAAATGTAATTAACGGGGACATTCATAAGATTATTGATGAATTGAAACTCGCAGAAAATACGGAAAAGCTAAAGGAACTCGGAGAGGTTCTTTAAAAACAAAAGCGCTAGTCAATGACTAGCGCTTTTTTTTCAAAATAATTCGTGTATACATAAAAGGTTAAATGATACATGACAAACATAATTAAGATTTTGTTAACATACAACCCCTAAAACGGGGTATTTTTTGGGAAATTTTTAACAAAACCCTTAAATTATTGATAATCAATATGTTAACATATAAAAAATCCCCACTCGTTAGAGTGAGGATTTATAAGCAAGAATATTAATAATAAGATTATTTTACTTTATCAACGATAGCCTTAAAAGCTTCTGGGTGGTTCATTGCTAAGTCAGCAAGTACCTTACGGTTTAACTCGATGTTGTTAGCTTTAACTTTACCCATAAACTGTGAATAAGACAATCCATGTAATCTGGCTCCCGCGTTAATACGTTGAATCCAAAGCGCACGGAAAGTTCTCTTTTTGTTTTTACGGTCTCTGTAAGAGTAGCTCATCGCTTTCTCTACAGCATTTTTTGCTACTGTATAAACGTTTTTACGACGTCCAAAGTAACCTTTTGCTTGCTTCAATATCTTTTTTCTTCGAGCTCTTGAAGCAACTGAATTTACTGATCTAGGCATAATTCTAATTGTTTTTGTAGTAGGCGGATAATTAAATCACTTGTTATTTTTGCACTACTCCATGGTTTATAAATAATTCCCTTTAATTAAGCTTTAATTACTTAAGTCTTAATTGTCCTTTGATGTTCGCTTCATCTGACTTATGAACTAAACCGTCATGAGTCAATTTTAGCTTACGTTTTTTGCTCTTTTTTGTCAATATATGACTCTTAAAAGCATGCTTTCTTTTAATCTTTCCAGTACCTGTAAGCTTAAAACGCTTCTTAGCACTAGATTTGGTTTTCATTTTAGGCATTTCTAATTCTTTTTTTTCTTGCTTAATATCATTTTATGTAATTACTTCTTAGGAGCAATAAACATAATCATTCTCTTACCTTCTAATTTAGGCATCTGTTCAACCTTTCCATACTCCTCCAATTCTTGTGCCAAACGCAATAAAAGTATTTGCCCTTGATCTTTGAAGATGATTGAACGACCTTTAAAAAACACATATGCTTTCAATTTCGCTCCATCCTGAAGGAATTTAACAGCGTGTTTCTTTTTGAATTCATAATCGTGCTCATCAGTTTGTGGTCCAAATCTGATTTCTTTAACCACAACTTTAGTAGCCTTAGATTTTAGCGCCTTTTCACGTTTCTTTTGCTCGTACAAGAATTTCTTGTAGTCAATAATTTTACATACCGGTGGAACCGCTTTTGGAGAGATTTCCACTAAATCCTGTTCTTGTTCGTTTGCAAGAGCAAGCGCCTTACGAATTGGATAAACTCCAACTTCAACGTTTTCTCCAACTAGGCGAACCTCAGGTGCAGTAATTTTTTGATTGATACGGTGTTTGTCTTCTTTTATGACTCTTCCCGGTCCTCTACGTGATTTTTTTCTTCTTATTGCTATGACTAAAAAATTTTGCTCCTATTTTTCAACAGGAATGTTTATACTCTAAAATTGTTGGATGGTTGCTTTTTCCGCTTTTTTAATTAGCGAAACGAACTCATCGATACTAAAAGTTCCGATATCACCCTCTCCATGTTTTCTAACGGATACCGTACCTTCTTCTGCTTCTTTTTCACCGACAATCACCATGTATGGAATCTTACTAAGTTCGGCATCACGGATTTTTCGACCAGTTTTTTCAGCTCGATCATCTAACAGGGTGCGAATTTCGTCATTTTCTAGCAATTGTAAAACATTTTCAGCATATTTTTGATATTTCTCACTGATAGGCAGTATAATAACTTGATCAGGAGTTAACCACAGGGGAAAATTACCACCAGTATGCTCTAGCAATACAGCTATGAATCTTTCCATTGATCCAAATGGCGCTCTGTGAATCATCACAGGACGGTGCAGTTGATTGTCTGCTCCTTTATAGGTTAAGTCGAACCGCTCAGGGAGATTATAATCTACTTGAATTGTCCCTAATTGCCAGCTTCTTCCCAATGCGTCTTTTACCATGAAGTCCAGTTTAGGACCATAAAAAGCTGCCTCGCCAGGTTCTATAATAAAATTCAATCCCTTGTCTTTCGCGGCATTGATAATTGCATTTTCTGCTTTTTCCCAATTCTCTACCGATCCGATATACTTGTCTAAGTTGTCCATGTCTCGAACAGATACTTGTGCAGTATAATCTTCAAACCCTAAAGAACTTAAAACGTAAAGTGAAAGATCAATTACATTTTTAAATTCTTGATCCAGTTGGTCTGGAGTACAGAAAATATGAGCGTCATCTTGAGTGAATCCACGAACTCTTGTCAGTCCGTGCAACTCTCCACTTTGCTCATAACGATATACTGTTCCAAATTCAGCGAATCTCTTCGGTAGGTCTTTGTATGAATAAGGTTTTGCATTATATACTTCACAGTGATGCGGGCAATTCATTGGTTTCAATAAAAATTCCTCATCCTGTTTAGGTGTTTTAATCGGTTGAAAACTGTCTTCTCCGTATTTTGCATAATGCCCTGAAGTTACATAGAGTTCTTTTTGACCTATATGCGGAGTCATCACCATTTCATAACCCGCTTTCTTTTGAGCTTTCTTTAAAAAATCTTCCAAACGCCCTCTTAAAGCTGCACCTTTTGGTAACCATAAGGGCAAACCTTGTCCAACCTTAGAAGAGAAGGTAAATAATTCCAATTCCTTTCCAAGTTTTCTATGGTCGCGCTTTTTTGCTTCCTCAAGCATCTCTAAATATTCCTTTAGCATTTTTTGCTTAGGAAAAGACACCCCGTAAATACGCGTAAGTTGCGTGTTGTTTTCATCACCTCTCCAGTAGGCTCCAGCAGCACTCATGACTTTTACTGCTTTGACTATACCAGTATTCGGAATATGTCCACCGCGACAAAGGTCAGAAAAGTTATCATGATCGCAGAAAGTAATCTCTCCGTCGTTGAGGTTTTCAATTAATTCAACCTTGTATTGATTCCCTTCATTTTTGTATTTATCCAGTGCATCGGCTTTCGATACTTCACGCATTTTGAAATCGTGTTTACCACGGGCCAACTCTAAAAATTTCTTTTCAATAGTCGGGAAATCTTTTTCAGAAACCTTGTGTTCTGAGAAATCTACATCGTAATAAAATCCATTGTCAATTGCTGGACCAATAGTTAGTTTAGATCCAGGATATAATTCTTGGATAGCCTGTGCTAAAATATGCGCAGATGAATGCCAGAATGCTTTTTTTCCTTCTGCATCACTAAAGGTGTACAAGATTAGATTCCCATCTGTGGTCAATGGAGTAACGGTTTCAATAGTTTGACCATTGAACTTTGCAGAAATTACATTTCGGGCAAAACCCTCGCTAATACTCTTAGCGACGTCCATTGGAGTAACGTTATTTTCGTACTCTCTAATACTACCATCTGGTAAGGTAATCTTAATCATTGATTTATAAATTTTAAGACGCAAAGATATTGTAAAAGTATCTCATTAGCAATTCTAGGAGCCCAAGAATTATTACCTTTGTACTATGGGAAAGATTATAATTGCTATCGATGGATTTTCATCGACAGGAAAGAGTACACTTGCGAAAAGTTTGGCTAAGGAATTGGGTTACGTCTATGTGGATACCGGTGCGATGTATCGGACTGTGACTCTTTTTGCGATGAGACAAGGTTACTTGGAACACGGCGTTTTGGATCAAAATAGTTTGATTGAGCAACTGGACCAAGTCCATCTGAGTTTTAAGTTCAATCCACAGTTGGGTTTTGCTGAAGTTTATCTCAATGGGGAAAATGTAGAAAGAGAAATTCGTCAGATGGAAGTGTCTTCAAATGTATCTGTAGTTGCAGCGGTCTCTCAGGTCAGGAGGAAACTGGTTGAAGCCCAACAACAAATGGGTGTTGAGAAAGGTGTTGTGATGGACGGTAGAGACATTGGAACGGTAGTTTTTCCAAATGCGGAACTCAAAATTTTCATGACAGCCTCTGCAGAAACAAGAGCTCAGCGTCGATTCGATGAGTTGAAAGACAAAGGAGAAGATGTGAGTTTTGCTGAAGTACTAAATAATGTAGAACAACGTGATGCTCTAGATAGCTCCCGAAAAGATTCTCCACTTGTTCAAGCAGATGATGCCATCTTGTACGATAATTCAAAAAAGACCAGAGAAGAGCAGTTTGAAGATATTCTCGCCTTGGCAAAGTCGAAAATTTCTTAAGGAATATTCAAATACTTATGGGTTTGCAAGGAAACTTTCCATTTTGGGTTTTCCATTACATAATCCACAATTAAAGGAATCATTTTGTCCCTTTTTGACCATTCCGGTTGCAAGTATAATTCACACTTAGTTCCTACTTTTGCAGCTTGTTCCTCAGCAAATTTAAAATCACTTTTATTGTGTATAATCATCTTGAGTTCATCGGCTTTGGGATAAATAGAGTCTACAGGTAATTTGGTTTTTTTCGGTGAAAGACAAATCCAGTCCCAAGTTCCGCTAAGTTCATAGGACCCTGAGGTTTCTATATGAGTTTTAATCCCTTTTTCGTGCAATTGATCGCAAATATAATCCAATTCATACATCGAGGGTTCCCCGCCAGTGACTACAACAGTATCGGCATATTTCGCAGCGTCCAAAATTATGGAATCGGTTAAAGTAGGAGGGTGGGTTTCGGCATTCCAACTCTCTTTAACATCACACCAATGACAACCCACATCACAGCCTCCAATTCGAATGAAATAAGCAGCTTTTCCTGTGTGAGCTCCTTCCCCTTGAATGGTGTAAAACGCTTCCATTAACGGGAGACTCAAGCCTTTGTCAATAAGTGATTTTAGTTTTTTATCCATAATTTTTTGCTCATGCAAAGGTACGACACTTTTAAAGGAGTATGAAAAAAATAAAGAATTTCTTTTAATGGTTGCTTTTTCAAATCTTTGCCTTAATTTTATGGCACTAAATTTATTGTTGATGAGAATTTCGAAAGTTCTAGTAACCCTAGTATTATGTGGAGTAGTGTTATTGTCCTGTGATGGTAAACAAGATTTTTTAATTAAAAAAGGACAGGTTGGTGCTATAAGTGCACAGACCGAAATTCAAGAAATCAGCGCTTTGTTTGATGGCGATTCAATTGTAAGTCGTTTGAGTGAAGGTGAGGTAGGGTATCTCGGAGCAATGAGTCAAGATGAAGATCAATATTTAATTTATGATTATAATGGGAATCATTTATTGACAATCGTGGCTGAAGATGCACTTGATTCTACATCTTTGGTTAAACGTGTTGAGGTTTTTTCTCCAAAATTCCAAACAAAAGACGAGTTGGGGATTGGTTCCAATTTTGAAGATGTAAATGTAAACTTACAAATTGATAGAATTGAAAAGACATTTACTTCTGCCACCTTATTTATAGATGAGCTTAATGCTACGATGACCATTGATCAAGCCGATTTAGGATTGACCAGTTTAAGACCGGGAGAATTGAGTATAGAACAAATCCCGAGTCAAGCAAAGATTAAGTCTTTTACCATATGGCTAAATTAGAAAACAACGCTTTTCAAGTTCAAAAATCTCCGTTTGTAGTCCCTACAAGTGATGGGAAATACATTGGGGAACACTTTGGTGGAGCATCAATCGATGGTAACGGTTTGTCCATTGCCCATATGAGGGCACCAGCAGGGTGGTCAGAACCCTTTCAAAAACCAGAGTTTTCAGAATATACTCTTGTGGTAAAAGGGCGTAAACTTATTGAAGTAGACGGTGAAAAAATCATATTGGGTCCAGGGGAATCTATCCGTATTGAAGCAAACCATAAGGTTCGATATTCCAATCCATTTGAAGAGGAATGTGAATACATTTCAGTTTGTAATCCCGCCTTTGATTTTAATAAAGTCCATAGAGAGGAGAATTAATCCCTCTGTTCACAAGCTTGTAAGGTGTTTTTCAAGAGCATGGCTATGGTCATTGGGCCTACACCACCAGGTACTGGAGTAATGAAGCTCGCTTTTTCAGCAACTTCATCATATTTGACATCACCCGCTAATCTATAACCTCGTTTTTTGGTGTCGTCCTTTACTCTTGTAATTCCTACGTCAATAATACAAGCTCCTGGTTTAACATAGTCAGCAGTTAAGAATTCTGCACGGCCAAGGGCTGCAACAATTATATCTGCCTCTTGGCAAAGCTCTTTTAAGTTTGAAGTGCGACTGTGGGCCACAGTAACCGTTGCATTTCCTGCAGGTCTTTTTTGACTCATCAAAATACTCATAGGTCTTCCAACGATATGTGAACGTCCGATTACAACAACATTCTTTCCTGAAGTTTCTACTTTATAGCGTTCCAACAACTCCATGATCCCGTAAGGTGTAGCAGGTAGAAAGGTTGGTAAATCTAGGGTCATTTTTCCCACATTGACCGGATGAAATCCATCGACGTCTTTCTCTGGGTCAACAGCCGTTAATACTTTTTGCTCATCGATGTGGTCAGGTAATGGAAGCTGAACGATATATCCATCGATGTCTTTTGATTGATTTAGATCTTCAATTTGTTTTAAAAGAACTTCCTCAGATGTGTTTTCTGGAAGCTCGATTAAAGTTGATTCAAATCCTACTAGCTCACAGGCTTTAACTTTGCTCGAAACATAAGTCATACTCGCACCATCGCTACCTACTAAAATGGCCGCTAAATGAGGTGTTTTTTTGTTCTGTTCCTTTCTTTTTGAAACTGCCTCGGCAATTTCAGATTTAATTTGAGTTGATGTTAATTTACCGTCTAGTAGCTTCATGAGAGAGATTTATATTAACGCATATTGCGCATCATGTTCATCATTTGTTTTCCGCCACCACCTTGCATCATTTTCATCATCTTACTCATTTGGGTGAACTGTTTTAGTAGTTGATTCACTTCTTGTATTGTAGTCCCAGAACCTTTTGCAATTCTTTTTTTACGACTTGCGTTAATGGTATTGGGTTGTTCTCTTTCCGACGGAGTCATGGATTGAATAATGGCTTCAATTCCTTTAAAAGCATCATCGTCAATATCCATACCTTTCATGGCTTTTGAAGCCCCTGGGATCATTCCCATAAGGTCTTTCATATTCCCCATCTTCTTAATCTGTTGAATTTGAGATAAGAAGTCATCAAAACCAAATTTATTCTTGGCAATTTTCTTTTGAATTTTACGAGCTTCTTCCTCGTCGTATTGCTCTTGGGCACGTTCTACTAAGGAAACAACATCTCCCATTCCCAAAATACGATCAGCCATACGATCTGGATGGAAAACATCTATAGCTTCCATTTTCTCCCCAGTACCGATAAATTTGATTGGTTTATTTACTACTGTCTTTATCGATAAAGCAGCACCACCACGTGTATCACCATCTAATTTGGTCAAAACCACACCGTCAAAGTTCAATAAATCATTGAAGGCTTTGGCAGTATTTACCGCATCTTGACCCGTCATAGAATCTACGACAAATAAGGTTTCATTTGGTTTAACAGCCTTGTGAATATTCGAAATTTCAGTCATCAATTCTTCATCCACAGCTAGACGACCTGCGGTATCAATGATTACTGTATTCTTTCCATTTTCTTTAGCGTATTTTAGGGCATTTTTTGCGATTTCAACAGGGTTTTTGTTTCCCTCTTCTGCATAGACTTCAACACCGATTTGTTCGCCGACAACCTTCAGCTGATTAATCGCAGCAGGTCGGTATACATCCGCTCCAACAAGTAAAACTTGTTTGGTTTTTTTGTTTTTTAAATAATTTGCGAGTTTTCCTGAAAAAGTGGTTTTACCCGAACCTTGAAGTCCGGCCATCAAAATCACTGTTGGATCTCCTGAAAGGTCAATTCCAACCGTTTCGCCTCCCATAAGCTGAGTAAGCTCATCTTTTACAATCTTTACTAAAAGTTGAGAAGGGTTTAAGGTGGTCAATACGTCTTGACCTATCGCTTTATCTTTTACGCGTTTGGTAAACTCTTTTGCAATTTTAAAGTTTACATCGGCATCTAATAGAGCTCTTCTTACTTCCTTTAAGGTCTCTGCTACATTTACTTCGGTAATTTTACCGTGTCCTTTCAGGACGTGTAAGGCCTTATCTAACTTATCGCTTAAACTATTAAACATACGGTTTTCTTGATTTTAGGCCACAAATATACATCAAAGAATAGGAAGATACAACCTATTTCATGGCCTTTAACTGAGGGTTATTTGGGTATAATTCTATTAAGGTGTCTAAGTATTTATTTTGGTAATTTTCTTCACTTAATTCTCTTGAGAAATTAAATGCTAAGTTCAAAATTTGCATATTATAAGGTTGACTTACCAGGAATTGATCAAGGAGTTCTAAAGCTTGCTTTTTCTGACCAGCTTCACTCAACATTAATGCGTAGTAATAATTACTGTTGGCGTTTTTTACATCTATTTCATAAGCCTTCTCAAAGGTCTGAATAGCTAAGTTATTTTGTTTTAATCGAATATAAGTGAATCCTAAAGCATGATAGGCTTCGACCATTTCAGGGGCAATTTCAATGGCTTTTTTTAATAGAATAAGAGATTTGTTATCTTCTTTTTTTTGTCTTTTAAGATCTGCATAGTTTACCAGTGCATAGCGATCTAAACTATCCATTCTCAATGCTTTTTTAAAGTGAATCTCTGCTTGCTCAAAATCCCCAAGGCCAGCATAGGCAGAAGCAATATTCGCCTCTCCTGTGGATCGATCTTGATAGTAAAGAAGTTGTTTGAAATATATTTTTTTAGCTTGATTAATCAGGGCTTTATCTTCAGGGTTAAGGTTTGCTATTGGCCAACTATACAGGATGCTGGCTGCTGCAAACCGGACTCCATATACAGAGTCCTTTAAGGCAATTTTTGCCCTGGAAAACAATGCTTTTTGATCGAGTTTGTAAAGATTTTGAACTGCGGCTCTTCTAATGATCGCATTGGAGTGATTGAGTCCTTGAATTATATTCTTGGCTCCTTGAATATTTTCTTGACTATTGATTAGACTTAGTGAGCTTGCTTTTACAATTTCGGGAGTCTCCTTATTTGCCCAAAGCTCATTGAGTTTACCTTGACTTCCCGGACTATTATTTCGCCCCGCATGCATGGCTAAACCATAATGACCTATGCTGTCGTATTTATCTCCATACCAATTTTTAAAGGCTGTTGCTGCCCACTGAATGCTTTGGTCTTGATGACAATTGTTACACGCATTGAAACTTCCTGTTTTCAAACTCACATCAGGTCGTGGGATTCGTATGGAATGATCTGCTCTCGCATCGACGATCATCTGGTATTGTTTTGGCATATGACAACTAATGCAATCAGGAGAGTCAGCACTCAATGAATGCTTTGAGTGAGTAGGTTGATCGTAAATTTGAGGCGTATGACACTGAAAGCACACATTCTTCCCTGGTGCGAGTAGCTTGTTAGAATGAACATTATGACAATTTTTACAACTTACTCCTTCACGGTACATTTTTGACTGTAAAAATGAACCATAAACATAGTCTTCATCGTTAGTTGTGCCATCGTCATGGTATAGTGGGACATTGATTAAAGCAACGGTATGACTGTTTTCCAAGATCTTTCCATAGGTATATTGATCTGTGAGTTGAGTCCTTCTGGCGTGACATCTAGCGCAATATTCAACCTGCATTTGGTTGAGTTTCGGGCTGCTTCTTTTTACAGATCCATCATTTGGATTAGTGATGAACTGACCTTCATCCCTGTCGATGATGTCAAAGACAAGTCCCTTGTTAGGAAGCACTTCCGTTCCTCCTAATTCTGCCCATTTCGCATGGTTTTCTCCTGGACCATGACAGGATTCACAAGAGACATTAATTTCATCGTAAGTGGTGTTGTACTGTCCTGTTTCAGTATCAAAATTCTTTTTTACATTGGTCGAATGACATTCGGCGCACATGTAGTTCCAATTTTGTAATTGTCTTCCCCAATGGAGTTCATCATGTGAAGCAATAAATTCTTCGGGATAGATATGCTCCCAACGCTGCCCCCCTTCTTTAAGAGGTCTACTGTCCCAAAAAGGGGTAATTACTTGAAGATTTCCAGGACTAGTTTCTACTAAATACTGTTGCAAAGGATCATGCCCGAAGGTATATTTCACCTCAAATTCTTTGAATTCTCCTTGAGGACCCTGGGTGTAAATATAGAATTTATCTCCTTTTTTAAAGAAGCGTGATTCAACCCCATAAATCTCGTGAGTACTATTTTCGAAATCTCCTAAAACACTTTCTTCGGTAGGCAATTGCATCGCCAATTGATGATCAGAGCCCAACCAATCCTGATAAGGGCCTTGATGACATGTTGCACAATTTTCTGATCCTATAAATCCTTTGTCATGAGCTTGGCTCTGAACTCGTTCGGCAAGTGGAGTGTATTGGTTTTCTGTATCGCTTTTACAAGAGAGCATAAAAAGGCTGAAACAGAGTAGGTATAAGGTCTTGTACATAAGACCCAATTTACAAATTTATTGTTTCTTTTCAGATTTTTCATCCTCAAATCCTAAGGACAGAGAATTCACACAATAGCGCTTTCCTGTTGCTGTTGGACCATCATCGAAAACATGACCTAAATGCCCTCCGCAATTCGAACATAAAATTTCCGTTCTGACCATGCCGTGACTTACATCACGTTTATAACTAACTGCACCTTCAATAGCTTCATCAAAAGAAGGCCATCCGCAATGTGCATCGAATTTTGTTTCAGACTCAAAGAGCTCAGCGTCACATCCTGCACATGTATATGTTCCTTTTTCAAAATGCACATTATATTCCCCAGTAAATGGTCTTTCAGTTCCCTTTTCACGCAAGACATAATATTGCTCAGGACTTAAAATCTGCTTCCAAGCCTCACTGGTTTTTTCAACCTTATATGTACTATTTTCCTTGTTCTTATCATGTTGTTCTTGTGCTGTCATCATAAAACTAGTGCTTAGGATTAGTATTAAAAATAGGTTTTTAATCTTCATTGTTCAAAAAATTATGAATTTGGCCAATAACCTTTGGGTTTCTCAATATACGGGTATGTCCAAGTCCTTTAGTGATTAATAATTCGCTTTGTTTCAAATTTGGTCGAATTTCTAAACTGCTACTTACAGGGACTTCTAAATCATTCTCATCGTGGGCGAGCAATACTTTCGCACTCGCCTTTTTTGCAACCTTATCAGATGAGTAGGCATCGACATCCTCTCCAAAACGCTTATCTAAATGTGCCTTTAAGGCATAGCCATAAGCTGGAGGGAGCTTAATTTTGTCAACGAAATCTAAAGCGATGTCCGAGATTTTGTTTCCTGAACCAATCAAGACCAATTTATCAAAATGCGTTCCTCTAGCGTGTGCATTAAGCAAAGCCATAGAACCCAAGGAATGTCCAATCCCAAAATCAAAGGGGCCAAAATGCTTGTCCATCAGTTCTATACTTTCAATAAATCGTTTCAAGTTGGTGTCCTTTCCATTTGATCTCCCATGACCAGGAGCATCGAAAGTATAAAAGGTGTATTGATCTTCTTGCTTTTTTGAAAAGTGAGCCATTTGACTTCCTCTTCCCGACCAACCGTGCATTAATAGTACCTTTTTTGGACCATTTCCGTAGGTATAACTTTGTATAAAACCAGGTTGATCTTCAAAAAATAGAGGCTGTTGTTTCGAGCCGTTGATAAAAAATTGTTCCGATGATGGAACGCGAAATTTTATTGGAGTTGCAAACAATTTGATTGCGAATTTTCTAGCTAGAAAGGGGGCAGCAACTGACAAAACCTTTGAGGTTTTGATTATATAATTAGGTATAAAACTTTGTTTAGCCTTGTCCATGCATGTAATATTTACTTATATTGTGTAAAACTACATCAAATGTTTCAAAAAGGATCAAAAAAAGACATTAGAGCTTGGGCATTTTACGATTGGGCCAACTCGGTATATTCTTTGGTTATTAGTACAGCTATTTTTCCCATTTATTACGAATCTATTGCAAGTCAAGCCGAGGCTCCAAAATTCGATGATACTGCGATTTACTCGTATTCCTTATCGCTCTCTTTTTTGATTGTGGCGATTCTTTCTCCAGTACTTTCTGGAATTGCAGATTATACAGGAAATAAAAAGAAGTTTATGAAGTTTTTCTGTTATATGGGAGGATTGTCAGTAATGGCATTGTTCTTTTTTGATGATGTGGACCGTTTGTTCTTAGGTCTGGGATTCTCCGTTTTGGCAAGTGTTGGTTTTTGGGGGAGTTTGGTTTTTTATAACGCCTATCTTCCTGAGGTCGCCTTTCCTGAACAGCAAGACAAGGCCAGTGCCAACGGATTTATCTATGGATACGTTGGATCTTTAATTCTTCTTGGGTTTTGTTTATTTATGGTCATGTCACCCGAGACCTTTGGCATGACAGATGCAGCGCTTCCAAGTCGTATTTCTTTCGTGTTGGTAGGGCTTTGGTGGATAGGTTTTGCGCAAGTTACTTTTAGAAGATTACCAAATAACATGCATAAACGCAAACCTGAGTCTGATTATTTGGTTAAGGGTTGGCGCGAGTTAGCAAAGGTTTGGAAAGAAATAAAGGAACAAGAGAATTTAAAAAAGCTCTTGTATTCATTTTTCTGTTATTCCATAGGGGTTCAAACCATTATTTTATTGGCTACCGTTTTTGGCTCGAAGGAGCTTGGCATGGAGTCAAGTGATTTGATTATAACCATTATGATGGTGCAACTTTGGGGGATATTAGGAGCATTTGTTTTTGCAAAAGTATCTAAGCGAATTGGAAATATAGGTGCTTTAAAAATTACGATTGGTTTTTGGGCTTCCGCCTGTTTGTTGGCATTCTTTTTGAAGGCAGACGACCCCAATTTGACCTTAAAGTTTTATGGACTCGGAGCAATGATAGGATTGTGCTTGGGGGCCATACAAACCCTTTCTAGATCCACTTATTCCAAACTAATACCTCAAGACAGTATTGATACAGCAACCTATTTCAGTTTTTTTGATGTCACTGAAAAGATAAGTATTGTCCTGGGAACAATTATTTTTGGACTTGTTGTTGCATTGACCGGTTCGATGCGTTTGTCCATATTGATTCTTGGAGGATTCTTTGTCCTAGGCTTTGTTATATTAGGAAGAATTAAGCGCAGTAAATACGTATACTAACTCGTTTTATTGATTAGGATATAGTAATTAGGATCAATTTCAAGACTTTCAATTGGCGCATCTAATTTCAACGTTTGCCATTTTTGATTGGGTTGAATTTCGATTTCCTTTCCGTTTATGTTTATTCTTAGTGGGAGGTTGAAGTTTTTTAATACTTCGCAATAACGGTAGTGAATCTTGTGATCTTTGATTTTTATATCAAGTTGAGGGATTTCTGTGGTTCTTAGGTATTGATCAAATAGACCTTGCAAGGGAAGTCCGGTTTGGTCAATAATATAGTGCTCTATAGTTTCTGTATCTACAGTTTGGTGGTAAAAGTCTTTATTTAGACCCCTGAGGATTTCACGCCATTGCTCGTCGTTATTTAACCAAGTTCTAATGGTATTAATCATGTTAGAGCCCTTGTAGTACATATCCCCAGACCCACTGTGATTTACGTTGTAAAAACCAATAATAGGTCGGTCATTTTGAATGTTCCTTCTAGTACCTATTACGTATTCTTGTCCGGCTTGTTTTCCGTAAAAGTATTCTAAATACAGGCTTTCGCTATAAGCCGTGAAGCTCTCATGTATCCACATGTCTGCGATATCAATATTCGTGATATTGTTTGCAAACCATTCATGACCCGCTTCGTGGATGATAATGAAATCGAATTTTAATCCCCATCCTGTCCCACTTAAATCACTCCCGAGATATCCGTTTTTAAACCCATTGCCATAAGTCACTGAACTTTGATGCTCCATTCCTAAATAAGGAACCTCAACAAGTTTAAAGCTATCTCTGTAAAAAGGATAAGGACCAAACCAATATTCGAATGCTTCCAACATCATCGGGACTTGATTGAATTGTTTCTGAGCCAGAGCCAAGTGATTTTCTAAAACGTAATAATCCAAATCGAGAATGCCATTTTCACCAGAATATTCCTCTTTAAAATTGGTATAGTTACCAATATTCATGTTTACTCCATAATTGTTTATCGGGTTGGAAACATGCCAATGAAATACTCTTGAATTGTCCTGGTCTTCGGTTTTAACGAGTCTCCCGTTTGCAACTCCAACAAGAGGTTTTGCAACCTCCAAAATAATATCCATTTGCTCCACTTCATCATACATATGATCTTTACATGGCCACCATAAACTGGCACCATCTCCTTGAACTGAAGTTGCAACAAAATCATTGCCCAATTCATCTTTTGACCAAGTAAGGCCTCCGTCCCATGGTGGACGATTTGATATTTTTGGATTCCCTTGGAATTCTATATAAATCGAGTCTAATTGACCTTTGGTAGGAAGGGTTTCAAAATTGATATAGTAAACATTTCCCTCACGCTGATATTTTAAATCCCGGTCCTGATGTGTCACTTTGGTGATCGCCATAGGCTGCTGAAGATCAATTTGCATTTTTCCTGCATCTTCTATGGTCTTAAATACCACCCAATTGCTCCCAGAAATACTTTTTTTCTGAATGTCAGGCTTAACTTTTAAACGGTAGGCGATTAGATCCCACCATGCTCTTTCTGGTGTAATTGATCCTCTAAGACTGTCCTGGTGGGTAAAGGTTCTAATTTGACCTTGGGCTGAGAAACCGCCCAAAGTCAATAGAATTACTATAAAAATTTGTTTCATTTACATATTTATGTTTACCCCAAGCATTACAGAACGTCCCGGGTTTGGAATACCTAAAGGCTTGAATCTGGATAAATGAGGAATATAACTGTCGTCTAAGATATTCAATAAATTTAAATTAGCTCCCATCTCAAAACTGTCAAATTTCCAAGTCACTCCTGAGTTGAAATTTAAAACCCCATAGGCTGCTGTTGGATCTTCATTTATTGCTACACGGTTTTGGTCAAAGTTATATTCATAGTTAAGAGCCACAAAAAGTTTTTGGGTGGTTTCACTTGGTTGAAACTCGGCTCGGATAGTATTGTTCCATCTTCCTGGAGGAATAAATGGAAGTGCCTCTTTATCTTCTCTTTGTTCTCCGTAAACCAATTGATATGCACTTTCAAAATGGAACCAATCTAGTGGGTGAGGGTGCAGGTGAATCCCGGTTTCACCACCATAAAGATTTGCAGCATCCTGAACGTAATTGTACACTTCAAATCCGTCAGTTGTTGTACCAGAATTTTCTAAATAGATAAAATTGTCGATAACATTGTAAAAAGCATTAACATAGAATTCAAAATGCTCATTGCTGTACTCCAAGCCATAGTCGAATTGAATATTTTGTTCCGCTTGAAGATCAGCATTTCCAATCTCGTATCGATTTGAACCGTGGTGAATTCCATCTGAACCCAATTCCGCTAAGTTTGGAGCTCTGAACCCAGTAGCAACATTAATACGCTGAGTTAGGTTTTGGCTTAAATCAGCTTTCCATCCTATAGCACCATTTACACTGTTGTAATCATTTGTAAACTCAACAGAATTAATCTGTCTATGATCAAATCGTATACCTGCTTGAATAGCATTTTTGAAATTTACCGCGACATAGGCTCCGATGTCGTTTGTTGTCGCATTAGGAACTAATTCCTCTTCACCATAATTCTTATTGTCTTGCCAAGTCCCTTGAATTGCTGCAGTCCATTTTAGGTTTTCACTAGCATTCGTTTCAAGTCGCAAGTTGTAGTTCACGGCATTAAGAATAAGGTGCAAGGCAGCCTCTTCTTCGTGTTCTTCTTCCTCTTCATGCCCCTCTTCTTCATGATCTTCATGATGTTCAATTTCTTTACGATCATTTTGACTAAAACCAATATCCGCAATCAATTTTGATTTTCCAAAATAGGTATGATGGTGCAATGAAGCCACTTGCATTACTACATCTTGGTATGGCTCCGCTGGAGTATAAGTTTTGTCTCTATCATGATCTTCAAATTCATGTTCTTCATGTTCTTCTTCTTCCTCGAGATGACCTTCCTCTTCATGTGTCTCAAGTATCCCTGATATGTTATGGTTGTAACTGTATCGGATATTAGTATTGGAATTTTCACCATCAAAATTAAGTCCAAGTTTAAAGTCCTTTTCGTTAAATCTTGAGTTGTGTACATAGCCTTCATCTGGTAAGGCGTAATCCATATGAGCATTATAAGTTCCTCTGGCAATAATCCCAAACTTTTCTCCACTATTTGCGACCATTAAAGAAGTATTGCTCCCTAGAGTCCCTGAATTAAAGCTTTGATCAATAGAGGCTTTAAAGTCATTGGCATCTGCAAATTTTTCTGGATTAAAATAAAGGACACCTCCCAAGGCGTCAGATCCGTATAACAGAGAAGCAGGTCCTTTAATCAATTCAACAGAAGATACCCCAGAGCCATTAATTCCTAAACTGTGGTCATCTCCAAATTGTTGATTTTCTAATCTGACTCCTTGAGAATAAACCAAAATCCTGTTTCCACTTAATCCGCGAATAACTGGTTTGCTTAAACTTGTCCCAGAAGTGATTTGACTTGCCCCTGGCATTTTTGCAATACCATCTCCTAAGTCAAAACTCCCCATATCCTTTAGTTGCTGGGCTGTAGCTGATTCCACTTTCATCACATTTTGTGATTGCAATTGATTAAAAGGAGTTGATACTATGATTTCATCCAAACCAAATATACTTTCTTCAAGTGTAATTGTGATTTTGGTTTCTGTTGAAGAATCAATACTTCCTGAGAAGGTTTTGAAGCCTAAATAGGATATTGTAAAGTTGTGCTTTCCTTGAGGAATTGCAATTTCAGCCTGACCATTTTCATCAGTGCTATTTCCTTTGTGTAATTCGTTGAAATAGATTTCTGCTCCAAGAATTGCTTCTCCTTGTGTAGAATTTACTGTAAATTCAACGGTATTTTGTCCCCATGAAGCTGCAGCGAACATCATGAAGAATAAAAATTTTATTGTTTTCATTTGGTGTTATAAAAGGTTAAATAAATTGTTGTTAGACTAACAATTCATTTGGCGGACCCCTTTTATGCAAATCAAGATTGAACGTAGAGAAATGTTTCTCAGTATAAGAAAATTGTTCACTAAAATTAGGACTTTCAAATACGGAAAAGTCAATACTTGATTCAGTATACGTATAGGTATTGTTTGTTGAGAAGTGGGTGTGATCACAATCGTGATCTTTTTGATGCAAATGTATATCATCATGCTGAAAACACCATGAATGCTCGTCAGTGACGATATGGTGAAATTCCATACTCATTGGAAGTCCCATTAACAAGACTAACCAAAACGCTATGAATTTATTTTTCAACAATGATTACTTTTTTTTATTTTTTCTAACTCTCATATTCAATGCTTCAACTCCTAAGGAAAAAGCGATGGCAAAGTACAAATATCCTTTTGGAATGGCACCAACTTCTGCGCCAAAAACTTTTGTATGTGACAAATGAGCTGCTTCAGTAACTAACATAAATCCAATTAATATCAAAAAGGCTAATGCTAACATTTGAATACTTGGATGTGTATTTACAAATTTTCCAATAGGCACTGCAAATACCATCATTATAATCATAGATATGACGACAGCGGAAACCATAATAATTAAGGCCCCGGGTACGCCGTTAGTCATTCCAACAGCGGTTAAGACTGAATCAAATGAAAAAACTAAGTCAATCATAACTATTTGTAAGATCACTGCAGACATGGCCACTTTTTTAACCGATTTCTTTGTGAGGTCTTCATGGGTTTCATCCGGATCTACTTTTTCACGAATTTCCGATGTTGACTTCCATAACAGGAAAAGTCCTCCAATAAATAGAATAAGACCTTGACCAGTAACATCAGTTTGGAGCCAAGAGGTATCTATAGTAAAAATTGGTTTGGTTAACCCTGCCAAATAAGTTACAAAGGTCAATAAGATGATTCGCATGACCATGGCCAATAAAAGACCGATTTGTGTGGTCTTTTTTATTTTTTCTTCGGGAAGTTTACCTGCTGCAATAGAGATAAAAATAATATTGTCAATCCCCAAGACGACCTCTAAAAAAGTTAAGGTAAGCAGAGCAACCCAAGTATCTATGTGTAAAAATATTTCCATATTAGTCGGTTAAAATAAATAATTCTCCCGTCTGAACAAAGTTTGTATAACCTATCTTAGCTTCAAAGGTATAGCTTGTGGCTTTTATTTTTTTTATCTGAACATGAATGATATCTTCATCAGAAGGCTTTTTAGGATTTAACATCCTTAAATCGTAATTGAAATTATTTTTCCATGTGATTACCAGAGTATCAACCGAGTTTTCATAAAATTCAATTTGAAGACTGTCCTTTCTCACGATTTTAGTTTTACCGTAGTTTTCTCCGGCCGGGATCTCAAAATCTCCTTGTCTAAAACGTTCAGGATCAAAATTCTGATTCTCATTACAAGCAATTAGAAAAATAGAAACTCCTATAAGATATAAAACCTGCTTCATTAGATCCCTGTATAGTTCTGAGGTGTAATTACGGCAAGCTCTGCTTTGATTTCATCTGAAACCTCGAGGGTCTGAATAAATGCTGCTATGGTATCTTTATTGATTCCTTCATTTGTGCGCGTCAAGCTTTTTAAAGCTTCGTATGGATTAGGGTAAGCTTCTCTTCTTAAGATAGTTTGAATAGCTTCAGCGACTACTGCCCAATTCTCTTCCAAATCTTTGTCGAATGCCGCTTCATTAATCAATAATTTGTCTAAACCTTTGAGTGTTGAAGCAAAGGCTATTAGTGTATGTCCAAATGGAACACCAATATTTCTCAAAACTGTAGAATCTGTTAAATCTCTTTGCAACCTAGAAACTGGCAGTTTTGCAGATAAGTGCTCAAATAAGGCATTTGCTAAACCTAAATTTCCTTCAGAATTTTCAAAGTCAATCGGATTAACTTTATGAGGCATCGCTGAAGAACCAACTTCTCCTTTTTTTATTTTTTGTTTAAAATATTCATTTGAAATATAAGTCCACATGTCCCTGTTGAGGTCAAGGAAAATGGTATTTATTCTTTTCATTGCATCAAATCCAGCTGCCATGTGATCATAGTGCTCGATTTGTGTCGTAGGAAAAGAATGGTGAAGTCCTAGGATTTCTTCTACAAAATGTGTTCCAAAACCTTTCCAATCTACATTAGGGTATGCAATTTTATGAGCGTTATAATTTCCTGTAGCCCCTCCGAACTTTGCGGCAATAGGAGTGTGTTGTAATTGCAGTACTTGTTGATTTACTCTCTCAACAAAAACGAATAATTCTTTTCCTAGCCTCGTAGGTGAAGCGGGTTGACCATGAGTTCGTGCCAACATTGGAATATCTTGCCAGTCAATGGCTAAATCAGCCAGTTTTGAAGATAATTGGTCTAAGGTTGGGTAATATACTTCTTCAAGTGCGTCCTTTATAGATAAAGGAATAGCAGTATTGTTTATATCCTGTGAAGTCAATCCAAAATGGATAAATTCTTTAAACGGTTGCAAGTTTAATTGATCAAACTTTTCTTTGATAAAGTATTCCACAGCTTTTACGTCATGGTTGGTAACTTTTTCAATGTCCTTAATCGCCTGTGCATCTGATGAACTGAATTCCTGATAGATTTTTCTCAAGGCTGGATATAAGGCCTGATCAAAATCTTTTAATTGCTTTAATGGAATTTCACAAAGTGCAATAAAATATTCGATTTCAACAAGTACTCTATACTTAATGAGGCCCTCTTCCGAAAAATAAGGGGCTAATTGTTGAGTTTTTGAACGGTACCTTCCATCAATAGGTGAAATTGCTGTTAATTCAGTTAAAGAATTCATATGGTTTAGATTAAAGCACAAAAATAATAATTAGGCTTAAGTATCCTCGTTTTTTTTGTTTTTAATTCTTTAATATTTTTTTTGCTCGAGCCTGATACGCGGGAGATTGTCCGAGAATTTTATTCTGAAGCTCTTCTCGAAGCGCGCTTTTGACCCAGTCGAATTTATTTTCCTGTTGAAATAGAATTTCCATAGCGTGAACTTTTGCTGCCACTAACTCATTACTTATTAAAATATCGAAACTAAAATTCACCAATTCTTCTCTTTGAGTTGGATTCAATATTTGGATGTCATTTTTATTTTCATATTGACTTAAATGACTGAGCATGCGCAGTAAACATCTCAAAGTTCCATCATTTAAAACCTGCTGAAATAGTGGGATTAAGAGTTTTACCTCATCAAGGAACAATTCTATCTGTTTCTCGAGTGCTATATCTAGTACCCAAGCCGCTCTACTTTGAATTTTTAGATCATCATTGTTCTGTAAAGATTTATAGCAAAATATTCTAAATTCAGCATCTGAATTTGCCAATTCAGCCAGTTCTTCTCTTTGGTCTCTAAAGGATTTTAAATTTTTTAATAATTCTGAATATTGCTTCATGAAAATGACTTATTTTGGTTTAAATATAACAGATATCAGTGAAAAAATATTTTTTGATTTTTGGACTTTTTACTTGTTTGTTCGTAACCGCGCAAAATAAGGTGGATGATGAAGGTTTGAAACAGGGACCTTGGGAGCGTTATTTTGAGGACGGTCAATTGAGATATAAAGGTCAATTTATAGATGATAAGGAAGTCGGGGTTTTTTATTTCTACAATCCAAGCCCCAAATATCATTTAGCCATAAAGAAGGAATATGATTCCTCAGGGAATGCCTATTGTGAATTTTATGGTCCCAATAATGTTCTGGAAGCCCATGGTTATATGCTCGGGAAAAACAAGATTAACACATGGGTGTATTATGATAAGGGTGCAATGATACTTCAAGAGAACTATTCAAATGGAGTCTTAGAAGGGATGTCAAAAGTGTTTCATACCAATGGTCAAGTTGTGGAAGCTAAATCTTATAAAAAGGGCAAGCTCGATGGTTCTTTTTTGAGGTACTCAAAATACGGTAAAGTTTTGTCTGAAGAGACTTATGTAAATAATGTAAAACAAGGGCAAGCTAATTATTACAATCAAGAAGGTGAGCTTATTTTGACTGGTCAGTATTCAAATGATTCTAAAACAGGAGTATGGAAGTATTTTGAAGCAGGTCAATTGCAAAAAGAGAAAGCCTATTAGCTTGTTGATTTTCAGTGAAATATTTGTATCTTTGCAGGCCTAAAAATTAGAAATATGAAACGAGTTGTTGTTGGACTTTCCGGAGGAGTTGATTCTAGTGTCACTGCTTATCTTTTAAAAGAGCAGGGGTATGAGGTTATCGGTCTTTTTATGAAGAATTGGCACGATGACTCGGTAACTATTTCTAATGATTGTCCATGGCTAGAGGATAGTAATGATGCCATGCTGGTGGCAGAAAAACTCGATATTCCATTTCAAGTAGTGGATCTCTCCGAGCAATACAAAGAACGTATAGTAAATTATATGTTTAAGGAGTATGAGTTAGGAAGAACTCCTAATCCTGATGTATTGTGTAATCGAGAGATTAAATTTGACGTTTTTATGGACATCGCCCTTGAATTAGGGGCTGATTATGTTGCAACAGGACATTATTGTAGAAGAACGAGTATTGAAAAAGATGGGCAAGAAATTTTTCAGTTAAAAGCTGGAGTTGATCCAAATAAGGATCAATCGTATTTTTTATGTCAATTGTCACAAGAGCAACTGAGTAAATCTTTATTCCCAATTGGAGAACTAACGAAGCCTGAGGTTCGGGCAATAGCTAAGGAACAAAATCTTATTACAGCGGAGAAAAAGGATTCCCAAGGGTTGTGTTTTATCGGAAAGGTTAGACTTCCAGATTTCTTACAACAACAACTTAAACCTAAGTCGGGAAAAATCATTCAGGTCCCTTCAGATGCTTCGATTTTTGAAGTGGAAGAACCTGCTTTTGCAAACCTTGCTGAACAGAGAGAATTTGAATCTCAAAAATTCATTTATAACTCTAGTTTAGGAAAGGAAGTTGGAACGCATCAAGGAGCTCATTATTTTACGAAGGGGCAACGAAAAGGGTTAGCTGTTGGAGGAACTAAAGATCCATTATTCGTTATTGAAACGGACGTTAAAGAAAACATTATTTATACCGGTGAAGGCAAAAATCACCCTGGTTTATATCGTTCAGCGCTGGTTGTTTCGAATGAAGAAATCCATTGGATCAGAGAAGATTTAACTTTGAAAAATGGAGAATCTATGGAGGTACTTGCGAGAATCAGATATCGTCAACCTTTGGAAAAGGCCAACCTGTTGAAAACAGAAAAGGGATTGTATGTGAAATTTGATAATCCTCAATCTGCAATTCAAGAAGGGCAATTTGTCGCTTGGTATTTGAAAGATGAGTTAGTCGGTTCAGGAGTAATTTCGTAAATTCCTGCTGTGAAAACAGCTATTACAACACTATTTGACATAAAATATCCAATTATTCAAGGAGGAATGATTTGGGTATCAGGCTATAAATTAGCAAGTGCAGTTTCCAATGCAGGTGGACTTGGCCTTATTGGAGCCGGTTCCATGTACCCGGAAGTATTAAGAAACCATATTTTAAAATGCCAGGCGGCCACCGATAAACCTTTTGGAGTGAATCTTCCCTTGCTTTATCCAGATATTGAAAAACATATTGAAACAATCATTGAGCTGGGAGTGAAAATTGTCTTTACATCTGCAGGAAACCCAAGCATTTGGACTCCAGTATTGAAGGAAAATGGCATAACAGTAGTTCATGTAGTTTCAAGTTTGAAATTTGCTCTTAAAGCGCAACAAGCGGGGGTAGATGCTGTAGTTGGTGAAGGTTTTGAGGCGGGTGGACATAATGGACGTGAAGAGACTACCACGTTCAGTTTAATACCAAATTTGTCGGAGCATCTAACAATTCCCTTGATTGCGGCTGGAGGAATTGCAAGCGGTAAAACTTGGCTCGCATCAGAAATCCTCGGGGCACATGGTGTTCAAGTTGGTTCTCGTTTTGCAATTTCTGAGGAATCTTCAGCTTCCTTAGCGTATAAAAATCGAGTCATTGATGCAAATGAAGGCGATACGGTATTGACCCTAAAGGAACTCGCTCCGGTACGGCTAATAAAAAATGAATTTTTTCAGGAGGTTCAAAATTGCTATGCTGCTTCTCCTTCGCTTGATGATTTAAGAGCATTATTGGGAAGAGGAAGAGCGAAAAAGGGGATTTTTGAAGGTGATTTAATAAGTGGTGAACTCGAAATAGGGCAAGTTTCTGCTTATTTAAATAAAATTGAAACCGCTCAGGAAATTATTGATGATATGGTTCGAGAGTATAAACTACTTTCCAAAAATCATTTTTAAGGCAACAATTAACATGATGCCACCAAAAACTTTTTTTAGTTGTTGTTGGTCGATTGAAAGTGCTGTTTTAGAACCTAGAAATCCGCCGACTACAAAAAGTGCGGAAACCACTAATGCCATTTTCCAATCTATAGCACCAGCTTTGTTGTAATTGTACACTGCCATAAAAGTTACAGGAGGGAGCATTACGGCTAAGCTCATGCCTTGAGCTTGGTATTGACTGTAGCCCAAAAAGAAAATGAATAAAGGAACCATTAATATTCCTCCGCCTACACCGACAAGTCCACTTAAATATCCGGCTAATAAGCCAATAAGCATCAAAATTAATACGCTAGTTACAGACATTTTCATTAAGGACTTGGAATCAAAATTTCATACTGTTTTCTACTGGCATTATTGAGTTTGTTTTCTCTGAGCCAAGGATTGTACAGTTTTAATTCTTTGTAGTTGATATTTAAGTCTTTTGAGAATTGAGCTAAATTTACAATCGCAGTATCGACTTCAATTTTATTGAGTTCAGGAAGTTCGTATAGATCTTCTTGGTCATAAATGAAGCCATAAGTCTCTGGAGACTCTAAAATTGCTTTTACCGCCACTATTCGAGGCAAATACCTCTGTGTTTCATCTGGCAAAAGAAGATTGTAATAATCCTCGACTTGCTGTTGTTTCATTCTTCTATTGAGTCCATTAGGTCCCACATTATATGAAGCTGCTGCCAAAGTCCATGATCCAAAACGTTCTTTTTGCTTTAATAAGTACTCACAAGCTGCCCGTGTAGAAAGTTCTAAATTGTATCTCTCATCTACGTTAGCATTGACTTCCAATTTATGATCTCTTGCCGTTCCTTTCATTATTTGCCAAAAACCTTTGGCACCCGCAGGAGAACTAACATTTTGAAGTCCAGATTCAATTACCGCTAAATACTTGAAATCTTCAGGAACGCCATATTCCTTTAAAATGGGCTCTATAACGGGGAAATATTTGTTGGATCTTTTAATCAACAATAAAGCGTTTGACTGCCAATAAGTATTGACAAGGAATTCTCTATCAACTCGCTCTTTTACATCTTCCTTTTCTAAAGGAACCCTTTCATCGGCAAAACTCAGGTAGTCGGGGATTTTTATCGCTTTAATTTGATAGGCATCAGAAGTTCTTTTATCATTAAATTCTTTTGCATTAACAAATAAATACACCATTGCAAACAAGCCAAAAAGGCCTGCGCCTAAAATTCCCAATCTTTTCATATCCCTAAGTGTTTGAGTTAAAATTAGGGATTTTAGCGCATTTTATGAAGCACTTTGTCGAGAATAGTTGATATTTTTTTTGCTTTGATCAAAACCATTGCATGATCTCCACCTTTAATCTCTTGATAATCATTTAGATATTTTACCGGGAAAATTTCATCTTTACTTCCCTGTAGATGAGTAATGTTATTTTCAGGTTTATCTTGATCCCAATTCATGATTTGTTCAATACTCCAGTTGAGGTAAAGAGGATTTCGTTTATCCAAATAGTAATCGTAAAAACTGATTCGTTCTCGAGTTTTTCCTTTGCTAAACTTTAAAGCGAACTTCTCAATTAGGTTCAGCTGTTTTGCGGGAAATAACTTGTATAGTTTGGTTTCTTTAAAAAACTTTAGAGAAGGAGGGAGTTCGTGTTTTGATTTGATACTGCTGATAAGGATTACCTGTTTGACTGGGTAAATCTTTGCAATTTCTTGAACCATGACTCCTCCGAAGGAAACTCCTAATAAAACTACATTATGGTACTCCTCGATGGATTTTCCTATTCTTTTTGCATAGGAGTTAAGCGATTCGTCCATGGATTCGGGAATGCGCCATTCTAAAGGATGCAGTTCCACAAATTCTGGCCAATTTAACCGCTCAAATATTTTTGTGTTTGCTCCAAGTCCAGGAAGCAGAAAAACATGGATTTTATTCATTTACAAAACTTACTTCAACCAACCCATCTTGATCGATGTTTTCTAATTTTACTTGTTGAAGTGAATTTACTAATTCTGGTTTAAACTCAGTTTTAACCTTAATATAATTTTCTGTAAACCCGTGAATAAACCCATTCTTGTTTTCGTATTCAAAAAGAACAGTTTTCTTTTTACCTAATTGACTTTCGTAAAAAGCTCTTCTCTTTTTTACAGACAATCCTCTAAGCATTTTGGATCTTTTCTTCCTAACTTCTGCAGGAACGGCATCCGGCATTTCAGCTGCCTCAGTATTGGCTCTTTCCGAGTAAGTAAATACGTGTAAATAGGAAATATCAAGATCGCTTAAAAAAGTATAAGTATCCAAGAAGTCTTCATCGGTCTCTCCCGGGAAACCAACGATCACATCAACTCCGATGCAAGCATCGGGCATAACCCTTTTTACGTGATTAATTCTATCCACATATAGTTCGCGCAAGTACCTGCGTTTCATTTTCTTCAAAATCTTATTGGATCCACTTTGAAGTGGAATGTGAAAATGAGGCACGAAACTCGAGGAATTTGACACAAAATCAATCGTTTCGTTTTTCAGTAGATTTGGTTCAATTGAAGAAATTCTAACACGTGCAATTCCTTCAACATCATCTAATTTTTTGACTAAATCCAAAAAAGTATGCTCGTGTTTTTTATTTCCAAACTCTCCTTTTCCATAGTCACCTATATTTACTCCAGTCAGAACAATTTCCTTTATGTCTTTTGAGGAAATTTCGGCTGCATTTTTCAAAACATTTTCCAAGGTGTCAGATCGAGATATTCCACGTGCCAATGGAATCGTACAATAGGTACATTTGTAATCACATCCATCCTGGACTTTTAAAAAGGCCCTTGTTCGATCACCAATTGAATAGGAACCAACATAGAAATTAGCATCTTCAATTTCACAAGAATGAACTTCTCCCATGTCATTTTTAGACAGATCATTTAAGTAATCAGTAACCTTAAATTTTTCTGTAGCTCCGAGGACTAAATCAACACCATCGACCTTAGCTAAGGT
Source organism: Flavobacteriaceae bacterium (assembly GCA_049606855.1). Classification (GTDB taxonomy): domain Bacteria; phylum Bacteroidota; class Bacteroidia; order Flavobacteriales; family Flavobacteriaceae; genus JBELHR01. The sequence continues at coordinate 193,771 of JBMYVY010000004.1, read as the reverse complement.
TTCTGGTTTAAGTTGAGCGTAACATCCAACAGCAACTAAAAAAGCATCAGGATTCAATTTTAGCGCAGATTTAACTACAGAACTGAACCTCTTGTCTGCATTTTCGGTCACTGAACAAGTATTTATTACATAGATGTCTGCTTTTTCATCAAACTCTATGCGCTCAAAACCTTCCTTTTCAAAACTTCTAGCAATTGTGGAAGTCTCTGAAAAATTTAATTTGCACCCAAGGGTGTGAAAGGCTACTTTTTTTTGTGCTGTCATTCTTGTACATTTAAGGCCTGCAAATTTACGAAATATTTGTGTCTAGAAAAAGAATCTCTAAACTTATGAGAATTAAGAGCTTAGTTTTATTGCTGTTTGTGGTTTTGGCTTCCTGTGGAGAGAAAAAATCAGATAAAGAAAATCGGCAGGTATTTCGATATAATGAATATTCAAATATTTCGACTCTTGATCCGGCATTTTCAAAGAATCAAGCCCATATCTGGGCGAGTAATCAACTGTTTAATGGTTTGGTTAGACTGGATGAAAACCTCCAAGTTCAGTCGGACTTGGCGGAATCATGGGAAATTAGTTCCGATGGGTTGACCTATTCTTTTAAGTTGAAAGACAGTATTTATTTTCACGACCATCCCCAATTTGTAAATGGTGTAGGTAGGGCGTTAAATGCTCAGGATGTAAAATATTCTTTAGAACGTCTTAAATCAAATGAATTAGGAGCTCCTGGGGCATGGGTTGTTTCCGGTATTCGATCAATAAAGGTTGTTGGTCCTTTGCATTTGGAAATTGAACTCAAAGAAGTTTTTCCGCCGTTTTTATCCTTATTGGGTATGAAATATTGCTCGATAGTTCCCCGTGAAATTGTAGCCTATTACGGTAGTGATTTCGGACGAAACCCAATAGGTACTGGGCCTTTTAAGTTTAAGGTTTGGAGTGAAAATGTGAAATTGGTTTTGGTGAAAAATGATCATTATCACGAAAAGGATGAGCTTGGAAATCAGTTGCCTTATTTGGATGCCGTTGCTGTTAATTTTCTTGGAGATAAGCAAGCGGAATTCATGGCTTTATTGCAAGGGGATTTGGATATGCTTTCTGGTTTAGATCCTTCGTATAAAGATGAAATCTTGAACTTGAATGGAGAACTTCAAGAACGCTACAAAGAAAATTATAAACTACTTAAAGGTCCATTTTTAAACACGGAATATTTGGGGCTAAATATGGAACTTGATTTGTTTGTGAAGTACCCCGAGTTAAGACAAGCAATGAATATTGGTTTTGACCGAAAGCAGATGATGAAATACCTTAGAAATAATGTAGGTTCCCCTGCTTTACAAGGGTTCATTCCAAAAGGGTTGCCTTCCTTTAACGAACAAGTGGTCTATGATTATGATCCAGTAGAAGCCAGAAGGTTGATAGATGAGTTGAAAGAAGAGCATCCTGGATTGGACATAAGTTTTAAGATTGCCACGAATTCTCAGTATCTTGATTTGTGTGAGTTTATTCAAAGACAATGGCAGGATCTCGGGATTGATGCTCAAGTTGAGGTGCTTTCACCTTCTGCCTTGAAACAAAGTAAAGCGACTAATAAATTAGATGTCTTTAGGGCAAGTTGGATCGCCGATTATCCAGATGCCGAAAATTATTTGTCACTGTTTTATTCTTCAAATTTCGCACCAAATGGACCAAATTATACACATTATTCCAACTTGAGTTATGACCGACTCTATGAAAAGGCAATTCGAATGACTCAAGATGAGGCAAGGAGAATGTCTTATAGCGAGCTGAATAATCAAATTAGTCGAGATTTACCGGTGATTACCCTATATTATGACCAGGTGGTTCGATTGATTCCTAAATCTGTTGTGAATATGGAAATCAATGGGGTGAATATGCTAGATTTGAGGAAAGTGAAAAAGATTAATTTACCTTAAACCAGGTTTGAATAGGGTAGTGGTCGGAGTATGTCAAGGCTTGATGTTGCTTGTATCGAATTATTTGGAAACTATTTTCATCAAATAAACTGAAATCTATTCGCAGCGGTAATGGGAAGTTAAATGACCTTCCGATGCCTTGTCCTTCTTCAATGAAAGCATCAATTTTATCTGACTTTAGTTTTTGATAGGTATAGGAAAAGGCCGTGTTATTAAAATCTCCAGTGAAAATGGTCTTGTAAGCGGTTAATTTGGCATGTGCTAAGATTTGATTGACCTGATCTTCTTGTTTGCTAAAACCTCTTTCTAAACGGCGAAACAGCCTATTGTCCACCTTAGTTTTGTTTGGAGAAATCCTGAGTGATTCTAAATGGATATTATAAATTCTAACAGTATCCTTGTTAATTTTTAGATCGGCATAGATGGCATTGTTAGCGGTATCCTCGAAATCCATACTGCCTGCTTTGATTATTGGAAATTTGCTATAAATGATTTGCCCAACCTTATTGGCTGATCCTTGCATTTTTTTATAATGGAATGGATATTCAATGACAATTTTCGGATCATCGTAAAATTCTTGAAGTGCAAGAATGTCTGGATCAGTTTGTTCGATAAAATCGTACATTCTTAAATCCGTGTTTTGGTCGTTTTCCCAACCGTAAAGATTAAATAAACGAACGTTATAAGACAAGAGATTAATGCTCTGTTCATTTGTGCTTTTTTCCGTTTGTTTGTTGAATTGAATAAATCGAGAAGCATAGGGCAGCCCAAGAATAAATAAAAACAGAGACAAGAAAAGTCGTTTATCCGTGCTCAATAGCCAGTAAATCAAAAAAGCGATGTTAATAATTACAATTACTGGAAACCCTAGACTCAATACAGATAAAACAGGAAATGTACCCGGTGGAATAAAGGGTAGAGCATAGGCCAAAAGTAGTATTGTGCCAAAAACTATATTGATTGCAAAGATGAATTTTTTCAATTCCCTTGTTTAAATAAAAATTCTTTTTCCTCCTTACTCAAAGAATCATATCCTGACTTACCAATTTTTTCTAAAATGATATTGACACGATCTTGATCGTTTTTTGACGGTTTTGCTTTTGAGGATTTAGTTGTGTTTTTATGAACCGTTTTAAGGTTGGTTTTTTCAAACTTAAACCATTTTTTCAATCCAAGCGAAATTGTTCCTCCTTGGTAGGCTTTCATGTATAGAAACCCAAATAGGGCCCCTCCTAAATGGGCCAGATGTCCTCCTGTATTGGAGTCAGAAAGTTGGATGAGGTCGAGGCCTACCCATATTAATGCAAGAATCCAAAGTTTGACATAGCCTACAAACATCAAACGAATCGCATAGTTCGGAATATAGGTAGCAATCCCAATAAATATCGCTGTTACTCCTGCTGAGGCGCCAACTAAAATAGATCCCCCAGGGTAATTGTTATTCGGACTAAAGTTGTAAAACATCAAGAACATTAATCCACCAAATAAGGTACCTAGTAAATAGAAATTATAAAGTTGTTTGGTGGTGAAGTATTCTAAAAATAAGTTCCCTATATAAAACAGAACAATCATGTTTAATAACAAGTGAACAAAAGAGGCGTGTAAAAACCCATAACTAATTATAGTCCATGGCCTGGTTAAAAATACTGACCAATTGCTATCGAGCGCAAACCAATCATAGATAAGATTTGAACTTGAGCCAAAGATGAATTCAAATAGGCCGATTATTAATGGAATTACAAAACATGCAATATTGATATATATCAATTTTTGCACCCCATTGCCTTTTTGGAAATTTAACTTTATTTGATCTTTAAAAGCACTCATGAAACTAATATAATTAATCCCAACGAGAGAATTGATTATTTTGCCAATATTTCATGATTAAGAATCCAATCAGAGCTCCTCCAATATGTGCAAAATGAGCAGTTCCTGTATTGGCTCCGGAGATTCCAAAAAACAAATCACCTAAGATGATTAAAGGAATAAAGTACTTTGCCGCTATAGGGACTGGGAAGAAGATAAGCGCCAATTTTGCATTTGGAAAAGCAAATCCGAAAGCCACTAAAATTCCATAAATAGCCCCTGAGGCTCCAACAGCTGGAGTGTGAAAAATTTGATAAAAATTTTGAAGATCGCCACCACTTAAGTCACCAATTCTATTTATTTGATACTGCCCAGTCATTAATAAATCTTGGATTTCACTACTCGACCAACTATTTTGAACCAATACCTCATAAACCTGATTGAATTGGTAATAATTTACACCGGTATAAATAAGTCCAGCCCCAAGTCCTGCAGAGAAATAAAAGAAGAGAAACTTCTTAGTTCCCCACATTTGTTCCAAAGGGCTACCAAAGGCCCAAAGGGCATACATATTAAACAAAATATGGGTAAAACTACCGTGCATAAACATATGTGATACAAACTGCCAGTAACCAAAATTTGGATTAGTTGGATACCAAAGAGCCAACGCTGGAGTTAACGCATTATTCATGACCTGATTTGCCAAAAACAAAATGACATTTATGATAATCAGGTGTTTAATAGCATCGGTAAATCTATTCATATTTAAAATTTTAGTTCAGTAATTTTTCCAGTAGTCCGGTATCAAGAACTACATAGGTTTTTTTTCCATTTGGAGCTAAGCTGGCTTCCTTGCAAGCAAATAATTGGTCTACTAAATTAGTGATTTCTTCAGTCTTGAGTCTCACACCAGATTTAATCGCCATACTTTTTGCAAAGGATTGGGCCATTAAATCAAATGTGCCAAAATTTTCTTGTACTCCGTGAAGTTTTAAATCGTCCAATAATTGTTCCAAAACTATTGCTATTTGACTTTCAGAGATGTGGTTTGGAATCCCACTTACTTCAATTCCTTCTTTTTCAAAGACTTGAAAAACAAATCCTGCAGATTCTAAATCAGAACGCATTTGTTTTAAATCTTGAAATTCTTGATTAGAAAATGACAAGGTGACAGGAAAAAGCAATTGCTGTGAGGGGACTTCATTTATAGTCATGCTCATCAAAAACGCTTCATAAAGTATGCGTTGATGGGCAAGGTTTTGATTGATTAAAACCGCGCCAGACTTAATAGTACCTAGAATATACTTATTCTTTATCTGCATAGATTGTACCGATGGAGTACTTTCCTCAAAATTGATTTCTTGAACTGAGCTTTGTTCGGGTTCAATTTTTATCTCTGTATACAGAGACTCCCATTCAGCTTCTTTCTTTGGAGGTGGGGTATACGTCGTTTTAAATGGATTAAAATCGGGGTTGACCTCAATTTTAGGTGTTGTATAGCTTTTGCTCGGTGTTGTCGCAGTTTGATAATCTACATCTAGACTTGCATCACGGTCAAAATCAAGGCTCGGGCTAACTGCAAATTGCCCCAAACTGTGTTTCACAGCTGCCTTTAATATTGCATAAACAACTTGTTCATTTTCGAATTTTATTTCTGTTTTGGTTGGATGTATATTAATGTCTATTTGACTTGGTGGTATTTCCAGAAACAGAAAATAACTCGGATGCTGGCCATTTTGCAAGAGTCCCTCATAGGCAGATACAATTGCATGGTTTAAATAAGAGCTTTTTATAAAACGCCCATTGACAAAGAAAAATTGTTCTCCTCTTCTTTTTTTGGATTGTTCCGCCTTGGTCACGAAGCCATTGACGCTTACTACATCCGTGTTTTCTTTAATTGGAACTAAGTTTTCATCTATTTTACTTCCGAGGATAGCGACGATTCGTTGTCTTAAATTACCTGAAGCAAGTTGAAAAATGGGGGAGTCGTTGTGGAATAATGAGAAGTTAATTTTGGGATGTGCCAGTGCCACCCTTGTAAAGTCATCATTAATATGTCTAAATTCTACTTGATTAGATTTCAAGAAATTTCTTCTCGCAGGGATGTTAAAAAACAAGTTTTTTACCGCTATCTGAGTTCCGTTGCTACATAGAACTTGCTCGTGATCATCAATTTCCGAACTACCTGCTATTTGAATTTTTGTACCGAGTTCTGCTTCATGGAGTTTGGTCTGCATTTCTACTTGAGCTACAGCAGCTATGGAAGCTAAAGCCTCTCCTCTAAATCCCTTGGTATGTAGGTTAAATAGGTCCTCTGCCTTATTTATTTTGGAGGTCGCGTGTCTTGCGAAGGCTTGTTTTGCGTCGGTAGGACTCATTCCTTTTCCGTTGTCCAAAATTTGTATCAAGGTGCGTCCAGCGTCCTTTATCCTCAATTCTATTTTACTCGCTCCTGCATCGATAGAATTTTCTAATAATTCTTTTACGACCGAAGCTGGTCGCTGAACTACTTCACCTGCTGCAATTTGATTTGCAACGTGTGAAGGCAATAATTTAATAATGTCTGCCATTAAAAAAGAGTGTGTAATTGAAATGCCCAAGCAGCAATTCCAACTAAGACGGCAATAATTATAGCAAGTCTATAAGTAGTTTTGCGGTCAGAACCGTTAGATTTGGCTCGGCTCCATTGATCTCTTAGGTTGGTTTTGTCAATCGATATTTGATATTCACTGTCTTTTGACTGCTCAGCATCTTTGATCATTTTTTCAAGACGTTCCTTTCTAGGATTATAAAATCGAGGTTTATAATCAAAAACATAATGTGCTCGTGGTTTGAAAGGACTCTTAAACATATTAACCTAATGTAATCATTTTTTTTAAATGCGCCATCTCTAAGGCAGCAGCGGCACATTCAATACCTTTATTACCGTGTTTACCACCACTACGGTCTATACTTTGTTCTTTTGTATTGTCGGTAAGTACGCAAAAAATTACAGGAATATCTTGTTGGATATTAAGGTCTTTAATCCCTTGAGTAACCCCCTCGCAAACAAAATCAAAATGTTTGGTTTCACCTTGAATTACACATCCAATAGCAATCACTGCATCGACTTGTTGACTCTTTACCATTTGAGAAGAGCCATAAATAAGCTCATAGCTTCCTGGAACGGCCCAATTGATAATGTCTTCGGCAAGTACGCCGTGATTCATTAAAGTTTCAATAGCTCCTTTTTCAAGATTATGAGTGATTTCATCATTCCACTGAGAAACAACAATCCCAAATCGAAGACCTTTCGAATTTGGGATTGCGTTTTTATTATAATCAGATAAATCTGTTGTTGCCATAGCGTTTATTTGCTGTACTTGGCCTTGTTGATATACATATCTATATTAACAGCCATGTCACTGTTTGGATAATCTTCTTTAATGCTCGTAAACAAGTCTTCTGCCTTACTGTAATTTCCAATAACCAAAGCCGCTTGTCCAGCTTTCATTAAGTAAAGTGGAGTCATTGCTGAATTTTTATGCGTGTTCGCCGCTTTTTCATAATAACTCAATGCCTCTTGCATCTGGTCAATATCTGCAAATGCATCTCCGATTAAAGCTTGAGCTTCTGACTCTAGCAATAAATCATCTGATGTAAATTTACCCAAATATTCAATAGCGTTGGTGTAATCTTTCATTTTTAAGTAAGAAACACCTGCATAAAAATTAGCAAGGTTTCCAGCTTTAGTACCTGAATATTCAGTCGCGATATCGATAAAACCATATTTACCGTTAGTTCCCTCAAGGCCTAAAACTAATAAAGAATCTACCCCTTCATTAACAGTTGTTGCTTCAGTAAAATATGCTTTTGGATAAGCTAATTCATCGGCTGCAGCCATTTCCTTTGGCTCTTGAATGAACTTGTTATATCCAATAGTTCCTAGGATAATCACTGCAATAACAGCAATAGCTCCAAGAATTATATTTTGATTCTTTACGACAAATGATTCACTTTTTGATGCTGTTTCGTCTAAGGTGTTGAATACTTCGGCAGTTGTACTTCCTTTCTCAATATTTACTTCTGCATTTTTCGCCTTTTTTCCAGCTTTCTTTTTGTATGTTGCCATCTTAAAATTTAATTAATCGGAGCAAAAATAGTTTTTTTAATTGGATATAAAAAGTCCAATTTTGGCAAAATTTTGATTAATTTGCATCTTCGATTTTTGATCAATTTTACTATGTTTTTAAAGCAATTGACCATTGTGAATTTTAAGAATTTAATTCAGAAGGATTTTCGTTTTACAGAGCGAATAAATTGTTTTGTTGGTCAAAATGGGGTTGGAAAAACCAATGTGCTAGACAGTATTTACAGTCTTTCGATGACTAAAAGTTATTTTAATTCTGTTTCAAGTCAAAACATTAATTACGAGTCTGACTTCTTCATGTTACAAGGGTCATACGAAGCCTTAGAACGTCAGGAAAAAATTGTCTGCTCCTTAAAAAAGGGGCAGAAAAAAGTTATTAAACGGAATTCTAAAATTTATGAGAAGGTATCCGATCATATAGGATTGATTCCTGTCGTGATAGTTTCCCCAGCGGATAGGGATCTAATTGTAGAGGGAAGTGAGACTCGAAGGAAATTTATAGATGGTGTTATTTCTCAAATGAATCAAGAGTTTTTGCATGCTTCTATACAGTATAAAAAAGCAATTGCTCAAAGGAATGCTTTACTCAAGTATTTTGCTGCCAATAGAAATTTCGACGAACTTTCTCTTGCTGCCTTTGATGAACAATTAATCAAATTCGGGGTGATTATTCATAGAGAGCGGAAGGCATTTTTGGATGAATTTGTAGGATTCTTTTTAAAGTATTACCGTGCCATATCTGGAAAGAATGAGCAAGTAAATTTGATTTATAAGTCTCAATTGAATGAAGCTGACTTCGCTGATGTCTTAAGAGAGTCACTATCAAAAGATCGAATGGTGCAGCATTCAACTGCAGGGGTGCACAAGGATGATTTATTATTTGAAATGCACGGATATCCAATTAAAAAGTTTGGATCCCAAGGCCAACAAAAAACATTTTTAGTTGCCTTAAAATTGGCTCAGTACGATTTTTTAAGTGCGCATTCAAAAAGCAAGCCCATTTTGTTGCTTGATGATATTTTTGATAAACTCGATGATCAAAGAGTGGCCCAATTGATCCAATTGGTTAGCGGGGATAGATTTGGACAAATATTTATAAGTGATACCCACGATCAACGAACAGAAGAAGTTGTAAAGCGAGCAGACAGCTCGTATGAAATTTTTAATTTAAGCGATGAGTAGAAAAAGAGATACAGAATCTATTAAGTCAGTTATCGATCAAATGATATCCAGTTCTAAGCTTAAGACAGGCATGCAACGGATGTCCGTCAAAGATGCCTGGGGTGAGGTTATGGGTCCTGGGGTATTGAATTACACCACTCAAGTCAGTTTAAAAGGAGGAACTTTGGAGGTTAGAATGTCTTCTTCTGCTCTAAGAGAAGAATTGAATTACGGTAAAGAGAAAATTGCAAAAATGCTCAATGAGCATGTAGGTAAGGAATTAATAACTCGTGTTATTTTGAAATAAAAAAAACCGGCCATTTGGCCGGTTTTTGTTTTTTAAAACATCTCTCTTCTCGAAAAGTGGAAATTGGATTCGATTTCTGCATTTTCATCAGAATCTGATCCGTGGACTGCATTTTCACTAATTGAAGTTGCAAACATATTACGAATTGTTCCTTCAGCAGCTTCTTGAGGGTTAGTTGCTCCGATTAAAGCACGGAAGTCCTCAACAGCATTTTCTTTTTCAAGAATAGCAGACACTATAGGTCCTCTAGTCATATATTCTACCAACTCTCCAAAGAAGGGTCTCTCGTTGTGAATTGCGTAAAACTCTTCTGCATCTCTTCTTGTTAATTGCGTCAATTTCATAGACACAATACGGAATCCTGCAGCATTAATTTTTTCAAGAATTGCACCAATATTTCCCTTTTCAACTGAATCAGGTTTCAACATGGTAAATGTTCTGTTTGTTGCCATTTGTTTATTATTTCAGATTTTGTGGCGCAAATATAAGTCTTTTTTCGACTTAGGAGGCTAATTCATAGGATAATGTCGGCTAATGCGTTCGAGCACTTTGTCTTGTGTTCCTTTAATAATAAAATCAACCTGACCAGAATCAAAGTTAAATTTCAAAATCCCATAGGTTTTGTCTGCGACTACTTCTCCAATGCGATAAGGGTTGTTTTCCCCAGAAAAACCTTCGTAATAGTGGGTCATTCCACTGGAGGTAAAATCTATTAAAGGGTAAGCAAGGCCGGGCACTTGCTTTTCCGAAAATTCAGAAATGTGCCGATCTCCTGAAAGAATTATTACATTTTTTGCCTTTGAATATTGAATTAACGCTTCTAGTCGTTGTACTTCCAATGGAAAATTTGCCCAAGATTCAAATCCATGCTCTCCTGAAAGTACTTGAATTGAAGAATTAATTATATTAAAATCAGCTTCGGATTCGGATAGGTTTTTTTCCAGCCAAGCCCATTGCGCTTTACCTAGCATAGTTGATTCAGGGTTACTATCAGGTAAATAGCGTTTCTCTCCACTTGGATCTGCCTTTAAATCAGTTCTAAAATATCTCGTGTCTAAAGAAAATACACGAACGCTTCCCTTAGGACTGTTAAAGTCCTCCAAAATATAAATTCCCTTTTGAGCGCGCCTTTTGCTGTTTAAAGGGACGTCGAAGAAATCCAAAAAGAGCTGTTGAGAAGTCCATTTCTCCGGATAGTGCTCACCTCCATCATTCATTCCGAAATCATGGTCATCCCATGTACCCATCATTACAGGTATATTTTGTTCAAAATTCTGATAATTTGGGTTGTTTTTCAATACCGCATAATTCGCCTCCAAAACGCTCATGTCCTCAGTGTCGGAATAAATGATATCTCCTCCCCATATCCATACCCCAGGTTTTTCATCAAGAATCTGATTCCAAAAAGGGTTGTCTAAGTTTTGATTATTACAAGATCCAAATGCTATGGTGAAGTCCGCTTGTTTTTCATTACATGAAAACAGAATAAAAATGAGACTCAAAAAGGCAATTGCTTTTTTCATGCTATTTATTTTAACTAGTTGCAAATATACGTTGTTCAATACAATATTTATATATTCGCATACTATGAATACTGACTTGATAGAAGAAATAAAGGGCATACTTGCTCAACCTAAAAAAATAGTAATTGTTCCTCACAGAAACCCTGATGGAGATGCCATGGGCTCTTCACTTGGACTCGGTAAGTTTTTGGAGAACATTGGGCATGACGTTCAGGTAGTGTTACCTAATGATATTCCGGGTTTCTTGAAATGGTTGCCAGGGGTGGACAATACATACAATTTTGAAAAGCAAAACCAACAGAGTGTAAGGGTCTTGGAGGGAGCAGATCTTATTTTTGTGGTGGATTTCAATGCGTTTCACCGTGTAGGAGAGGTAATGGGTGCAAAATTAGAATCTCTTGAATCGGAATTTGTGATGATTGACCATCATCAACAGCCGGATCCGATTAGTAAATTTATTTATTCAGATACGTCCATGAGTTCTACCTGCGAAATGGTTTATCATTTCATTACTTTCTTAGGAGAGACAAAACATATCGATGCAGATGTTGCCACTTGCTTATATACCGGAATTATGACAGATACAGGGTCTTTTAAATTTCGATCTACTACGAGTACAACTCATAGAGTTGCGGCAGATTTAATTGAAGCAGGAGCTGATAATAATGCAATTCACAATGAAGTGTATGATCAAAATAGCTATAGTAGACTACAGTTGCTTGGTCAAGCATTACAAAATTTAAAGATCATTGAAGATTGTAATACGGCATACATAACACTTAGTAAAGAGGAATTAGAACGATATGATTTTCAAAAAGGAGATACTGAAGGGATTGTGAATTATGCACTTTCCATCAAGGGAATTGTCCTTGCAGCGATATTTATTGAGGATAGCGGTCAAGGAATTATAAAAATTTCACTGCGTTCAAAAGGTAGTTTTTCTGTTAATCAATTTGCAAGATCATATTTTAACGGTGGAGGACATGACAATGCTGCGGGTGGTAAAAGTGATGACAATTTGCAACAGACTGCATTGTATTTTGAGAATTTAGTACGTGAAAACAAGCAGAAGATTCATGAATAGGTTGGTATATTTTTGTTTGATGCTCCTGTTGTTTGGTTGTCAAAAACCACAGCCTCGTAGGGCCGTTGAAATGTCTGGTGATGAGGATTGGAAAACATCCATTGCTTGGAACAAAAAAATGATTGCAGCACATGTACAGTCAATTGAGGAGCAATTGAATTTGGACTCCACCAAGGTATATTCTCGAAATGAATTTGGGTTTTGGGACTACCAAATTCACAAAGACTCTTCGCAAACATCTTACCCTGAATTAGGGGATGAGATTAAATACCTATATAATGTTTCTAATCTCAAGGGAAAAGTTATATATTCCACGACTGAAATTGATACCATTAGTGCTTTTTATGGAAAAGAAGATCAAATTTCGGGTATCATTGAATCTTTGTCAACCATGACTCCGGGAGAAGAAAAGCTAGTTGTTTTGCCCTATTACAAGGCTTACGGCTTGACGGGTGATGGAAATAAGATAGGAATGAATCAAGGATTAAAAATTAATATCAAATTAATAGAAATAAATAAAAAATGAAAAAAATACATTTACTAGGGTTAGGATTGGCTGTTGGGTTAATGAGTTGTGAGAAACAAGCTGGTGTAGAAAGTTTAGAAAGCCAAGTTGATTCTTTGAGTTATGCACTTGGAGTTGATACTTCTGTAAACTTACCAAAAAGTTTTGAAGAGGTGAATATGGATGCTTTTTTATTAGGTGTTGACGACAGTTATAATGAGACTACTAAATTTGATGCAGGAGAAGGAAATCAAATGGTGAGATCATTTTTTATGGCTAAGCAAACTGAAATGATGAAAGAGAATCAGGCAAGAATGCAAGCTGAGACAGCTGGTACTGAATATCAAGCCCCTGAAAAAGTAGTTGAGAAAGGCGTATACGAGTCTGGAAATAGTGATTTAGGAAATAAAATTGACAGTATTTCTTACGCCTTGGGATTAGGATTTTATACTACGGCAAATAGAAGCATTCCTGACATGGAATTAACTGTTTTCGAACAAGGGGTGTCTGATGTTAGAAATGGAAAAACCTTGCTTATTGAAGAGAGTATGTGTCAACCAGTTATTCAAGAAATTATGCAGTTTCGTCAAAGTGAAGAAATGCAAAAGCAAAGAGAGGAAGCTATCAAACAAGCGGAACTCGAATACGGGGAAATCAAGAAAGCAGGTGAGGAGTTTTTATTGGAAAATGCCTCGAAAGAAGGTGTGATTACTACTGAAAGTGGACTTCAATATGAAATCATTCAAGAAGGAAATGATGTACATCCAGATGCGGTAAGTAGTGTTACAATACACTATGTAGGAACTACCTTGGAGGGAGAGACTTTTGATTCTTCTAGAGACCGTGGAGAGCCTTCTACTTTTGGATTGAATCAAGTGATTTCTGGTTGGACAGAAGGGCTTCAGTTAATGGGTGAAGGGGCAGTTTATAAATTCTATATTCCTCAAGAATTAGCTTATGGAGCAACACCTAGAGATGGTGGTCCAATTAAACCATTTATGACTTTGGTTTTTGAAGTAGAATTAATTTCAGTAAATCAATAATGAAATTCAATAATACAGTTCTAAAACAAATGCTGATGCCTCTGGTATTGGCATTTGTTGTTTCATGTGAAGACTATAAGTATGAGGATTTGGGGGAGGGTATCTTTGCTGAGTTTTATACCAATAAAGGTCTTATTGTAACAAAGCTGTATTTTGAAGATAAACCTTTGACAGTCTCTAATTTTGTCAGCTTAGCAGAAGGAAACAATCCTTTGGTTACCGATAGTTTAAAAGGGATTCCCTTTTATGACAATACTTTGTTTCATTCCGTTGTTCCAGACTTCAATATTCAAGGTGGAGATAGAACAGCAACTGGTTTAGGTCATCCAGGTTATAAGTTTGCAGATGAATTTATAAAATTTAAAAGCGGAAAGGTAAAGTATAAGCACGGCACGAAAGGAGTGCTTTCAATGGCCAATTCAGGCGTGAACTCAAATGGAGCCCAATTTTTCTTTACACAAAAAGAAACGCCTTGGTTAGATGGCAAACACAGTGTTTTTGGTTTTGCCCAAAAGGGCAGAACTGTTTTAGACGATATCCAGGCTATGGATACCTTATATGCAGTTAAAATTGTTCGTCAAGGTAAACAAGCTCAAGCATTTAATGCACCGGAAATTTTTGTAAATAGGTTGGCCTATTTGGATAGTCTTGAAGTTGCAAAAGAGCAAGAGTATGTTTTGAAGAAGGAAGCTTTTTTGGAGCAAATGAATTATCCTGAGGCAGAATTGAGCCCGAAGGGAATTCGTATATTTACTAAGGTATCAGGCAATGGACCTAGAGCTCAGTCGAATCAACTATTACAAGTTCACTATGTAGGATACTTAGAGGATGGGACCGTTTTTGATAGTTCTTATAAAAGAAACAAACCTTTAACCTTTAGACTGGATGTGGATCAATTAATTTCTGGTTGGACCGAAGGGATAAGAGGTTTGAGAGAAGGAAGTGAGGTGACCTTATTTATTCCCTATTATTTGGCTTATGGAGAAGAAGGTAGGCTGCCCTTAATTCCTGAAAAAGCAGACTTGGTTTTTGATATGAAATTAGTAAAAGTTGGAAAGTGATGTTAAATAAATTATTGAATTGGGATACGGAATTACTTGTGTTTTTGAATAATTTGGGAAGCACAAGATGGGATGATTTTTGGGTGTTTACAACGAATAAATATTCCAGTATACCTGTTTATATAGTATTAGTTATTGCCCTGTTTTATACCTTGAAGAAAAAGGCATGGATTTATTTACTTGCTGCAACCGCTGTAGGAATCACCGCAACCGATCAAACTGCCAATTTATTTAAAAATGGATTTAAGCGCCTAAGGCCCTGTCATGAGGAAGGAGTCATAGACTTACTTAGAGATATTGAAAACTACGGTTGTCCAAGTCGATATGGTTATTTCTCTGCTCACGCTGCAAATTCTGCAATGATTACCGTTTTTTTTATTTTAACTCTTAAAATGCGGTCATGGAAGTTGTCTGCACTATTAGCCTGGTGTGGGCTGGTAAGTTATAGCCGGATTTATTTAGGAGTACATTATCCACTTGATACTTTAACGGGTTTAATTATAGGAGGAACTTACGGTTGGCTTTTTTATCTACTGGCTAAAAATGTTTCAAACCGCATTTACGGTTAATTGTACAATAAGCTGTATTTACCAAATACTTTTTCGTGACTAAACGACTTTGCAAAGTTGGGTTTGAGCTTGTTTTTCTTTTTTATAATTAAGACCGTATTTTCTTTAAGTATATCATTTAACCGGGATTCTTCTGTTTTATAATCTATTAAATACCTTGTATAATCTTTATTACTTTCAAATTGGGTCTCTCTTTGTGTTGTGTATTTGCCATTGTTGACCGTCACAATCATTCGGTCAAGATAAAAACTCACCGAGGGTAATAATTCATTAAAGACAACAACCTTGGCGTCCTGGTGTTCTTTGAGAATAAATTCAGCCATCGGTTTGGGGCTATTCAATTCGGATTCGTTGTGATTAAAGACAACTATAAACACCACTAAAATCAGACAAGAATTAATAATTCCCAAAAGTAGAGTTTGTTCTTTTTTTAGAAATTCTCCTCTGAAATAGCTAATACTGAGGATTCCAATTCCAAGTATTGCGATGATCAGTGCTTGAATTTTGGGTATTGTGATATTCAATTTTAAAAAGGGCAAAACCATCAAGCCTAAACACAAAACTACTCCAAAAATATAGTTTAGTTGATTGTAGGATCTCTTAAAAACTTCCGAGTACAGATATGCTGCACAAATTGCTATAAATGGGTATAAAGGCAGAACATAGAGTGGAAGTTTAGATTTTGATAAACTTAAAATTATAAAAAAAACACCCATGGCAATAAGAAGCGCTTTTGTGTAGTTGGAATAATGCCACAAACTTTTTGAGGTGGTTTTGGCCTTAGTAATTAATAGTATCAACCAAGGGAACCCGAGTAGAGGAGCAAATGCAAAGTAGTACCAAAATGGTTTGGCCCTTGAGAATGAATCATTCGCCACGCGATCCACCAATTGATGATTGATAAAATAATCCAGTAATTCTGGGTTACGAAGGGCTACCATGATGTACCATGAGGCCGAGATTAAAAGCATCAAAAACATTCCTAGAACGGTATGAATCGAAAATTTGAATTTGCCTCTAAGTCCGATAATAAATACAATTGGTATCAACCATCCTACAGGACCCTTTGTTTCAAATATCAGGCCTAATAAAGCAAAAAACAAATAGAGAAATTTGTATTGATTGACTTCTCTAAATTTCACATAACTGTATACTGCCGCTAGAATAAATGTATTTAAATAAGCATCAGTAGTTAAATTTCTAACCGAAATCAAAGCCAAGGGAAGGGTGAAGTAAATAAATGCAGCCCAAAGCCCAATTTTTTCCTTTTTGAATAAGAGTAAACTTAGTTTATAAATAAGTATTAGTTGAATTAGAAATGCAATTTGTAGAAAAAATCGCGCTCCAAATTCATTGGTTCCAAACAAGGTGTATCCTACCATTGTTAAATAATAAGTAACCGGAGGCTTGTGAAAGTGCTTTATTCCTAAAAGTGTTGGGTTTACATAATCTTGTCTGTCAAACATTTCCTTCGAAATTTCGGCATACCTGGCCTCTGATGATTCGGTAAGCCCCCAAGAGCCAATACCGCTGATTAACATCAGCGCCGCGAGACTTAAAAAAAGAATGAATTTTTTTGACATCATTTTGAGTTTTTTGCTAAAAATAAATTTCGTCCATACAAGAATATTCCTAAACTATGGCCTGCAAATAATACCGGGTCCTTTCTATAGATTGCATAGGTCAAAATCATCGTACTTCCCAATAGACTAATGATCCAAAATCCCAATGGGAGTTGGCTGGAGTGGTGCTTTTCTGCATAAATCCATTGATAAACAAAACGCAAGGTAAACATGATCTGACCGGCGCTTCCCCATATCAACCAATTCTTGGGAATATCTGGGTTTGAAAACAAGGCCTGTAAATCATATTGATTGTTATTATAAGCATAGGTAATGACTAAAAAAGGAAATAGGGTAACAGTCCATCTCAAAAGTTTTGGAGCTTTTGCCCAAGCTCCATCTATTTGCAGGTTTCTGATATAAATAAAGTAGGTTAAGGATTGACCGAGCATTATCGCAAAATCATTTCTCATCCACCCATAGACGAATAATAAAAAAGATGCAGCTAAACTCAGAAGCCAAAATAAACTTGGGGTAACTACTTTTTTTTCCTTTTCTGATTTAATCCACTGATAAATTAGACGACCTGAAAACAAGATCTGAGCGACAAATCCAATGCTGTAAACCCACCAAGATTCCATTAGTCCTGTTCGTTTATTTGATAGTTAATGTATTTTTTCTTCATCCATAAATAGGCAAAACAATCCATTAAAGGCCCAAGTAATCGATTCCATAAGCCGTATTTTGCCTCACCTGCAACTCTTGGATAGTGTCGAACTGGGATTTGCTGAATACGTCCGTTTTGTAAAAGGATCATCGCAGGTAAAAAGCGATGTAGGCCCTTAAACATCGGTATTTTTTTTGCATAAGATGTCTTAATAATCTTTAAGGGACATCCTGTATCATCCATTCCATCGTGAGTAAAACTTCGTCTAATCCCATTAGCTATAGTTGATGACATGTTTTTTACAAAGGAATCTTTTCTATCCGCCCTTACCCCTGTAATTAATTCGAAATCATCACGTTGTTCAAGTAGTTTGTTGAAATCTTCCGGGTTGGTTTGTAAATCGGCATCTATATAACCTACCCACTGTGTTTTTGTAGATTGAAAACCAGCGGTAATTGCGGCACTGAGTCCGGCATTTTTTTCAAAGGATATAAAACCAAAATCCTCATTTTTTCGACAAATTTCTTTAATTTTTTCTAAAGACCTGTCTGAACTACCATCGTTTACAAATAATACTTGAGCTGGGATGAGAGATTGTTTTAAATAGTTAGACATTTCAGTGGCCACCCTATCCAAATTATCTTCTTCATTATATACGGGAATAATGATGGTAAGTTGTTTGGTCATACTACAAAAATATCAATAAAATTTTAATCTATTGAGTCTTTCAATAGCTTGGGACAGACTTATTTTTCCATTTTCTAATTCTAGTCGGCATTGATTGACCATTTCCTGTTTGTCTATCAATAGCTGTAATTCCAAATTGAATTTCTTTTTTTGATGCTGTTTTTCTTGAGTCTCTCTTAACTTCATTCTTTGTAGATCAATATTCTTATTGTTAAAAAAATCATTGAGTAAAGAATCTACTTGTTCAAAATCTTTTCCGTTAATTGATGATGCTTGAAGGACTTTTGGTTCCCAGAACTTATTTTCACGAGCCAATACATGGAGTGCATTCCTAAATATTTGTACTGCTTTCTCGCCACCCCCTAGGTCAGATTTATTGATTACAATGGCATCACAACATTCCAAAATTCCGCGTTTAATCCCTTGAAGTTCGTCTCCAGTATCAGCCACTTTTAATAGTAGAAAAAAGTCTATGAGATCTCTAAGTTCTGTTTCGCTTTGACCTACACCTACCGTTTCTACAATGACGACATCAAATCCAGCGGCCTCGCACAATCTTATGGATTCATAGGTTGCATTATTTACCCCTCCTAAATGATTGGAAGAGGGGCTTGGGCGGATAAATGCCTTTTCAGTTTGACTGAGCGTATTCATTCTGGTTTTGTCTCCAAGGACACTTCCGAAATTGTAATTGCTACTGGGATCTACTGCTAGGACTGCAACTTTTTTACCTTGATTAATAAGGTTTTGGCCCAAGCGTTCTATAAAGGTCGATTTACCTGATCCTGGAACGCCCGAAATCCCAATCCTCCAAGTGTTTTGCTCAGGTTTGGGAAGGGACTCTAAAAGCGAATAGACCGCATTTCGCTTTTTAACAAGGGTGCTTTCTGCCCAGGTAATGGCTTTGCTTAAACTTTTAATATCTCCTTTTAGCAAGTCATTTTTTAAGGAATGAAGTTCTAAATCACTTTGTTTAAATTTACCTGATATAAGGCTTTTGTTTAGATGTTTTGCCATAGTTGAATAAAATTATCAAAAAAAAATGCAACAGACCGAATCTTTGCTCGTCTTTAGATAGAATTAACCAAACAATTATCCTATTGAATCAAAAACAGTTAATACAAGCCTGTAAAAATGGAAGTCGAAAGGCTCAATTGCATTTGTATGATCAATACAGTAAAGGAATGTATCACGTTGCCTTGAGGTATGTCAATGATACGTTCACCGCTGAAGATATCATGCAAGAAGCCTTTATAAAGCTTTTTAAAAACATTGATCAGTTTAAAGCTGAGGTTAGCATTGGAGCCTATCTTAAACGTATAGTCATAAACAATTGTATTGACTATATAAAAAAGAAACGGATAGATACCATTTCAATTAAAGAGGAAATATTACATGTAGTTGACAATGACGATTGGGCGCTTGAATGTGATATTTCGTATGATCAAGTTTTGGCCGGGATTGAGCAATTAAAAGAACATTATCGATGGGTACTGAAATTGTATCTATTAGAGGGTTACGATCATGCTGAAATTGCGCAAATTTTAGGGATTAGTGAGGTTTTGTCCAGAACACATTTAATGAGAGGACGAAAGGAATTAAAAGAACAACTCAAACAGTATTATTATGCTTAGAGATTTAAGAAACATCAAGAATTACCAAATAAAAGAAGAGCTTAATGCAAATCACAGAGATCGCTTTATCCAAAAACTCAATCATTTGGATAAGGGAAGAAAACCGAGGCAATGGAATTTATTCAAAATTGCTGCGGCCGTTGTTTTGATTTTTTCCATGGGTTACTTTGCTAAATTCACAGAAAGCGTGGTTCCCTCGAATGTTGAGGTTTCTCGAGCAGGGTTATCTAGTTTGTCGCCGAGGTTAGGTCAAATAGAAAATTATTATTTAAACAGCATTAATTACGAATTGGCCAATTTGGATGTTGATTCTAGTCAGAAGGAATTGTTTGATGGTTACCTGTTTAAAATAGAAGAACTTACCGAGGGGTATTTGCTATTATCTCGAGAACTTGAGGAAAACGGTTTTAATGAAGCAACGTGTAATGCGATGATCGAGAACTTACAATTGAGATTGAATTTGATAAAGGATTTAAAAGAACAACTTAAGGACAGTACAAATGAAAAATAATATAATTTTTAGCTATATTTTATTGTTTGCCAGCATGGCGGTGATGGCTCAAAACAAGGAGAAAACCTATGAAGAAACATTCAGGGTTAATAAAGAAATTTTGGTTGAGGTAAACAGCAGTTTTACGGATGTAATTGTCGAAACATGGAATAAGAATGAAGTTTCTGTTTTGGCCAAGATGGAAATAGATTCAATTTCTGAGCAAGAAGCCAATGAGCTTTTTGATAATTGGGATTTTGAGGCTATGGGCAACAGTGAAAAAGTCATGATAACATCTCAAGCAAAAGGACGTTACCACGGGGATAATTTTATTTTTATCAGTGACGGAACGGAGTTTTCATGGGTAGAGAATTTTGATATATCTGATATTGAAATCCCAGATGTTGTTATTCCAAATATCGTTATTGGAGAGCTGGAGATTCCTCAGGGAGTTCAAGATTTTCAAATTTCATCCTTTGACTTTGATAAATATAAAATGGATTCTTTGTATATGAAAGAGTGGTCGGCCTCAATTAAAGAGAGCTCCCAACGCTTTAAACAGGAAATGGAAGACTTTAAAAATTCAGAGGAATTTCAAATGGTATTAAAAGAAGCTGAAGAGTCTTGGAAAGAAACCCAAGAAGAATTAGCAGAACAACAAGTAATTATCATGAAGGAAATGACTGCAGTTAAAGAGGAAATGCAGCAAGCGAAAATCGAAATGTCTAAATTCAAAAAAGAGTTAAAAAAAGAATTGGATGAGGAGATGAAAAAAAGTGTTCAGATTAAAAAAACGCTTTTGATTAAAGTCCCTAAAGGAACTAAGTTGAATTTGAAAGTAAAACATGGGAAACTTGATTTGCCAGACATGGAACAGGAAGTTGTGGCGGAAGTTAGTCACAGCAAAATGGCTACAGGTTTTTTTAATTCTGGTCAAAACCAACTTGCCTTAAATAACTGCTCTTTGAATATGAATGGTTTAAATGGTGGAAGCCTCAACATAAAAAATTCGCAGTCTGTTGAGATTGGGTCTTTGGGGAATTGTGAGTTCAATTCGAATTATTCTAAGGTAAGTATCGGTCAGCTAGGTGCAAATGTACAGATTAATCAAAAGTTTGGTAAAATCATGCTAGGAGGTTACTCAAAGGAATTTAACAAGGCGGTAATCACAAATGAGTATGGAAAATTAGAATTGAATACCGATCAGGCCTTGAGTTTTGTTTATGAGGGAGACCAAAGTAAATTAAAAATTTTAACCGATGGGAATGTCACCTACTCCAAGGATGAGGATAATAATTCAAGCGTAGTTAAGGGCTATGCAAAGAATCCTGATTCTAACAAGGAAGTTACCATTAAAAATACTTATGGTTATGTCTCAATAAAATAAGGGGCTATTACAAATTGATGAAAAAAAACGATGGAATGCCCATCGTTTTTTTTATTGTTTTATCTTTACTCCATAAATTAATTACATGGAAAATAAGTACGCCTCAGAACTGAAAATTTATAATTCGCTCTCCAAGAGTAAAGAGTTGTTTATTCCCCTTCATGAAGGGTTTGTTGGGATGTACGTCTGCGGTCCTACTGTGTATAGTAATGTGCACTTAGGGAATGTTAGAACTTTCATGTCATTTGATGTAGTGAATCGCTATTTTTTGCACCTGGGTTACAAGGTGAGATATGTTCGAAATATTACCGATGCAGGGCATTTAGAAAATGATGCAGATGAAGGAGAGGACCGAATTTCGAAAAGAGCGAGATTGGAGCAAATAGAGCCTATGGAAGTGGTGCAACAGTATACCGTTGATTTCCATCAAATTTTAGAAAAGTTTAATTTTTTACCTCCTAATATTGAGCCTACTGCCACAGGGCATATCGTCGAGCAAATAGGGATTATAGAAACTATTCTTAGTAAAGGACTGGCATACGAGATCAACGGATCAGTGTATTTTGATGTAAAAAAATACAATGAAACTGGAGACTATGGAGTGCTTTCCGGCCGCAATATTGAAGATGCCATTCACAATACAAGGGTATTGGATGGCCAAAGTGAAAAACGTAACCCACAAGACTTTGCGCTATGGAAAAAGGCGTCACCAGAACACATCATGAGGTGGCCGTCTCCTTGGTCATTGGGTTTTCCGGGCTGGCATTTGGAATGTACCGCCATGAGTACAAAATATTTAGGAGAACAGTTTGATATACACGGTGGAGGAATGGATTTGAAATTCCCACACCACGAATGTGAAATCGCCCAGGCCAAGGCTTGTAATGGTGAGGATCCTGTTCGTTATTGGATGCATGCCAATATGTTGACTTTAAATAGTCAAAAAATGGCTAAATCAACGGGTAATAATATTTTGCCTGGCGAGATTTTTTCTGGAGATAATAAGTTTCTAACAAAAGGCTATGCGCCAAGTGTGGCTCGATTCTTTATGCTTCAAGCACATTATAGATCCATATTGGATTTTTCTGATGCAGCTATTGGTGCAGCGGAAAAGGGATATAGCAAGTTGATGGATGGGTACAAAACCTTGATGGAAATTAAAGCTCAATCGAACAGTAGTTTTGATGTTGAATCTTGGGTGGCTTCTTGTTATCAAGCCATGAATGATGATTTCAACACTCCTATTTTGATTGCTCAGCTTTTTGAAGCTGTGAAATTGATTAATCAAATGAAAGAGGGCAAGCATCAATTAACTGAAACCGATTTGTCCTGGTTTATCAAGATTTTTTCGGCCATGGTTTTTGATGTTTTGGGCTTAGAAGATCAGCAAGGAGCTAATGATGACAGTGCTTTAGATGCAGCTATGCAGGTATTGATCGAATTGAGAAATCAAGCCAGAGCGAACAAGGATTGGGCGCTTTCTGACAAAATCAGAGATGAGCTCTTTGACAAAGGAATTCAGCTGAAGGACGGAAAAGAAGGAACTTCCTATAATTTAAATTAATGAGAAAAATTTTAATTTTTCCCTTTGTAATATTAATAAGGATATATCAAGGAATGATATCTCCACTAACACCTGCATCTTGTCGTTACAGTCCAACCTGCTCGACATATAGTTTACAAGCTTTGAAAAAACACGGTTTGTTAAAAGGTGGTCGATTGGCTATTAAAAGAATTAGTAGTTGTCATCCGTGGGGAGGTTCTGGATATGATCCGGTACCCTAATTAAAACACAAATAATATGCACAGTCTTTCCATCGTTTGGGACCCACCTATGGGCATAGAAATAGGAAGCATAATGATCAGGTATTATAGCTTGATGTTTGTCTTGGCTTTTTCAATAGGATTTTATTTAATGAAGAAGATATTTATTGAGGATAAGCTTGATCTAGAAAAGTTAGATTCCCTCTTTGTTTGGGTCATTGTCTCTACTATTTTAGGAGCGCGTTTAGGTCATGTGTTTTTTTATGACTGGGCTTACTTCCAGAACCACTTACTTGAAATTTTACTCCCAGTAAGATTTGAGCCTGAGTTCGAGTTCATAGGCTTCCGTGGATTAGCTTCGCATGGAGCGGCGATTGGTATTATTGCAGCACTGTATTTTTATTCTAAAAATATTTTGAAAAAACCGTTACTATTTTTGATTGACCGATTAGGAATTATGGTGGCCTTGGCTGGTTTTTTTATCCGAATTGGAAATTTAATGAACAGTGAAATTGTAGGAAAGCCAACGGGAACAGACTACGGTTTTATCTTTGTTCAACTCGGTGAAGATTTTCCGCGGTATCCAACTCAGCTTTACGAGGCCTTTAGTTATTTAGCGATTTTCATGCTGTTGTGGTACCTTTATTGGAAAACTGATCTTAAAAAGAGACAAGGATACCTTTTTGGTTTATTTTTTGCTCTTTTATGGACAGTGAGATTTGTGGTGGAATTCTTTAAAGAGGCTCAAGTAGATGACCGGGCAGCGTGGTCTTTGAATACTGGGCAATGGCTTAGTATACCTCTTGTTCTTATTGGACTCTATTGCATGTATCGTTCAAAAGAATCAAAATAAAAAAAGCCACTCAATACTTTGAGTGGCTTTTTTTTATTTAGGAAGTCAACACCCATTTCCCTTGTTCAATTAAAGGAATTGCTTGTTTGTATTTCACTTCTTTTTCTTCTCCTGTTGAGATGTTTTTAATCTTCACACGCTCATTACGTCCAATTTTTCTTTCTTGTCTAACCATAGTCTCTACACTTGTAGGACCTTGATTTGGTTGATTAGGACGCTCAATATTAGGATTACCAGTTCCAGCATCAGCTTTAGATAATTGAAGTTTTTCTCTCTGACGAGTTTTTGCCTCAGAAACTTGATTTGCGTTTTGTGCAGGTAACTCCCCTTTAAATAGGAATGAAAGAACTTCTTTATTCACCTTATCCAACATGGCTTTGAATAATTCAAAAGCCTCAAACTTATAGATTAACAAAGGGTCTTTTTGTTCATAAGAAGCATTTTGAACAGATTGCTTAAGCTCATCCATCTTTCTAAGATGAGTTTTCCAATTGTCATCAATAATGGCTAGAGTTATATTTTTTTCAAAATCTGCCATTAACTCAGTTCCTTGAGATTCGTAGGCCTTTTTTAAATTAGTAACAACTTGTAAGGTTTTGCTTCCGTCAGAAAAAGGAACTACTATGCGTTCGTAACGATCACCTTCATTTTCAAATACATTTTTAATTACAGGGAACGCAGTTTGGGCATTGCGCTCCATCTTACTTTTATAATGATTAAAAACCGTTTCATATAATTCATCGATAAGTGCGGCATCTGATTTATTCATGAAGTCTTCCTCCGTAAATGGACTAGAAGTGGAAGAGAACAAAATCAACTCAAACTCAAAATTCTTGAAGTCATTTGCTGCTTTGTTTTGAGTTACAATTAAATCGCAGGTATCATAAATCATATTAGCAATGTCGATGTTTAAACGCTTACCATCTAAGGCATTTTTTCTTCGTTTATAAACGACCTCACGTTGGGAGTTCATGATATCATCATATTCTAATAATCTCTTACGTATACCGAAGTTGTTTTCTTCTACTTTTTTCTGAGCGCGTTCAATGGATTTTGTGATCATTGAATGTTGAATTACTTCACCTTCTTCAAGTCCCATTCTATCCATCATTTTAGCAATTCGATCTGAACCAAAAATACGCATCAGATTATCCTCTAGAGAAACATAAAACTGAGAAGAACCAACATCACCTTGTCTACCAGCACGTCCTCTTAACTGACGGTCAACACGACGTGAATCATGTCTTTCAGTTCCGATGATTGCCAAACCACCAGCTTTTTTTACTTCTTCAATTAACTTGATATCTGTTCCACGACCGGCCATATTTGTCGCTATGGTAACCATACCGGGTTGACCAGCAAGAGCGACAACATCAGCTTCTTTTTTGTGAAGTTTTGCGTTCAGTACATTGTGCTTAATTTTCTTCATGGTTAACATTCGACCCAGTAATTCTGAAATCTCTACTGAAGTTGTTCCAACAAGTACAGGTCTTCCTGCGGCAACTAGTTTTTCTACTTCTTCAATAACAGCATTGTACTTTTCACGAGTTGTTTTAAATACTAAGTCTTCTCTATCGTCTCTTTCTAAGGGTTTATTTGTAGGGATTTCTACTACGTCCAATTCATAAATTTCCCAGAATTCACCTGCTTCAGTAATCGCTGTACCTGTCATTCCCGATAATTTGCGGTACATTCTGAAATAATTTTGAAGCGTAACCGTTGCAAAAGTTTGAGTAGCCTTTTCAATCTTCACGTTTTCTTTTGCTTCAATTGCTTGGTGTAGTCCGTCGGAATAACGACGTCCATCCATAATACGCCCTGTTTGCTCATCCACAATTTTCACCTTGTCCTCCATGACAACGTAGGCGGTATCTTTTTCAAATAGGGTATAGGCCTTGAACAGTTGATTTAAGGTGTGAATGCGCTCACTTTTGATTGAAAAATTCTTGTATAGTGTTTCTTTTTCTTCAACCTTCTCCTCATCGGAAATGTCTTTTTCGTCGATTTTTCCGATTTCAACTCCGATATCTGGTAGAACAAAAAAGTTATCTTCATTCTTTTTTGATAGGTGGGCAATCCCTTTGTCACTCAATTCAATTGAGTTATTTTTTTCATCGATAACAAAATAGAGTTCTGCATCAATTTGGTGCATCTCTTTATTGTTGTCCTGCATGTAAAAGTTTTCTGTCTTTTGCAGCAATTGTCGCACTCCTTCTTGAGACAAGAATTTGATCAGGGCTTTGTTTTTAGGAAGTCCTCTATATACTCTTAATAATAAGAATCCACCTTCTTTTTCATCACCGTCAGCAATTTTCTTTTTGGCTTCTGCGAGCACTCCAACAAGGTATTGTCTCTGAAGTTTTACTAAATCTTCAACAACGGGTTTCAATTCATTAAATTCATGACGATCTCCTTGAGGAACTGGACCTGAAATAATTAAAGGGGTACGTGCATCATCAATTAAAACTGAATCAACCTCATCTACAATAGCGTAATTGTGAGGGCGTTGAACAAGCTCTTCTTGAGTATGTGCCATATTGTCTCTTAAATAATCGAACCCAAACTCATTATTTGTTCCATAGGTAATGTCAGCTAAGTAAGCTTTTCGTCGAGCATCTGAATTCGGTTGGTGATAATCGATACAATCTATACTTAAACCGTGAAATTGAAACAAGGGTGCCATCCATGCAGAATCACGCTTAGCTAAATAGTCGTTTACCGTTACTACATGAACTCCATTTCCTGTTAAAGCATTAAGATATATCGGTAAGGTAGCTACAAGGGTTTTTCCTTCCCCTGTCATCATTTCTGCAATTTTACCCTGGGTTAAAACAGCTCCACCAATCAACTGAACATCGTAGTGGACCATGTCCCAAATAATCTCTTTTCCAGCAGCATCCCAAGAGTTTTTCCAAACCGCTTCTTCATTATCTAATGATACAAAGTCTGAATCACCAGATAACTCTCTATCAAATGCGGTGGCATTAACTCTAATAGTTTCATTTTCTGTAAAACGCTTAGCAGTTTCTTTTACCACTGCAAAAGCCTCTGGCATAATATCGAGCAACACCTTTTCAGAAGCCTCATAAGATAAGTCCTTTAAACGGTCAATTTCTTTGAAAATTGCCTCTTGTCTATCAATATCGGATTCAGCAGCTTCTTTCTCTAGTTTGTCAATTTCTTCAGTATAACTAGCAGTAGCTTGCTTAATTTTGTTTTTAAATTCTAAGGTTTTCGAACGAAGATCGTCAGCACTAGCACTACTTAAGCTTCCTTCGAATTCAAGAACCTTTTTAACAATAGGTTCCAATTGTTTTAAATCTTTCTGTTGTTTATCACCGACAAAAAGTTTTAATACTTTATTTACAATACTCATAATATATGTTCAGTTTATGTTTTCAAAATTAAGCAAAAAAAAAGCCTCCTAAAGAGACTTTTAATTTTTTTTGTAGCTAATTTTCCTAGTATTCATCTTCGTTCCAAAGATAATCTTCTTCTGTAGGATAATCAGGCCATATTTCTAGTATGGAGTCATAAGCATCTCCTTCATCTTCAATTGTTTGCAAATTTTCCACCACTTCCAACGGGGCACCTGTACGAATGGCATAATCTATTAATTCGTCTTTGGTCGCTGGCCAAGGAGCATCAGCTAAATAAGAGGCTAATTCTAAAGTCCAATACATGGTTTAATAATTTTTTGTGCAAAAATAATTTTTTTACTTAAAAAGTCAAGTTTTTATTTGTCTTATTTTCAGTTAAATAAAGAACGTGTTATTTGTTTGGTATCCAGCGGATTTCCTCACTCTGGTAATTTAAAGTCAATTTCCGTGCCAATACAAATAAATAATCGGACAATCTATTGATCATTTGGAGGATTGTGGGGTCAACCACCACTGATTCAGCAAGTAAGCTTATATTTCTTTCTGCTCGCCTTGCGACGGTTCGCACAATATGACAGTATGACACTTTTACATGTCCGCCTGGTAAAATAAAATGAGTCATTGCTGGAAGTTCATCATTCCATAAATCCATTTGATTCTCAAGCTTTGTAATTAATTCAATATTGATTTTTGGTAATTGGCTTACTTGTTTTTTTGATTCAACTGGAGTGGCAAGGTGAGCACCCATTTTAAAAAGTTCGTTTTGGATCGCTAAAAGCGTTTCTTGTTCAATATCGATTTGATCACGTAAGTGCCCCACATGAGCATTGAGTTCATCTAAATCACCATACGCTTGAATTCGGTCATTGTGTTTACTTACCCTCTTGCCACCGTAAAGACCTGTTTGACCTTTGTCCCCTGTTTTTGTATATATCTTCATTAAGCTCTTAAAATAAAGTGTTGTTTACGTTGTTTTGGTCTTTTCATGATTATTCCTAAATGGAAAAAATCAATACTCAAATGAATCCTATCATCGTTTTGAATTTCTTCCCATGCCTGAGTCATTTGATTTGACCAATAAATATCGTCAAAAATAATTAAGCCGCCTTGGTTTAAATGCTCTAATGCCCAGTTAAAATATTCAAGGGTTGACTTATATTGATGATTCCCGTCGATAAAAATTAAATCAAAAGATTGTTTGTCCAGTTTTTTTAAACTTGTGCTAAACTCACTCTGAACTACACGGATATCCTTTAATTTGAGTTTTTCGAATTGGGCTTGACTAAATTTGCACAATTCAGTATTTCCCTCAATGGTGACAATATTTGAGTGTGGACTTCCAAGTTTCAAGGCATAAGTTCCTAAACCCACGTTGGTACCTAGTTCCAAAACCTTTTGTGAATTAAAATACTGGATAATTTTAATCAAAAGAACAGCTTTCTTCCTTGATGATCCTGCAATTTTCGCAATTTTGTTTATTGGTGCACCAGATCCCCTGATAATTCTAGATTGAGCTCCAATATTATAATTGGGAATAGTCTGAGTAATTTCTCTTAAATACTTTCGGTAGTTTTGCCAATTTCTTAATTTCCTTTTATCAATATTTTTATAAATACCATTGCACAAAAATTTAAAGACGAAAGGGCTGTGCACCCCGTGTTGGTTGCTGGATTTAAGGTAAAATCTGATATAGCTTTTTAGTATATAGAGCATGTTTGGCTAAAAATTGCTAATTTAAGGCATTTATTGTTTTTCTATTAAGACAAATTATATATTTGTAACCAAATAATTAGCATGAACCAAACTATCCGCCTATTCCTAGTTGTTCTCCTGTTTAGCTCTTGTATTTCTCAAAAGAGATTGACGTATTTTCAAGGAGAACCTAGCGATAAAAAATTAGAAATATACAGCACTAAACCTTATCAAATTCAAGTAGATGATATCCTTTATATCAACATAAAGGCTAATAATCCGGAATTAGTTGCCATTTTTAATAATACCGATCAAACTAGAACTGCACAGAACATTAACGCGAGCGATTTGTATTTTTCAGGATATTCTGTCGATAATCACGGAATGATTAATCTTCCAGTGGTAGGTGAGATGAATGTTTTGGGTTACACCGCGGACCAAATCAAAGAAAAGTTAACACAGCGTTTGGAGGTTTATTTTAATCCAGAATCTGAATTATTTGTTGAGGTCAAACTCGCAGGTATTAAATACACCATTGTTGGAGAGGTTGGAAGTACAGGTACCAAGACCATTAATCAGAATAGATTGAATATTGTAGAGGCAGTTGCAAATGCTGGAGATATTAGCATAACAGGTAATAAACAAGGGGTGGAAGTTTTTCGTCTGGAAGATGATGTGTTAAAAAAATACACAGTGGATATGACACAGATTGCGGCTTTTGATTCTGATGTTTTTCAGATTTTGCCTAATGATATAATCAGTGTTCCACCATTGAAACAAAAATCTTGGGGAACTGGTACAAATGCCGTTCAGACGCTCACCACATTATTGTCTGTATTTTCCTTGCTAACATCAACTTATCTACTAACAAAAACCCTTTAAAATGCCGAATTCCCCTGTTAAATTTGATTTTGATCAAATAAATGCATTTGATTTTAAGGAGTATTTGCTTAGAATAGTTTCTTATTGGAAAATTTTTGTTTTGTCGGTAGTTGTTGCACTCGCGATAGCTAGATTTAAGAATGGTTATGAGCAACGTCAATATACCTTAGGAACCTTAGTAATACTCGATGAGGAAAAGAACCCTTTATTTACTGGGTCAACAAATATAGCCTTCAATTGGGGTGGAGCCTCAAATAAAGTTGAAGCCGTTAAGGCAAAGTTTATGTCGAGAACGCACAACGAAAGTGTAGTTCGAGAATTGGATTATTATATTGATTATCTAGAGCAAGGAAAATATCGATTAAATGACGCTTATGGTAAGGTGCCATTTAAATTGAATATAAATCATGAGGGGAATCAGTTATTTGGCCGTCTTTTTGAAATAGTTTTTATTTCATCAACTGAGTTTAGAATAAATTTAGTAGCCGAGGAAACTCCAAATTATTTGGGCTTGATTAAGTATTCGACTTTGGAGCGTTCAGGATTGGCCTATAGACCAGAGTTATTTAAACAAACATATAGCATTGATCAAGGGGTGCATAATGAGCTGTTTGATTTTGATATAGAGGTTTCAGGTTTTGTTATACCAAGAAAAAAATACCTGATTCGTTTTAATAGTTTCGACGGAACGGTTAATAGATATAGAGCGATTAGAGTTAACGAATATAAAATGGGAACTTCCCTATTGAATTTGAGTTTATCAGGTCCCAATAAAACGAGGTTAGTTGAGTATTTGAATACTTCTGTTTCGCTTTTGGATTTGGAGCTACAAAACGCAAAAATTTCCTATGCCGTTAGAACCAAAAAATATATAGACACCTTATTTAAGGTAGAGGAAAAAAAGTTGAGATCCATCGAGGAGAAAATTCAAGATTTTAAGAAAGAGAATGATATTTATAGCCTCAATACTTCGGCAGGAACAATTTTCCAAAAAATCACTGCTTATGATAACCAACGTTATCAATTACAATCCCGTCGTACCTATTATATCAATTTGAAAAATTATTTAGAGGGCTCTAATGACATGGATAATGATGTTATTGCCCCTAGTTTAATTGATATAGAAGATCCAAATATTAGTATTAGTACGGCAAAATTAATTGAGTTATCTCAGGAAAAAGCGATTTTAGAAAGCTCGGTGACAAGTGAGCACCCTGCAGTTGTTCAAGTAAATAAGGATATTGCAAGAGAGAAAAGAATTCTTGAGGAGCATATTGATGAAATGATTCTAAATCTTACAAGAAGTATTGCGGACATCGACAAAGAACTAGAAAAGGAACAATCAAAAATTCAAGAATTACCTGAGAAAGAACAAAAATTAATTAATTATGAGCGAACTCAATCTATGAATGAGGTCACTTATAATTATTTAAAGCAAAAAAGTTATGAGGCGGGATCAGCCATTGCTTCGAACGTTTCTGAATTAAAGGTGATAGATTCCGCTAAAGATATAGGTCAAGGATTCACCACTCCTAGAATTGAGTTTAATTACATGGTTGCACTTTTGTTAGGTATCGTGCTGCCTTTGATTTTTGTCATCGTTGTTGACATGCTTAATGACAAGGTTGATAGTATCGAAGAATTAAAGTCAAAATTCAAAATTCCAGTTTTAGGAACGGTTGGTTCTATGCGTAAAATGGAGCATTTAATTGTTTTTAATAAGCCCAAATCTTCAATTGCTGAATCCTTCAGAATTTTAAGGTCCAATATCTACTTCCTTTATAATAATAAAAATAAGAATAAAGAAGAGTCCAAAACTGTTTTGGTTACGTCTTCTATTTCAGGTGAAGGAAAAACCACCATTGCTGTTAACCTTGCAACAATCTACGCCTTAAGCGGCAAAAAGACACTTCTTGTCAACATGGATTTAAGAAAACCTCGAATGCATGAAGAGTTTGATGCCGAAAACAAAAGAGGGGTAGTCAATATACTTGTGGGTTCAGAGGGAATTAAAGATGTTTTACATCCAACAGATATAGCGAATCTTGATGTTGTGTTTTCTGGCCCGGTGCCTCCTAATCCTTCTGAATTAATTATGAACTCTTCGACAGAAGACTTTTTGAAAGAAGCCACGAACACCTACGACAGGGTTGTTATTGATTCTTCTCCAATGGGATTAGTTTCAGATACCCTTGAGTTGATCAAATACTCTGACGCTAATTTATATGTAGTTAGACAGGGGTATACCAAGAAAGGGATGCTTAAAATGATTGAGGAGAAGTACAAAGAAGGTGAAGTTAAGAATATATCCTATGTAATGAATTTCTTCAAATCTAGGGGGAAGTATGGCTATGGTTATGATTACGGGAAATATGGATATGGCTATATTGAAGATAAGGAAATACCTTTTTATAGAAAGTGGTTTAAAAAGAACTAATGCTTAGTTATAAGCAACAATTTTTCAAACGATTATTTGATTTAGCATTATCCACGATATTGCTAATACCCAGTATTCTTTTGATTTTATTGATGGCCATATTGCTTGCACTAAGAACCCTAAAATTTCCCTTTTTCATTCAAAAAAGGATAGGAAAAGAGGGGAAAGCTTTTAAACTAATTAAGATTAGAACCTTGTTCACTCAAGATGAAATCGAGACTTTTCCGCCTGAAGCCAAATTAAAATTATCTCGATACATTCGACAGCATAAGCTGGATGAATTGCCTCAAATTATGCAAATCTGGATTGGCCAAATGAGCTTTGTAGGGCCTCGACCTGACCTGCCTGGATATCTTGATCGTGTGGAGGAGAAATATCAGAAGCTATGGACGTTGAAGCCCGGATTAACGGGGCCTGCCACCTTGAAGTATAAAAATGAGGACGAAATTTTATTGAAACAAAATCATCCAGAGCAATATAATGACCAAGTAATTTGGCCAGATAAATTAGGGATTAATCTCACCTATTTTGAAAATTATTCTTTTTGGTCAGATTTGAACATTTTGATAAAATCGGTCACCAAATAAGCCATCACCTTTGCCACTTGATTCTTTTGATAGTCGGGAAGTGTTTTATCAGATATTCCCTCACAAAGATGCAGGTATATGGGGCGCTGGCTTTGAACTACCGTTCTAAACATTTTTCTTAACTCAATGAATTCAAATCCAGAAGGAGTCATGGCACTTGAATTTAAATGACTTATGCAGTCCAAATCTACTTCAAGCCCTATTTGCTTACCTTTTAAAAAGGAAATAGACTGATTTAAATAAGATTCTTGTTTTTGAGGATGGTCAATTAGACTTTCCATGGTGATCAATTTTAAATTCTCATCCTCTTCAAATGCTTTGAAGATGTATTCTGGGGTATAATTTTCATGAACCCCATATACACAATACTTAGCTAGGAACCCCTCGTTATATGCATAGCTGAATCCATTACCACTATGACGGTTGTCTAATTGTCTGAAATCCGTATGAGCATCAAAATTTAAAACGTTTATCGATGTTTTTTGTGCGGAAGAACAGCCTTTTATCATTCCATAAGCGTTATTATGGCCTCCTCCTATAGCAATTGGAATTTTTCCTTGAGCTGATATGGATTCAGAAAGTTGACTTATTTCACGATCAATTTGTTCAATCGACTCCCCTTCACTAAAACTTAAACTTCCCAAAACATAGACCTTTTCTAAAGTATTATATCTGTTGTGTTGGGTGTTTAACAAGGCTTTCAAAAAAGGAATCCAATTATCCTTGGCTCCTGGAAATCCAAAATTAGCTTGAACTCCAAGGTCTTCCTCTATTCCAAAAATTACAAATTCCGCTTGGTCAATGGAAGCTGCAAGTTTCTCACCTGCCTTAATTTCACCATTTCTCGGACTTAACAATTTCCCTGTTTCAATTTTATTTATGCGATTCATTTATTGTTTCTTTCCATTAATATAAACCTGGTCGACCAGCATGTCCCCAAAGCTATAAGGGATTTCATAGAAGCTCTCAATAGCCTGGGTAACGATGAAACTCGCTTTTTTCCCTTTATCTATACTCCCAACTTCTTCGCTAAGCTCTAAACATGCCGCGGCGTTCAAGGTAAGGGCATTTAAGGCCTCTTCAGGAGTCATTTTCATTTTAATACAAGCGGTCGCGAAGACAAAATTCAAGTTCCCCGATGGAGTAGACCCCGGGTTATAGTCGCTTGCAAGAGCCATAGGAACATCGGCATCCATAATTTTTCTTGCTGGAGTATATGGAATCGACAAGAAGTAGGAGCAACTCGGAAGTGCAACAGGAATAGTGTTACTGTTTTTTAATTGTTCAATTTCACTATCAGAAAGCACCTCGAGATGATCTACGCTTATCGCTTTGTTTTTTATCGCGACTTCAATTCCTCCTATAGCATTGAATTGATTTACATGAATTTTAGGTTTCAGGCCAAAACCTTTAGCTGCCTCTAGAATTTGATTGGTTTGCTCTGCAGAGAAATACCCTTTTTCACAAAACACATCCACATAATCAGCTAATTCCTCTTGGGCAATTACAGGAAGCATCTCTGAAATTATTTTATCAATATACTCATTTGGGTTTTCTTTAAATTCTAAGGGAAGGGCATGAGCCCCTAGAAAAGTTGCCTTTATAGGCAAATCAAAATTGGATTTTAGTCGTTTAATCACCCTCAGCATTTTGAGCTCAGCCTCAGTGCTCAATCCGTATCCAGATTTGATTTCAATTGCGGTGGTCCCATATGAAATGAGCTTTTTCAATCGTTCGCTTGCACTAGAGTATAATTCATCCTCACTAGATTCTTGTAGTTTTTTAGCTGAATTCAAGATACCACCTCCACGATTTGCAATTTGCTCGTAACTTAATCCATTGATTCGATCTACAAATTCTTCTTCTCTGTTTTTTGCAAAAATTAAATGCGTGTGAGAATCAATATAACCAGGAAGTACAGATCTTCCTTCAAGGTTAATCTCTTGTTCAAAGACAAATTGATTTCGTATCAATTCTGACATGACACCGTAAGATTCAATACGATCATTTTCAACAATCAGAAAGGCGTTTTCTAGTTTAGGTAGGAAATTCATATCATTTCCTTTTATCACATGCTGCCCGAATCTATTGACTTGGTAAAGAAATTTAATATTGTAAAAGAGTGTTCTCATAGATTACAAAGATAGATTAATATTAATTCTGACAAACTTGTTAAATCTGATAAAAGTCATGATTCCACCTTTGTGATTTCTTATCTTTGTTAAAAAACAGTAATATGAGTAAAGCCTTGTATGTTGCTACTGCTGAGGCAAATAGTGGTAAATCAATTGTTTCTTTAGGGGTGATGCAAGCTCTAAAAGGTAGAGTAGGTAGAGTTGCTTATTTTCGTCCAATTATTTCAGATCAAGAGGATGGATTATTAGATAATCATATTGACACGATGTTGTCGCATTTCAATTTAGAAATGACTTATAAAGATGCTTATGCTTATGAAAAACGTGAATTGGTCAAATTATGGAACCAAGGAGCGGTTTCAACAGTTATTGATACGATCATTGAAAGGTTTAAGGATTTAGAAGAACGCTACGACTTCGTATTGGTTGAGGGAAGTGATTTCAGTGACGATTCTAGTTTTATAGAAATGGATCTCAATGTTCTTATCGCTAAGAATCTCGGTATCCCCGTTGTGATTGTCGGAAGTGGTAAAGGTAAGACCTTAGAAAGTTATTGCTCAAGCATTCATTTAACTTTTGACGCATTCGAAGAAAAAGAAGTGGAGGTCTTAGGAGTTGTAGCTAATAAAGTAAGAGAAGAAAATATTGATCAAGTTATAGAGAGTTTGAGTTCTGAATTACCGGAAGATGTCTTGATTTCCGTGATTCCTAGAATAGCGAACCTTGGAAATCCAACCATGCAGGAAGTGGCTGATGAATTGGATGCGAAAATTTTATTTGGAGAAGAATTTTTAAATAATCAAACTGGTGGATTTAGTGTTGGTGCAATGCAGTTGAGAAATTTTTTGAACCATATAAATGATGACATTTTAGTAATTACACCAGGAGATCGAGCGGATATCATTTTAGGAACTATTCAAGCGAACCTTTCAAATAATTATCCAAGAGTATCAGGAATCGTATTAACTGGAGGAATTGTGCCTGAAGAGACTGTGATGAGATTGATAGAAGGTACCACAGGTGTGCTGCCTATTTTATCTGTAGAGCGAGGAACTTTCTCTGCTACCAACAAAATTGGGGGAATCAAATCTAAAATATATGCGGATAATACAGAGAAGATTTTGACCTCTATTAGAACTTTTGAAAGGTATGTGGATATCGATGTATTTGTTGAAAAATTCACTGCATTTAAATCAGACAATATGACCCCCAGTATGTTTCAGTATAATTTGCTAGAACGTGCAAAAAAGAGTAGAAAACACATCGTGCTTCCTGAAGGTAATGATGCTCGTATTTTACAAGCAGCTGCGCGTTTAGCAGCTTTGGATATTGTCGACATCACTATTTTAGGAGATGAAGAAATCATACTTGGTTTAATAAGAGATTTAGGACTTAATATTGACCTTACAAAAATCAATATTCTGAATCCTACAAGTGCTCCTCAATTCGATGAATATGTTCAAACCTTTTATGAACTTAGAAAACATAAGAATGTAAATATTCACATGGCAGCTGATGTGATGAGTGATGTTTCTTATTTTGGAACCATGATGGTCTATAAAGGTGATGCAGATGGAATGGTTTCGGGGGCAGCTCACACTACCCAGCATACCATTAGACCGGCATTGCAATTTGTGAAAACAAGACCCGGAGTATCTGTGGTGTCTTCTGTGTTTTTTATGTGTTTAGAGGATCGTGTTTCAGTTTTTGGTGATTGTGCCATAAATCCGAATCCAACTGCAGAACAATTAGCAGAAATTGCCATTTCTTCTGCAGATTCAAGTCTTGCATTTGGAATAGAGCCCAAAGTAGCGATGTTGTCGTATTCTTCTGGATCCTCCGGAAAAGGGGAAGAGGTAGATAAGGTGAGAAAAGCGACAGAAATAGTAAAAGAACTAAGACCAGAGTTAAAAATAGAAGGGCCCATTCAATATGATGCTGCTGTAGATGTCAGTATAGGTAAAAGTAAAATGCCGGATTCCGAAGTAGCTGGACAAGCTTCTGTTTTGATTTTCCCTGATTTAAATACAGGAAACAACACCTATAAAGCTGTGCAAAGAGAAACTGGGGCTTTAGCAATTGGGCCAATGCTGCAAGGACTTAATGCTCCAGTAAATGATTTGAGTCGTGGGTGTACAGTAGAAGATATTTTTAACACGGTTATTATCACAGCCATTCAAGCACAAGATTTTTAATAGATGAATATACTAGTTATAAATTCCGGAAGCTCTTCAATCAAATTTCAATTAATAAGTATGCCTAGTCAGGAAGTCACTTGTTCAGGCTTAGTGGAACGAATTGGATTAGAAGATGCTATAGTTAATTATAAAACCGCAAAAGTAAAATACTCAGAAATTCATCAAATTCCTTCTCATAAAGAGGGGTTAGAGGCAGTTGCAAAATTGTTGATGCACAAAGAAATTGGAGTTATTGGGAATAAGAATGATATTCAGGCCATTGGTCATCGAGTTGTCCATGGAGGATCTTATTTTTCGGATACGGTTAAAGTAGATCAAAAAGTTAAAGATGAGATAGAAGATCTTTTTGGTTTGGCTCCGCTACATAACCCAGCGAACTTAGAGGGTATTGAAGTAGCAGAAACGATTTTTCCAAATGCCGCACAGGTTGCTGTTTTTGATACTGCTTATCATCAAAGTATTCCTGAACGAGCATATCGTTTCGCAATTGATAAAAAGCTATCTGATGAGCAAAAAATTAGAGTTTATGGATTCCATGGGACCTCTCATAAATTTGTCGCTAGTCAAATGCAAGACTTTTTAGGCAAGGAAAATTGTAAGA
Source organism: Flavobacteriaceae bacterium (assembly GCA_049606855.1). Classification (GTDB taxonomy): domain Bacteria; phylum Bacteroidota; class Bacteroidia; order Flavobacteriales; family Flavobacteriaceae; genus JBELHR01. The sequence continues at coordinate 155,696 of JBMYVY010000004.1, read as the reverse complement.
AATTAATTAGTATACATCTTGGAAATGGGTGCAGTATTACAGCAATTAAAGATGGTAAAAGTATTGACCATTCCTTAGGTATGGGGCCAGTCAATGGACTTATTATGGGAACGCGCAGTGGAGATATTGATCAATCTGTGATTTTTTATCTAATGGATCGTTTGGGGTATAGCTCTCAAGAGGCCAATAATTTTTTGCAAAAAAAATCAGGTATGCTCGGACTGACGGGATACAGTGATCTTAGGGATATTGAAGAGGCGGCAATGAATGGAAATAGGGATTGTCAACTTGCATTAGAAATGGCAGCATATAGGATTAAAAAATTTATTGGATCATACATAGCAGCACTAAATGGTGTTGATGCAATTGCCTTTACTGCTGGAATTGGTGAGAATTCCAATACAATGAGAAGTTTAGTATGCCAAAACCTGAATTATTTTGGCATTGAACTCGATGAAGATTTAAACGAAATAAGATCTAAGGATACACGCATTATTTCCAAAAATGAGGCGCAGGTTAAAGTGGTTGTTTGTCCCACAAACGAGGAACTAGAAATAGCTATTCAATCTTTCGATCTGCTAAATACTGGTCAATAAATTGAGTCAAAGCTTTGCCGTGAATGTTTTTTGCGACAATTCGATTGTCTTTATCCAAAAGAATATTAAATGGTAACGCTTTGATTCCTAATTGTTCGATGCTCTCCTGGTTTAAACCTCTTTCTGCGTTTAGGTTAACCCAATTTCGTTGATCCTCTTTTATAGCCTTGATCCATCGCTCTTGCCTAGTATCAAGTGAGATACTCCTAATATTCAAATCACTTTCTTGATATTTGGAATGAAGCTGTCTTAGATATTTAGAATCTTGTCGACATGGGGGACACCAACTTGCCCAAAAGTCGAGTAATTTTAATTGCGAATCAACATGATCTATCATTGGTGATAGTTCTCCATCCTTGTCTTGGTAATTAAAGTTGGTTAATTGGGCTCCAACAGCGGTAGTCTTTAAAGTTTTTATTCTTGCTTCCATCCGCTTCAGAGCGTAGGTATTTGGATAGGTTTCCTGGAATTTTTCTTCAGTATCTGTAATATAAGATTCATAGTTTTCTAACATCCATCGTTGTGAAGCATATGCCAGAACTAAACTGTTGATTAATTCCTTTTCGCTGAAATCCATAAGTTCTTTTAAATGAGATGCATAGTTTTGGATTTCGATTGCTGTCAAACTATCCTTAATTCTAGGGTTTTTACTCTTGGAAATTTCCCTTCTTATTGATTGAACAAGTCTGCTTAAGCTCTCTTTCCTGAATTCCTCATAGGCTTCATAGTTTTTCTGTTCTGCGCCGCCAGAAAGCGAAACCAAATTTCCGTCTTTATCCAATTTGATCTCAATTTTATCTCCTTGTTTATAGAACAGGACAATATTTCGAGAACCTAAACCTGATATTTCATACCAGTCTGAACTAAGAGTGCTGAGGTCATTATTGAAATCTAGCTTTTTGATTACTCTTTCATCTTGAACCAACTCTAATTGATTTGGAAGGGTGGATGCATTAATGATCAACTCGCTTTCATTTGAAGAGCAGGATGCAATGAATAATAATATAAATAGATATCTCATTTGGTGTGGCTTTGGTCGATTTAGTGTCAAAAAAAAGAGCATCCTTACAGATGCTCTTCAAATATATTATTTTATTGAAAACTTAAGCTAACATCGTAACTGGGTTCTCAATAAAGCTTTTTAATGTTTGTAAAAATGCTGCACCAGTTGCTCCATCAACAGTTCTATGGTCACAAGCTAAGGTCACTTTCATAACGTTACCAACAACTATAGCACCATCCTTGACAATAGGTTGTTGACTAATGGCTCCCACAGAAAGGATAGCTGAATTTGGTTGATTTATAATTGAGGTAAATTCAGATATTCCGAACATACCAAGATTAGAAACCGTAAAAGTTGAACCTTCCATTTCTTTTGGCTGCAATTTTTTACTTTTTGCTTTACCTGCAAGTTCACGAACAGACGCGCCAATTTCAGTCAAACTTCTTTGGTCTGTAAATGGAATTACTGGAACCACTAATCCGTCTTCAACAGCAACAGCAACTCCTATACTAATATGGTGATTTACAATAGTATTCGCTTCAGTCCATTGTGTATTTACTTGAGGATGAAGTTTTAATGCCATAGCCGACGCTTTAACCACTAGATCGTTGAATGAAACCTTTGTATCTGGTAAGTTATTGATTGCCTTTCTAGATTCGATGGCACCATCCATATTTATTTCAATAGTAAGATAATAGTGTGGAGCTGTAAACTTAGATTCACCTAATCTACGAGCAATTGTCTTACGCATTTGAGAGTTTTTAACCTCTTCTTGTGAAATTTCACCTGCAGGAGCAAAGACTTGTACTGGTGCTTCTGCGGCAGTATTCGCAGCAGCAACTGGAGCAGGGTTGTAAAACTCTACATCTTTCTTGACAATTCTTCCATGGTCTCCAGTACCCTTAACAGTTGCTAAATTAATGCCTTTTTCTGCAGCTATTTTTTTAGCAAGGGGTGAAGCAATAATTCTTCCAGTATTCACAACTTCCGCTGCAACCGCTGTTTGGGTTGGAGCTGATTCTTTAACTTGACTTTCTGCTGGAGCTGCAGCCTGAGTCTCCGGTTTAGAAACTTCAGTGGCAGTTTCGGTTGATCCCGAATTAAAAGCAGTTAATGCAGCTTCAACATCTGCACCTTCTTCTCCAATAACCGCTAATATACTATCAACAGGAGCTGATTCTCCTTCTTTTAATCCTACATAAAGCAAAGTACCTTCATTGAAAGATTCAAACTCCATAGTGGCTTTGTCTGTTTCAATTTCAGCTAGAATATCGCCTTCCTCAACTTTATCGCCAACATTTTTTAACCAACTTGCAACCGTACCTTCTGTCATCGTATCACTAAGACGAGGCATAGTAACCACAGTGAGATTTGTAGGCATTGATGTAGGTGATGGAATATTCACTTGTTCGACAACAACTTCTTCTTGTTTTTCTGTAGCAGCGGCCTCTTCTTTAGGAGCGGACCCGCCGCTTACCAAAGCATCAACATTCTCTCCTTCATCACCAATAATAGCGAGTAACGAATCAACAGGAGCAGTGTCTCCTTCTTGAACACCGATATATAAAAGCGTTCCTTCGTTGAAGGATTCAAATTCCATTGTAGCTTTGTCCGTTTCAATCTCAGCAAGGATATCTCCTTCCTCTATTCGATCACCAACGTTTTTTAACCAAGTTGCTACGGTTCCTTCCGTCATCGTGTCACTCAAACGGGGCATATTAATAACTGTTGCCATAATATTCTATCGGTATTATTTAATGAATGGGTAATCTTCTTGAGCGTAAACCACATCATGCATCACAGATAAATCTGGGAATGGTGATTCTTCTGCAAATTTCTCACATTCTTTTACTTTGTCTTTTACTTCTTTATCCCATTCCTTAATCTGGTCTTCCGTAGCATATCCATTTTCAAGGATTGTTTCTTTAACCTGATTAATTGGGTCTAATTTTTTATACTCTTCAACTTCCGCTTTGGTACGGTAGTGTTGAGCATCTGACATAGAGTGTCCTCTATAACGATAAGTTCTAATATCTAGGAAAGTAGGTCCATCTCCACGACGTGCTCTTTGAATAGCTTCATCCATGGCTTCAGCAACCTTAACAGGGTTCATTCCATCAACAGGTCCGCAAGGCATTTCGTAACCTAAACCTAATTTCCAAATATCATCGTGATTGGCAGTACGAGACACTGAAGTTCCCATAGCATAACCATTATTCTCTACAACAAATACTACTGGTAGTTTCCAGTTCATCGCCATATTAAAAGTTTCATGTAAAGAACCTTGACGAGCAGCACCATCACCAAAATAAGTAATTGTAACGGCGTCTCTCTCAAAATATTTATCAGCAAAAGCAAGACCAGCACCTAATGGGATTTGTCCCCCAACAATACCATGTCCTCCATAAAAGTTGTGCTCCTTTGAAAAGATGTGCATTGAACCTCCTAATCCTTGTGAAGTTCCAGTACCCTTTCCATAAAGTTCAGCCATTACTCTTTTAGGATCTACGCCTAAACCAATTGGTTGAACGTGGTTACGATAAGCCGTAATCATTTTGTCCTTTGAAGTATCCATAGCGTGCAAAGCTCCGGCTAATACGGCCTCCTGCCCATTATATAAATGCAGGAATCCACGAACTTTTTGTTGAATGTATACCGAGGCAAGCTTGTCTTCAAACTTTCTCCAGAACAACATGTCCTTATACCATTGAATATAGGTCTCTTTAGTGATTTCTTTCATAATATTTCGAATAGTGAAAATGTGAAAGCAAAAATAACTATTTAAGGCAGTTTTTAAAAATAATAACTCCTTTTTTTTTCTATTCCTTAAAGGAATCAGCGGGACAATTGAATAATTGTTGATAACGTAAAAAACCCAAGCATTGCTTGGGTTTTTAGAAATTTATTTGCTATTTAGTTCTTTAGCTTTCAATATAGTCGCTAATTGGATTACAAGAACAAATTAGATTTCTATCTCCAAACGCTTCATTTACCCGTCTTACTGAGGGCCAAAACTTGTTAGATTGAATTCCATCGATTGGAAAAGCAGCAACCTTTCTGGAATACGGTAGATTCCAATTGTCCTCAGTTAACATCTCCAAAGTATGAGGAGCATTTTTTAATGGATTATTGTCTTGGTTTGTATCAATAGCCTCAATTTCTTGCCTGATTGCAATCATCGCATTGATAAAACGGTCCAATTCATCTTTATTCTCGCTTTCAGTAGGTTCAATCATTAAAGTGCCTGCAACTGGGAAACTGACAGTAGGAGCATGGAAACCATAGTCCATTAAACGCTTCGCAATATCTTTAACCTCAATACCTTTATCCTTAAAGCCTCTACAATCTACAATCATTTCATGCGCAGCTCTTCCTTCTTCACCAGTGTAAAGAATTGGATAATGAGGTTCTAACTTGGTCTTTAGGTAATTTGCATTTAATATGGCGTATTTCGTAGAATCAGTTAACCCTTTTGTTCCTAACATTTTAATGTAACCATAAGAAATAAGTAGGACTAGAGAAGACCCCCAAGGGGCTGACGATATTGCTGTAATCCCTTGACTTCCTCCAGTTTTGATAATTGGATTTGAAGGCAAGAAGGGAACTAAATGTTCCGCTACACAAATTGGCCCCATTCCAGGTCCACCTCCTCCATGCGGGATGGCAAAGGTTTTGTGCAGATTTAAATGACAAACATCTGCTCCAATAATTGCAGGATTAGTAAGTCCTACTTGAGCATTCATATTGGCTCCATCCATGTATACTTGACCACCATTGTCGTGGATGATTTTTGTTATCTCTTTAATTGAAGATTCAAATACCCCATGTGTTGAAGGATAAGTCACCATTAAAGCTGCTAAGTTATCAGCATGCAAAAGTGCTTTTTCTTTTAAATCCTCTAAGTCAATATTTCCTTCCGCCGTGGTTTTAGTCACTACAACTTTCATTCCGGCCATAACAGCTGAGGCAGGATTTGTTCCATGTGCAGAGGCTGGAATCAAACAAATATTTCTATGTGTATTCCCCATAGCTTCGTGATAAGCGCGTATCACCATTAATCCTGCAAATTCTCCCTGAGCTCCTGAATTTGGCTGTAATGAGGTTCCAGCAAAACCAGTAATTTCATTGAGTTGTTCCTCCAACGCCTTAAAAACCTCCTGATAGCCTTGAACTTGTTCAACAGGTGCAAATGGATGAATATTACCCCAACTTGGATTTGATAGAGGTAACATTTCACTTGCTGCATTTAATTTCATGGTACAAGATCCAAGAGAAATCATAGAATGATTTAATGATAAATCTTTTCTTTCAAGTCTCTTGATATATCTCATCATTTCTGTCTCACTTTGAAAGGTGTTGAAAACCTCATGCTCGAGGTAAGATGAAGTTCTTGATAGATCGCCTAGCTTACTTTGATCGGTATCCCATGATTCAATTGTTGTTGCCGATTTACCAAGAGCTTCAGCAAATACAGCTAATATTGCATTAACATGCTTTTCATCGGTACATTCATTAAGAGAAATTCCAATATGACTATCATCAATATAATTAAAATTGATTCTCTCTCTATTGGCTATTTGATGAACTTTTACTACGTCAGTTGGAGATAAATTAATGTTTAAGGTGTCAAAATAATGATCATTTACCTGGTTGATTCCGATATGCGCTAATCCTTCTTCCAATCCTTTGGCAAGACCGTGAATTTTGTCTGCGATAAACTTGATTCCGCTTGGACCATGATAAACGGCATACATTCCTGCCATCACGGCAAGAAGTACTTGAGCAGTACAAATGTTTGAAGTCGCCTTTTCTCTTTTGATATGTTGCTCTCTAGTTTGAAGCGCCATTCTCAAAGCTCTATTTCCATCCACATCTTCAGTCACCCCGATTATGCGTCCAGGAATACTTCTTTTATAACTTTCTTTAGTGGCAAAAAAAGCAGCATGTGGCCCTCCATACCCCAACGGGATACCAAATCGTTGTGTGGTACCAACAACTACATCAGCTCCCCATTCTCCCGGAGGAGTTAATAGGGCTAAACTCATAATATCAGTGGCTACTGCAATTTTTATGTCTAATTCGATTAGTGCTGCCGTAAGGTTTCTATAATCAACAACTGCACCGTTTTTTTCAGGATACTGAAGTAAAACTCCAAAAAATGACTCATCGAAATTTTGTTCAAAGGCATTACCGTAAACCAGTTCAATTCCGATTGGTAAAGCCCTTGTTTCTAAAATTGACTTTGTTTGCTCTAAAACCGCATTTGAAACAAAAAACTTATTTGAATTCGCTTTTTTCTGAGCTCTTGATCTCGAAGCAAAAAGCATACTCATTGCTTCTGCAGCAGACGTTCCCTCATCTAGAAGAGAAGAGTTTGCTAACTCCATACCAGTAAGGTCACAGACCATAGTCTGAAAATTGAGCAAGGCTTCTAAACGACCTTGGGCAATTTCTGCTTGATAAGGTGTATATGCAGTGTACCAACCTGGATTTTCAAAAATATTCCTTTGAATAACAGCAGGAACTTTAGTAGAATGATATCCCAAACCAATATAAGTGTCAAAGATTTCATTTTTAGCACTTAATTGTTCAATATGCTCCGCAAATTCGAATTCCGAAATAGCAGCATCTAAATTCAATTCGTTTTTTAAACGAATGTCGTCCGGAATAGTTTGGTCAATCAACTGATCTAAACTATCGGCTTGGATGTCCTTTAGCATCTGTTCTAGGTTGTTCCCTCTAGGTCCGATGTGTCTTAATGAGAAGTTATTGGTATTCATGTGTTTGTTTGTTTCATTTTGCGCGTAAAAGTAATTAAAATCAACGATATTTTTCCATTTTTTTTTACAATGCACTTGGTCTTTTATTAACTTTGGTATTGTGGTATTTGAACGTGTTTTTTTTAAGTATTATTTTTTTATTTCCTGCGTAGCATATTGCTTTGCGGATCTTACTTCTATAACCTTTAACGTCGACCACAAAAACTACAGTTTATTTGCTTTTTTTTCAACACTTGCCTTGTATAATATTGTCCATGAATTCAAGGAAAATAAATATAATTTACCACGAATTATTCTCATAGTAGTTGGAACGCTCCTTAGCTTACATTTTTTGGCCTTTTTTAGCCTGAATCAATTATTTGTTTTGGCGATTGCATCTGTGGTTTCTTTACTCTATGAGCTTCCTCAGGCTTTTAAATTTAAAGGCTTAAGGTATATAGGCTATCTAAAAATCCTCAGCATTAGTTTTTCCTGGTTTATAATCGTAGTTTATATTCCTTATCAAGATAATGCATCACAAGGAGTTAATTACGATTTGCTCTATTTTGGGATTTGGATTTTTTTATGGTGTTATGCCTTTGATATCAGGGACCGAATTACTGATTTGGGAAAAATCAAAACCCTAGCTTCCCTATTATCACCATTACAATCCATTTTGATTATTTCCATGCTTTGTATTGGAGGGTTTTTATTGAGTCCATCACCACTTTTTTCGATTATGATGATTGTAGTTTCTCTTGCAAATATTTTGTCCTTCAGGATTGATAATAAGTATTTTAGCTTGGTGGTTGTGGATGGTTTTCCTATACTTTGGCTACTGCTGATATGATCTACTAAAAGGTTTTAGAAAGTGCTAAAATATAATTTAGAGTAGCTATTTTTGAAGGATTCGCAAAAATTAAATCCGAGTATGAATTTGGACTAATCAATTTAGGATGTATTGAATTAACTGACTATTTTTAGGGATTAATTGAAGGAATTTTATGGAAACTACTAAGAAATTTGTTTTTGATTTCGACAGTACATTGACGAGTGTAGAAGCTTTAGATGTTTTGGCAGAGATAACTTTAAAAGACAACCCTAAAAAGGACGAAATCATTGTTGAAATCAAGGAAATCACGAATCTAGGTATCGATGGTGATATTTCATTTACTGAAAGTTTAGAAAGACGAATAAAGTTAATTCAACCCACTAAGGAAGACATAAAGGAGTTGATTGTTCAACTCGAAGGAAAGGTATCCAAGTCTATTGAGCAAAACAGAGCATTTTTTGAAAATTATGCAGATGATATCTATGTCATATCCTGCGGGTTTAAGGAGTTTATTGATGATATCGTTCTGGCTTATAACATTCCTTCGGAACGCGTTTTTGCAAACACTTTTGTATTCGATGCCAACAATAAAGTAACAGGATTTGATGATCAAAACGTCCTGGCACAGCACAATGGGAAAATTGATTGTTTAAAACAGTTGGATCTCGAAGGTGAAGTTCATGTAATAGGGGATGGGTACAGTGATTATGTAATGAGAGGAGCCGGAGTAGCAGATAAGTTTTTTGCCTATACTGAAAATGTTTCGCGTGAAAAAGCGGTTAAGAATGCGGATCATGTGGTTGAAACCTTCGATGAGTTTTTATATGTAAATGACCTTCCAAGAAATCAGTCATTTCCTAAGAGTAAGATAAAAATACTTTTGCTCGAAAATGTGCATTCAGATGCTTTCGATCGTTTAAGTGAAGACGGTTTTAAGGTTGAGATTTTGGCACATAGTTTAAGTGAAGATGAATTAATAGAAAAAATTAAAGGAGTTCATGTTTTGGGTATTAGATCCAAAACTAAGGTTACCAAAAAGGTGATTGAGGCTGCAGATAAATTGATTGCTATAGGTACTTTTTGCATCGGTACCAAGCAAGTGGATTTAGATGCTTGCGCAGGAAATGGTATTGTAGTTTTTAATGCCCCTTATTCAAATACGCGTTCGGTTGTGGAACTGGCCATTGGTGAAATAATCATGCTTATGAGAAACATCTTTACTAGGAGTATGGAATTGCATCAAGGTCAATGGAATAAAACCGCAATTAATTCTAAAGAAATTCGAGGAAAGAAACTTGGAATAGTTGGATATGGGAATATTGGAAAGCAATTATCTATCCTTGCCGAGGCGATGGGAATGGAGGTGTATTACTTTGACGTTATGGATAAATTGGCTCTGGGGAATGCTAGAAGATGCCATAGTTTGGAAGAATTATTGAAAATTTCTGATGTTGTTTCATTGCATATCGATGACAATGCAATTAATAATAATTTTATAGGTGCTAGAGAAATTTCTTGGATGAAGGATGGTGCCATTTTGCTTAATTTGGCAAGAGGTTTTGTCGTAGAATTGGAAGCACTTACAGCTGCTCTTAAATCTGGAAAACTTGGAGGATGTGCAGTTGATGTCTACCCAGAGGAACCTCGTGCAAATGGTGATTTCATCACTGAATTGAAAGGCTTGGAAAATGTAATTTTAACGCCTCATATTGGGGGTAGTACAGAGGAGGCTCAAAAGGATATTGCAGAGTTTGTACCTAATAAAATCATGTCTTATATCAATAGCGGAAATACTGTGGATGCAGTTAATTTCCCCAATGTTAGATTGCCTGAAATGCAAGGTTCGCATCGCTTTTTGCATTTACATAACAATGTTCCAGGGATAATGGCAAAATTAAATGTGGTTTTTGCGAAGTACGAATTGAATATTGTCGGACAATATTTATCTACAGATGAACGTCTTGGATACGTAATTACCGATATTGGTAAAGATTACGACAAGGGAGTTATTAAGGCCCTAAAGGAAATTGAAGGAACACTCAAATTTCGTGTGTTATATTAAAAAAAAGAGACCCTAGGGTCTCTTTTTTTATTTTTATTTCGAACTGACCGGTATCGTTAGTGCTATACTAACAACGTCCCATGTCTTGCTTACGCCATCTGCTCCTTTATGAAGATCATAACATGCATCATTAATTGATTTCACCCCTTCTAAGGCATCCCAATCGGCAAGTTGCATTTCACCGTTTAAATACACTGTATTGTCTTTTATTTCATAAGTCATCGGCAGTTTTTCTCCAATTCCATTAAAAGTTAATTCTGCATATGCCGTATTGTCTTCATTCAAATGTAATGATCCTGTCAAATCCATAGAGTTTATCAATACGCCGAAGAAATGGTCACTAATTTTTTTATCTCTATCAGGGTTATTGGTGAAGATACTGGATACTGGCACGTCAAATTTTGTGTTATTAATGGCTTCTATAATGCTATTACCTTGAGCATCCATAACTGTTACCTCTTTGAATTCCCCTTGAACTGGAACTTTGTCAGTAGTCTTATAAGCCGTCCAAATAATTTTAGCTTGCTTTGAATCAACTTTAAAGCTTTTGTCCGATGAACATGAAATCAAAAAGATTCCGATTGCTCCTAATAATAATAGTTTTTTCATATGTTAGATAGTTGCGATTATTTGTTCTCCACCTTTTACTTTTTGGTCCAAGTTGACTTTAATTTTTGCATCTAGAGGTAAATAAAGGTCTACTCTTGATCCAAATTTAATAAATCCTGCGTCAGCACCTTGCATTACCACCATGTCCTTTTTTGCATAGTTTACAATTCTCTTGGCCATAGCCCCAGCGATTTGTCTATAAAGTACCTCACCAAAAATATTATTTTCAACAACCACAGTCGTTCTTTCATTCTCAGTAGAACTTTTTGGATGCCATGCTACAAGATACTTTCCAGGGTGGTATTTACTGTACTTAACTGTTCCGCTTAAAGGATATCTTGTCACATGAACATTTATAGGTGACATAAAAATGGACACTTGTAAACGTTTATCTTTAAAATACTCTGCTTCATATACTTCTTCGATTACCACCACTTTACCGTCCACTGGCGATACAATAGTCGCATCATCTAGTTTGGTATTACGTTTTGGGTTTCTGAAGAATTGAAGAATCATTACAAGCAAGAATAGTAAAATAACTTGCGAGCTGATTTTTAACCATTCTATGTGTATAAAATGGTCAATAAGCAAAATACTAATGACTGTAATTATAGAGCTAATTGCAATAATTTTATAGCCTTCTTTGTGAAACATATTATAATATTAGGGTTAAATACACGTATGCTAACGGTGCTGCAAAGATAAAACTATCTAAGCGATCTAAAAAACCACCATGTCCAGGCATGATATTACCACTGTCTTTTGCACCTGCTTTTCTTTTGAAAAAAGATTCGATTAAATCTCCAACTACTCCTGAAACACCTATTATTATCGCTAGGAATGTCCATTCAAATGCGCCAATAGAATTTTCAAAAAATGAGAGCACTGTTGCCATTAAAATTGTTGAAATTACGCCACCAACAAAACCCTCAACGGTCTTTTTTGGTGAGATTTTTGGAGCAAGAGGGGTTTTTCCGATATTTTTCCCAATCAAATAAGCAAAGGAGTCATTTGACCACAAAAGAAAGAATAAAGCCAATAGAAACGTAGGTGAATAGCTTTCTTTGGGATATTGAACAAAGCCCAATCCAAGACCTATAGAAAAAGGAATTGCTATATAAATAAGGGTGAGTCCCGCTTTTTTGAGCTCTCCTAGCTTTTCCTCTTTTTTCAAAAACAGTATGTTTATTAATTGTGCAACCAATCCAAAGGTTAGCGCATAAGCTGCAACGTTAATCGCAATTGGCGTCAATTCTATATCAACCCAGTAATGAATTGCAAAATTGATGTAGATTAAAGCCGTGTTTATGTAAATCCAGAAGGATCTTAAATGAATTAATCTTTTAAATTCAAATAAACAAATAAGCATCAAGATAAAAAGGTAAGTGCTGATACTAAATTGATTATACAAAATGCTTGCAATCGTAAGGATAGCAAAGGCAAAACCAGAAAGGGTACGAATTAAAAGTTTAGACATTCTTATAAATCTTCAAGTAGAAGCAAATATAAGTTTTTAGAATTACTAGTTCCATAATTCTTTAAAATATCCTCAGAATTATCATTAGGACTAAAACTCTTAATGGTAGAAATGTTAGTGGGTTTAATAGCATCAGACCTCCAGTTAATACCATGAAGGGCATCTCTCTTATTTTGAACTATGAGACTAGTTTGAGCAATTACAATAAAGTTTTTTGGAAGGTTAGCAATTTTCTTTTCTCCAATTTGTTCAGAACTCAATAAGATACTTCCATCCTTCGCAATAAGGTATTCACAAGTTGAAATATAAACACCCGCCGAGCTAGATACCTCAATTTTGTTAGATAAATTTATATCGAGCACTTCGAGAGGGTTATTTTTATAAAATTGAAACTCTTTCCAGTTATTTTCCTCACAAACTTTTTCAAAATTATCCAAAACCTCTTGTCTATTGGTACAATACAGAAATTTACCTCCTTTGGATATAAAATTTTGAACAAACTGTTCTTCCATAGGCAAGTGGCCCAAATCTTTCAATTCAGGCTCTTGCTCACTATGTTTTTCAGTTTTAAAAAACTTTTTAAAAAAGTTCATATTTAAGATTTAAGCCTCTGTTGCTTTCTCTGTTTTTTGAAAGGGGCGGTCTCCGAATATGCTGTTCAAATCTTCTTTAAAGATTACTTCGTTTTTCAAAAGTTGCTGTGCTAATTCAGATAGTTTATCCTTATGCTCAGTCAATATTTGTTTGGCACGTTCGTATTGGGCTTCAATTATTTTGGAAATCTCTTCATCAATAACTCGTGCGGTTTCTTCGCTGTAAGGCTTAGAAAAGCCGTAGCTATCTTGACCGCTTGAATCATAATAGGTTAAATTCCCGATTTTTTCATTTAATCCATAAATGGTAACGATGGCTTTTGCTTGACGTGTCACTTTTTCTAAATCATTTAAGGCCCCAGTAGAAATTTTACCAAAAGTGATTTCTTCTGCTGCACGCCCAGCTAATGTAGCACACATTTCATCGAGCATCTGCTCAGTCCTAACAATAGATCGCTCTTCTGGCAAATACCATGCTGCACCTAAAGATTGTCCTCTTGGAACAATAGTAACCTTTACCAATGGCGCTGCATGTTCTAGCATCCAAGATGCTGTGGCATGTCCTGCTTCGTGGTAAGCAATGGTTTCTTTTTCTTTTGGTGAAATAATTTTATTCTTTTTTTCAAGACCACCTACAATTCTGTCAACAGCGTCTAGGAAATCTTGCTTTTCAATTAATTTCTTTCCATTTCTAGCAGCAATTAAAGCCGCTTCATTACATAGGTTTGCAATATCTGCTCCCGAGAACCCTGGAGTTTGTTGAGAAAGAAAATCAACATCTACATTCTCTCCAAGTTTTAAGCGCTTCATGTGAACTTCAAAAATTTCCTTACGCTCTCGTAAATCAGGTAAATCAACATAAATTTGACGATCAAATCGTCCTGGTCTTAGTAAGGCTTTGTCGAGAACGTCGGCACGGTTCGTAGCTGCCATTACAATGACATTAGTGTCTGTGCCAAAACCATCCATTTCTGTTAATAATTGGTTTAAAGTATTTTCTCTTTCGTCATTTCCACCTGTCATATTGTTTTTTCCACGAGCTCTACCTATTGCATCTATTTCATCGATGAAAATGATTGAAGGTGATTTTTGTTGAGCTTGCTTAAATAAGTCTCGAACCCTTGAGGCTCCAACACCTACAAACATTTCTACAAAATCCGATCCTGACAATGAGAAAAACGGAACTCCTGCTTCGCCAGCAACGGCTTTTGCTAATAAAGTTTTTCCTGTCCCTGGAGGTCCAACTAAAAGAGCCCCTTTTGGAATCTTTCCACCGAGTGCTGTGTATTTTTGCGGTTTTTTCAAAAAGTCAACAATTTCTTGAACCTCTTCTTTAGCCCCCTCAAGACCCGCAACATCCTTAAAGGTTGTTTTTACTTTTTGATCTTGATCGAATAATTTGGCTTTAGATTTTCCTATCGAAAAGATTTGACCTCCACCGCCTCCGGCACCTCCACCAGACATGCGTCTCATGAAATAAATCCAAAGGACAATTATAAAGATAAAAGGAAGCCAGGTAAGGATTCCATCCATGAAGCCACCTTGAGTAGAGTTCTTGACGTCCAAATCACTCAGATTATAATCGCTCTTCAACGTGTTTACTTCATTCTCGAAATTTTGTAAATCTCCAAAGCTATACTCCAATACCGGAGCTTGGTTATTCATAAAAGGAGTGCTAGAAATGTATTTCTTGTATTCCTCTTTGGATGCTGCCTCTTTTTTTAGATGAATTAAGGCATAGCTTTTGTTTACGATCTCAATGCGATCAACATCGCCGTTAGATACAATCTGGTTAAACTGATTTTGACTTAGGTCTTTTGAACCCATTGCATCATCAGTAAATAACCCGAATCCTAAAATGAAAACAGCCAAAACTCCATAAATCCAAAGGATGTTGAATTTAGGCTTGAGATTAGGTTTTTTAGGGTTTGAATTTTTTTTATTTGCCATGAAATTTATGATTCAGTGTTTGAAATATTTGTGATTTTTGCATCTCCCCATAAACCTTCAATATCGTAATATTCTCGGATGTTTTTTTGGAAAATGTGAACGACTACATCAACATAATCTACAAGAACCCATTCTGCGGTTTGTTCACCTTCAACATGCCATGCTTTCTCCTTGGCTTGTTTTCCTACAATTTTTTGAACTGAACTTGAAATGGCTTTTACTTGTGTATTTGAATTTGCCGAACATACGATGAAATACTGACATACGGTATTATCTAATTCTCTTAAATCGAGCAGTTGGATATCTTCCCCTTTAACTTCCTCAATTCCTTCGATAATTGTAGCAATTAATGTATCAGTACTTACATGCTTTTTATTAGTCATTAATTTATGTTTATTTTTAACAAAGTTATTGTTTTTTTTTGAGTAATCTTTGTCTTTGAAACGCGATTACATATGAATATCATCAAACTTAGTGCCATCGATTCCACAAATGATTTCCTGCTCAATATGGCAGACCGCGGAAAGGTAGAGCAATTCCAAGTGGTACAAACAGATTTTCAAACCAAGGGTCGTGGTCAATTTGGTAAAAAATGGGAATCTAAACCTGGTGAAAACCTGATGTTTAGTCTTTTTTTTCAACCGAAGCCTTCCATGAGCTTAACTGAGCTAAATCAACTAGTAGCGCTTTCCATAATAGACGCTTTAAAAGTCTATTCCTTACCTAATTTATCGATTAAATGGCCTAACGACATTTTGTCAGGAGGTCATAAAATTGCTGGCATTCTAATTGAAACA
Organism: Flavobacteriaceae bacterium; assembly: GCA_049606855.1. Taxonomy (GTDB): domain Bacteria; phylum Bacteroidota; class Bacteroidia; order Flavobacteriales; family Flavobacteriaceae; genus JBELHR01. The sequence continues at coordinate 140,018 of JBMYVY010000004.1, read as the reverse complement.
AAATTGAATAATTCAGGTATTAAGCACGCCGTTATAGGCCTAGGGCTTAATGTGAATCAAACAGAATTTAACCCTAAGTTTAAAGCAACTTCATTAAAGCAACTAAAAGCATCCTTTGAAACCCTCGATCAAGTGTCAGTTCATGTCATTGAATCTTTGATAAGTCAATTGACAAAATTCAACTCTAATATGGGGTATAAAGAAAGCTATGAACGGCAATTATTTGGGCTAAATCGTGTCAGACTTTTTATTCGAAACTCTAATGATTCAAAATTTCAAGCAATCATAAAGGGAATTAATCAAACAAATGAGCTAATTCTTGAACATGAAGACGGGACACTAGAATGTATAAAGAATGGAGAAATTAAATACTGTCTATAACTTCCCTAACTGATCACTTAATCCATCCATAAATTTGGTCAATGGCTTTTTCAGCATCATTGCCATCATTGGGTTGATGTCTCCCTGGAAAACAACTTCCACTTCAGAATTTTCAACACCAGTTCTCTCAATCAAAGTAGCTAAGCTGAAATCTAATTTTGAACTTGCAGCTGCTAGCACAAATTTTGAATAAGGAATACGCTCTTTAATGACTAAGCGTATCTCAGGCATTCCTTTGATTCCAAATACAAAAGATTCTCCATCTACCTCAAACTTTTCTACTGAGGGTGGCATCAAATGTTTGAAGTTTTGAAGGTTATCTAAATATTCGAATAAGGCTTCTGGGCTCTTGTTTACTTGGGTAGATTTACTTTTTATTTCCATTTATTGATTCCATTTACTTGGCTCTATACGCCAATTTTTTAAGGTTTCTAACTCATTTGATCCTACATAACCTTTATCTATGGCCTCTTCAATTAAGTGGTCATAATTAGAAAGCGTGGCCAATTCAACTCGTGCATTTTTAAAATTTGTTTCAGATAGGTCAAAGCCATAGGTAAAAATGGCAACCATCCCCTTTACATTTACTTCTGCTAATTTCAAAGCTTCAACTGCTTTTAAGGAACTTCCCCCGGTGGAAATTAAGTCTTCTACGACCACGACATTAGACCCTTTTTCCAAATGACCTTCAATTTGATTTTGACGGCCGTGTTTTTTCGCTTCAGGACGAATATAAACAAATGGAAGTCCCATCTCTTGGGCCACCAAAACACCGATAGCAATTGCGCCGGTCGCAACACCTGCAATTACATCTGGCTTCCCGTATTTGTCTTCTATAAGTCGAACCAATTCGGTTTTGATGAAATTGCGAATCGTTGGATAGGAAAGACTTAAACGATTGTCACAATAAATTGGGGATTTCCAACCTGAGGCCCATGTAAATGGCTCTTTTGGGCTGAGTTTAATTGCCTTTATTTGCAATAGCAATTCAGCTGTTTTATTTGCAGTATCTTTGTCTAAAATCATAAAACAAATGTACAAAGTTTTTATCAATGACATCTCAATTTCTTTTCAATCAATAAATCCGATTGATAAGAACATAGTCGTTATTGGAAGCATATTGGATTATGGAACTAACTCTGAAGAAATCGTTTATAGATTAAGGCAAAGTCACACGAAATCCTTTGCTGTCGTATCGGAGTTTATAGACTTAGAATGGAAACAGATGTGTACTATTTTTAAATTTGTTCAAGCCGCTGGAGGTCTAGTATTGAATAAAAATGAAGATATTTTGTTTATCAAGAGAAATGATGTTTGGGATCTGCCTAAAGGGCATGTAGAAAAAGGAGAGCGTCTATCGGAAACAGCCCTTCGTGAAGTTGTCGAAGAATGTGGTGATTTAAAACTAGAAATCACTAGGTTTTTGACAGCAACATATCATATCTATTGGTTTAAAGAACAGTGGAGATTAAAAGAAACTACATGGTATTTAATGGATTGTAGTGAAGTAAATCAATTAATTCCACAAAGGGAAGAAGGTATCGAAGAGGTTACTTTTATTAAGAAAAAGGGGCTAAAAAACATCTATTCAAGCACTTATGCAAATATAATTTCTGTTATTGAAGCTGCAGGTTTTTCTATTGCATAGCTTGTTAACGACGAGTTAAATAGCTACTTTTGCGCCTTCTAAAAATCAGTTATGACAGAATTTATTCGAAAGAGAGTAGGAAGTGTAAAAAATGATTTATTATCTGGAGCTACCGTTGCTCTGGCATTAGTACCGGAGGCAGTGGCCTTCGCATTTGTTGCAGGAGTGGATCCTTTAGTAGGACTTTACGCTGCATTTATGGTAGGACTTATTACTTCCATTTTTGGAGGAAGACCCGGAATGATTTCTGGAGCTACTGGTGCATTAGCAGTGGTAATGGTAACCTTAGTTTCTCGTGGAAATGATATGGGAGCACCGGGCGAAAACCTCGGCCTGTATTATTTATTCTTTACTGTTATTATCATGGGGATAATCCAAGTTTTTGCTGGTTTATTCAAATTAGGAAAATTTGTTCGACTCATCCCTCATCCTGTTATGATGGGATTTGTAAATGGGCTTGCAATTGTAATATTTCTTGCTCAATTAGGAATGTTTAAAGAATATCAAGGCCTAGAGAAAATTTGGCTCAGTGGGGCCGATCTCTATTTAATGATAGGTCTAGTCGCTCTGACGATGTTAATCATGTGGGGTTTACCAAAGATTCCAATGACCAAAAAATGGCCTGAAGCATTGATTGCTATAATTGTGGTATCTGCAATCGTTATTGGAATGAATTTAGATGTAGCTACCGTTGGTTCTTTTGTCCGTGATGGAGGAGGAGCTGGGTTAAAAGGTGGATTGCCTACATTACATTTAGAAACTTTTTCTAAAGTTCCAATGAACTTAGAAACCTTGTATTTTATATTACCTTATGCCTTTATTTTAGCTGCTATTGGTCTTATAGAGTCCTTGATGACTTTAAATTTGATCGATGATTTGACCGAAACTCGAGGAAATGCAAATAAAGAATGTATGGCCCAAGGAGGTGCAAATATTCTTACAGGATTATTCGGGGGAATGGGAGGATGTGCAATGATTGGACAATCCTTAATTAATATCAAATCAGGAGGTAGAACGCGACTCTCTGGGATAACCGCAGCAGTATTACTGTTGTTGTTTATTTTATTTGGTTCTCAGTATATTGAAAAAATACCAATTGCCTCTCTAGTTGGAGTGATGTTCATGGTTGTAATCGGAACTTTTGCATGGTCGAGTTTTAGAATTATGAATAAAATACCTAAAGCGGATGCATTTGTTTTGATATTGGTTTCCGCATTAACGGTTGTTTTCGATTTAGCAATCGCTGTTATGGTGGGAGTAGTGGTTTCTGCTCTTGTCTTTTCATGGCAGAATGCGGTTAGAATCCGTGCAAGAAAGCGTTTTAAAGATGATGGAACAAAGGTTTATGAAATCTGGGGACCCTTGTTTTTTGGTTCAATATCTGCTTTCAATGAAAAATTTGACGTTGCAAATGATCCTGAAAAGGTGGAAATTGACTTTATAGAATCAAGAGTTTCTGACCATTCTGCAATTCAAGCAGTTTCTAATTTGGTGGAAAAATATCAACAAGCTGGAAAGAAAATAGTTTTAAAGCATTTAAGTGAAGAGTGTAAAGTAGTTCTTCTAAAGAATAGTCCTAAATATGCTTCGGTTATAGAAGATTCTATTGATGATCCAAGATATCATATTGTTGAAAATCCTGAGCTGTTTAATCAATAGTTCTACAGTATAAAATAAAAAAAGCTCCTGCATTTGCAGGAGCTTTTTGTTTTAGTTTGTTTTTTAGAATGAGATTACAGCTTCGAGAACGAATCCTTGAAAATTTTGAGACGGATCATCCCAAGAACCAGTTCCATCATAAGACTGACTAACATATTCTAATTTGGTTAAAACATTGTCTGTCATAAACCAGCCTCCACCGACATTGAATCGATCAGTTCCCCCTGATTGAGCTGTTGCAGTGCTTGAATAATCGCCATACCCAGTAACGGAATTATAACGTCCACCTACATAGAATTTTTCATTTGTACCAAATCGATAAAGCAATTCACCTGCAATTTGTGTGTATTTACCAGGGTCATTCGTCTCAGAGGTATCTCCAGCATATCCATATGTTTGTTCAAAAATCCCGAAGAACTCTAAACCTCTATACTTGATAAATGGATTAATTACCCATGCTTGCATATCAGTAAATCCAGGATTCACTCTACCATCTCTGAAGTTATCCGTTAAGTAGTAACGAGATCCCGCTCGGTCACCCCCATATAAATACCCACCATTTGCTGATCCAGGAGCAATGGTATAGGAACCTGTTAAACGTGTTCTTAGATCTTCAAATACTTGCTTATCAATTCCCACTTTAGTATACAATCTCACAGATGCGTCATCAGAAGCAGTGACTTTAGCAGTTTGATTCAGGTTTCCATTGGAAATACCTGCTACAAATAAGAGGTCATTAGGTTGAAGTGTAACCTCTGCAAATGCTTCAGTAGTGAATGAATCCATTATATAGTTACCTACAAAAGGATTGTAAATTGCTTGTGCATTATCAGTTCTTCTAAAATGTGCATCTCCGTAATTGATATCATCCATACCAAATTTTAAAGTGGTAATTTTCATTATTTCTTCAGCAAAACCTGGAGAAACAAAATCCAATTTATCAATTTGCAAATATCCACCCTTTACCCAAGTTTCATTGTGGTGACGAGACGATAGATAAGTTCTAAGATGTACACGCATACCGTCTGCTAACTGCGCGTCAATATTTAAGTTTGCTGTGGGTAAATTAAAGTTGTTCCCTAAATTTGCATTGTCAGCTCTCAAACCTTGAAACTGAAGGGCAAAATCAGCACCTACCTTTACCTTTAGGCCATCAAACTCGGTGTCGTCATCTTTGGATGTTTCAAATACATTTAACCCATCCTTACCAGCTGGTCTATTGTATTGCAAACCATCATCTTTGGTAGTGATTGTTTGAGCACTCATCCCAAAAATCATCCCTAGTACTGTTAGAATACTTAATAATTTTGTTTTCATTATAATTAATTTTAGGTCCTTTTATTGTTTGTAATTTAAATCGAACTCTACTGTAATTTCATCTCCAGTTTTAATGGTTCCAAAAACTGCAGTTGGCGGAGTCATACCGTAATCAGTCATTTTCAAAGTATAACTTCCTTTAAAATTCAAATAGGCTTCATTTTTAGTCATTTTTAAGGGGATACTAACTTCATTGGATTTCCCCGCTATCCCAAGAACCCCTTTCAATGTTGCATTTTCACCATCAATATCGATTTCTTCAGCGCGAAACGATATGTTTGGGTTGTTTTCATAGTCAAAAGCTTTATAGGCCAATTTATCCATTTTGGATTTCCCACTTTTAATTCCTTCCACGATCGCTTGAAATTCGATTACTTGAAGTTCGTCATTTTCCATTATAAGACTTCCCTTAATATCCTCTGCATTCATCTCCCAATCGTGAAGTGTTGACGTTCCTAATACCAATACTGAACTCCCTTCAGTATCTAATTCTTGAGCCAATGCGGGGCTCATAATTACTAAGGTAAAAACCGTAATAAGCTGTGTTAAATATTTCATTTCTTTTAAATTATAGTTCAAAGTTAAATCAGACTAATAGTTATAATACTGATAATTGTCATGTTCGATTTTTAACTTTAGTTATAAGTCCTAGATAAATTTTAAAAAAAGATGTTGAAGCCATCCTAATCTAAAAATCCATTGTCTAGGTTTTATAAAATCAATTAGCTTAAAGATAGAAATTTGTTGCTAGTCAACGTATTGTATGATAAAAGTGAAGAGGCGTCCTGACAAAAATCATTTTTTCATTTTTCTGAAAATTGGATACCTTAGGTGATTATCCTCATACAATGGACTTTTTTTAAAAATCCAATTCAACTGGGCGTAAGAATTTTCGTTGAAAGTTGTGTCCTTGAGTTTTAGTTCTTCAAATTCATTTTTTATATCAGGGTTATTGTTCAGAAATTCTTCTGCATAATCCTCAAATACATAAGCTGAAAAACCTTCTTTTTGCTGTAAAATGGCATCAAAATAATTCCAATTAAAAAATGAATCCGTCGCTTCAGGCTCAAGTGTTTCTATCAAATATCGTATCCCATATTGCGCAGTTGGCACGAGATAGTCTCCTTTTCTAAACTCAATATATTCTACTTGAGTTGTTGTTTGAGTATTGTAATGAACATAATGTCCCTCATAAGCATTTTTTCGAGTCTCATAAGATTTGATTCTTTTTATCTCAACTTGAATTGATTGATCTTTTTCCAGTTTTGTATAATCAATATTGTTTTCTTTCAGTCTTTCAATGACTTTCCACTGTCCTTGTGGAATAATATAAGCCGAAGGTATTTCTATCTCCTGATTGGCTCGGAATTGATTGTAATATTTAACTTTTGTGGTATATGTGGAGTCTTTGTAATATTTTAAACGTTGTCCTCCTGTAATATTACTTTTTATGTTTTCTCCTTGAATTCCTTTGAAATCTAATTCCACATAGCTTTGACGATCCAATTCAAAGCTCAAGGGATAATGTCCCTTTTCTACTAGTTCTTGCCATGCCAACGATTTAAGCGCTTTGATTTCAGAAAGGTGTAATTCTGTAAAGATGAGGTTTTGTTTCATGAGCTCTAGAGTGGCATAAACTCGATCTTTATAGGGCTTTAACATATGAGTTTCTACCATCATTCCTAAACAATTGAACAGCGCAGTGTATCCGGTAGAATATCGGGGATAATCCATAAACTGAGAGAATCCTGATTCTGGAGTCCTTCCGAAAACATTTACATAAGGAGTTATGGGATAATCTCCTTCTTCCATTGCTTGGTCCATATAGGGGTGCCAAACATTATTCAGAAAGGCTCCGGTACTTCCTCCAAGTTTATTGTGTTGTGTAAAAAGGTGGGTGATTACGTATTGATAATCTGCGCCATTGCTTACGTGGTTGTCGATAAAAAGATCAGGATTAACTCTATGAAACAGTTGAGCAAAACTCCTTGCATTTTTAGTGTCAGCTTTAATGAAATCTCTGTTCAAATCGAAATTTCTCGCATTACCTCTAAAACCGTATTCTTCAGGGCCATTTTGGTTCGCTCGACTAGTTGAATTTCTGTTTAAAGCACCACCGATATTGTATACTGGGATTACCGCTACGGTTAAATTCGTTTGAAGGTCGCCAAAAGCTAAAGATTTCATAAGTAACATACTTGCATCAATTCCATCAGATTCCCCTGGGTGAATACCGTTATTTATCAATATTTTCCCATGATTTTCAGACAAATCAAAGTTCCCCTCTGAGTTAAATATCACAAGATGAAGGGGTTCATTAGAATCGGTTTTCCCTATTTCTTGAATTTGGATGGATTTATGATTATTGGCAAGAATCTTATAAAATTCAATGACTTCATCATAGGTGGAAGTTTGGGTACCATTACTCTGTTCAAACCTAAGGAGTGGAAGTTGGGTTTGGCTGTTTTCACATGAGGAGAAAACAACTACTGCAATGATTAGGGTAAAAAAATAGTTTTTCATGAATTTAATTCAAAGGGTATAAAGTCTGATACATCTCCATTATTTCTCAAAACATCTCTAACAATGCTTGAAGAAATAAATGCTGTTTCTGCACTAGTTAAAAGGAAAACAGTATCGATTCCAGCTAATTTTCGGTTCGTTTGAGCGATTGCTTTTTCGAATTCAAAGTCTGCAGGGTTTCTCAGACCTCTCAAAATAAAGTCAATGTTATTTTCAAGACAATAATCCACAGTAAGTCCTTGATAGGTGTCAATAATTATTTTGGGGTCATTACCAAAGGATTGCCTAATGAATTCGATACGTTTTTCTAAAGGAAACATATATTTTTTCTCCGAATTTTTTCCAATCGCAATAATGATTTGGTCAAACATGGGTAATGCGCGATTCAAGATATCGAAATGACCTTTGGTTATTGGATCAAATGATCCTGGGAAAACTGCTTTTTTCATGAGCTTTGTGCTTGATTTATCGCTAAGGTAAACAATTCAGTTAGACTGATGCCAGCAACAGCAGCTTGTTGAGGAAGAATACTTTCCTTGGTTAGGCCCGGAACGGTGTTCATTTCTAGAAAATGAGGGACACCATCAACAAAAATAAATTCGGATCGACTAAATCCTGACATTTTGAGTTTTTCATATAGTGCGACTGCCATTTTGCTTACCGTTATTCGTTCCTGCTCACTTATCCTTGCGGGTGTTATTTCTTGAGATTTTCCGTGATATTTTGCTTCATAATCGAAAAAATCATTTTCACTCACGATTTCAGTAATTGGAAGAACCATAGGGCCTTTGGGGCTGCTAATAACTCCGACGGAAACTTCAGTTCCATTTAGGCCTTCTTCAAGAATAATTTGATCATCCTCCTTAAATGCACTATATATGCCTTTTATCAATTCATCTTCATTGTAAACCTTTGATATACCAAAAGAGGACCCGGCTTGATTTGGTTTTACAAATATTGGAAAATCTAAAGATTCTAAAATTTTATTAGGGGAAATAGGGTCTCCTTGGTTGAGAAAAATACTTTTGGCAGTGGGTATTTTGTATTTACTTGCGACTGCTAGACAATCTTTTTTATTAAAGGTTAGAGCCATTTGATAAAAAGGGGCAGAGGTGTGAGGAATTCCTATAAGTTCCAAATAGGCCAGAATCTGACCATTTTCTCCTGGAATTCCATGGATTGCATTAAACACAACATCAAATTGTACTTTTTGAGGAGTGTTCAATGAAAAATCAGATTTATCAATTAAATATTTTACCCCCTTAGAATCTAAATAAAACCAACTTTCACGATTAATATACACCGGGTAAGCTTCAAATAATTCGGTATCTAGGTATTGAGCAACAATACTTCCGCTTTTAATTGAAATATCGTATTCTGAGGAATAACCTCCCATTAAAATGGCTATATTTTTCTTCATCTTTATCACTTAGTAAAACAAAAATATCAAATATAAATGAAAGGTTTATATCTTTGTCTAAAAGCATATCCCATGAACTTTATTAAATTTTTATATTCAAAAACATTTCTTATAAATCTTGCTGTTGCCATAGTGGTCATAGGTGCAACACTTTTTGCAACGATGAAGTACCTCGAGGTATCAACAAGGCATGGAGAAAAAATAGAAGTTCCGGATCTTTCGAAATTGTCAGTAAGTGAGGCAGAAACAGTTTTAGCTGATCTTTCTTTAAGAGTTTCAGTAATGGATTCAGCCAGTTTTAATCCGAATTACCCTCCTTTATCAGTTGTTGAGCAAAAGCCCAAGGCCGGGGAGGATGTTAAGGAGAACAGGAAAATATATTTAACATTGAATCCAAGTAAGTATCAAAATATTGCAATTCCAAATATATTAGGCAAAACCAAACGCCAAGCCCTTTCTGAATTGCAAGCTACAGGTTTTAATATTGGTGAATTTATCTATGTAAGGGATATTGGTTTAGATGTGGTCAGAGGAGTGATTTATGAAGGAAAGGAAGTTAAAATCGGTCAAAAATTACCGAAATATGCGGTTTTAGATTTGAAATTGGGAGATGGAAATGGAAGATAACGAAGAATTATACGAACATTTTAAATATGTAGCTCACGACGGACAAGAGCCGTTGAGGGTTGATAAATTTTTGATGAATTTTATTGAGAATGCCACTCGTAATAAAATTCAATTAGCAGCAAAGGCGGGCAATGTTTGGGTAAACGATGTTCCAGTTAAATCAAATTATAAGGTCAAGCCCAAAGATGTAGTTCGCGTTGTCTTGGCTTATCCACCTCATGAAAATTTATTGGTAGCAGAGGATATTCCATTGGATATTGTTTATGAGGACGATGAACTCATGGTGATTAACAAACCAGCAGGTATGGTTGTTCATCCCGGTCATGGAAATTATCAAGGGACCTTAGTCAATGGATTGATTCATCATGTTGAAAATTTGCCAAATAATTCGAATGAAAGACCTGGTCTAGTGCACCGAATCGATAAAGATACTTCAGGCCTTTTGGTTGTTGCAAAAACTGAATTTGCCATGGCTCATTTAGCAAAACAATTCTTTGAGAAATCAACGGAACGTTTGTATCAAGCAGTTGCATGGGGTAATATGGAATCCGATAGAGGTACAATTACGGGCCATATTGGAAGACATCTGAAAAATCGATTGCAAATGACAGTTTTCCCAGAAGGAGAATTTGGAAAGAGCGCGGTAACTCATTATAGGGTATTGGAACGATTAGGATATGTAACCTTAGTTGAATGTCAATTGGAAACTGGACGTACTCATCAAATTCGAGCTCACATGAAATACTTGGGACATACTTTATTTAATGATGCTAGGTATGGTGGAGATCAAATTTTGAAGGGAACTACATTTACCAAATACAAACAATTTGTTGAAAACTGTTTCGATGTTTGCCCGCGTCAAGCATTACATGCAAAGACATTGGCATTTACTCATCCCAAAACAGGGGAGCGTTTAAGTTTTAACTCCGAACTTCCTCCTGATATGACGCAACTCGTCGAAAAATGGAGAAATTATGCGATAAATTCAATTGAATCATGAAAATACTATTATCCCCTGCTAAATCTTTGGACTTCGAAAGAACCGTTCCAAATTTTACTTTCGAGCAACCAGAGTTTATGTTACAGAGTGAGCGCATCATGAAAGTGCTTGTTAAGAAGAACCCCAAAAAACTAAAAGACTTGATGGGGATTTCAGAAAAATTGGCAGAATTGAATTGGCAAAGAAATCAAGACTGGTATGTTGATTTCAGTCAAAAGGAATCAAGACCGGCAGTTTTTGCTTTTACGGGAGATGTTTATCAAGGTTTAGATGTAGATCAGCTTTCCGAACAAGACTTAGAATATTTACAGTTAAACCTGATGATTTTATCTGGTTTATATGGGATTTTAAAGCCTTTTGATTTCATTTTGCCATATCGACTTGAGATGGGGACAAAGTTAAAAGTTGGGACGAGAAAAAATTTATACGAATTATGGAAGCCGATTTTGACGAAATACGTAAAATCTGCGTGCGACTCTCAAGAAGATTTTATTCTTAATTTGGCAAGTACAGAATATTCAAAGGCGGTTGATTTAAAGAAGATGAATGTTCCAGTAATTAATGCTCAGTTTAAAGATTACAAGAATGGGCAGTTGAAAATGATAAGTTTTTTCGCTAAAAAGGCGAGAGGTTTAATGCTGAGATACTGTGCAAATAATAAGATTACAACTATAGAACAGTTAAAAGGTTTTGATCTAGATGGCTATGCCTTTGACAGTAATTTGTCTGATGAGAATAACCTCATTTTTACTCGTTAACTTTCAAATTGATGCATGATAAAGCTATGAGGAACCGCTAGTAGCATTAAATAAACAAGTGCCATTAAACTAAATTCGAGTTCCGGCATAATCGCAAAAAACAGGACTAGTATCAACAAGGCTGTTAGATAGACCATTAGTCCTCTTTTTAAAATTTTATAAAATCGCTTCTTATCAAAGTATTCACTTAATTTTTTTATTTGAAGTTGACTTGAAGGAAGACTATGTCCTAGAGAGAAATAAATAGCAAAGGCAGGTATCAATCTACAGGATAAGGAGAGTAATATTACAAGAGCAGTATTTAGAATAAACCAAGTTTTTTTAATCGGTAAGCTGAGTATAAACAAAGTTAAGCCACTGTTTAACAGTATTAAAACCTGTTGATTCATGTAGAGTTCTATGCCTAAATTGTACATATAGCCCTCAAATTCATTTAAGTTAATTGTAAAAAACCACGATAATTGATTCACGCCTATAATTACAGAGATTAATATTTTAGATTTTTTTTCAATAACAAAGTCTTCTCCGAAATGAATGCATGAGATCAATAATAATAGCCAAATAAATAAATCAGTTTTTAACTGCAATAGTAAGATGCCCGCTATTAGAAAGCTGATGTAAACCACTAAGACTTTTCTTTTTGAATGCCCTTTTAGTTGAGCCATATCCATATCGAAGACTCCATGTAGCAAACCTAAACTCAAAAGAAAGAAAATAGAAATGATGTCTTGAATTTGAATACTGAATCTATTTATCAACCACGCAGAAAAAACACATAAAAAAAGGTAAAGAGTCTGATAATCAGAATTTTTTGTGAGATATTTTTTCATATAGTTAAAAATAAGTTGTAGTTGTTGTTTAACAATTAATAACCAAAGTTAAACAAAAAATATTTATTTATGAGTTACTTAATTACTTTAATGTCAGTTTCTAAGTTAGCCACGAACGATTACGTGGGCTTTACTTTCTTTGTGGGGTGTATGGCTATGATGGCTGCATCCGTATTCTTTTTTCTATCCATGGGAAGTGTGGATAAGAAGTGGCGAACCTCTTTGATTGTATCCGGCTTAATTACCTTTATTGCAGCAGTGCATTATTGGTATATGAGAGATTATTGGAGTGCATTCGGAGAATCACCAACTTTCTTCAGATACGTGGATTGGGTCTTAACCGTTCCATTAATGTGTGTTGAGTTCTATTTGATTTTAAAAGTAGCAGGAGCGAAAAAATCATTAATGTGGAGATTAATTATCTTAAGTGTAATCATGCTCGTTACAGGGTATTTCGGAGAAGTTGTTTACAGAGATAATGCTTGGTTCTGGGGCTTAATTTCAGGAATTGCATATTTCGTAATAGTTTATGATATCTGGTTAGGAAGCGCCAAAAAGCTTGCTGAGCAGTCGACTCCAGAAGTATTGCATGCCCACAAAATTTTATGTTGGTTTGTTCTTGTAGGATGGGCAATTTATCCACTAGGATATATGGCTGGAACTCCAGGATGGTATGACGGAATCTTCGGAGGCATCTCTATGGATGTGATATACAACATTGGAGATGCAATTAATAAAATTGGATTTGGATTAGTAGTTTATGACCTTGCGATGAAATCGTCTAAGGCTTAACAATCCGCTAAACCTACCGATATGGCTAAGCCGCCCTGGGCAGTTTCCTTATAATTGGAATGCATGTCTTGGGCGGTTTTCCACATCGTAGCAATCACCTCATCCAAGCTGACTTTTGATTGATTATCGTCATTTTCTAATGCAAGTTCTGCAGCATGAATGGCTTTAATAGCACCCATGGCATTTCTTTCTATACAAGGAATTTGGACTAAACCACCGATTGGATCGCAGGTCATTCCCAAATGGTGTTCCATTGCAATTTCAGCCGCTGAGGCTGCTTGCTCCGGACTCCCCCCTAACAATTCACATAGCGCACCTGCTGCCATAGCAGAGGAGACTCCTATTTCAGCTTGACATCCACCCATAGCAGCTGATATAGTTGCATTTTTTTTAAAAATACATCCAATCTCTCCTGCAATTAAAAGAAACTTTTTAATATCCTTAAAATTGGCTTGATGGTTTTCGATCACTAAATAATACATCAAGACCGCAGGAATTACCCCTGCCGACCCGTTTGTTGGAGCAGTCACCACTCGACCAAGTGAAGCATTTACCTCATTTACACTTAAGGCAAAACAACTTACCCATTTCAAAATTTCCCTAAATTTTACTTCTGTTGAACGAATTAAAGGAATCCATTGTTCTAGGGTATAATTTCCGGGGCTTTTGATTAGTTTTTTATGGGTCTTGAAAGCACGTCTTTTTACCTCTAAACCTCCGGGTAATATTCCCTCAGTATGACAGCCTTCATACATGGCTTCGAGCATCACCTGCCATATTTTGGATAAATCTTCGTCAATCTCCTGATCTGATCGCCATGCCTTTTCATTTTTTTCTACAATCTCACTGATACTTTTGTTTTCTTCCCAGCAATGTCTCAATAAATCTTTAGCGGAATGAATGGGAAATGGCAATTGTATTTCTTGATTTTTATCTTTTTTATTCTCAGAATATCCAGATTTAGCAATAAACCCTCCGCCGATAGAATAATATTCTTCAAGTAGAATGGTGTTATTATTTTGATCAAGTGCTTCAAAAGTCATAGTATTGGCATGAGCATCTTTGAAACTATTATTAAATTCAAAGTCCTTCTCGAAATCAAAATCCATATTAAAAATACCTGATAGGTTTAATCTCTTAAATGTTTTGATCAGACCTACAGTCTCGTCTATTGCGCCACAATCAAATGTTACAGGATCAGCACCGGAAAGTCCTAATAGAATGGCTATATCTGTAGCATGACCTTTCCCTGTTAGAGATAATGAACCATAAACGGTTATTTTTAATCGAGATGGTTGGAGTCTATTAACTTTAGAGGCAAATTCCCCTGCAGCTTTCCAAGGTCCCAAAGTATGTGAACTCGAAGGGCCCACACCGATTTTTAACATGTCAAATACACTTATGGCATTCATTTGATTTGAATTTTGACAAAAGTATAAAATAAGTCGGTTTTTCAATGCTTAAATACGAATTTGACAAAAAATGTCTGCAAATCAATGGGTTTAGTGTCAAGATGTCATTGTCTTACGTGATTTTTAGACACAAAACTGACAAAATAGTATCTAAAAGGACTTGGCACACAAGTTGACATATACAAATCGTATTTGAAATTAAATTTTAAGAAATAAAAAAATAGATATATAGTTATGAGTAAAATTATAGGAATTGATTTAGGTACTACGAATTCATGTGTAGCCGTAATGGAAGGAAATGAGCCAGTAGTAATCCCTAATGCAGAGGGAAAAAGAACCACACCATCTATCGTTGCTTTCGTAGAAGGAGGAGAGCGTAAGATTGGAGACCCTGCTAAAAGACAGGCAGTAACTAACCCAAAGAAAACAATTTATTCTGTAAAGCGTTTTATGGGTAATAAATTTTCAGAATCAAAAACTGAGGCAGAAAGAGTTCCTTATTCAGTAGTTCAAGGAGACAATGATACTCCTCGTATCGATATAGATGGTCGTTTGTATACGCCACAAGAAATTTCGGCGATGACACTTCAAAAAATGAAGAAAACTGCTGAGGATTATTTAGGACAAGATGTAACAGAAGCTGTTATTACTGTTCCTGCATACTTTAATGATGCGCAACGTCAAGCGACTAAGGAAGCGGGTGAAATCGCTGGTTTACAAGTTAGACGAATTATCAACGAGCCTACAGCGGCAGCTTTAGCTTATGGAATTGATAAAAAAGGAAAAGACGAAAAAATCGCTGTATACGATTTAGGTGGAGGTACATTTGATATCTCAATCTTAGAAGTTGGTGACGGTGTATTTGAAGTACTTTCAACTAACGGAGATACTCACTTAGGTGGAGATGATTTTGATCAAGTGATTATTGACTGGTTAGCTGAAGAATTTAAAACAGAAGAAGGTATTGACTTAAGAGATGATGCTATGGCGCTTCAACGTTTAAAAGAAGCTGCTGAAAAAGCAAAAATTGAGCTTTCTTCTTCAACGCAAACTGAGATTAACCTTCCATATGTGACTGCTACGGCTTCAGGACCTAAGCACTTAGTTAGAACATTGACTCGTGCTAAGTTTGAGCAATTAGCTGATTCTTTAGTAAAACGTTCTATGGAGCCAGTGAAAAAAGCTTTACAAGATGCAGGATTAGATACTTCTGATATCGATGAGGTAATCTTAGTAGGAGGATCTACTCGTATTCCAGTAATCCAAGATGAAGTAAATAAATTCTTCGGAAAAGATCCACATAAAGGTGTGAATCCTGATGAGGTTGTTGCGATTGGAGCAGCGATTCAAGGAGGAGTTTTATCTGGAGATGTAAAAGACGTTCTTTTATTAGATGTAACACCACTTTCATTAGGTATTGAAACTATGGGGAATGTGATGACGAAGTTGATCGAAGCTAACACGACGATCCCAACTAAGAAATCTCAGGTGTTCTCTACTGCAGTGGACAACCAACCTTCAGTTGAAATTCACGTATTACAAGGTGAACGCGCTATGGCAGCGGATAATAAGACAATTGGTAAATTCCACTTATCTGATCTTCCACCAGCACAAAGAGGAGTTCCTCAAATTGAAGTGACCTTTGATATTGATGCCAATGGTATCATCAAAGTTTCTGCAATGGATAAAGCGACTAACAAATCTCAAGAGATTCGTATTGAAGCTTCATCTGGATTAACTGAAGAGGAAATCCAAAAAATGAAACAAGAAGCAGAAGCGAATGCTGATGCTGATAAGGAAGCAAAAGAAAAAGCTGAAAAAATCAATGGAGCTGATCAAATGGTTTTCCAAACGGAGAAGCAATTGAAAGAGTTCGGAGATAAATTATCAGATGATAAGAAAGCTCCAATTGAAGCAGCTTTAGAAGAGTTGAAAAAAGCACATGCTTCTGGAGATATCGCTCAAATTGATCCAGCAATGGAGAAAATTAACGAGGCTTGGAAAGCAGCATCTGAGGAGATGTATAAAGCAGAACAAGAAGCAGGAGCGGGAGCAGGACAACCTGGACCTGATGCAGGTGCCCAAGGCGGAGCTGCTGATGACGCTGTAGAAGATGTAGATTTCGAAGAAGTAAAATAAAAAATTTACTACTCTATATATTAAACCCGATAAGATGAATTTCTTATCGGGTTTTTTTATGTCTTTTCTTAAGGCTTTTCGTACATTTATTGTACAATCAAAAGAGCATGAATATAGCTAAATCAAGTAAAAAAAGAGTAGTCATCGTAGGAGGCGGTTTTGCGGGTATAGCATGTGCTAAGGCCCTAAGAAAAAGTGGACTTCAAGTGGTTTTAATTGACCGACATAACTATCACACTTTCCAGCCATTACTCTATCAAGTTGCCACAGGAGGGCTAGAACCAGATTCTATTTCCTTTCCTTTGAGAAAATTGATTCAGGATTATCCTGATTTTTATTTTAGAATTGGAAATCTAGAGCATGTGGATCAAAATAATAAAACAATTCACACTAACATTGGGGATTTAGCCTATGACTATTTGGTACTTGCTGTGGGGTCCAAAACCAATTTTTTTGGAAACAAACAAATTCAAGCCGAATCCATGGCGATGAAAACAGTTCCTCAATCCTTGAACCTCAGAAGTTTGATTTTGGAAAGCTTTGAGGCAGCTTTACTTACCAAAGACATGGATAAAAGACATGGATTGATGAATTTTGTATTGGTAGGAGGAGGACCCACTGGGGTAGAGTTAGCTGGGGCTTTGGCCGAGATGAAAAAAGCCATATTACCTAAAGATTACCCAGATCTCGATATTAGAAACATGAAGATTAACCTGATTCAAGGGGCTCCTAGACTTCTTGATGCCATGAGTGACAAAAGCTCCAAAGCAGCAGAGGCTTATTTGAAAAAATTAGGAGTAGATGTTTGGACTTCTACTATAGTTACTGATTATGACGGCTGGGAGGTAAAAACCAATACGGGTCATAATTTCCATTCCGGTACTGTCATTTGGTCCGCAGGAGTTCAGGCTCAAAAAATTTCTGGTCTTGATCAAATCCAAGAGCGAACAAATAGAGTAAAGACTAATACTTTTTGTCAAGTAGTCGATCAAAAAGAGATTTTTGCCTTAGGGGATTATGCTGCAATGGAATCACTTGCATATCCAAAGGGGCATCCTATGATGGCTCAGCCAGCACTTCAGCAAGGGAAATTAACCGGTGAGAACATTATAAGAATGGAAAAGGGTTTATCCCTCAAGCCTTTTAAATACAAAGACAAAGGCTCTATGGCTACCATTGGGAGAAATAAGGCCGTTGTGGATTTGCCAAGAATTCATTTTCAAGGAATTTTAGCTTGGCTGGTATGGATGTTTATTCATTTAATATCACTTGTTGGCTTTAGAAATAAATTGGTAGTATTTACCAATTGGCTCTATAATTATTTCGTTTTTGACCGTGAAACTAGATTGATAATAAGACCTTATAAAAATAAAAAAGTGAACCCATTTTAGGTTCACTTTTTTTGATTTTAAATTTAAGTTGGTCTGTTGATTAGAAACAATAGCTGTTTTCTTCAATGATTTTTGCTGCTATTTCTTTTCTTAAACCAATAAGGTTTGGCTCGTTAGTGTATTTAGTAAAACGCTTTAATCCCATTAGGAGTAATCTTTGATCATCTCCTTCTGTAAATGAGCAAATTGCTTCACGTCCTTGTTTCTTCACTTTTTCAACTGCTGTAGCTAAATTCAGTTTAGCCATTCTGGCAGCGTATTCTGCATCTTTCCCTTGAGTTAAAGCCAGTTTTTCTGCTTTTAAAACAGCAGATTCAGCTAAATACACTTCCATCATGATGTCCGCAGCTGATAGAATAAGTTGTTGATGCTGCTCAAGTTCCATTCCGTAGTGCTCAACAGCTTTACCTGCTACCATTAAAAAGACCTTTTTTAATTTTTCAACCATTTCTTTTTCTTCACTCATCGGTGCAGAATAATCGGGTATGTCAAATGATGGAATACTCATAAGTTCTCCTGCAATATTCATTGCTGGAGTCATTAGGTCAATCTCGCCTTTAAGTGCCTTTTTAAGCAACATGCCCACTGATAATAATCTATTTATTTCGTTAGTTCCCTCGTATATTCTACCAATACGCGCATCTCTCCAGGCCGACTCCATTGGAGTGTCTTGGGAGAATCCCATACCGCCAAAAATTTGAATTCCTTCGTCCGTAATATATTGGGTAGCCTCAGAAGCGAATACCTTTAGCATTGCGCATTCAATTGCATATTGCTCAACTCCTTGTAATTCCGCTTCTTGATGAGATGCTCCTGCCTTGATCAAAGCATCAATTTGATTTTGTATATCCTTAGCTGCACGATATGAACCAGTTTCAGTTACATAAGTTTTAGTAGCCATCTCAGCAAGTTTGTATTGGATGGCTCCGAAATTTGCTATAGGCGTTTTAAACTGTTTACGCTCGTTAGCATATTTAACTCCTTCGGTCGTTATACGCCTCATAGCATCTAAACAGGCTGCTGCCAATTTTATACGCCCTACGTTCAGAGAGTTTAGAGCGATTTTAAACCCCTTTCCTCTTTCAGAGAGCATGTTTTCAGCAGGAACCACTGTATCGCTAAAAAATACTTGACGGGTTGATGAAGCCTTAATACCTAGTTTTTTTTCTTCTTCTCCAAGCGTAATACCATTTGGATTTTCGGGGTCGTATTCCACGATAAACGCCGTGATATTCTTATCGTCTTCAATTCTTGCAAAAACGATCATTAAAGAACAAAAACCTGCATTGGATATCCACATTTTTTGCCCACTGATTTTGTAGCTTTTCCCATCCTGTGATAGCACCGCTTTGGTTTTTCCTGAATTTGCATCAGAACCAGCACCTGGCTCTGTTAAACAATATGAACCGAACCATTCTCCTGTTGCTAATTTTGGTACGTATTTCTGTTTTTGCTCCTCGGTTCCGTACAAAATAATTGGCATCGTTCCAATCCCTGTATGGGCACCGAAGGCAGTAGCAAAAGAACCAGTTGCTCCTGAGATATAATCACAAACTAACATGGTTGAAACAAATCCCATTCCCATTCCATCATATTGCTCTGGAACTGTAATCCCTAAGAACCCAAGTTCACCAGCTTTACGCATAACTTCTTCAGTGTAAGCGTAATCTCCCGCTTCAAAACGCTCTTTATGCGGCCATATTTCACGGTCGACAAATTCTTGAACAGCTTCCTTCATCATAAGCTGCTCTTCATTAAAATCTTCTGTTGTGAACACCTCATTATAAGGTGTTTGTTTGATTAAAAATTCTCCTCCTTTTATTTTCATGTCACTTTAGTTTAATAGTTCATATATTCCAGCAGCTCCTTGACCAGTTCCAACGCACATAGTTACAACTCCGTATTTCTGCTTTCTTCTTCGCATCTCATTAAAAAGTTGCACTGATAACTTCGCTCCAGTACATCCTAGAGGATGTCCTAAGGCAATAGCCCCTCCATTTACGTTGACGATAGATGGATCTAAGTCCAATTCTCTCATCACAGCTAGAGATTGTGAAGCAAATGCCTCATTTAGTTCAAATTGTTCGATGTCTTTAATGCTCAATCCTGCTCTTTGTAAGGCTTTAGGTACTGCTTTTACAGGTCCCATTCCCATGATTCTAGGTTCTAATCCAACTGCTGCAAAGGACACCATTCGAGCTACTGGTTCTAAATTCAGTTCCTTAACCATTTCTTCACTCATCACCATAACGAAGGCAGCTCCATCTGACATCTGGGAGGAGTTTCCTGCTGTTACAGACCCATCTGCAGCGAAAACAGGTTTAAGTTTTGCTAAAGCTTCAATAGAAGTACCACGACGAGGACCTTCATCCTGAGTAACGGTGTACTCTGAATGTTGTTTCTTGCCATCGCCATCCACAAATATTTGCTCCACAGTAATGGGAACAATATCATCTTTGAAAGTATTGTTGTCAAGCGCGTTCAGTGCCTTTTGATGTGAGTGGAATGCGAAAGCATCCTGGTCCTCTCGTGAAACTTTAAATTCTTGTGCTACTGCCTCTGCAGTTAGCCCCATGCCCCAATAATATTCTTCCTTTCCTTCCTTGGTTAGACTGTAATTGGGCACTGGGCGGTATCCTCCCATTGGTATAAAACTCATGGATTCAACTCCTCCTGCAATGATACAATCGGCCATTCCTGACTGAATTTTTGCAGCTGCCATTGAAATTGTTTCAAGTCCCGATGCGCAGTATCGATTTACAGTAACTCCAGCAACATCCTCGATTCCTAATCCCATTAGCGAAATTAACCTTCCCATGTTGAGCCCCTGTTCTGCCTCTGGCATTGCATTACCAACGATTACATCATCGATTCTCTTTTTATCCAACTCAGGAATTTCCTTGAGTAAGTGCTGAATAGTTTCAGCAGCTAATTCATCGGGTCTTTTGAACCTGAAGACACCTTTAGGAGCCTTCCCTACGGCCGTACGATAGCCTTTTACTATATATGCAGTTTTCATGATTAATTTCTTAAAGGTTTACCAGTTTTCAGAGTATGTTGTATACGTTCTAAGGTCTTCTTTTCTGTAATGAGAGACATCATTGCTTCTCGTTCAAGGTCAAGTAGATATTGCTCAGATACAAAGCTAGGTTCAGACAAATCTCCACCTGCCATGATATACCCTAACTTGTTTGCAATTTTTTGATCGTGCTTTGAGGCATAGTGTCCTTGTACCAAAGAGTCCGTTCCAACCTGGAACATTCCCAATGCTTGTTGACCAAGGACCTTCACTTTTTTCGGTGTTGGCTGCAAATACCCGTCATCTAACATTTGGAGCGCGTGTTTCTTTGCTGTAGCAATTTGACGTTTTTCATTAACCACCACAAGATCCTTTCCTTCTTGATAAAAGCCCATTTCAAAGGCTTCTTGAGCAGATGTCGCCACTTTAGCCATGGCAATATTGATAAAGCTATCTCTTAGTCGATTTAATTTTACATCATCTTTCAAAAAGTGCTCAGAAGCTCTTAAAGTCATTTCCTTGGTCCCAGCTCCTGCTGGAATAATACCAACTCCAAACTCCACAAGTCCAGTATAGGTTTCTGCTGCTGCAATAACTTTGTCGACATGCATTGACATTTCGCAAGCCCCTCCAAAAGTCATTCCCCTTGGGGTCAATAATGTCGGAATTGAAGAATAGCGCAAACGCATTACCGTATCTTGAAAGACTTTGATTGCCATATTTAGATCATCGTATTCTTGCTCTATAGCCAACAGAAAAACAACACCTAGATTTGCTCCAACCGAAAAATTTGCTGCCTGATTTCCTAATATCAATGCTTCGTATTCATTTTCTGCTAAGTCCAAACCTTTATTAATAGCGGCAATCACGCCTCCTCCTAAAGTGTTCATTTTTGAGCGGAACTCTACATTGAGCACCCCGTCACCTAAGTCTTGTATACAGGCATCACTATTTGACCATATGGTTTTGGTTTCTCGGATATTGTCTAAAATGATGAAGCCATCCTGTCCAGGGACAATAAGTTCAGATTTTTTAGGAATATCGTAATAAGTTGATTTTCCTTCTTCCACCCCATAAAAGGACTTTTGACCGGAATCGATCATGTCAAAAACCCAAGTCGCTGGTTTATAGCCTTCTTTTTCCATCATCAAAACCCCTTTTTCAACGCCTACGGCATCCCAAATTTCAAAGGGACCGTGCTGCCAACCAAATCCGGCTTTCATCGCATCATCAATACGATATAATTCATCCGATATTTCTGGAATTCGATTTGAGGCATACTGAAATAATGCAGAAAAAGTTTTGCGGTAAAATTCACCGGCCTTGTCTTTTCCTTTAACCAAAACCTTAAAACGATCACTTACATTATCTATTGTTTTGGTTAGTGCAAGAGTAGGGAACTTTACTTTTTGAGATGGAGCGTATTCTAAGCTATCCAAATTTAAAGCCAGAATCTGTTTTTTGCCATTTTCATCTTTTGACTTTTTATAAAACCCTTGACCAGATTTAGAACCTAACCAATTTTCTTTCATCATGTGTTCGATATAATCGGGGAGCACAAACAAATCATTGGATTCATCTTGAGGGCAGTTTTCTCTCAGACCATTTGCTACATGGACCAGAGTATCTAAACCGACCACATCCACCGTTCTAAAAGTCGCAGATTTGGGTCTTCCAATAACCGGACCGGTTAACTTGTCTACTTCTTCAACGGTCATTCCCATATCGCGCACGATGTGGAATAAACTCATAATACCAAATATCCCGATACGATTCCCTATAAAGGCCGGAGTGTCTTTTGCAAGAACTGAAGTTTTGCCTAAGAATTTATCTCCGAAATTCATTAAGAAGTCCACAACTTCTTTTTTGCAATCTGGACCTGGAATTACTTCAAATAATTTTAAATATCTCGGTGGATTAAAAAAGTGGGAAACTGCAAAGTGTTTTCTGAAATCTTCACTGCGTCCTTCATTCATAAATTGAATAGGAATACCGGAAGTGTTGCTTGTAATTAAGGTTCCTTTTTTGCGGAACTTTTCAATTTTTTCAAAAACAGATTTTTTAATATCAAGGCGTTCTACAACAACTTCAATAACCCAATCAGCATCAGATATTTTGTGTAAGTCATCCTCTAAGTTACCCGTTTCAATTCTTGACGAAAACGATTTCGAATATATCGGTGATGGTTTTGATTTTAGGGCAGTTTGAAGACTTTGGTTCACAATTCTATTGCGTACCGATTTATCGTCTAAGCTGAGTCCTTTTTTTTCTTCTGATGGCAAGAGTTCTCTTGGAACTATGTCCAAAAGCAGAACCTCTAATCCAATATTCGCAAAATGACAGGCTATCCCAGATCCCATGATCCCGGAGCCTATTACCGCTACTTTTTTAATACTTCTTTTCATGTGGTTAGAATATATTTTTATCGGAAATTAATTTTTGAATTACGTCTGTGACCTCAAAAAAATTCTGTATTTGCTCTTCACTAAGTTCTGAGCGAACTTTTTCATTAAACTGAATCACTTTACTTCTCGAAAGGTCTCTTTTCTCTAATCCCAGTGGGGTTAGTTTAATTAGGACACTTCGTCCATCGTTTGGGTTTTTTTCTCTAAATATTACTTCACGCTCCTCCAGGTTTTTTAGAATTCGTGATAAACTCGTTGATTCCATTCCCATAAGAGGGCCTAGAGAGGTAGAAGGAGTTCCGTTCTCCACATCAATATTTAAAATGACAAATGCAGCTGCCATTGTGGAATCATATTTTACCGCTTGTTCATTGTACATTTTGGCAACAGCTTGCCATGTTGCACGTAAAGCGTGATCTATAGTAATTTCTTTTTGCATAATTCAAATATAGAAAAATTTATTATGCATGCATAATAAATTTAAAAAAATATAAAAGTTTTTATAATTTAAAAGGAAAGCACTAATTTCACTTTATGAGCAAAATACTAATCATAGAAGACGAAGCGGCTATTCGCCGTGTATTAAAAAAAATAATATCAGAGGAGAATAAGGATTACCATGTAGATGAGGCAGCGGACGGTCTTATTGGAATAGGAATGGTTGAAAAGGAGGATTATGATTTAGTCATGAGCGATATAAAAATGCCTAAAATGGATGGAGTAGAGGTACTTCAAAAAATAAAGGCCATTAAGCCCGAGGTTCCAGTGGTTATGATTTCAGGTCATGGGGACCTAGATACTGCGGTCAATACGATGAGAATGGGGGCTTTTGACTATATTTCTAAGCCACCAGATTTAAATCGTTTGCTCAACACCGTCCGAAATGCTTTGGATCGAAAAAACCTCGTTGTTGAGAATAAAAAATTAAAAAAGAAGGTCAATAAGAAATACGAGATGGTGGGGCATTCAAAGGCTTTGTCTCAAATTAAGGATATTATTGAAAAAGTTGCACCTACAGATGCGCGAGTGTTAATTACCGGTCCCAATGGTACAGGTAAAGAATTAGTAGCACATTGGCTACATGAAAAGTCCAATAGAACTAAGGCTCCAATGATAGAGGTAAATTGCGCTGCAATTCCCTCGGAGTTGATCGAAAGTGAGTTGTTTGGCCATGTAAAGGGATCATTTACAGGAGCAAATAAAGATAGGGCTGGAAAGTTCGAAGCCGCAAATGGAGGAACTATATTTTTGGATGAGATTGGCGATATGTCATTGTCGGCTCAAGCCAAAGTATTGAGAGCACTGCAAGAAAATAGAATTTCTAGAGTTGGGAGTGACAAGGATATTAAGGTTAATGTTAGGGTGCTTGCCGCAACGAACAAAGACTTGAAAAAAGAAATAGCAGACGGAAGATTTCGTGAGGATTTATACCACCGACTTGCTGTTATCTTAATTAGTGTTCCTGCTTTAAATGATAGAAGAGAAGATATCCCTGATCTTCTGCAGTACTTTGCAGAGGGTATCAGTAAGGAGCAAGGTTTACCTCAAAAGAAATTTTCCCAGGATGCTACTAGTTTGCTTCAGTCCTATGATTGGACGGGAAATATTAGAGAGCTTAGAAATGTTGTTGAACGACTCTATATTTTGGGTGGAGGAGAAATTTCGGCTGAGGATGTTCAGATGTTTGCCTCCAAATAAGCTCAGCCAAAATTTAACTATTAATACTTAGCAGATCCTTCTGGACTTTTGGTTTTTTCTATAAAGTCTCTGAGGTCTTGGTTTGCTTGTTTTAAATCATCACGTCTCAAATACATCATGTGACCTGAACGGTATCCCTTGAAACTCATTCTGTCCTTCATTTTTCCGCTTGGATCTAATTGCCACATGGAATATTTTGAGTTGAAATAAGTAGTTGCGCCGTCGTAATAACCGGTTTGGTATAATACGTTTAAATACGGATTCATCGCCATAGCTTTGCGCAGCTGCTCTCTAGTTTCATTATTTTCAAAATCCCAGGGTCTCACTGGCCCAAATACATTGTATTTTACATCGGTATCAAGATCCAAATAAGATTTGAAATAGTAGTTTATCGCTGGGGTAAATGAGTGTAACCAAGAGTTTAATTCCGGATTGAAATCTGTTCTAACTCCTGCTTCGGTTTTGTCGATTCCCTTGTATCGAGAATCTAATCTTCCTACAGTATACCCTCCTTGATCTCTCAATAAATCTTTCCAAAAGTAAGAAGTCGGTATATCCAGATTGAATTGAAGAATTTCCTTTTGATCTAAACCAGTATAATAGGCCATTTTCTCGGCGATACTTTCTTTTTCACTTTGAGAGAGAAAGCCTCCCTTTGCTAATGCAGGCATTAAATTATTAATGGCATACTGTTCGACTTCCGGTAATAGTTCCAGTAAATCTTTATCTTGAAGTTCCGTTGATAGGGTACCGTGATACCACGAGGCAGCAGCAAAATAAGGGAGATTTAAGGCGGAAGACAGTGCGTCATCCGAGCCATATGATTTATAATCTGCTGGAGAGACAAGGATTACTCCGTTTAAATACATCCATTGACTTTCCTGTAATGCTCCAGCCAAACCAGAAACTCGAGTACCACCATAACTTTCACCAATAATATACTTAGGAGAAGGCCATCTGTTATGACGAGTAACAAAAGTGTTTATCCATTCAGATAAATAATTTACATCTGCATTTACCCCAAAAAATTGTTTTTTGTCCGGCCATTTGCCATCAACTTGAACCATTCTTGAGTATCCTGTGTTTACCGGGTTTATATAAAGGATATCTGCAACATCTAAAATAGAATAAGGATTGTCTTCAACTCCATAAGGTTGAACAGGATATCCTTCATCATCAATTTTTAAAACTTTAGGGCCGGTGTATGCAATGTGCATCCAAACGGAGGCTGATCCAGGCCCACCATTAAAAGAAATTAACAATGGCCTATTTTCGGCCGTCGAAATATCGGTGCGTTTATAATAGGTGTAAAACAAGCTGGCAACCACTTGATTTTCATTGTTCCAAACGGGCTGAGTACCAATTGTCGTTTGAAAACTTACTTTTTTTCCATTGATAACTTGTTGGTGTTCCGAATGCTTCATCATGTCGACAGGCAGGCTTCTTTCTTGTGCCAACATCATCCCACAATTAAATAGGATGAAAAGGGATAATAGGTTTTTCATAATAAAGATATTTGCACTAAAGATATTCTTTTATTTTTGTATCTAATCTGAAAATAAAACAACTTGACTAGAACTACAGAACAAGCATCCCTTTATGATAATCTTCAGGACAAAACCTTTGAAGAAATTATAAATGATATCAATCGAGAAGATCAAAAAGTTGCCCTAGCCGTTCAGGCTCAGAAGACTTCTATTGCTGCTCTTGCCAATGAGATATTTTTAAAAATGTCTAAAGGAGGAAGGCTTTTTTATATCGGAGCTGGAACATCGGGTAGATTAGGAGTTTTGGACGCATCAGAATGTCCCCCTACCTTTGGAGTAGATTCAGGAAAAGTGATTGGATTAATCGCTGGGGGTGATCATGCCTTAAGAAATGCGGTTGAGCAGGCAGAAGATGATTTTGATCAAGCCTGGAAGGATTTAGAGCAGTTTAAAATCTCGGATAAAGATGTTTTGGTTGGGATCGCTGCCTCAGGAAGCACTCCTTATGTTGTTGGAGGGCTAAATAGAGCAAGGAAGCAAGGTTTGATTACAGGAGCCATTGTATGTAATATAGGTTCCAAAGTAGCTCAAGAAGCGGAGTTTCCAGTAGAAGTAATTGTCGGCCCAGAATATGTTACCGGTTCTACTAGAATGAAGTCTGGAACAGCACAGAAAATGGTCCTTAATATGCTCAGTACTTCAGTAATGATTAAATTGGGTCATGTTAAAGGGAATCGCATGGTGGACATGAAGTTGTCTAATGATAAATTGGTTGAGCGCGGTACACGAATGGTAAGCGATGCACTTGGAATTGAACCTTCAAAAGCTCAATCATTACTCCTAGAGCACGGAAGCGTAAGAAAGGCAATAGAACATGGAAAAAAGTAGTTATTCAATTGGGTTAATGAGCGGAACTTCCCTAGACGGTTTAGATTTGGTTTTGGTCGAATTTATCTGGGAAGAACGTCATTTAAAAGAAAGTGTTAAGTACAGAATAGCCCACGCAAAAACAGTTCCTTATTCTGTAAAGTGGAAAAGTGAATTGTCTGAGGCTTATAAATTAAGTGGAAATGAGCTTCAGTTTTTGAATCATAAACTAGGACAGCTGTTCTCAAATGAAATAAACGATTTTATTGAAGAGTTAACTGCTGGTGGATTCAATAAAGAAATTGAATTTATCGGAAGTCATGGGCATACGGTATTTCACCAACCTGATTTAGGATACACTTACCAAATTGGTAATGGACCAGAAATTGTTCGAGGAACAGGAATTAAAACGATCTGTGATTTTAGAGTACAAGATGTATCTCTAGGAGGTCAAGGGGCTCCATTGGTCCCCACGGGAGATGCATTTTTGTTTAGACAGTACCGAGCTTGTGTAAACCTTGGAGGTTTTGCCAATATTTCTTATGAGTACCAGGGACAACGGGTAGCTTATGATATTGTACCAGTAAATTTTATCATGAATAAACTTTGTTTGCAACAAGGCTTTGAGTTTGATAAAGGAGGAGAAATAGCACGATCACATGAGGCTAATGCTCAATTACTGGCAGATTTAAATGCATATGACTATTATTTACGATTACACCGCCCTAAGAGTTTAGGTCAAGAGCAGATTGAGAAATTTTATATGCCATTAATTGAACGTTCGCGACTTCCTTTTGAAATCATTTTGGCGACATTGGTCAAGCATGCATCAGAACAAATTTGCCAGGTTCTAAATTCTTTGAATGGAGATGTTCTTTTTACAGGTGGCGGAGTTTATAATACTTATCTTATAGATCTGATTAAGGAGAACAGTAAAGACTGCAATATTGTCATCCCAGAAAATGAATTGATTGACTTTAAAGAAGCCCTTATATTTTCCTTTTTGGGCTTGTTGAGAAAAAAGAAACAAATAAATGTATTTGCCTCAGTAACAGGGGCTGAAATAGACCACAGTAGTGGTCGAATCTATGAACCGCTTAAAACAAACTAAAACCACTTTAAATGAAATTGAATTTACGAATCCTATTTATCTTATTTACCACGAGTTTGTATGCTCAACAACCTGACCCTTTTGAAACCTTAAACATCGAGGCAAGAGATCATTGGGTAGATGAGCAAATGAAGAATATGAGTACCGATCAAAAAATCGGACAGCTTTTTATGATCAATGTTTATTCAGACGAACGGGAGGATCGAAGCTGGGTTAAGAAAATGATTCGTAAGTATCATGTAGGAGGGTTGATATTCTTTCAAGGAACTCCCCAAAGAGAAGCGGAATTATACAATGAGTATCAAAAGAAGTCAAAAATCCCCTTAATGGTAGGTTTTGATGGAGAATGGGGGCTAGATATGCGTCTTGAAAACACCTTTAAGTATCCATTTAATATGACCCTTGGAGCGATAGAAGACAATGGGTTGATTGAGGCCTTCGGTTACCGCTTGGCTGTTCACCATAAACGAATCGGAATTCAAATAAATTTTGCTCCAGTAGTTGATATCAATACCAATCCTGCAAATCCAATTATTGGAAATCGGTCTTTTGGAGAAAATAAATATCGAGTAACTAACAAGGCTGCTGCTTTTATACGCGGTATGGAATCTGGCGGAGTTATTGCAAATGCAAAACATTTCCCTGGTCATGGAGACACTGCTACGGATTCTCATAAAGAACTCCCTTATCTAGATTTTGATAGAGACCGATTGAATGATATCGAGTTGTATCCGTATTATCAACTAATGCAATCCAGATTGGGGTCTGTTATGGTTGGACATCTCAATGTGCCAGTTCTAGTGAATGAAGAAGGAGTTCCAACGTCTTTGTCTTATGAGGTAGTCACTGAATTACTCCAGGAAGAAATGGGTTTTCAGGGACTCGTCTTTACCGATGCTTTGAATATGAAAGGTGCTGCAAACTACGGATCGGCAGGTGCAGTCGACTTAAAAGCATTTATGGCTGGAAACGACATGTTATTGTATTCCAATGATGTTGAAGCGGGGTTCAAAACCATTAAAAAAGCGTTTAAGGACGGTAGCTTTACTGAGGATAGATTGAATAAATCTGTTCGAAAGATATTGAAGGCTAAGTATTGGGCAGGTTTGGCAGATTACAATCCCGTGGAAACAGAAAATATAGATCAGGATATCAAAGCACCTGAGGATTATGCGTTATTAGAGGAGCTCTTTGATGCCGCTATAACTTTAGTAAAAAACGAGAATAATGCACTGCCTATAAGAGATTTGAGGACAAAAAGAGCTTATTTAGCGCTTGGTGATGCTTCTTCCGATGCCTTCGTTCAAGGTTTGAAGAATTATCAAGACGTTCAGGTTTTGGATGCAAACGATGAGGATCTATTATTAAAGATAAATCAGTTTGATGAACTCATTATTGGTTTTCACAAGCCCGATGATAAATTCTGGAGATCCTATAAGTTCGAATCGAATGAATTAGAATTGTTAAATGAGTTAAGCAAATTAATTCCAACGAATTTAGTAGTCTTCGCTTCACCATATGCCCTAATACAAGTTCCATCCTTTGAACACATCAATCAAGTTGTAGTGGCTTATCAAAACGATGAAGTTGCTCAAAGACTTACTGCTGAAAAAATCTACGGAGCTCGATCTTTTAAAGGCAGCCTTCCTGTGAGTATTAATGAGAATTTCAAAGAGGGAACCGGATTGAAGACCTCTGAGCTCAATCGTTTGGCCTATGCCTATCCATTTAATGTTGGAGTTGATGCTTTAAAATTAGACCAGGTGGATCAATTAAGTCAAGTAATTGTTGACTCTACAATGGCTCCCGGTGGAGTTATACTCGCTGCAAGAGACGGTAAGATTTTTTATCACAAAGCCTTCGGTAAACACAGATATGGAGGTGAAAGAGAAACTCAAAAAAGCGACATTTATGATTTAGCTTCAGTAACGAAAATTCTTGGGGGACTTCCCATGTTAATGAAAGGGGAGGAGTCTCATTATTTTGATGTAAATGATAATCTTGGCGAGCATTTTGTGCAACTTAAAGGGTCAAACAAGGATACAGTAACGATAAAAGAGGCCTTGTCTCATGTTGGAAGAATAAAGGCATGGATCGCTTATTATAAATCGACAATAGATTCAACAACTTCACAACCTTTGGAAGAATATTATGCCGCTGAAAAGTCTTCAGATTATGCTATTGAGGTAGCTGAGAATTTATATTTAAGAACTTCCTATAAGGATTCTATTTATGAGCAAATAGCTCAAGTTGATCAGCGCGTGGAAGTTGGCTATAAATATAGCGGTCTATTGTATTATCTCATCGGTGATTGGGTCGAGCGTACTTATGGAATGACCTTGGATCAGGCAAATAGTAAGTTTTTTTACGATCCTATCGGTGCCTATGAATTGGGTTATAATCCCTTAGAGCGAGGAATTGAAAAAGATAGAATTGTTCCAACAGAGCAAGATGATTATTATCGACATCAAGAACTTCAAGGTTATGTTCACGATATGGGAGCCGCTATGATGGGAGGGGTAAATGGAAATGCTGGACTTTTTGGCTCGGCCTTAGATGTGGCAAAAATGATGCAACTCTACCTTCAAGGAGGGGTCTATGGTGGGGAAAGAATTTTAGAAAATCAAACCCTTAGAGTATTTAATAAAAGGTATTTTGAACAGGACTCGATTAGAAGAGGTTTAGGTTTTGATAAACCGTCCCTAGATCCAGAAATTAAATCTTCGGCAAAAAGTGCCTCTGCTCATAGCTTTGGTCATAGTGGTTTTACAGGCACCTTTGCATGGGCTGATCCAGAAACAGGCTTGGTTTATATATTTTTATCTAATCGGGTTTACCCGAGTATGGTGAATAACCGACTTGGAGAATCCGATATGAGAACGCGTATTCATGAGGCTTTTTATGAGGCCTTATTGGATTAATTTTAATACATTTAATTATGAATTTACAATTGACAAAACCTCTTGTTTTTTTTGATTTAGAAACGACAGGAATAAATATAGGAAAAGATAGAATTGTAGAAATTTCAATTCTCAAACTATTTCCAAACGGAAATAAAGAAAGCAAAACTTGGTTGGTGAATCCGGTAATTGAAATTCCAAAAGAAGCTTCGGATATTCATGGGATTACCAATGAAAAAGTAGTTAATGAACCAACTTTTAAAGAATTGGCGCCTGAAATATCTAAAATGATTCAAGGTTGTGATTTAGCTGGATTTAATTCAAATAGATTTGATATTCCTTTACTCGCTGAGGAAATGTTAAGGGTGGATATGGACTTTGATCTGAAATCTACCAACAGTGTGGATGTTCAAACTATTTTTCATAAAAAAGAGCAACGCACACTTTCAGCGGGATATAAATTTTATTGTGACAAGGAATTGACCGATGCCCATTCTGCAGAAGCCGATACCAATGCAACTTATGAGATTCTTTTGGCTCAAATAGACCGTTACGATGATATTGGAACGACCGTAAAGGAGCTCGCTGCATATTCAACTCACAGTAAACGAGCTGATTTTGCAGGTTTCATAGTTTATAATGATAATGAAGAAGAAATTTTTACTTTTGGTAAATATAAAGGAAGAACTGTTGTAGAGGTACTTGCAGAGAATCCGGGCTATTATAATTGGATTCAAAATGCCGACTTTCCATTGTATACTAAAAAGGTCTTGACCAATATTAAGTTAAGAGGGTTAAACACTAATTTATCTTAGAGAAAATGTACGTAGATTATCAAATGATGCCGGATAATTCACGCCTTTGGGTGTACCAATCCTCACGTGAATTTAATGAAGAAGAACTTCCTGTTATTGAAAAAAACTTGATCAATTTTTTGAATCAATGGACCAAACACGGTTCAGACTTAAAAGCTTCCTTTAAGATAGACTACAATCGTTTTGTTACGTTGATTGTAGACGAGAATTTTAATGGAGTCTCTGGTTGTTCCATTGACGCATCGGTTCATTTTTTAAAGGAAATGCAAGAGGCTTTGGGACTTGATTTAATGGATAAGATGACTATTGTTTACAAAAAAGATAGGGTCCTACTAATGGCTAAATTGCCTGAATTTTCTAAATTGGCTAAAGAAGGTGTGATTGATAAGGAGACGATTGTTTTTAATAATTTAGTTCAAACTAAACTAGAAAAAGAGAACAATTGGGAGGTTCCAGCTTCCGCCAGTTGGCATGCTCGTTATTTTAAATAGGTTTTATACCATGAACCTTGACTCATTAAAAAACTAAGGACCCATAACCCAAGATAGGTCCAGCCAAGAATCAAAGTACAAATGATTAGGTTAATGGGGACCAGGGTCATGCATATCCCAAATCGGAAGGTACTTATGAATTCATCATCTTTAATTCCTTTACTCGCTCTTTTCCAAATTAAAAATGGAATCAAGTTTAAAAGGACCGCAAAACCATAAATCAAACTACTCAAAACGGATTTGCTGGATTTTTTTGAAGGAAAATTTTGATCTTTTATAGCTTGATTCCCAGCGGTTGGATCAGTCAAATCAATATTAGAGTTGATCAGTTTCTGATAATTTTCATTGTAGTTTTTTTCAACATGAATACTCCATGGAAGCATGGCCTCATGGGTTTTCTTGCACAAGGCATTAATTTGATCGAGTTCTGATTCTAATCCCGAGATAATGGATTTCGCCGAAAGGGCAGGACCAAAGAATACAGAAGCTTTTGACCAGGCCTTGGTGGGGTGATCATAATTTAGCCCCATAGGAATAATTTTAATATCCTCTAATTCTGGATAGGCTTGAAATGTTCTTAAAGCAATTCTTGCAAAACCCGTTTTCAATGGGCGTACTTTCTTGTTGATATTATGATTTCCTTCGGCAAAAACCACCAGGGATTTCTCTTTGGAAAGTATATATTCACATTTTTTAAAAATTGCTTCGTTTAGATGCATTTTTTCTTTCCCATCTCGTGGTCTGTATATTGGAAACATATGGACAGAAGCAAAAAATTTATTTAAGACTCCACCCTTAAAGACTGATGATCTGGTAAGGAAATAGGTGGACCTAGGATTCCTGTATGCGACCAATAAGGGGTCTATTAAGGCATTAGGGTGATTGGGGATAAACAATACCGCACCTTTTTTTGGGATGTTTTCAAGCCCAACTAAACGAACTCTTTTATAGTAAAAAAAGAAACCGAATTGCAGAAGGTGTTTTACCAAATAATACATCCGTTATGATGGGAATTTTTTTGCGTAAAAATAGGCAATAGCTAATCCTGAAAAAATATCCCATACTCCCCAAAAGGCAGCGAGTAAGGCCATGCCGCCTAGTCCCTCGAAAAATTGAAAAATCAATAAAAGTCCCAATCCACCATTTTGAATTCCAGTCTCTATCGAGATTGTTTTTCGGTCTTTTAGGCTTAGTTTAAATAGAATGGCTATTGCTAGACCTAAGAGTATGGCGATAAGATTATGGGAAATTACTAGAAGGAATACGTGATGTATATACTCCATAAAAATGTCATAATTTTGAGCAAGCGCACCGAGAATCATTATGATAAAAACTATGATGGATAATGGTTTAAGTAGCTTAGAAAGTTTCATGGCTGCTTTAGGGAAATAGTTTCTTCCGACCATTCCTAAAATTAAAGGTATCCCAAGGATTAGTAACACAAGCTTAAATAGTGAATAGGGATCCAGCTCTACGGATTGCATGATTTCTCTAGTTGGAGGGTAGAGGTTTCCATAAAACTCCAGGTTAAATGGCGTCATCACTATTGACATCACGGTGGCGAAGGCTGTTAGACTTACTGAAAGAGCTGCGTTTCCACCAGATAATTTCGAAAGAAAGTTTGAAATGTTTCCTCCTGGACAAGCACCTATTAGCATAAGTCCTAATGCAATAGATGGCATGGGTTGAGTGAGTAAAACAAAAAGGTAAGTCACAAAGGGCAATGCAATGAACTGAGAAAAAACACCGACAAACATGATTTTCGGTTGCTTAAATAGTCGTTTAAAGTCATCTACCGTAATATCCAGAGCCACACCAAACATGATTATGGCAATGACGATGTTTAATACCCATAAATTTTCATTGCTGAAATTAATCTCTAATGCGTCTAAGTTCATGATTATTGGTTTAATATCGAAACGGTGTCGCAAGCGACAAGTGCTGCAGTTTCTGTTCTCAATCTGCTTTTTCCTAAACTGATTCCTTTTACAGCACGGTCTAAAGCAAGGTCAATTTCTTTGCTGGAAAAATCTCCTTCAGGACCGATCATTATAAGAATCTCATTTTTTAAGGATTGGTTCTTTAATAATTGTTGTTCCCGATCTTCACAGTGGGCGATATAACTGTTTTCAGGTAATTGTTTTTCAATAAATTCTGAAAATTTGGTCAGCTTATTTAATTTGGGTAATCTGAATTTTAAGGATTGCTTCATAGCGGACACCAGGATTTTTTCATAGCGCTCTTCCTTGATTGTTTTTCTTTCTGAGTGGTCACATAAAATTGGTGTGATTTCGTCAAGACCAATTTCAGTAGCCTTTTCCAGGAACCATTCCAATCGGTCGTTTAGTTTTGTTGGAGCTATTGCAATGTGCAAATAATAATCCCAATCCTTTTCAATAGAATTGACCTGTTCAATGGTTACTAGACAACGCTTGTCATTGGCTTGAGCAATTATGCATTCGAAATGATTCCCGGCACCGTTGGTCAGGTTGAGGCGGTCTCCTTCTAGCTTGCGCAAAACCTTTACAATATGACGACTTTCTGTTTTGTCAAATTGATAGGAATTTTGAGTAGGCTCTATATCACTTGCATAAAACAATTGCATCTCTACAGGTTTTTTCGGTAACTCTTTCTTCTTTTATGCTGTTTGCTATCGTATTTTTTCCACAGCAACTGCACATTTTGATTGTCTACCAATTCAGGATTAGTCTCCACATGAGTAACTCCAAATTCTCTAAAAGTCTTTCTCATTTCGTTAAAAATGATTGAGGTAACTCCTTTGTTTTGATAACTCGGTTTAATCCCAATAAGGTAAAACTCTGCCTTATCATTTTTCTTATTCGCTCTTAGCATATGAAGAAAACCAAAAGGGAAAAGGGAACCATTTGCTTTTTTAAGCGCTTTTGAAAAAGAAGGCATGGTAATAGCTACGGCGATCATTTTATCGTCTTTATCAAAGACACATTTGATAAAACGGGGGTTGATAAATGAAAAGTATTTATGTTTAAGATATTCGATCTGCTCTGGAGTAATTCTTACAAAAACACTCAGGTTTTCATAGGTTTCATTGATCAAGTCGAACATTTCCTGAACGTAGGGAAAAATTTGTTTTTTGTGGGTGAAATTTCTCATTTTCAATTCGTAGCGTTCGGAAATCATTTGGGATAAACGATTCAATTTATTCTCATCCACTTTATCGAAGTTGAAAGTGTACTCTACCCATTCGTCAGACACTTCGAAGCCTAATTTTTCGAAATGATCCTTGTAGTATGGAAAGTTGTAAAGGGTAACCATAGTATTTTGATGATCAAACCCTTCTACGAGCAGTCCCGCTTTATCCATATTGGAAAAACCAACAGGACCTTCCATATATTCAAGTTGATGTTGCTTTCCTATTTCTTCTACTTTTGACAGTAAGGCCTTGGTAACTTCTAAGTCATCAATAACGTCAAACCAACCAAATCTAATTTTTGATTTTTTTTGTTCCTTGATTTCTAACCAATTCACAATTACTGCAATCCTTCCAACCCACTCTCCATCTTTAACTGCAACAAAATATCTGGCCTCAGCGTTTTTAAAAACAGGATTAATCTCTGCATCCAAATTATCCAATTCGTTTGCAATTATTCCCGGAGTCCAATATGGGTTATTTTTATAAAGTTTAAAAGGAAATTTAATAAACTGCTTAAGTTCCTTTTTTGTGGTTAATTCCTTAATTTCAATCATAAAAACTTAGTTTCTAATTAGGGCTTTATTTTTACGTCGTTTCGCTTTTTTCTTTTCTTGAAAATTTGAAGGTTGTTTTGAAAAAAAACCACTTTCCTTTTTTGTTTCTTCTCTATTCACTTCCTTTTTCTTTCTGTAGGGGTCTTGATGCTTATCGATACGCCAAGATAAACCAATATTTGCATAGAAGGTTTCATTAGACCAATTAAAATTACTTCCAAACCCTAAATTGAGCTGTGTATTTTGATTGATTAAATGAGCAAAACCACCTTGCCACAATTGCAAGTTTTCATCGGCGCCAAATTGTCCCTTGTAATCTACAAAGGTAGCCCATTTATCAGAAATCACATAATAGCTTCCAAGACTAATTGCACCGAGTTTGTAATTTTCATAACCCAAATTCATTAATAGTGTCCACCGGTCAGAAAGATTGTTTTGTGTCATAACCTTAATCACTGGACTACTCTGAGCCCTTAAATGAATTTCTTCATATTCAAATGTCGTCCCAATATAATCTCTGGGATCTTGATGATAAACCGGTGTACTCCATCCAATTTCCAATCCTATGCTGGGAATAAGCCTTCTTGTATCAAAGGCGGTTTTTTTCTTCCATGATCTGATTTCAAGGTCTGGATCTTTATAGGGGATTTGAAAAATTAAAAATTTAAATCCTGCATATAAAGTGGCTAGATTCCCAGTGTCTAAATTATTTCCAAAAATACTGCTTTCGTATAGCCAAGTTTGGGTGTCTTCAATTTGCAGGTGTACTTCCAGTTTTTGACTGAGTAAACCCATGTGAAAATCTAAGGAGTTTCCCCATGAAAAAGCATTGTTAAAGGTATAAAGTTCTTCTCGATAAGCTCCTGTGCTATTCAATTCAAATTGATAAACCCCGGTTCCAACAGCATAGGGGCTGTCATTGAACCCTGGGCGGTTAGAATTAATTACTTCCGTATACTGGGCATATCCCAGACTACTTAAAAGAAGTAAGCATGTTATGAGTAGGCGGTTAAACATGAAAGTGTTAAAGGTTTCCCAAATATAATATTTCCTTTGAAACCCGCCTTAAATAGCGTCAATTTCTTATTTTTGAGTTTTAAATTACAACTATGATTTACACAGCAGATTTGGTAGGGCTTTTCAGAACCTTACTAATTTTCCTTCTAATCTATTATATATTCAAATTTTTAGCTAAGTATATTTTTCCGATTGTTCTGAAAAATTATGTAAAAAAAGTGCAGCGAGACCAACAACGGCGTAAAGAAGGCCCACAAGTTAACGTTGGAGAGACTGTAGTCGATAAAAAACCTCAAGATCAAAAAAAATCTAACGATAATGTTGGAGAATACGTTGATTTTGAAGAAATTGAATAATATGAAATTTCTTAAACATTTAATTCCTTTAGCAGTATTTGTCCTTGCTGCTCTATTGTATTTTTCTCCTGTTTTAAAGGGGGAGAAATTATTTCAAAGCGATATTCAGCAATTTATAGGAATGGCCAAAGAGGTCAATGATTTTAGGGCTGAACAGGGCGAGGAGCCGTATTGGACCAATTCGAGTTTTGTCGGGATGCCCACTTTTCAATTATCGGCTTATTATCCTAACGATATTTTAAAGAGTATTGATGGCCTGCTTCGATTTTTACCAAGACCTGCGGATTATCTATTTTTGTATTTTTTGAGCTTTTTCCTCTTTTTAAGAGCCTTAAAAGTTGAACATAAACTCGCGATTTTAGGTTCGCTTGCCTTTGGTTTTTCGACCTATTTGATCATCATTTTAGGGGTGGGGCATAATGCCAAAGCTCATGCTATAGCCTACATGCCTGCTGTTTTGGCTGGAATTATTTATTTAAAGGATAAACAATATCTGCGCGGATTTTTATTAACCACCCTAGCTATGGGATTGGAAATAAATGCTTCCCACCCGCAAATGACGTATTATTTATTATTTACCGTCTTGATTTTTGGACTGGTTTGGTTAATTCAAACAATCAAATCAAAAGAATGGAAAAGTTTTTATGAACCTTTGATAGCAATGGTTGTTGCTGTTGTTCTTGCTGTTGGGATGAATGCAAATGGGTTAATGGCAACCAAAGAATATGCGGATTTTTCAACACGAAGTGCCTCAGAACTCACCATTAATCCAGACGGAACTGCGAAACAGTCGACTGGAGGATTGAGCTATGATTATATTACCGAATACAGTTACGGTTGGTTAGAGAGTTTTGATTTGATTTATTCCCGATTTATGGGAGGAGGGAATTCGGAACCTCTTGGTACGGATTCGGCTTCTTATGAATTTTTGAGTTCCAAAATTGGAGGCGCGAATGCGAGAAACTTTGTTGCAAACGCACCGACATATTGGGGAGGGCAACCGATTGTTGCTGCCCCGGCCTATATAGGAGGATCTATTTTCTTTTTATTTCTCATTGGAGCCTTTTTAATAAAAGGTCCCTTAAAAAACTGGTTATTGGCATCAGCTATCTTTTCGCTATTGCTGAGCTTCGGTAAAAATTTTGCACCTCTTACTGAATTTTTTATTGATTACATTCCTTTCTATGACAAGTTTAGAGCAGTCTCATCAATACAAGTAATTTTAGAACTGTGTATTCCGACACTCGCCATACTTGGCCTTAAAGCCTTTTTCTCGAAGGATTACAGCAAAGAAAAGAAATTGGATGTGCTTAAAAAGTCCTTAGGGATTTTAGGTGGATTTTCAGTTTTGATGGCTGTTTTGGGACCAGGTTTGTTCAATTTTGTGGGAGGGAATGACGACTATTATAACTCTATGATACCTGGTTTTTCAGATGCCTTAATGCTCGATCGAAAAGCAATGTTTAGAGCAGATGCCTGGAAGACCGTAATCTATGTCCTTATAATAGCGACAACCCTTTATTTTTATTTAAAATCCAAACTCAGTTACCTTTATACCATATTAATAATAGGAGCAACTTGGACTTATGACTTAGTTTCAGTAGATCGACGATATGTCAATGACGATGACTTCGTTTTGGCAAGAAAAGTCGATAAGCCTTTTGTTCGATCAGAAATTGATGCTCAGATATTGGCGGATGAAAGTTACTATAGAGTCGCTAATTTGAGTAGAAATCTGTTGAAGGATGGTGCAACCTCATATTACCATCATTCATTAGGAGGGTACCATGCTGCTAAACCAAAGAGATTTCAAGACTTATATGATTTTTACTTGGTGAGAAATCACATGGAGATATATAATCTTTTAAACACAAAGTATTTTATTATACCTGGAGAAGCTGGAGAACAAGTTCAGATGAACCCTAATGCCAATGGAAACGTTTGGTTTGTTGATAAACTCGTTTTGTTACCTAGTGCAGATGATGTAATAACAACCTTAGGTGAAGTAAATACGAAACAAATTGCTGTTGTCCAGGATAGTGATTTTCAGCCGAGAGAAATTGAACTAATTGCATTCGAACAAGATTCTATTGCTCAGATTGAACTGACTTCCTATGGCTTGAATAAATTAGTTTATCAATCGAAAAGAAGTTCACCAGGTTTTGCAGTTTTTTCAGAAGCTTATTACGCCCCAGGGTGGAAGGTGGAGCTCGATGGAAAAGAGGTTCCTCATTTCAGAGTGGATTATATGTTAAGAGGAATGGATATTCCAGCGGGAGGGCATGAGATTGTTTTTAGGTTTGAACCCCCTGTTATTCAGCAGGCATCTTTTGTAGTTTTGATTAGTGCCGGATTATTCTTGGTGATTTTCTTAGCAATGATTTACAGAAAGTTTCGATCATGAAAATTGGGATGATTCTGGATAAGAATTTTCCGCCAGATCCCCGGGTAGAAAATGAAGCACTCAGTCTTGTGAAAGCCGGGCATGACATTTCATTATTTTGTTTGGGATCGCGCAATGAAACCTTTAATTATAAGGGAATATCGGTTTTTCGGTTTAAGCAATCTGTTTTTGACTATAAAATGGGGGCTTTGGCCTATGAATTTCCATATTACAATTGGAAGCTAAGCCTAGAAATAAAGGACTTCATTAAAAATTCAAAAGTAGAAGTATTACATATACATGATATTCGTCCAGCTGGGGCAGTATATAAAGCAAATAAAGAGTTTCAACTGCCTTGTGTTTTGGATTTACATGATAACTACCCAGAAATCATGCAGTATTATCCCCATTATAAAAAA
This sequence comes from Flavobacteriaceae bacterium, assembly GCA_049606855.1. Lineage (GTDB taxonomy): Bacteria > Bacteroidota > Bacteroidia > Flavobacteriales > Flavobacteriaceae > JBELHR01. The sequence continues at coordinate 99,427 of JBMYVY010000004.1, read as the reverse complement.
TTCCCTGGAAATGTACTGATTCAGCCAAAACTTTGGAAAAAAGCGGAGGGTAAATACATTAGAAAATCTAAAAGAGTCATTAGCGTTTCTCCTGAGTTTATCAAAGATTTAAAAATGAGATTTCCCGATCAAGAAGGCAAATTTATTTTGGTTCCCAATTCTATACGAAGGTCGTTCTACCAAGAGGCTGTTTTGGATAAGAAACTGGTAAGTAGACTGAAAGAGAATTATACCTTGTTATATCTTGGCGATACCGGTTTGCGAAGAGGCTTGTTAACGGCTATCGAATCTGTTGCTATTTTAAAAAACACGATACCCAAAATTAAATTAGTTATCGTTGGGAGTAATTCTACGGACCAAATTTTAAAGGATAAAGCAATTGAGCTGGGTTGTGAAGACCAAGTTGAATTTGCGGGTTGGCGGGATGTCAGTTTGTTTCCTAGTTATATTTCAGGAGCTCAAATAGGACTTTCACCATTGCTTAGGAACGTTCAGCACGACGTGGCTTATGCCAATAAAATATTTCAATACATGGGATTTGAAAAACCCGTAATAGCATCTGATTGTCCAGCTCAAGCAAAATTGATTGAACAAAACAAAGCTGGTCTGGTGTATACTGCTGGTGATGCTCAAGAGCTCGCCAAATCCGTAATAGAATTGTATGACAATAAGGAAAAAGCAACTATCTTGGGAAAAAATGGCTTTAACTTTATTGACCAGGAGTTTTGCTGGGAGGAATCCTCAAAAAAATTAATAGAATTATATGCGAGTTTTAATCATTAGTTATTACTGGCCTCCAGCAGGAGGGTCTGGAGTTCAACGCTGGTTGAAATTCGTCAAGTATTTTAGGGATTTCGGAATTGAACCGGTGGTTTTTTGTCCAGAGAATCCAAATTATCCCATTAAAGATCATGCATTGGAAGGAGAAATTCCGAAGGGAATTGAAATTCTAAAATTACCCATACGAGAATTGGGGAAACCTTCGATCAAGCAAGCCGGTTTTTTGAGTAAAAAGAAAAGTTGGAAAACTCAAATATTGACCTATATCCGGGCGAATTTAGTGATTCCAGATACTCGTTTCTTATGGATTAAACCAGCGACTAAGTACCTGACCAAATATTTAAAGAGCGCTCCTGTTGATTTTGTGATTTCAACTGGGCCTCCGCACAGCATGCATTTAATTGCTTTAAAACTTAAGAAGGACCTAGGAATTCCTTGGTTAGCAGATTTTAGAGATCCGTGGACAGATATCGACTTTTTTCATCATTTACCATTTAATAAATGGGCATGGAACAAGCATTTAAAGTTAGAACAAGAGGTTTTAACTCATGCAGATATCGTTACTGTGGTCAGTGAGCAGATGCGACTGAACTACTTGAAATACAATAAATATACGTCCCTTTTGTACAATGGATTTGATGGCGCTCTGGCTGATGGGCAAGAAAAATTGGATGATAAATTTTCCTTGGTCCATGTGGGACTCATTAATGCCGACCGCTGTCCTTATAATTTGCTAGAAGTTTTGGGAGAGCTCAAAGATGAACTGCAGGGTTTTCAGGATGATTTGGAAATTACCCTTGTGGGTAAGACCGCTTCTGAACTGATAGAAACGGCCATAGAAAACGGCTTGGAATCAAATCTAAATTTAATTGATTATTTGCCTCACGATGAAATTTCTGTATACCAAGAGAAGGCTCAACTATTATTACTTTTACTTAATGATGTTCCGAGTGCTAAAGGAATTATTACGGGGAAGGTTTTTGAATATTTTAGGGCACAGCGTCCGATATTAGCCATTGGACCTAAGGGAGGGAATTTAGATGATTTATTGCAGGAAACTCAATCGGGTCAGCTGTTTGATTTTTCGAATAAAGTTGATTTAAAATCCTATCTTAGATTGAGCTACAAAGCCTTTAGGGAAAATGAATTGCATGTAAATTCTAAAAATATTGCTAGTTTTCATCGCAAAGCTTTGACGAAACAACTTGCTGAACTGATAAAAAATTATGGGCAAAAATAAACGAATACTTACAGTAGTTGGGGCGCGACCTCAATTTATAAAAGCCGCTGTCTTGAGTCGTTTTTTGAAAGGTCAAAACCGCATCGAGGAAGATATCCTTCATACCGGTCAACATTACGATCACAATATGTCTGAGGTGTTTTTTGATGAATTGGGAATCCCTAAACCCAAATACCAATTAGAAATCAGTGGTAGGACTCACGGAGCAATGACCGGGCATATGCTTGAAGGAATTGAAAAGGTTCTACTGGAAAACTCTTATGACGCATTGTTGGTTTATGGCGATACGAATTCTACATTAGCAGGGGCTTTAGCTGCGCAAAAATTAGGCATTCCGGTCATTCATATCGAGGCAGGCTTGCGTTCTTTTAATATGGAAATGCCCGAGGAAGTTAATCGAATTCTAACAGATAGGTTATCCAGTTTATTGTGTTGCCCAACAAAAACGGCTGTGATTAATCTAGAAAGGGAAGGTTTTGATTTAAGTAAAGTCGTCCTTACCGGGGATATTATGAAAACTGCTGTAGATGACTTCGCCAATCAGAGTAAGGACTCGGAAGACCATATACTATTGACTGTTCACCGTCAAGAAAACACAGATGATCTCAATCGCCTGAAATCCATATTCGAGGCATTAGAGCAAATTGCTCAAAAGGAAACTATTATTTTTCCTATACATCCCAGAACAGCTAAGAAATTAGAGGAGACAGGAATAGAAACTTCTATATCATTAATCGATCCGGTATCTTATAAGCAAATGCAAGAGTTACTTTCTGGAAGCAGATTGGTGATTACAGATTCAGGAGGATTACAAAAAGAAGCCTATTTTCATGGAAAACGCGGGGTGATTCTCAGGGAGCAAACCGAATGGACGGAACTTGTGGATCTCGGTTTCGCTAGTCTGGTTGGAGCAGAGAAGGACAAAATTATAGAAGCCTATAAGTTCCATATAGATGCTCCTAAAATTGAAAAGGCTGACTTATATGGAACTCAAGTGGTTGAGAAAATTTATCAAGCGATAATCGAATTGTTATGGGAATAGTTATTAAACAATCCGCGGCTAATACGGGGATTCTCATTGGAGGTTTTGGGCTAGGGGCTATTAATGTATTGTTTCTCTATACTCACTTTTTAAGTGCTGAATATTTTGGGTTGGTCACTTTTCTGCTGTCTACGGCAAATATTTTGATGCCAATCTTAGTTTATGGAATGCATCACAGTATCATAAAATTCTACTCTTCTTACAAGAATCCAGATGCCTTTATGTCTGCAACCTTGTGGCTGCCTTTGATTATTATTTTACCAGTTTCTTTCTTTTTCTCCATGTTTTATCAAGAGATTTCCAACTGGATTTCTCGTGAAAACCTCATTATTAAGGATTATACGTGGTATATTTTGATTCTCGGTGTAGTCATGGGTTATTTTGAAGTTTTTTTCGCGTGGTCAAGAGTACAGATGAAGACTGTTTTCGGAACATTTATACGAGAAGTATTCGCTCGTGCATGCACCTTGATCCTATTATTTGCAGTATATTTTGATTATCTCAATCCACATGAATTTGTCCTTGGAATAGTCTTGGTTTATACCTTGAGAATGGTAGTTATGAAGCTTTATGCCTATTATTTGTACCGACCTAAGTGGACCTTTAAACTGCCGGATAATTTTAGAGAAATCATGCGCTATGCGACCTATATTATTTTGGCTGGATCGGCAGGTACCATATTGTTAGAGATCGATAAATTCATGATTCCTCAACTTGAGCAGATCGAGCAAGTCGCTTTTTACAGTGTGGGGATTTATATCGCTTCAGTGATTGGGATTCCCTCTCGGGCCATGCAGCAAATTGTCAATCCCATTACCGCCAAAGCCCTCAATGAAGGCAACCAAGATCAAGTGGAAGATTTATACAAAAAGGTCTCTAAGAATTTATTGGTCATTGGAGGTTTGTTGTTCTTGTGGATTAATCTCGGTATTGAATCGATTTATGGAATTATTAATCAAGATGCCTATGCTCTTGGTATTCCGGTAGTTTTAATCATTTCATTTGCAGAGCTTTTTAAGTTGATGATGGGAAATACCAATACGGTACTTACCAATTCTAAACACTATAAGTTCTATTTTTATATCTCCTTGTTTATGGCGATTAGTGTTATCGTTTTAAACAGGTATTTTATCGTACATTTTGGCATTTTGGGAGCTGCTCTTGCAACCCTAATGGTGGTTCTATTCTCGGGATTAGTTAAAATGCTGTTTTTGAGAATAAAAATGAAATTAAATCTCGATTGGACTCAAAACTTGCAAATTTTAATGCTTGTTTTTCTGCTCTATCAGCTGTTTTATCGTTTTTGGCCTGAATTGGGTGTAAATGATTGGCTATTGTTGCTTATCGAGTCCTCAGTGATCGGATTGATTTATATTGGAATTGTTTATTGGTTTAGGTTTTCGCCTGAATTAAATAAGTTATTGGAAAAATTTCTGTTCAATAGAAAATAATTACATTAGCCTGAAAATTTGCATTTATGGATTTCGTTTGGGAATTTTTTCTTGGTGTGGCAACTGCGATTTTTGGATTAATCGCGCCTGGAATGTTAAATATGACTGCCCTAAAGATCAGTATTAATGTTGATCGAATTTCAGGAATAAAATTCTCAACAGGGGCGGTTCTCATCATATTTTTTCAAGCTCTTATAGGGGTAATGTTTGCAAAATGGCTTTCTAGACACGAGGAGGTTATTCTACTTTTAAAGCAATTGGGAATTGCGGTTTTTTATATTTTAGCCATTTATTTTTTCTATTTGGCTTACAAAAACTCTAAACCAGGAACGAACCTCGACGCACCAAAAGGAAATTATTTTTGGAGGGGTCTTGGAATGTCGGCGCTCAACATGTTGTCCATTCCATTTTACTTAGCGATGGGATTGGTCTATTCAAATAAAGGTTGGGTTCAAACGGACGCTCTTGATGCTTTAATATTTTGTTTGGGCGCAGGGGTTGGGTCCTTAGGAATATTTTGGTTGTATTTGAAATTCTCTAATTTCATTAAGAATCGAGTAAGTTTTATCGCTCAAAATATCAATGTCATTCTTGGGGTAATCTTTGTGATAATTGCCAGTTCAACCTTATACAATCTCTATCTATCTTAGGATATCGATTTCAAAAGTTTTTTGTGTTTCCTCATTTGGTTCAAAACCTTGAAATAGGTTTTTAAGGATATGGGATCTTGATCAGGAGTCTGTTGCGCTCCAAGAGCATCGATATAGCTCCAATGTTTTTTCAAGGTTTTTATGGCTTGAAAATAACTGCTATGATCTGAATCATAAATGTGAACGGGTTCTGCCATCACACCATTGAGTTCAAGAATTTTAAAATTTTGACCTTGCTCCAGGTCCTTTAGATGTTCTGCCTTGATGTCGAATCTCCCATAATTGAAATCCTTTATGGATAAGGCGAGATTGTTAAAATTTTGACTGAGCGCCTCACTGATCTGATTGTTGATGTTTATGAATCGAGTTCCTCTTGAATGATTTCCTATTTCATTGGGTCTCCACAATTCTCCTTTTTTCAATACGCGATTGAGAGCTAACTCTTTTTTCTGATATTGCGAAACATAAAATTTCCCTCTCGGGTGTTTTTTTAATAAGTGCAGTATGGTTGAATTTCCATCACCTTCCAATTGTAAAAACTCTTTTTGAGTCAATGAACTAATGAAAAATTGTCCTGTTTTTGGGTCTTTTACTGTAAAAATGGATAATTCTTCATTGGTTTTTATGTATTCTTGTAAAATGACCAAAAAACCGGGTTGCTTTTTTCTGATGGGTTGAAAATGCTTTTGATAGCATTTTTCCAATTCGTTTTCATCCTTAATTTTAAATACCCCTAATCCCCGATAACCAATATCGGGTTTGATGATAACAGGGTATTTATTAATATGTTTCTTCCAAACTTCTAAGGGTTGATCTAAGCTCAACAGTGTACTTTTGGGAACTAATTTATTGGGAAGAAGCTTTAGGGTTTCGTATTTAGATTCGTTGCCATGACCTGAATATGGAATACTTGGGTTTACATGCAAAAAATGAGTGAAGGGTGGTCCTTGGGCAATTACTTTCTTTAGCAAATAGGGCAGAAGTGGTAAATAAAATGTCCACGATGGCCAATATTCCCATTGCTTTAACTCCTTCCACTTTTTCATTGCTTATCAAACATGGACTTTAAAAGTTTAATCAGTGCAGTTACCCCTAGAAATAGAGCTAGAGCACTTATTATGATTCCCAAAATTAAGGGAATATAAGTGTCCTCTATAGCCTTGAATCCAATGGTGATCAAGATAGGCCCTATAAAAATAAGAGGAAGTGCAACACTTCCTCTTAAAATAGCTGATCTAAGTGATGCATTCATGATGCAAAACTAAAATAAAATATCGATTGGTTCGATTTTTTTATCATTTTTAAAATCGTAAAGCGTAAGCCTTCTCAAGACATAATAATCAGAATAATATTTTTCCAAAGCGGATAGATAACTCACCACGGCTCGGTCTTTTTCAGATTGGGCTAAATTAAGATCGGTAATGGATATTTTTCCTTGAATATATCGTTGCTTTGTTATCTCATAGCGTTTCAGAGCAATCTCTTGAGCCTTTTCAGCCACCATCAAAAAGTTTTGTTGATTGGCCCAATTCATGGTATGAAGTGTGATTTCTTGCTCGAATTCCTGTTGATCTTGTTGTAGATTCGTCGTCACGAGGTCCAGGTTGGCTTGAGCCATTTTTCTTTGAGATTTGGAAACTCCCCAATCGAACAATGGAATTCCAACAGATAAGACTACAGCCTGTTGCTGATTCATATCTTGAAATATTCCACTTAATTGATTTCCTTGTTGGGAAAGACCAAAATTAGCCTGAAGATTTAATTCCAATCGATTGGTTCCTTTTACCCGAGCCAATTCTTTTTCGGCTTCAAGTCTTCTTCTGCGAAATTCAATTACCGATTTCCGATTGGCATTTGCCTCATCCATTGCGCGTTGAGTTGGGACATCGAAAAAAGTTTGTATTGTTGGCGTCTCAAGGGTCAAGTCTTCTTCATCAATATTTAGAAATCGAGCTAAGTTTTGTTTGGATTGTTTGACCTGTATGCCCAAGTTGGTCACTTCATTTTGAGAATTAAGTAGTGATAATTCCATTTGTAAAAGCTCATTCTCTGCCAGTTTTCCCATCTCATATCTCCCTTGAGAAATTTTGAGCAAAGTGTCTTGGTTTTGCAAATTATTTTCAGCAATTCTAAGTTGAATTTGATTTTTCAATAAGCTGAAAAACAGACTGTTAGTCCTTACCGAAATGCTTTCCATTTGTTCGATAAAATCACGTCTACTTTCCTCAAGATACAAAGGTTCTATTTCGCGGTCCCATTTATAAGGGTTGTAAAACACTGAATTTTGAAAATAGTTAATAGAAAACGGCACCACTTGATAAGAGGTGTATTTATCGTCTCCAAATACGTCAATACGATCTATTTCTGAGTTCACAGAAAGAATACCTCCAGTGAAACCAATATTTTGATTTACCGAAAGCCTCAAATCCGAATTGGCTTGGTTTTGGTATACAAAAATATCCTCTCCTTGATCATTTGTAATCAAGGTTGAAGAGTTGGTATAACTCGGAATGGTTGCGTTTAATCGCATTTGCGGCATCAATCCTGCCTTGTAATTTCTATACCTCCAATAACTCGATTGGTAACGGGTTAAATTAATCTGATAATCCGGAGAGAGTTCTTGAGCTCTGTCAATGGCTCGTTCTAAACTCAATGGAATGTTTTGTGCCTGAAGTCCAAGTGTGAACAATACTAGCAATAGACTTAATTTTTTATTCATAACGAATGGCTTCAATAGGTTTTTTATTAGCTGCAGCTCGAGCTGGGGCAATCCCAAAGACTAAACCGATACTCGTGGCAACTCCGAAAGAAATAACAATAGAACTCAACGATAAGATGGTTTGGATTCCAGTAAATGCAGTGAGTAAATAAGCACTTAATATGCCTAAGACGATACCTGCAATTCCACCGCCAATAGAGATGATGATGGATTCGGACAAGAATTGAAAGATTACATCTTCCTCAGTAGCGCCAATGGCACGTATGATTCCGATTTCTTTAGTTCTTTCTAAAACAGAGGCCAGCATGATATTCATAATACCGATACCCCCAATAAGCAGGGATATTCCTGCAATAATACTCAGTACAATATTGAATATTTGTTTGGTTTTTTGTTGTTGTCTCAACAATTCCACAGGAATGGTGATCTCATAATCCAATACCTCATTATGAGTACGTGATAAATATTTAGCGACCAAATTAGCAGTAGGTTGAAGGGCTTCAGAAGTTTTTACCTTAACGGTCAAACGATCAACTTGATGATAATTCCCGCGGGGTTTTGGTTTAGAAGATCCTTGACCACCATTGAGAACAATGAAGCCAGAACTCGTGTCTAAATTTTTATCAATTTGAACCGCTCGGTCGCGATATCGGGTTAAAAAAGTCTGATAGGGAATATAAATGTCTTCGTTTAAATTTCGAATTCCCAAATTGGATTGCGCTTGATTGGAGATGATCTTCTCTTCAATAATTCCAATTACTTGTAACCAAACATCTTTAACCTTAATGTATTTTCCCAGTGCATCCTCACCTGTGAAAAGCTTTTTTTCAATGGATTTACCAATGATACAAACCGGTAATGCATTGGTTTGCTGAAAAGAGGAAAAATTATTTCCACGATCTAAACTGATATTTGACAGCGCAAAATAGTCTGAGGATGTCCCAATTAACTTCACTTTTTGTTGACGTCCTTTTTGAACAGTAAAGGTCTCGAGAATTATTTCAGGACAAACCAGCTCTATGCTTTCAAAATCATTTTGCAGGGCATTCATATCGCTCAGATCTAAACCCTTTGAAAATTTGTTTTGAAGTCCGGAGTCTTGATTTTCTTCACTAGATTCACCCTCTTGTTCATCGGCCTTTTCCAAATCGGGGATCCCTGAAATCACAATATTATTTGCCCCAACTAGTTCAAGTTGATCTAGAATTTCCTTTTGTGCACCTTTACCTATGGCTAACATGGTAATTACAGCGGCCACCCCAAAAATAATTCCAAGTGCGGTCAAAAAAGTCCTTACTTTATTCGCGGTAATAACACGCAAAGCTTCGCTAAGGTTAGTTTTAACCTTTTCTGCATTGAGTTGATTCCACATAGTTTAGGATTTAATTGGGCTGCCTTGTTCTTGTTCCAAAAGACTTATCGCATCATTGGTGTGGTCCTCTGGAGTGTTTAAGAAAATAATATCCCCAGCATTTAGTCCAGCCGAAATAATAGTTTCTGTATTGTTGAATTCTCCAAGAATGACTTGTTGTTTCTTTATGCCAAAACCTGATTTCTTATAAATGTAATTAATAGAATCATTGGAGTAGACCGCTTCTAGTGGAATACTAATTACCTCTTTTTGCTCAAATGTGGTAATTTGATTTGCCGTAGTCATTCCAGGTCTAATGTCATCATTTACTTCTAAGAGTTTGATGATTACCGAAAATACCATCACATCTGATCCTCTTTTCTTTTCACCAATATTCGCAACTTCAACAACTTCCCCAGGTACAGTTACGTCTGGAAAAGCATCGAAACCGATTTCTACTTTTAGTCCCTTTTTAATCTTGCGAATATCGACTTCATTGGCATAAGTCTTGGTTTGCATGGCACTCAAATCTGGCAAAGTTGCAATTGTTGGATCCCAAGGGGAAATTGAGGACCCTACTTTTCTTTTAGTTCCGTTCCAATTCTTTTTATAGGTCAGCATTCCGCCTTCTTCTGAAAAAATGGTAAAGGATTTAGAAAGGTTTTGAAGTTCGTCAATTTTCTTATTTATTTTGGCCACTTCTGTCCCTGCTTGGACCATTTTTGCTTTGGCTTGGTCCACTTTAATTTCATAGTTTTCCTCAGCGACGACCAATTGTCTTCTAAGTTTCTCTAATGAAATCTCGAGTTTTTTTATGGTCGCTGGTGGTTCGTATATGGATTGATTGAGTTCCAGTTCGGTTTCTTCTATACTGTATTGAAGATCCTTAATCGCTGTTCGCTCTTGTTTAAGGGAAAGGGTAGTGTCTAATTGAGTTTCAATAAATTTAGATTCGGCATTTTCTAGATTTAATTGATAATCCAGGATTTTGTCATTGATTTGCGAAGGGTCTAGTCTTCCGACATAACCGCCTTTTTCGATAACGCTACCTTCTTCGACAAGGTCTAAGATTTTTACATCATTTAACCCGTATTTTCTCAGATTTTTCGGACCTCCAATTTCTGTAGAATTGACCGCTTCGAGTTCTCCCGAGATAAATACTTTGGAATAGAAATCCTTGACTTGTACTTGGTGAGTGAGTAATTGACTTTGCTTGTCTGATCCGGTGAAGTACCAGGTTAAGGCTATTAGAACAATAGTGATTGCGCTAAAGAGCTTCCAGTTTTTCTTAAACATAATTATAATTTGGTTGTTGTGTGAAAGTATACAAAAACCGAGCCAACATATGTTAATTTTTTGCTAATAAAAAACCCAAGCCACTAAAGACTTGGGTTATTTATAATAAAATAAATGATTCTATGAAATTATTTCATTCAGCGTAGCACTTGGTCTCATGAGTTCAGAAACCACAGCCAATTCTGGTTTATAATAGCCATGAAGATTTTGTGAATTCCCTTGCGCACCGTTTAATTCAGCTAGAATTTTAGCTTCATTCGAGCGCATCTGACCTGCAATTGGTTGGAATTCAACCTTTAATTCAGCATCCTCATTTTGGTCTGCTAAAGCTTCGGCCCAATACAACGCTAAGTAGAAGTGGGAACCTCTGTTATCTAATTCTCCAACTTTTCTTGAAGGCGATTTATTCTCATCCAAAAATTGTTCTGTTGCTTTGTCCAAGGCTTTGGCCAAAACACCTGCTTTAGGATTATCATTAGTTAAGGCAACATGTTCTAAGGAAACTCCAAGGGCTAGAAATTCCCCCAAAGAATCCCATCTAAGATGACCTTCTTCAATAAATTGCTCAACGTGTTTAGGTGCAGAACCACCGGCACCTGTTTCAAACAAGCCTCCACCATTCATAAGAGGAACGATAGAGAGCATTTTTGCGCTAGTTCCCAATTCCAAAATAGGGAAGAGGTCAGTCAGATAATCTCTCAATACGTTACCCGAAACTGAAATAGTATCCAATCCTTGTTTCATGCGGTTAAGAGAGAATAAAGTTGCTTCTCTTGGAGCCATGATTTCAATGGTCAAGCCCGAAGTATCGTGATCGTTTAAATAGGTAGTTACTTTTTTAATCAATTCAGCATCGTGAGAACGATTCTTGTCTAACCAGAAAATAGCAGGTTGTCCAGTTGCCTTTGCGCGATTGACTCCTAATTTCACCCAGTCTTGGATTGGAGCATCTTTTACTTGACACATTCTCCAAATATCTCCAGCTTCAACATGATGACTCATCAATACAGTACCGTCAGCATCTATAACTTCCATAGTTCCGTTTACTGGAACTTCAAAGGTTTTGTCATGAGAACCGTATTCTTGAGCTTTTTTTGCCATTAATCCAACATTGGAAACAGATCCCATGGTCGTCGGGTCAAAAGCACCATTTTCAATGCAAAAATCAATTGTAGATTGATATACACTTGAGTAAGAACGGTCCGGAATAATTGCTTTTGTATCCTCCAATTGTCCCTCAGCATTCCACATTTTACCAGAAGTTCTAATTGCTGCTGGCATGGAAGCATCAATAATTACATCAGAAGGAACGTGCAAGTTGGTAATTCCTTTGTCAGAATTAACCATAGCCAATTTTGGGTTCTTCTCGTAAATTGCTGCAATGGCTTCTTTTACCGCTTCTTTTTCTTGTGTAGCAAGTAATTCAATTTTTTGAAGTAAATCGCCCAATCCATTATTAGGGTTGACCCCAATTTTTTCGAAGCTCGCACTGAATTCAGTGAATAAGTCTTCAAAATAGGTAGAAACCACGTGTCCGAAGATAATCGGGTCAGAAACCTTCATCATCGTCGCTTTAAGGTGAACAGAAAGCAATACATTTTCTTCTTTAGCCTTTTTGATTTCAGCTTTTAAGAAAGATCTTAAAGCTTTTTTGCTCATCACTGAAGCATCGATGATTTCTCCCGCTTCTAGCGCTAAGCGCTCTTTCAAAATCTGGTTTCCTTGGTCCGATTTAAGAACGATAGAAACGTTTGATGCTTGAGTGGTTGTATATGAAATTTCAGATCCGTAAAAATCACCTTCAGTCATACTTGCAACGTGGCTCTTAGAATCTTTTGACCAAGCCCCCATAGAGTGTGGGTTCTTCTTGGCAAAGTTCTTTACTGCTTTAGGAGCACGACGATCAGAGTTACCCTCCCTTAAAACGGGGTTCACAGCAGATCCTTTAATGCGATCGTATCTGGCTTTTATTTCTTTCTCTTTTCCAGTTTTAGGTTCCGCTGGATAATCAGGTAAAGCATATCCTTTTTCCTGCAATTCAGCTATGGCATCCGTAAGTTGTGGAATTGAGGCAGAAATATTAGGAAGTTTAATGATGTTCGCTTCAGGTTGAGTAGCTAATTCTCCTAATTCACTCAAGGCATCTGCAATGCGTTGATCTTCTTTTATAAAATCGGGGAAATTCGCTAGGATTCTTCCTGAAAGAGAAATATCCTTAGTAATCATTTCAATATTAGAGGAGGCTGTAAAGGCTTCAACAATAGGTAAAAAAGACTGAGTTGCCAATGCTGGCGCTTCGTCAGTATGTGTGTAAATTATTTGTGATTTTTTCACGATAAGTAAGTTTTTTCTTAAATTCTCATTTTTGGTGAAAACCGAACAAATGTACGTAATATTCAAAGATTTTACTATGAGAATCAGATAGAAATATGGAAGCTAATTTGTTGTTTTAGTAAAAAAACAAGAGGTTTTTTATTGAATTGCGAAAACGATTTCATTAGTTAAAACAAAAAAACCTCAGTACAAAACTGAGGTTTGATTTTTGTTGAAAAACTCGAATTATTTGCGAAGTTGCTCTTTAATTCTAGCTTTCTTACCAGTAAGTTCTCTAAAGTAGAAGATACGTGCTCTACGAACTTTACCGTATTTGTTTACTTCAATTTTTTCAATAGCTGGTAAATTGATTGGGAAGATACGCTCTACACCAACAGTTCCAGACATTTTACGGATAGTAAACGTTTCAGAAGCACCTTGTCCTCTTCTTTGAATTACTACACCTTTGAAAAACTGTGTTCTTGTTTTGTTTCCTTCTTTAATCTGGTAGTATACAGTTACTGTATCTCCTGCACCAAATTCAGGTAAATCTTTTTTTGCTACAAATTCGTCTTGTACGAACTTAACTAATGATTCCATCTTAATTTATTTATGGTTTCGCCAAAATCAACATTCACGGTTTTCGTCAGCGGTTAATTTTGAGAGTGCAAATTTATAAAAAATATGTTTAAATAAACAAAATTGCTAACAAATTAATCTTCAAGCAAGTCTGGTCGAATTTCTTGTGTACGCTTGTAAGCATTTTCGGACCGCCATGCCTCTATTTTAGGGAAGTTTCCAGAGGTCAAAACCTCAGGTACCTTGTGCCCTTTATAATCAGCAGGTCTTGTATATACTTGAGGGCTTAACAAATCGTCTTGAAAGGAATCGGTTAAGGCAGAGGTTTCATCGCCCAAAACTCCAGGAATAAGACGTATGATACTGTCACAAAGCACCGCTGCCGCAAGTTCTCCACCACTGAGTACGAAATCCCCGATTGAAATTTCACGCGTAATGAACAGGTCTCTAACGCGCTGATCCACTCCCTTATAATGACCACAAAGTATGATGATGTTCTGTTTTAAGGAAAGGGTATTGGCTGTTTTCTGATTTAATGTTTGCGCATCAGGGGTCATGTAGATGATTTCGTCATAGCTACGCTCCGATTTCAATTGTTCAATAATTTTTGCAATTGGCTCAATCATCAGTACCATACCGGCACCTCCTCCAAATTGGTAGTCGTCGATTTTGCCGTAGTCATTGATGGCGTAATTTCTTAAATCGTGAAAAAATACTGAAGCCAAGCCTTTATCGATTCCTCTTTTGACAATGGAATGCTCGAAAGGGCTCTTGATGAGTTCAGGGTTTACAGAAATGATGTCTATTCTCATGCCACAAAGATAATCAAGATGCGTGAATCATTCGGTCATTTCCCCTAAAGTCTTTTTTCAGTACTATTGAGGAGTATTTCTGTGTTTTTAACAATTCAATAGTTTGCTTGCCTAAGTATTGATTGATTTCGAAATATATCGGGCGCCCCTTTGCGAGCTGGGCGATTTTTTTGTAAAAAATCAAAGCGTCATCATTCTCTACAAAGAGAGCCATATGTGGTTCGTGTTCCAAAACATTAGCTTTGATTTCCTCTTTTTCTAACATGCGAACATAGGGAGGGTTGCTGATAATGATGTCGTACTGATTATCCAGTTCTTCTAATGCTAAAAGATCGCATTCGATCCAGTTTATATCCACTCGGTTGAGCTTTGCGTTTCGTCTTGCTACTTCTAGGGCTTTTGTGCTGTAATCCAGACCTGCTATTTCCGCTTTCTTTCCTAAAAATTTCGCCAAGCTAATTGCGATACAGCCGCTTCCGGTGCAAAGGTCTATGATTTTTACAGTTTTTTCCTTCGGGCATTGTTCAATCAGCCAGTTTACAAGTTCTTCAGTTTCTGGTCGTGGAATTAAAACATTGGGATTTACCAAAAAATCCAGTCCCATAAATTGAGTTTTACCTCGGATATATTGATAGGGTTCTCCCGTGATCAGTCTTTCAAGCGTTTTTTCTAGCTTAGAAACGTTCTTTTCCAATCCAGGATCAAGCGCTATTTCAATTGGAGAGAGCTTTAGTTGGTCCTCAAGGCTTTGATTGAAAAGTTCCAAAGCTTCAGATTCCGTATAAAGAGACTTCAGTGCTTCAATAAAATATCCGCGAAATTTTTTTAAGTTTTTCATAGTTCCTTTAGCATGTAAATAGGACAGGAATAATGCCCTGTGTTTCCCATAGGCGCATCGATATAGTGAAATCCAGATTTTTTATAAAGTTTTTGAGCAGCTTCCATATAAGGCATGGTCTCGATATACACGTGCGTATATCCCAAACGTTTTGCTTCCTCTAAACAGCTTTTCATCATTAGTTCGCCAAAACCTTTCCCTCGAGCTTCAGGAAGAAAATACATTTTTTGTAATTCACAGGTAGTTCCTTCCAAAGGACCAACTCCTGCAGTTCCAATTATTCGATCACCATCGATTAGTGCAAAATAGGTTCCACCCTTATTTTTGTAGTGCTCAAACATATTATCCAAAGCTTTGTCCTCATAGGCTGTGCCTACTTTCGGAACTCCTAGTTCTATCAAAACAGATCTTATAAGTTCTGCTATTTGCGCGTTATCTTTTAATTGAATTTCGCGAATTTTTGGCATGATAATTTTAGTTATTTTTGTGGGGTGAAGGTACAAGAAAAATATCTTTTTAGAGCGTTGGCTTTGGCTAAAAACGGTTTGGGATTGACTTATCCAAACCCTCTGGTCGGATGTGTCATTGTGCACCAAGACCAAATTATTGGTGAGGGCTTTCATATCAAAGCAGGTGAGGCTCATGCTGAGGTTAATGCCATAAACAGTGTTGCTCAAAAAGAGTTGTTGCCTAAGTCTGTAGTTTATGTTTCTTTGGAACCCTGTTCCCATTTTGGAAAAACTCCTCCATGCGCAGATTTACTCATTGCTCATAATGTAGGTAAGGTGGTAATTGCCACTGCTGATCCTTTTGCAAAAGTCTCGGGCAATGGTATTAAAAAATTAAGAGCAGCTGGAATTCCTGTCGAATTTGGTTTTTTGAAAGCGGAGGCCTTTGAATTAAACAAGCGTTTTTTTACCTATCATTTAGCCAAGCGTCCCTTCATTACGTTAAAATTTGCTCAATCTGAAAATGGTTTTATCGATAAAAATGATTCTAAAATAGGGGAGCCTTTTTGGATTTCAAACGACTATTCTAAGCAATTGAGTCATAAGTTAAGAGCTCAGGAATCTGCTATTTTGGTTGGTAAAAACACCATAATTTCGGATAATCCCAGTTTGACTTCTAGAACTTGGTCAGGGGCTAATCCACTTCGAATAATTGTAGATAGAAAATTGGAACTCGCTTCCGATTTAAATATTTTTAATGACCAGGCTCAGACTCTGGTGTTTTATCAGGAGGCAACTGCATCCGAATTTATGCTAGACGATCACGTTAGCTATGCTAAAATAGATGGAAGAGAAAATTTGATGTTTCAAATTGTAGAAGAACTTTATCAAAGAGGGGTTCAAAGCCTTATTGTAGAGGGAGGGGCGCAGGTTCTAAACAGTTTTATTCAAGCTGGGTTATACGATGAAATATGGCGTTTCACTGGAGCTGTTGAGTTTGATAGTGGAGTAAAAGCACCCGAAATTAACGGAGTTTGCACAGCGGAATATTTTATAAAAAAAGACCGTCTTGAGATTTTTAAAGCTCCAGACGATCCAGTATATCAACAGTTTTTAAATGCGATTAATTTATAGGCATCTTAGTTTGCTCAAACATTTCAACAGCCGCACTTCCCTTTGAGGATTTGTATGCTCTAAACATGCCACTTGAATTAAAATCCCAAACAACATTGGCATCTTTATCCAACCCAATAATTCCACCTTCACCTCCTAAAGGGCCAATTTGATTAAAGATAACTTCGTGCATGGCTTCTTTTAGACTTTTGTTTTCATATTTCATTTTCGCAGAAATTTCATGAGAGGCCAAGGTTCTAATGAAATACTCTCCAGTTCCGGTGCAAGATAATCCACAAGTTAAATTATTCGCATAAGTTCCAGATCCAATTAAAGGAGCATCACCGATTCTACCATATTTTTTATTGGTCATCCCTCCAGTGGAGGTTCCTGCTGCAATATTTCCTTCTTTGTCAATGGCTACAGCCCCTACTGTTCCATATTTGTGATCATCCATAAGGTCGTTATACGATGGACGTTCATTAAGGGCAGAATCTCCATGATCCAAAGATGTCTCTTCTCTTCCTTGAATTTTTAATAATTGGTCATATCGTTTTTGAGTGAAAAAATATGAAGCATCTACCATTTCTATCCCATGTTGTTTTGCCAGAATCTCAGCACCATCACCTGCTAAAAGCACATGGTCTGATTTGTCCATAACCATGCGAGCTGCAAGAATTGGGTTTTTAATGTGATGTACTCCTGCAATAGCTCCTGTATTTAAGTCTGCACCATACATGATTGAGGCATCTAATTCATTTTGTACGTCAGCAGTGAATACGGCACCTTTTCCGGCATTAAATAAAGGTGAGTCCTCCATGATTATAATTGCGGCTTGAACAGCATCTAAAGAACTACCTCCGTTATCCAATACCTGATAACCGGCATCACGGGCTTGAGTTAGTTTAGCCTCGTAAGCTTGAATTTGTTTTTCAGAAAAATAGCTTCTGTCGATTCCACCTGCGCCACCATGAATAACGATAGCGATATCTTGACTACTCGGGTTTTGACAAGAACTGACTGAAATGGCAAACAAAAAGATTAATGGGTAAAGAAGTTTCATAGTTTATTATAAATTTGGTCATTGAAAAATGGAAAATACAAAAGATTTTTATCACAGCATAGCAAGTATGGATGAACCTTCTTATTTTAAAGAGAAGGGGAGTAAGTTTTATGGATTCGCCTTCCCTGTTAAATCTGAAGAAGAGGTGAAACAAGCACTGGAAACTGTGAAAAAATCACATTACTCCGCAAGACACTGGTGTTATGCTTATCGATTGGGAGTAGAAGGGAAAGATTACCGTGTAAATGACGATGGTGAACCAAGTAATTCTGCGGGTCAACCAATATACGGTCAGATTGTGGCTAAGGACTTGACTGATGTGCTTGTTGTTGTGGTACGTTACTTTGGAGGGGTTAAATTAGGGGTTGGAGGTCTCATTCAAGCCTATAAGCTCTCAGCTCAATTGGTGCTCAATGAGGCCCAAATAATCGATCATCCAATAGAAAAGGAATTTCAAATTCAGTTCAATTACGATCAAATGAATAAGGTGATGAGGTATATCAAGGATATGCAACTGAGAATCGTAAGTCAAGAATTGGCTCTAGATTGTAAAATGACTTTGGCAACTGTTCAAAGTAAATATGAGGCTACAATTGAAACTATTTCACAGAACCACTTAGTAAGAATTAAGCAAATCTAGAAAATAGGAGGGTGCCTTTATTGGTCGATTTCTATCCATATCTACAAATACCAAGGTAGTTTCACCAGTGGACATCAATTCTTGATCGCGATATAGCTTATAGGTAAATATAATTTTTGCAGTTGGGGGCTCCTTAAGCTCAGTAATTAAAGTTAATTCATCGTCGTAATACAGAGGTTTGAGAAAATTGGTTTGTAGATTAACTACAGGAAGACCAATTCCATCTTCTTCCATTTTTTTATAAGATAAATTAAAATTCCTCAACCACTCAATTCTTCCCATTTCAAAATATTGGGCATAATTTCCATGATGTACTACTCCCATTTGGTCTGTTTCGCAGTACCTGACACGAAAATTCAATTTTGATTCAAACATGACGAATTATTTGAGTGATATATTAAGCATAAAAAACTTATAAATCAATACTATTTTCATTTTTTTATACTGAATTTTATTCACAAATTTGTATTGAATCAAGGGGATTGCTTCAACGGTTTTTAACAAAATTTTAACCTTACTTTATTTAATCAATGATAACGACTAAATCAGCTGAATCTGTGTGGGATGCTTGTCTTCAATTTATAAAAGACAATATCAAGCCACAGGCCTACAAAACGTGGTTTGAACCAATCAAACCAATCAAAGTTTCCGGTGAGGCCTTGACAATTCAGGTACCAAGTAAGTTTTTTTATGAATGGTTGGAAGAGCACTATATCAAACTATTGAGAGTGGCTCTAGTAAGGGAACTTGGGGCTGAGGCCAAGTTGATTTACGATGTGAAGATGGAAAACACTTATAGTAGTACTCAACCACAAACAGTAAAAATTCCTAGTTCCAATAGGAATCCACTCAAATCTCAAAAAGTTACTGTTCCAATTGAATTGGATAAAAGGGAATTGAAAAATCCTTTTGTGATTCCAGGGATTCAAAAAGTAAAAATAGAAAGTCAGTTAAATCCGAATTATAATTTTGACAATTTCGTAGAGGGAGATTCAAATCGGCTGGCGCGGTCTGCCGGTATGGCAGTAGCGAATAAACCGGGTGGAACTTCTTTTAATCCTTTGTTGATTTACGGAGGTGTGGGTCTGGGAAAAACTCATTTAGCCCATGCCATTGGAGTTCAGATTAAAGATCAATATCCGGATAAAACGGTATTATATATTTCTTCAGAAAAATTCACTCAACAATTTATTGACTCTGTGAAGAGTAATACTAGAAATGATTTTATTCATTTCTATCAAATGATTGATGTCTTAATTATTGATGATGTTCAGTTTTTGTCTGGAAAGGCAGGGACACAGGATGTGTTTTTCCATATATTTAATCATTTACATCAAAATGGGAAACAAGTTATTTTGACTTCTGATAAAGCTCCTGTTGATATGCAGGACATTGAGCAGCGATTATTGTCTCGTTTTAAATGGGGTTTATCTGCTGAATTACAATCACCGGATTTAGATACGCGAGTTTCTATACTGCAAAATAAGTTGTTCCGTGATGGAGTAGATATGCCTGATGATATTGTTGAGTATATTGCAAAAAATATCAAGAATAATGTTAGAGAATTGGAAGGTGTTGTTATCTCAATGATCGCTCAAGCCTCTTTTAACAAAAAGGAATTTACGCTTAATCTGGCGAAGCAAATTGTAGATAAATTCGTCAAAAACACCAAACGAGAAATATCTATTGACCATATACAAAAAGTAGTTTCGAAGTATTTTGATATGGATGTAGCAACTTTGCAATCTAAAACAAGAAAGCGACACGTTGTTCAAGCTCGTCAATTGGCCATGTATTTTGCCAAACATTTGACTAAGTCCTCATTAGCCAGCATAGGAGCTCAAATAGGAAAAAGAGATCATGCAACTGTGTTGCATGCATGTAAAACTGTGGACAACTTAACCGAGACAGATAAGCAGTATAAAAAATACGTAGACGATTTAACTGAAAAACTTTCATTTTAGATGAAAACCAAGATACTTATGGTCTGCCTAGGGAATATTTGTCGTTCCCCATTAGCCCAAGGTATTTTAGAATCTAAGGTAAATCCAGAACATGTATTTGTCGACTCGGCGGGTACTGGAGCTTACCATGTTGGTGAGCAGCCAGATGTTCGTTCTATTGAAGTGGCAAAAGCCCATGGAATTGATATTTCAAATCAAAAAGCCAGAAAATTTGTAAAAGATGATTTTGATGCTTTTGATTTAATACTTGTCATGGATCAGTCCAATTATACAAATGTCATTGCATTGGCAGGCCAAAGCAGTCAAAAAGATAAAGTGAATTTGATTTTGTCTTTATGCGGTGGTGGCCAAAATGAAGTTCCAGACCCTTATTATGGGGGTGTTCAAGGCTTCGAACACGTTTATAGTTTATTGAATGATGCATGTGATTATTTGGTAAAGGATGTGTTGAAATAATTTATCATGATAGCTCCCAAACTTTATTTAATACCCAATACTCTTGGTCCTGGTGATCCATTGCAGGTGATGCCAGAGACGGTTAAACAAACCATGTTGCCCTTAAGAAATTTTGTGGTCGAAAATGAAAAGGAAGCTCGAAAGTTTATTAAGAAAATTGCTCCAGAAATCCCACAGTCTGAATTGAAACTTTATCCGCTTCACAAGCACGTTGATCGGAAGCTAATAAATAGCTATTTGGATCCTATTTTAAATTCTGGACTCTCCATGGGGCTATTATCGGATGCAGGTGTACCTGGTGTTGCGGACCCTGGAGCTGAGATTGTTCAATTGGCTCACAGCAAGGGAATCTGCGTTAAACCTTTGGTGGGGCCCTCAAGTATTTTGATGGCCATGATGAGTTCTGGAATGAATGGACAAAGTTTTGCGTTTAATGGCTATTTACCTATCGATAAACAAGAGCGTAAAAGGATGTTGATGAAATTTGAAAAAAGAAGCAAAGAAGAAGGTCAGGCTCAAAGTTTTATTGAAACCCCGTATAGGAATAATAAACTAATTGATGATTTAATCCAGGTTTTGAACCCCAATACGATCTTGTGTATTGCTTGTGATATTTCATTGGATTCAGAGTTTATCAAATCCAAGCCTATAAAATTGTGGCGAAAAGAAAAACCGGACATCCATAAACGTCCGGCTTTGTTTGTGTTTCAAGCTTAATTAAGAAATTTCTGGAAATCTGTTTGCTTCAATTCCTGAAGTGTCATATCCTGAAAACTTCTTTAGGTACTCTTCCAAATTGGTGCCAAAGGCATCTTCAAATTGAAAACTTCCCCAACTTCTTAGGTATTTTTTTACATTTCCAGCTCCACCTAAATGAGCTGCAGCTAAAATACCAGACTCTGTAATGGTAATTCCATTTACCTTCTTACCGACCATTCGACTGATATCTTTTCTCAAAATCCACTTGTTTACCTGGCAAAGTGCTATAAAAGCTCTTTCCTGTAACTCTGGATCTTTTAAAAATTCATTTGGGTGATCTATTTGTAACCTCTCTAATGTAGATTTTCCAAATTGATATTTTCCCAAATATCCATAGGCATTAATAATTTGATAGCGCCCTTGACTTTCTTTGAACGCTAGGGCCTCTTTGAAACCCGTAAATGTTTTGCCTAGGTATGGAATAGGTAAATATTCCATAGAACCTTCTGCTCTGGCTTCTTCCTCTGTAAGAACCGTTGCAATTTCCGTCGTGTTAGGAACGTAAAAGCTTTTTGCAAAGCTTTGTACAGGGGTAGATAAAATTCCTAAGATCACAATTAATTGAATAATCGTTTTTCTCATAAATTTGCCCGAAGGCTAATCATTTTTATCTGCTGCAAAATTAATAAAAATATATTAAACACCTAATTTTCAAACATAAACTGCTTAATTATGTAGTTTTTTTATTAAAATTTTATGGAATTTTTATTAACGCTTAATCCCTTGTTGGTTTATCCATCTCCTGTATTTAGCGGCATTTGCATTGTGTTTGGATAAGGATCTTGCGAATTCGTGTTGGCCGGGATTATCTACACTCGCACACATATAAATATAATCGTGTTGAGCCGGGTTTAAGACCGCATTTATAGAACTCAAATCTGGCATACTGATCAGTCCCGGAGGTAAGCCTCGGTGTTTGTATGTGTTATAAGGAGAGTTTATAAGTAAATCTTTGTTCAAAACCCGCTTGACTTCAAAATCTTGACCGTAGGCTTGTTTTAAGGCATAAATTACGGTTGGATCTGCCTGTAACGGGATTCCTTGATGAATTCTATTGAGGTATAAACCAGCAACTGTTGGTCGTTCTGCTAAGTAACTGGTCTCTTTTTGCACAATTGAGGCTAAAATGGATGCTTCAATTGGGCTTAAACCTTGTGCTTTTGCTTTTGCAACCCTGTTATCATTCCAAAACTTTCGATACTCATTTAAAAATCTTGCTCGGAGTTGTTCAGGTTCAATATCCCAATACACTTGGTAGGTGTTGGGCAGATACATCGCTAATGCCGTGTTTATTGTGAATCCATTTTTTGCAATAAAGCTTGAATCACTCAAAACTCGGTATAAATCCCCTGAGTTTAACTCCAATTGCTCAGATAATCTTATAGCCAGTTGTTCCAGGTTATCCTGATTATTGAATTTAATATTTACAGGAACTTGTTTGCCGATTCTTAAATCGTTAACGATGCTAATGATACTTTGATCGGTTCCAATAATATATTTACCATCCTTAATTAAGGAGGGATACTTTTTGAGTGCTGCTATTTTGTCAAAAAGTTGAGGGCTTTTCATTCGTGGTTTTAGTTTTTCGAATACTTCCGAGTAGCTGTCCTCTGAGCTGATATAAATTGTGGTTTTTTCGGTTAAAGCCCCTTGGACGCTTACTGAATAAAAAACAGCGATACTTATTAGAAGTCCAAGAAACAGACTTCCTAAAATGATTTTTTTAATCATAATAACAATTGGTAAGTTAATTGATCCTCATAACTGTCTTTATGGCGAATCCAATCTTTTAAACAGGCGGTTTTTTTGAAATTACAGGATTCAAATAATGTAATACTCTGCTCATTTGAAACAGGGATGTCTGCATACAATTGATGTAAAAACAAATGTTCTTCTACGTAAAGTATGAGTTTCTTCAGCGCATTCTTAGCTATTCCTTTTCCACGAGCACTCTCACATAAAATAACGCCAACACCAGCCCTTGAATTTACAGGGTCATAATCGTAAAGGTCCAAACACCCAATAGTCTCTTCTCGATTTTTAATTGCGAATCGATATTGACCTGCACTGCTAATATCATTTGATTCTATATTGTCCAAATAGGCGGCAAGAGTAGTTTTACTAAAGGGCACCAGGGTATTGGATACATGCCATAAGCTGCGGTCATTTTCCAGTTTAAAAAGTAAATTAATGTCCTCCGGTTCTAAGGCTGCTAAATGTATTTCGTTCATAATAATTTGGCTTTAAAAACGGGTTTTGCCGGTCCTTTTAACCAAACATCATTGAATTGTTCATCATTTTTTATAAATCGAACACTTAATTCCCCTCCCAAAACCTCAACATTAATTTCACATTGATCTGTTTGCTTGCTTAAGTGATAAGCAATAGCTGCAGCAGTGGCTCCAGTTCCGCAGGCCAAAGTTTCTCCTTCAACTCCTCTTTCGTATGTTCTTAATTTTATTCTATTTGGACCTGAGGCTTGAACAAAATTCACATTAGACCCAGAATCAAAATAAGGGGCCCCATATCGAATAGATGATCCTGTTTGTTGAACGTCAATTTTAGAAATATCTTTATGGAATTCAACGTGATGTGGAGATCCTGTGTCAAGAAAGAAATGATCTTCAAATTGTTTTATCAATTCTACATCAATCATTTTAAGGTCGATGATTTCACCATTATCATATACTAAGGCCTCATGCAAGCCATCAATGGCCAAAAATTCAGTTTTATTTTGAATTATCCCCAAATGGAAGGCAAAGGAAACCGCACATCTTCCTCCATTTCCGCACATACTACTCTGCTTACCATCTGCGTTGAAATAGACCATTTGAAAGTCATAATCCCGATGGGGTTCGATCAGAATTAGACCATCAGCACCTATGCCAAAATGTCTGTCACATAGTGATGCAACTAGATTGGTATCATTTTTGTCGAATTGACCTTGACGATTGTCGATCATGACAAAATCGTTTCCAGCTCCTTGATATTTGTAATACATAGTGGTCAAAAATACAAAAAAGATTGACGACTATTCCTTGTTAATTTTCGTTAAGAATTACTTATTTCAAAGGGATTGGTATAAATTTATAGTTTAACGCATTAAATGACAGTTTATGAAAAGAAGTTTATCTTTTATTTTATCCAGTTTATTCGGTGCTAGTATTGCACTTTTGATTTTTAATTTCAGAGATTATAACGAGAGAATTATTCCTGAAGGTGAGGTTGTGCCTGCACCAGTAACGTACACTAGGGCTGCTTATGCAGCGGAAACTACTGATTTCACTGAGGCCGCAGAAACTACCGTCCATGCCGTTGTCCACGTTAAGAATACCGCAGTGAAATCATATAGAGATCCCTTTTCGGCATTTATATTTGGCGGTGGAGGGTCCAGGGAATATGAGCAAGTTGGTACTGGTTCAGGAGTAATTATATCTTCCGATGGTTACATTGTAACGAATAATCATGTTATTTCAGGAGCCTCGGAAATAGAAATCACACTGAATGATAAAAGAACCTACATGGCTGAGCTCATTGGGGCAGATGCCAATAGTGATATTGCGCTTTTAAAAATTGAAGAACAAGGTTTAAAGTATTTGAGTTTTGGAGATTCAGATGCTATTAAAATAGGAGAATGGGTTTTGGCCGTAGGAAACCCCTATAATTTAACTTCTACCGTTACCGCTGGTATTATTTCAGCTAAGGGAAGAGATCTTCAAGGTAATTTCTCCACAGACTCATTTATTCAAACCGATGCTGCAGTCAATCCCGGTAATAGTGGAGGGGCATTGGTAAATACAAATGGAGAACTCATAGGAATTAATACAGCAATAAGTTCTCAAACTGGCGGGTTTGTTGGTTATTCTTTTGCTGTACCTTCAAATATTACTCAGAAAATAATTGAAGATTTTATCGAGTTTGGTTCTGTTCAGAAAGTCATATTAGGAATACGACCTGTAGCAGATAGAGAGGATAAAATTAATGGAGTCCAAATTGCTGAGGTCACCGATCAAGGTAATGCAAAAAGTGCCGGACTTGAATCTGGTGATGTTATCACTTCTATGGATGGGGTAAGAATTCAGAATTTTTCCAACCTTAAGGGGTTTTTAAATGCCAAAAGACCGGGAGACAAAATTTCAGTACAGGTGACGCGTCAAGGGAATTCTATAGAGAAGCAAGTTGTGTTGGCAAAGGATAACACAGTAGTTCTGCGACAGCTCGGACTTGTGGTAGAGGATTTGGATTCCAAAAGGGCAAAGAGATTCGGCGTTGAAGGAGGGGCTGAAATTAAAGATATGTCTAATGAATATTTAGAAAGCTATGGAGTTCAAGTAGGTTTTATAATAACTAAGGTTAATAATGTCGTTATAAAAAATGCTTTTGATTTAGAGGGTGCTTTAAAGAACCGTTCTAGACGAGAACCACTGTTTATAGAAATGATAGATAAGGAGGGTGAATTGCAAAAATTGATCTTCAACTAGCATAAATAAAGGCCTCCTAAAAAGGAGGTTTTTTTTTATTTAAAAAATGTTACGAAATCGATTGAAATGGGTACCTTTGGGGCAATTACTAAACAATCAAACCATTAATAATGGAAAGCAACTTTTCTTACGAGCAGCATTTAGACCAATCCAATAGCGAGCGTCGAGCAGCTGCAGAATTAAGCCATATCATCAATGAATTATGGTATGAGAAATCTATCGAATTGATTCTATTTAGGAATCCACTTTTCGAAAAAACAGTTAGTCAAATTTTAAATTTGATTCAGTACTCTAGAGAATTTGTTGAAAAACCTTTGGATATTTTCGAAGTTCTTAAGGTCGCAAAGGCAATTGTAGAAGTTAGACAAAATCCCGCAAGAATCGATATTGGGAAACTTACTTATGAGGCGATGAATGAGGGTATAGATGATTCTATGCTGATGCATTTCGTACATAATAAAGTGGAAGGGATTGACCCTAAAACCGACATGGAACCAAAAGACGTTGTTCTTTATGGTTTCGGAAGAATCGGAAGGTTACTTGCTAGAGAGTTAATGATGAAACTGGGAAGAGGTCAGCAATTACGCCTTAGAGCAGTTGTTACTAGAGGTGCAATTAATCAGGAAGTCCTTGAAAAGCGCGCTTCTTTGCTACAAACGGATTCTGTGCACGGAGATTTTAACGCTACAGTTCAGGTTGATGCTTCAAATAATGCCTTAATCATTAATGGAACTCCAGTAATTTTTATTTCTGCTAATCAGCCTGAAGATATAGATTATACAGAATATGGTATTGAAGATGCTTTAATCATAGATAATACCGGAGCTTTTAGGGATAAAGAGGCTTTGGAAAGACACCTTATACCGAAAGGAGCAGATCGAGTACTTCTTACAGCTCCTGGAAAGGGAATACCAAATATCGTTCATGGGGTTAATCACAAAGACTATGATCCCGAGCAGGTAGAGATCTTTTCAGCCGCTTCTTGTACTACAAATGCAATCACGCCGATTCTAAAGGTAGTTGATGATGCTTATGGTGTTAAAAAGGGACATTTAGAAACAATTCATGCCTATACCAATGACCAAAATCTTGTTGACAATATGCACAAGAAATACCGCCGTGGTCGCGCTGCAGCGCTTAATATGGTAATCACGGAGACTGGAGCAGGTAAGGCCGTATCAAAAGCATTACCATCCCTAGAGGATAAATTAACTTCTTCAGCCATTCGTGTTCCAGTACCAAATGGGTCTTTGGCAATTTTGAATTTGCAATTCAATAAGGATACGACTCGCGAAGGGCTTAACGAATTAATTAAGGACGCAGCACTCAATGGTGACCTAGTCGAACAAATCAAATATGAAATTAATAATGAATTGGTTTCTTCTGATATTGTAGGGACGACAGCTCCTTCAATTTTTGACTCAAAAGCTACTATTTCCGATGGCGATACAGCAGTTTTATATGTGTGGTATGATAATGAATATGGATATTCTCACCAAGTTATCCGTTTAGCCAAGTACGTCGCTCGAGTAAGACGACATACCTATTATTAAAAATCACTAACTAAAAAAATAGCGACCCATGGGTCGCTATTTTTGTTTAAATGAAAACAATTTGACTTCCGTCACTATCGGCTCGATTATAAAAGTCTCCAATGGTTAGAATTCCATCGAGATCATCTATGAGATCTTCTTCCTTGAGATGAAACATGTCTACAGCTAGTTTACATGCCCATAGTTTTGCTCCTGATGCAGATAGAATTTCAAGAAACTCGTCTACAGGTGGCATATCGAGTTTATCCATTTCTTTTTTCATCATCTTAGTAGCGAAAGATTCCATTCCTGGTAATCCTCCAATCATTGTTGGAATATGCATTCCTGGATTTCCAACTGTTGAGGTATGTAGGTCGTTTAATTTCTTTTTTTGAATGGCTTCCAATCCAAAAAAAGTGAAAAATACCTCGGCCTCTATTCCTTCCATTCTTGCACCATTTGCCATTACAAATGCAGCATAAGCGTCTTGAAGACTTGCTTTTGAAAGGATGAATAACATTTTTTTTACTTTAGTCGTTTCCATAGTTATATACAGCTTTTAGGTTTAGGTACTCCTGCAATTTTAGTAGATACTTTTAACGGTCCTTTTGGGAATAGTGCATAAAATGTTTTGATATCAACAGGGCCTGTTTTTTTTATCCCTCTAATGGTCAAAGCAACTTCATTCTTTACTTGCTCTTGAATCCAATGAATTACTTCCCAATGTTTCTCTGTTAATTCGATACCTTCTTCTTTAGCAATTTCTTCTGCTAATTCTGGGGTCCATTGATCAAATGATTCTAAATATCCTTCGTCATTTGTTATTACTGCGATGTTATTAAATACTTTTTCCATGATTGTTTATTTTAATTGTTTACCTGATTTACTCATATTTCTTCCAACAAAAGGAATAGGAATTCCTTTAAGTAGCATGTTCCAGTAGATCCATCTAAAGGCCAATTTTCCCCAATGGTTTAAAACGGATTCCTTTAAAAGCGACATCGGACCAAATTTTGCGAATGGAAAACTTCCCTTAACCGGCTCTGTTTCATAATTGAAATCAATTAGTAGCGCCTTTTGGTTTCCTGTTTCTATAAAGCAGTTGGCATGCCCATCAAATTCCTTTTTAAGCGCTTGCCCTTTGATGAATAACTCGATGTTATCCGTTAAAGTTTCCGCCTGGAAATGAGCCACAGATCCCGCTTTAGATGCTGGAAGATTTGTTGCGTCTCCTATTACGAAAATATTTTCATGGGCTTTGCTTTGCAAGGTGTTTTTGTCTGTAGGGACAAAATTTAAATCATCCCCCAATCCGCTTCTTTCAATTAATGCATCCCCCATGTTGGTGGGAACAGTAACCAAAAGATCAAAATCTACAGCCTCATCGGCGTAGTCAATAATTTGTTTCTTTTGATTATCAACGCGCTCAATATTGAAATCTGTTACTACTTCAATATTCTTTTCTTTAAGTAAATAACTCAACTCTTGAGTAGCTTGAGGCTTGGTAAACGCTCCTCCCAGTGGAGTTACATAAGTAAGTTCAACCTTGTCTCGCATTCCTTTTTTTCTGAAAAAGTCATCCGCTAAAAAGACAAATTCTAAAGGAGCTACTGGGCATTTAATAGGCATTTCTGTAAAGTGTACTACTAATTTTCCGCCTTCCCAAACTCGAAGTTTATCTCTAAGGTTTTTAGCTCCCTCAAAAGTGTAGAAATCAAATACCTCTTTTTGCCAAAGGGGACCGTCCATTCCCTCAACTTCTTCTGGGGCGATTTTGGTTCCAGTGGCAATAATTAGGATGTCGTAGTTTATAATTTGATTCTCTAGAAGAACTTCGTTGTTCTTGGCATCAATACGTTCTATCCTTTCTTGAATGTATTTTACTCCTTTTGGGATAAAATCTTTTTTGTTCTTTACGACATCAGATTCTTTATAGGTATCAAAGGGTAAAAATAAAAACCCTGGTTGGTAATAATGTGTTTTGTATTGGTCTACGATACTTATTTGCCATTGACTTAAGTCTAGGCGTTTTTTTAGATGGTTGGCCATCATTGTACCCGCAGTACCCGCTCCTAAAATGACTAAATTTTTCATAATTCCGACTTTTTTGCTTTGTATACTTCAAAGGTAGTAAGACTCTTAAGTGTTAATTATGACAAATGTCATGTGCTTGTGTAACCTAGGTGACACAAACCAGTTTTATTTGGTATTTTAGAGGTCAAATTCACGGATTTTTATGAATGAGTCAGCAAAAAATAGAATTACATATTTAAGGAAGGAGTTGCATCGATTGAATCATGAGTATTATCAACTAGATGAAGCTTCAGTATCGGATTACGAATTTGATGTGATGCTATCTGAATTGAATCAATTAGAGGCGGAACATCCTGAATTGTTTGACCCTAATTCTCCAACTCAGCGTGTTGGTGGAGGGATCAATAAGAATTTTGTAACTAGAGTTCACAGGCACAGAATGTATTCCTTAGATAATTCTTACTCCAAAGATGATTTATTAGATTGGGAAAAACGCGTAAAGAAACTTTATGAAGGAAATCTAAGTTATACTTGTGAATTGAAGTATGACGGTGCTTCCATAAATTTGACCTATGAAAACAGTGAGCTCAAAAGCGCAGTAACTCGAGGAGATGGTGTCCAGGGTGATGATGTGACATCAAATGTTAGAACTATAAAAAGTATTCCATTGAAGGTTTATGGAGATTTTCCCGCTAATTTTGAAATTCGTGGAGAGATCATACTTCCTTTAGAGGGCTTCGAGGCCATGAATAAGGAACGTGAATCTCAAGGTGAAGAACCTTACAGAAATCCTAGAAATACTGCAAGTGGTTCTTTGAAACTCCAAGATTCTTCCGAGGTGGCCCTGAGGCCTTTAGAATGTTTGCTGTATCAAGTAGTAGAAGAACGTTCCCGTTTTTTAACTCATTCAGATGCTCTGCTAGCAGCAAAACATGCAGGATTTAATGTCCCGAATACAGTTAAGGTATGTCAAACTATTGATCAAGTAATGGATTTTGTCAATTTATGGGATGATAAACGACATGATTTACCTTATGAAACAGATGGTGTAGTGATAAAAGTAAATGAACTCAATGCACAAGATGAAATGGGTTTTACTGCAAAGGCTCCTCGATGGGCAGTGGCCTATAAATTTAAAGCTGAGAAGGCCAGTACCCTTTTGTCAAGTATAAGTTATCAAGTAGGACGGACAGGTGCGATTACGCCAGTTGCCAATCTTGAACCCGTTGAGTTGGCTGGGACTATCGTAAAACGGGCTTCAGTTCACAATGAAGACCAAATAAAAAAACATGACATAAGAATTAATGATACTGTATATGTTGAAAAAGGAGGAGAGATTATTCCCAAAATTGTGGGAGTAGATCTTTCTTTAAGACCAAATGATTCGGAGGCTTTTGTTTATGCAAAAAATTGTCCTGTTTGTCAAACACCTCTTGTTAGAGAAGATGGAGATGCGAAACATTATTGTCCAAATGAATTTGGCTGTGCGCCTCAGATTACCGGAAAAATAGAACATTTCATATCAAGAAAAGCAATGAATATTGATGGACTAGGCGCTGAAACTGTTGTGCAGTTGTATGAGAACAATCTGATTGAGAACTATGCGGATTTATATGACTTAAATTTTGATCAGCTTATTCCCTTAGATAGAATGGCTGAGAAATCTATCAATAATATGTTAGTGGGTATAGAAGCATCAAAACAAATGCCGTTTGAAAAAGTACTTTTTGCTCTCGGAATAAGATATGTGGGAGAAACAGTGGCAAAAAAATTAGCGAAGCACTTTAAAAATATGTCCGCCCTACTCTCGGCTAGCTTTGAGGATTTAACTGCTGTTGATGAAATAGGAGAGCGAATTGCCCAGAGTATTTGTGCTTTTTCAGCGGATGAGTATTCCATGAACCTGGTCACTCGATTAGCTATATCAGGTTTGAGAATGGAAGTTGATGTCACTGAGAATATGCAGTTGGGCAGTGCTTTGGAAGAAAAAACCGTTGTAGTTAGCGGGGTTTTTGAGAAAGTGAGTCGGAACGAATTAAAAAAGTTAATTGAACAACATGGAGGAAAAGTTGGAAGTAGCATATCAAAAAAGACTAGTTTTTTGGTTGCTGGAGATAAAATGGGGCCAAGTAAATTAAAGAAAGCAGCAGATTTAGGGATTAATATTATTAGTGAAGATGAATTTTTAAAGATGATTTCACATGAGGGCTAGCATTGTATTATTTGTGTTGTTCTCGATGACCTTCAATCTAAGGTCTCAAGTGAATTTGAGAATTCTTGGTACTGTTCAGGATGCGGGTGCTCCACAAATTGGTTGTTCAAAATCATGTTGCACCGACCGATTTAATGGTACCGATGTATCACTTAAAGTTTGCAGTATTGGATTGGTGGACAATCAAAGTACTTATATCATTGATGCCACTCCCGATTTTACAAGTCAAAGCCATGATTTAAATAACTATGCCGGTGTAAAGAATAAACCTGTTGTTGATGGTATTTTTCTTACTCATGCCCACATCGGACATTATACGGGAT
This sequence comes from Flavobacteriaceae bacterium, assembly GCA_049606855.1. Lineage (GTDB taxonomy): Bacteria > Bacteroidota > Bacteroidia > Flavobacteriales > Flavobacteriaceae > JBELHR01. Next base: position 67,330 of record JBMYVY010000004.1, on the reverse strand, counting down.
TGATGTATTTAGGTAGGGAAGCATTAGGAGCAAAGAAGGTGTCAGTTTATGCCATGCCAAAATTTGTAGACTTTCTTGAAAATAATGGACCGTGGGATCAATTAGTTGCCTTGGAAAATATTAAACTTAAAGCAATTCAAAATGAACGATGGGTACCCCTAAGCGATAACTTGAGTATAAAACCGCTCATAGTACCTCATCGTGATGAGTATTCGGAAACGGTAGGTTATCTCATTCAAGGTCCTAATAAATCTGCCTTATTCATCCCCGATATTGATAAGTGGTCTAAATGGAATCAGTCTATTGTGGATTTTGTAAAACAGGTAGACTATGCATTTTTAGATGCAACCTTCTATGATCAAAGAGAACTGCCAGGAAGAGACATGAGTGAAATCCCTCATCCATTTGCGATAGAATCGATGAAACTCTTTTCAAACTTAAATTCATCGGACAAATCTAAAATTTACTTCATACATTTGAATCATACAAATCCTCTGCTAAATCCCAAATCAGAAGCTTATAAGAAAGTGATTGAAGCCGGATATCACGTAGCGAGCATAAATCAAAATTTCAGTTTATGAAAAAAGTAATTGTACTACTATATGTGCTAGTAAGTGTTGTTGATCTATGGGCAATTTATTTTGAAAATCGTCCATTGATATTTATTGCTAAATCGCTGATCATGCCTGTTTTGGCGGGCTATTATTATTACAGTTCTAAAACTCGAAATACGGCAGTAATATTGGCCTTGAGTTTTTCATTTTTAGGAGATGTTCTACTCTTGCAAGATGCCCAAGACTATTTTATAATGGGGATAGGTAGTTTTTTAACTGCTCAATTGTGTTACATCTATATATTTTGGTCAGCAACAAGAAAAATTTATTGGTCGAAAAGCTGGCCCTTTATATTGTTTTACTTGGGGTTGATGGGGTTCTTAGGCCCAGATTTAGGAGATTTCTTAATTCCCATGGGAGTATATGGGGCTGTCTTGAGTTTCATGGGGATTACGGCTTTTAGTATGTATATCAAAACCAAAGATTGGTTATTTATAGTGGGTGCTTTACTTTTTATAATTTCTGATTCAAGCATTGCTTTTTCGATGTTTGTTTGGCCAGAACTCAATATGGGACTCTGGATCATGGGGACCTATATTATCGCTCAATTTTGTTTAATCAAGGCTATTTTATCCTATGAGTTGGAAACAGAAAAACCTAAATAAACTAAATAAAAGGCTTTTAGCTAATCAAAAAAAGATAAAGCCTAAGGGGATTTCAAGGATTGGTGTTCTATGTCAAGGCCAGGACCAGAGTAGAATTAAAAGGACCCTAGAAAAATTTTTTGAGCTTGATGCATCAGATATTTGGTTGATGGATTTTGTAGAAAAAAACAAACATACTTTAGAGGATGATCATTGGTTCAGTGAATTGGATTTTTCTTTGTTTGGACGTTTAAAATATAACAAGCTTGAGGAATTCGTGAAAAAGGACTTTGATTTATTAATTAATTATCAAAATCAGCCTAGTGTTTTTTTGAATCACATAAATTTGCATTCAAATGCTGGATTTAAAGTAGGTTTAATTGAAGCAGATCTCGATGGATTGGATATGGAGATTCGAGAGTGCAATAATGATATAGACCTCATGAATTCAGAAATTGTAAAGTACTTAAAGATTTTAAAAATTATATAATGACTGAGTTATTAGGAACTGGTGTAGCGCTTGTTACTCCTTTTGATGCAGATGGAAAGGTGGATTTTGATGCCTTGAGCTCATTGGTAAATTATCAAATTGATAATGGGGTTAATTATTTAGTTGTACTCGGGACTACTGGGGAGCCTGCAACGATGAATTCAGAGGAACGTTTAGCGGTTGTACAGCACATTGTTAAGGTTAACAATAAAAGATTGCCATTAGTTATGGGTGTTGGAGGGAATAATACCCTGGAAGTCTGTGAGGCTGTGAAACAGGTTTCTACTGAAGATTTTTGCGCCATTTTGAGCGTTTCTCCTTATTACAACAAGCCAACCCAAGAAGGAATTTACCAACACTTTATGGCTGTAGCGGATTCAAGCCCGTTGCCAATCATCTTGTATAATGTGCCCGGAAGAACAGGGTCTAACATGAGTCCTGATACGGTATTGCGATTAAGTCAAGATTCGGATAGTATTATTGGTATCAAGGAAGCTGCTGGAGATTTAGCTCAAGCACTGGAAATGATTAGATTGGTACCTAAAGAATTTTTGGTCATTTCAGGAGATGATATGATTGCATTGGGAATGACTCTAGCTGGAGGAGCCGGAGTTATTAGTGTAATTGGACAGGGTTTGCCTAAAGAATTTTCTGCGTTAATACGACTTGGATTAGAGGGCTTTGCTAAGCCTGCATATGAATTGCATTTTAAGTTGATGCCGAGTATTGATTTAATTTTTGAGGAAGGAAATCCTGCTGGAATTAAATCCTTGCTAAATCAACTTGGGATAGGGACCAAAACCGTGAGATTACCTTTGGTTGAGGCCAGCGAAGATTTGGAGAACAGAATCGCTTTATTTTTAAAAAAAATTAAGTAGTTTAGCGCATTCCAGACTTTACTAATCCATTTTAAATACGTAATTTTGCAAAATGTTTAAACTGAAGAAAATAATGATGCTGTTAGGACTCGTTTTTATAATGAGTTCATGTAGTGAGTTCCAAAATGTTTTGAACAAAGGTACTGTCAATGAACAGTATCAATTAGCGGTTAAGCTTTATGAAGATCAAGAGTACAATAAAGCATTACAACTTTTCGAAAGAATTTTACCAGCTTATAGAGGAAAACCACAGTTAGAACGTATTCAATTTATGGTATCTAACTCGTATTATAACGTTAGAGATTATAGTTTAGCAGCTTATCATTTTAATCGTTTTACCAAGAATTACCCAAAGAGTTCTAAAGTAGAGGAAGCCAAATATTTAATGGCGATGAGTTATTATTTGGACTCTGATCGATACAGTTTAGATCAACAAACAACTTATGAGGCCATTGATGCCTTTCAGATGTTCATCAATAATTATCCAGATTCAGATAAGATTGAGGGAGCAAACGAGATGATCAAGACGCTTCAATACAAAGTGGAAACAAAGGCTTACAAGATTGCTTGGCAGTATTATCACATGGAGAAATACCAAGCGGCAATTACGTCTTTTGATACTTTTTTAGAAGATTATTTAGGTACTTCTTATAAAGAAGAGGCGCTATATTATCAGTTCTTAGCTTATTATGAGTTGGGAATGAATTCGGTTTTCGAAAAAAAGGAAGAACGCCTAAACAATGCAATAAAGGCATACACGAAATTTCAAAAAAACTATCCTGACTCTGACTACCTTGAAGATATGGCTAAGCTGTATGAGGTTCTGGAAGAAGAAACAGGGATTACAACAAGTTAATTTAGTATAAAGATGGATTACAAAAACTCAAAAGCACCATTATCAACGATTACTTATGATCGTGCATCAATTGAAACGCCAACTAATAATATTTATGAGGCGATTTCTATTATAGCAAAACGTGCATCTCAAATCAATGGTGATTTGAAAAAAGAATTGATTGAAAAATTGGATGAATTTGCAACTTACAATGATTCTTTAGAGGAAGTATTCGAAAACAAAGAACAAATTGAAGTTTCTAAGTTTTATGAAAAATTACCAAAAGCTCAGGCTATTGCAGTAGAGGAGTGGTTGGATAATAAAATTTATTATAGAAAACCTGAAGAGGAGCTATAATGTCAATCTTAAGTGGTAAAAAGGTTTTACTAGGTATAAGTGCCGGAATTGCCGCTTATAAATCTGCTTTTTTAGTTCGTGAACTAATTAAGGCTGGAGCTGAGGTCAAAGTTGTTATGACGCCTGCATCAAAGGCATTTGTAACTCCTTTGACCTTATCTACTTTATCAAAAAACCCTGTTCATTCTGAATTTTACGAATCTGAAGATGAAAATGAAGTTTGGACCAATCATGTTGATTTAGGACTTTGGGCAGACTTAATGCTCATAGCGCCACTCACTGCCAACAGTTTATCTAAAATGGTCACTGGGGAGTCAGACAATTTACTTTTGGCGGTATATTTATCAGCTAAATGTCCTGTTTATGTTGCACCTGCCATGGACTTGGATATGTACCTGCATCAGTCAACCCAATCAAATTTAGAGCTTTTAACCCGTAGAGCTAATCACGTAATTCCTGTTGGAGAAGGTGAGTTGGCTTCTGGTCTTGTTGGGCCAGGACGTATGGCGGAACCCGAAGATATCGTTCGGTTTATCGAGACTGATATTATGAAAGGGCTTCCACTGTTCAAAAGGAAAGTTCTGATTACTGCTGGTCCAACTCATGAGGCTATTGACCCTGTGAGATTTATAGGCAATCATTCTTCAGGAAAAATGGGCTTTGCCTTGGCTAAAAGAGCATTGGATTTGGGTGCTGAGGTTGCACTTGTATGTGGGCCCACAGCTTTAACCTTGAATCACAGAAATTTATCGAGGATTGATGTGGTTTCTGCTGAAGATATGTATAATTCAGCCAAACTTGAATTCTCAAATTCACATATTGCTATTTTTGCAGCAGCAGTAGCAGATTATAAGCCTGTTGTGAAGCTTGAGTCTAAGCTTAAAAAGTCTGATGATAAATTAACGATTGAACTAACTAAAACTAAAGATGTTTTGGGTAGCCTTGGTCCTGCGAAAAAATCGGATCAGCTCGTTGTAGGCTTTGCTTTAGAGACCGATGATGAGATTGATTACGCAAAAGGTAAATTAAAGCGTAAAAATGCAGATTTAATTGTCATGAATTCTTTGAGGGATCACGGTGCAGGATTTGCAGGAGATACGAACAAAATCAGCATAGTTTCTGAGAAGGAAGTAAAGGAATATGAGCTCAAATCAAAAGCCGATGTGGCTGTGGATATTTGGACTGAAATTCTTAGCTTGCAGTATGAGAATTAGCCTGAGTATATTTCTAATATTTTTTTGTATTTCAATTCAAGCCCAGCAGTTTAATGCTGAGGTAATAGTAAACTCTGACCGAATTTCAGCAAGTGCTAACCCTGTTTTTGATAATTTACAACAGTCTATTGAGCGATTTATCAATCAAACGAATTGGAACGGAATACCCCTTGAGGATTATCAAAAAATTGACTGTCAAGTTAGTTTTATTGTAACTGAAGCGGTTGATTTTACTAGATTTTCAGGAATTTTACAGATTCAAGCTTCAAGACCTGTATATGGATCCTCATATACCACAACTCTGATTAATTTTCAGGACGCAGAAGTAGGTTTTGTCTTTAATGAATTTCAAGCCCTGAACTATAATGAAAATAGCGTCAGCAGTAATTTAGAAGCGGTTTTGGCTTATTATGCCTTTTTGATATTGGGACTTGAGGATGCAAGTTTTAACTCCTCCGGAGAATCTGATTATTTTGAACAAGCGGAGAATATTGTCAACCTGGGTCAACAAAACGGATATACAGGATGGGCCAATCGTCCCAGTGATTTGAATCGCTACAGCTTGATTAAAGCGCTTAGAAGTAGCTCTCAAAGTTGGTATCTAGAATTTTGGTATAATTATCATAGACAAGGTTTGGACCAATTAGTTAATGGAGATGCCGAAATCTTATTTTTCACTGAGCAATTAGCTATTTTTGAAGAGCAATCCAGAAGCAGGTATAATAATTTTTTAAAACGAATGTTTTTTGATAGTAAGCTTGATGAGATTGTGGGAATTTACCAAGCAGGAAATGATAGTCAAAAGGAAGAAGTAACTCGCATTTTAGAACGACAAGCGCCTTCCTATCAAAGTATTTGGACTCAAATAACAAAATAGATGTTACAGAAGTTAAGCATTAAAAATTATGCATTAATTGCGTCACTTGAGATTGATTTTGATCGTGGATTAACGATGATTACTGGTGAAACGGGTGCTGGAAAATCAATTTTATTAGGGGCTCTCGGTTTAATCATGGGTAACCGTGCCGATTCCGGTCAACTTATGGATACGGATAAAAAATGCGTAATTGAAGCTCAATTTCTCCTACAGGGCAATAAATTCAAGTCACTTTTCGAAGAATTGGATCTTGATTTTGAGTCTGAAACCATAATCAGACGAGAACTTTTGCCGTCGGGTAAGTCAAGAAGCTTTGTCAATGATACGCCTGTTAATTTGAATGTATTGCAAGGTATCAAGCCCCTGTTAATTGATATTCACTCTCAACATCAAACTCTTGATGTGACTTCTGAGGATTTCCAATATGATCTGCTAGATTTATTAAATGATCAGTTGGACTTGAGAGATCAATTTAATGCTGAATTAAAATTATACAATGCCAAACTTAAACATAGAAAGGAATTGGTCGCTCAACAAAATTCATTGGAGCAGCAATTTCAGTACAATAAATTTTTGTTAGAAGAACTCGAAGTTTTAAATCTCGAATCTCTGAATATTGAGCATATGGAATCCCGTGCAGAAATATTGGAAAATTCAGTGTTAATTCAGGAAGAATTAGCCAATTGTATTAATACATTGCAAGATGATACCACCGGAGTTTTGGCTCAAATTTCCTCACTTAAATCTGCCTTATCTCGGCTTTCTGGAATATCAAATGAGTTTGAAGGCTTATACAATAGGCTTGAATCCTGTGCAATAGAGTTGAATGATATCACAGATGAGACTCACCGGATTCTTGATTCTTCAGAGTCCAAGCCTGAAGAATTGAATGAATTGAATGATCAACTTTCAAGCCTTTTCGACTTGCGAAAAAAGCATGCTGCTATTGATATCAATGAACTTATTGAGAAGCGAAATGCCTTGAGGTCCGATGTTGAATTGGTCACTAATTTTGAGGAAGAATTAGCAGTTATTGATGCGGAATTAAAGGGTATCAACAACGAATTGATAAAAAACACAAACGCTTTGACTCAGGGAAGAACGTCTGTAATAGAGGAATTAAAATTAGCACTGAGTAAAGGCTTAAGTCCTTTGGGAATGGAGAATGCTAGTTTTAATATAAGTTTGGTTGAAAGTGATGATTTCAATCCTTTTGGAAAGGATAAATTGACTTTTGAGTTTAGTGCAAATAAGGGAGGACAGTTCGCTTCTTTAAAGCGCAATGCCTCCGGAGGAGAATTATCGAGAATCATGTTAGTAGTCAAATCAATTTTAGCAAAATATCGATCGCTACCCACTTTGATATTTGATGAAATTGACACGGGAGTATCAGGAGAAATTGCTTTAAATATGGGACAAATAATGAAAAACATGTCACATGATTTGCAAATAATTGCGATTAGTCACCTACCACAAGTTGCAGCTTTAGGGAGTAGTCACTTAAAAGTATTTAAAAAAGAAGTTGATGGAAGAACACAAAGTTTCGTTCAAAGACTGGAAAGAGAAGAAAGAATACATGAATTAGCGGAGATGTTAGGAGGAAAAGCCTTCACAGAGTCAGCTATTAATCATGCAAAGGAATTATTATTGGATTAAATTTTTATATTTGCCACGCAAATAACTTAGATTATGAACAATTTATTAAAAGGAAAAAAAGGAATTATTTTTGGAGCCTTAAATGAGGACTCAATTGCTTGGAAAGTAGCAGAACGTGCTCATGAGCAAGGTGCTGAATTTGTATTGACTAATGCCCCTATTGCAATGCGTATGGGGGAGATTAAGAATTTGGCTGAGAAGACAGGTTCAGAAATCATTCCAGCTGATGCAACTTCTATGGAAGACTTAACGAACTTAGTTGAGAAGTCTATGGAAATTCTTGGTGGTAAAATTGATTTTGTATTGCACTCCATTGGTATGTCTGTAAACGTACGTAAGGGTAGAGCTTATACAGATCCTAGATATGATTTTACAACTAAAGGATGGGATGTATCTGCGGTTTCATTCCACAAAACAATGAATGTTTTGTACAACAAGAATGCAATGAATGAATGGGGGTCTATCGTGGCACTTACTTATATGGCAGCTCAACGTGTATTCCCAGATTATAATGATATGGCGGATAACAAAGCTTACTTAGAATCTATTGCTCGTAGTTTTGGATATTTCTTCGGTAGAGATCAAAAAGTTCGTGTTAATACAATTTCTCAATCTCCTACGCCAACAACTGCTGGGTCAGGGGTAAAAGGCTTTGATGGGTTCTTGGCTTATGCTGATGAAATGTCTCCATTAGGAAATGCGACAGCTCTAGAATGTGCTGATTATACAATTTCACTGTTTTCTGATTTAACAAAGAAAGTGACTTTACAGAATTTATTCCACGATGGAGGATTCTCAAACATGGGAGTAAGTACTTCCGTGATGAATCACTTTATGGATGAAGAATAAATTTTTGAATAAATTGAATAAAAAGCACCTCCTATGAGGTGCTTTTTTTATTTTTAAGGTATGAAGTTTAGCTTTATTGTTCCAATTTATAATCGACGTGAAGAGTTAGGAGAGTTGTTAGACTCTTTTAAAAAGATGGATTTTGGAAATCTCCAGGTAGAATTTTTGGTGGTGGATGATGGTTCAACAGAGGTGCTTCAGGATTTGGCTGAAGACTATGGGGTCATCTACTACAGAAAGGAGAATGGAGGGCCAGCAATGGCCAGAAATTACGGAGCGGGAAAGGCTAGTGGTGATTATTTTATTTTTCTAGATTCAGATACACTGCTTCCACAAAACTATTTAAATGAAGTTCAAGAAGCAATTGTAGGGAGTAAGCTTGATGCTTTTGGAGGGCCAGATCGCGCTCAAAAGGATTTCACGATTTTTCAACGAGCAGTTAACTTCTCTATGACCTCCTGGATTACAACAGGCGGGTTGAGAGGGAACAAGAAATTTGATCCTCGAAGTTTTAATATGGGAACCAGTAAAAGAGTATTTGAAACCTTGGGTGGATTTTCGAGTATGAGATATGGCGAGGATATTGATTTTTCGATGAGGATTAGAAAAGGAGGATTTAAAATTGGATATATAGAAAAAGCCTTTGTTTATCACAAAAGAAGAGGGGATAGCAAGTCCTTTTTTAGGCAGGTTTTTGATTTCGGTAGTGCGAGGCCGGTTTTGAATAAAAAGTACCCTGAAGGGGCTAAATTCAGCTTTTGGTTGCCCAGCCTGTTTGTCTTAGGAGTTGTTTTAGCCTTATTTACCCCCTTGTATTGGATTTATGGTGGTTATTTTGGATTGCTGTTCATTATCAGTAGTGCCAAAACCAAGAATATATTGGTCGGTTTAGTGAGTATTTGGACAACTCTAATACAGTTTTTTGGGTACGGACTAGGGTTTATTTCGAGTCAAATAAAAGGATAAAAAAAACCGTTCATTTCTGAACGGTTTGTAATTGATTATTTTTTCTTCTGTTTGGATTGCTGCTCCTGAGCTTGTTTCATCGCATCATCTAAACGTTGTCTAAACTTAGAAGTTTTTACAGGCTTCTTTTTGTTTTCTTCAATTTCTGCATGTAATTTATCTTCGTTTATAATAACATTCTTGATTACTAACATGATCGTAATGGTCAATAAATTCGAAACGAAATAATACAAGGATAATCCTGAAGCGTAATTATTAAAGAAGAACAACATCATCACTGGTGATAGGTAAATCATATACTTCATCATCGCCTGCATGTCAGGCATGCCTTCTTGTGCAGGTTGTTGCATGTTCATCTGCTGAGACTGGTTCATTTTCATATAAAAGAAAATCGCAACTGAAGCCAGAATTGGAAATAACGAAATATGGTCACCATAAAAAGGAATGGTAATAGGCAATTGATAAATACTGTCGTATGAAGATAAATCATCAGCCCATAAGAACCCTTCTCCTCTTAAGCCTATAGCGGAAGGGAAAAATCTAAACAATGCAAAGAATACCGGCATTTGTAATAAAGCAGGAATACATCCTGACAACATTGAAACACCAGCTTTTTTCTGTATAGCCATGGTTTCTTGTTGCCGCTTCATCGCATTTTCTTGTCCCGGAAACTTTTTGTTAATTTCATTCATTTCTGGTCTTAAAATCTTCATTTTAGCACTAGAAACATATGATTTATAAACTAGTGGCGACATAAAAATTCTAACGATGATGGTCATCAAAATAATAATCAAACCAAAATTAGTCATGTGCTCACTCAAGAAACTAAATAAAGGAATAAATGCCCATCGGTTGATGGTACCAAAAATCCCCCAGCCTAAATCAATGATATTTTCAATTCCTTCATCATAAGATTTTAATAAATCATAATCATTAGGACCTATATAGTAATTGAAATTCTCGTCAAATTCTCCTGCCTTTAGGGTCAAAGGAGCCGTAAATGCAAATGATTTAGTATATAATGAATCTACTTCTTCATCCTCAAATAGACTCTTACTTTTGAAATCTCCTGACGCGAAACCGGTTTTGTTTATTAAGATACTTGAGAAAAAATGTTGTTTGAATCCTACCCAATCAATTTCCTCATCGTTTTCTTCATCGTCACTTCCGATTGAAAGATCTTCAACCTCAGAACCTTTTACTTGATAATAAAGAGCCGATTGCTGGTTTTCGTATGAAATAGATTTTTCTTGTCTTAATCCGATGAGATCCAGACTCAAATTAATTCCTTTCGACCCATTTACAACTGAGGCTAAACCTTGTGACTGAACTGAAAAGTCCATCATATAGTCATTCGCCTTGATTGCATAGGTATATTCAAGGAATTGATTTGCTGATAATGCAAATCTCATTTTTACATAGGTCGTTTCTCCAGATTTATTAACAGATGGAGAGAAGAATAAATTTTCAGTATCTAGGGTTCTTCCATCGATAGTGGAAAATTCTATATTTAGTCCAGCATTTCCATCCTTGATAATGTAAACAGGATCCCCTTTATAAGTATCGTATTCTAGAAGTCTTAGTTCTTTTATATACCCTCCTTTATTGGAGAACGTTAATTCATATTTCTCCGTGGTAACCTTTGTGAATTCTTCGTTTTGTGAATTCACTTCTAGAGGATAAGTAGTAGGGTTTAGTGCTTGTTCTGCATCATACTCAGCTGCTTGGTCTGTTATGACAACTTCCTCTGTCTTTGTTACTTCGTCAGCTGGACTGACTTCCGGTTGATTGGTATATAAATAATAGAGCATTATTGCTCCGATAAGTAGAAATCCTATTATGGAATTTTTATCAAATTTCTTTTCTTCCATTGGTGGGTATTAATCGTTTAAAATAAAAAAGCTGCTGCCTAAAGAGGCAGCAGCCGCAAATGTACTATTTTTTTAAGAATGTGCGACTACCGCCTTTACGAAATCCACAAAGAGTGGGTGAGGGTTCAGCACGGTACTTTTGTATTCAGGATGGTATTGAACTCCAACAAACCAAGGATGATCTTTTACTTCTACTACTTCGACTAATCCAGTTTCTGGATTTACTCCGGTTGGGATCATTCCAGCTTGAGTTAATTGCTCCTTGTATTCATTATTGTATTCATAGCGATGTCTGTGACGTTCTGAGATATGATTCTTTCCATAAGCCTTAAAAACATTTGAACCTTCAGATATATCACAATCCCAAGCTCCAAGTCTCATGGTTCCTCCCATATTTTTAATGTCCTTTTGACTCTCCATCAAATTAATAACTGGGTCATTACAATCAGGATTCATTTCCGTTGAATTCGCATCTTTTAATCCCAATACGTTTCTACTGTATTCAATTACCGCCATTTGCATCCCTAAACAGATTCCTAAAAATGGTATTTTGTTTTCCCTAGCGTATTGTACTGCAGCAATTTTGCCCTCGATTCCTCTTTCGCCAAAGCCAGGAGCAACCAATATTCCATGTAAACCTTTAAGTTGATTTTCAACTTGTTTAGCTTCCAAGGACTCTGAGTGAATCCAACTAACATCAACTTTTACCTTATTACTTGCACCAGCATGAATAAGAGCTTCCGAAATGGATTTATAAGAGTCTTTTAATTCAACATACTTACCAATTAGACCAATTTTTACGGTACCTTCAGGATGTTTGAAACGGTGCAGAAACTCATTCCATTTGACCAGTCCAGGTTCTTTTTCGTTTTGTAGATCTAATTTTTTAAGAACTACCTTATCTAATTGCTCATCAAGCATTAGATTCGGCACGTCGTATATGGTTTTTGCATCTATAGATTGAATAACGTCTTCCGGTTGTACATTGCAAAATAATGCTAGTTTTCTTCTTACTGAAGCGGTAATCTCATGTTCTGAACGACATACCAAAATGTCTGGACTTAACCCCGACTGCATTAACATTTTTACTGAATGCTGAGTAGGCTTAGTTTTTAATTCACCTGCTGCCGCCAAATACGGCACAAGCGTTAGATGAATAACTATCGCATTGTTGTGACCTAATTCCCACAATAATTGTCGAACGGATTCTACATAGGGTAGAGATTCGATATCACCTACAGTTCCTCCAATTTCTGTGATTACGATATCGTAATCTCCAGATTTCCCAAGAATCTGTATTCTATCTTTAATTTCATTGGTTATATGAGGAATAACCTGAACTGTTTTACCTAAGAATTCACCTCTACGTTCCTTTTCAATTACAGACTGATAAATACGACCAGTCGTGACATTATTTGCCTGAGAAGTAGGAATGTTTAAGAATCGCTCATAGTGTCCCAAATCAAGATCTGTTTCTGCTCCATCATCTGTAACATAACACTCTCCATGTTCATACGGATTTAGTGTTCCTGGATCGATATTAATATAAGGGTCGAGCTTTTGAATGGTTACGCTGTAACCACGTTCTTGTAGTAGTTTTGCTAATGAGGCTGCGATGATTCCTTTTCCAAGAGAAGAGGTTACACCACCGGTAACAAATACATACTTTGTTTCTTTCATTGTGCTTAGGTTTTGACAAAATTACAAAGTCTCAAACAACCCTACAAACAAAAATTTGTGAAAAATAACGGAGTTATGAACGGTGTTTTAAACTTTTAAAAAAAAAATAAAAAAAATAAGTATTTGGTTTGTCAAAGCTAAAACTAATTGTATCTTTGCCAACGCTTTTAGCACCTGCCGGAGAGGTAGCACAACAATTAAAAGAAGATTTTTAAGATATACTGAAATGAGCAAGAGAACATACCAACCATCGAAAAGAAAGAAGAGAAATAAACACGGGTTCAGAGAAAGAATGGCCTCTGCAAATGGTCGTAAGGTTTTGGCTAGAAGACGTGCAAAAGGAAGAAAGAGATTGTCTGTATCATCTGATGCAAGACCAAAGAAATAATGATAATTTTTTATCAAAATATAGGGTGTTACTTTTTTTAAGTAACACCCTTTTTTTTGATGTAGCTTAAAGTTTATATATTTAGTACCCAAGTTCCATATAAAAAGTTTTTAAAAATGCCTAAAAATGAAAAAATTAAGTCGGTTTTAATAATTGGTTCAGGACCTATTATTATTGGACAGGCTTGCGAATTTGATTATTCAGGATCCCAATCGATCCGATCTATGAAAGAAGAAGGAATTGAAGTTGTTCTTATCAATTCTAATCCTGCAACAATTATGACTGATCCGTCTTTGGCAGATCACGTTTATTTAAAGCCACTCAAGACTTCTTCAATTATAGAAATACTTAAAGCTCACCCAAACATCGATGCAGTATTACCAACGATGGGTGGACAAACCGCATTGAATTTATGTATAGAAGCTGATGAGAAAGGAATTTGGGAAGATTTTGGCGTAGAATTGATAGGTGTTGATATTGCAGCGATTAATATTACCGAAGATAGGGAAGAGTTTAGAAACTTGATGGAGCAAATTGGAATTGGTCAAGCACCTTCCACAACAGCAACGTCCTTTCTAAAAGGAAAAGAGATTGCTCAGGAATACGGTTTTCCACTAGTGATTCGTCCTTCTTATACTCTTGGAGGTTACGGGGCATCGATTGTGTACCAACCAGAGGATTTTGATGAGTTGTTGAGAAGAGGATTAGAAGCATCTCCTATTCACGAAGTGATTATTGACAAAGCTTTATTAGGATGGAAGGAATATGAATTAGAATTGTTAAGAGATAAGAATGATAATGTAGTAATTATCTGTACTATTGAAAATATGGATCCAATGGGGATTCATACCGGGGATTCCATTACGGTTGCACCTGCAATGACCTTGTCGGATACTACATTTCAACGCATGAGAGATATGGCGATACACATGATGCGTTCAATCGGTGATTTTGCCGGTGGATGTAATGTGCAGTTTGCAGTCTCTCCTGATGAAAAAGAAGATATCGTTGCCATTGAGATTAACCCACGTGTATCTCGTTCATCTGCTTTGGCCTCAAAAGCTACGGGATACCCTATTGCTAAAGTAGCAACCAAGTTGGCATTGGGATATCACTTAGATGAATTAGAGAATCAAATTACTAAGACAACTTCAGCTTTATTTGAGCCAACCTTGGATTATGTAATTGTAAAAATACCAAGATGGAACTTTGATAAATTTGAGGGCTCTGATAGGACTTTAGGATTACAAATGAAAGCCGTTGGTGAGGTAATGGGGATTGGACGTTCTTTCCAGGAAGCCTTGCACAAAGCCACGCAATCATTGGAAATAAAGAGAAATGGTCTTGGAGCTGATGGAAAAGGAGTAAAGGATTATGATAAAATTGTTTCCAAATTAAAGAATCCTTCATGGGACAGAGTATTTGTTATTTACGATGCTATTCAAATGGGAATGCCTCTGAGTACGTTATATGATTTGACAAAGATCGATATGTGGTTCTTAAGAGAGTATGAAGAGTTGGTTTTGTTAGAAAAAGAAATTTCAACTCACAGTTTGGAGACTATTCCGGCAGATTTGTTATTGACAGCTAAGAAAAAAGGATTTGCCGATCGCCAAATTGCTTTTATGTTAGATTGTTATGAAAGTGAAGTCTACAATAAAAGAGAATTATTAGGAATTAACCGTGTCTATAAGTTAGTAGATACTTGTGCTGCTGAGTTTGCAGCCCAAACGCCATATTACTACTCTACTTTTGAGAGTAGAATGTCTCAAAATGGTGGAGAATTAGTGGCGTCTAATGAATCAGAGGTTACTGACAAAAAGAAAATAGTTGTTTTAGGTTCTGGTCCAAATAGAATTGGTCAAGGAATTGAGTTTGATTATTGTTGTGTACACGGTGTACTTGCAGCAAAGGAGGCCGGTTATGAAACTATAATGATTAACTGTAATCCAGAAACGGTATCTACAGATTTCGATACTGCGGATAAATTGTATTTCGAGCCTGTATTCTGGGAACACATTTACGATATCATTCAGCATGAAAAACCAGAAGGAGTTATTGTTCAGTTGGGGGGGCAAACTGCACTTAAGTTAGCAGAAAAACTCTCTAAATATGGAGTTAAGATTATTGGAACTAGTTTTGAAGCGCTTGATTTAGCGGAAGACAGAGGTAGGTTCTCTACACTTCTTGAAGAGTTGGATATTCCTTTCCCTAAATTTGGTACCGCACAAACTGCGTCAGAAGCATTGGCTATAGCTGATCAGCTTGATTTTCCAGTTTTGGTAAGACCTTCTTATGTTCTTGGTGGTCAAGGAATGAAAATCGTAATTAATAAAGAGGAATTAGAACACCATGTTGTTGATTTACTGAGAAAGATTCCAAATAACACGCTACTATTGGATCATTATTTAGATGGGGCAATTGAAGCTGAGGCAGATGCAATTTGCGATGGTGAAGATGTTTATATCATCGGTATTATGGAACACATTGAACCATGTGGAGTTCATTCAGGAGATTCAAATGCAACCCTACCACCTTTTAACTTGGGTGAATTTGTAATGCAACAAATCAAAGACCATACGGTAAAGATTGCAAAAGCACTAAGAACTCAAGGATTGATCAATATTCAATTTGCCGTAAAAGATGATGTGGTATATATCATTGAAGCAAATCCAAGAGCATCTCGTACTGTGCCTTTTATAGCTAAGGCCTATAAGGAACCTTATGTGAATTATGCCACAAAAGTGATGTTGGGGGATAAGAAGGTAAAAGATTTTGATTTCAAACCTGAGTTGGAAGGTTATGCAATTAAGCAACCTGTATTTTCATTCAACAAATTCCCGAATGTGGATAAGAGGCTAGGGCCTGAGATGAAATCTACAGGTGAAAGTATCTTATTTATTGACAGTCTCAAAGATGATGCATTTTATGAATTGTATTCCAGACGAAAGATGTATTTAAGTAAATAATCAAAAGCGACCTTCGGGTCGCTTTTTTTATTAGGTTAGTTGGAAAATTAATGTATCTTTGTTTAACAAAACAAAAGTAATGTTAAACACAATTAAATCGGAGTTCACCATAAAAGATCTTGAAAGTTTTTCAGGAATCAAGGCACATACTATACGGATTTGGGAAAAGCGTTACGATTTGTTGACGCCTAATCGAACCGATTCTAATATTCGCTACTACAATGTTGATCAATTGTTGAAGCTTTTAAATATCAGTATACTTTATAAAAACGGTATAAAAATCTCAAAAATTGCAGCATTAAGCAATGAAGAAATCTTGCAAAAGGCAAGGGGGTTTTTAAAAGTGAAAGTTGTTCATGAAAATATATTATTGGCATTTAAAATGGCCATGATCAATTTTAATGAATCCTCATTCAACGAAGCTTTTAATGAAGTTCTTGCCAGTCTTGGTTTCAGAAAGGTTTTTGTAGAAATATTTATACCTTTTTTGTATGAGATAGGAAATTTATGGCAACTAAAGTCAATTACACCTGCTCATGAGCATTTTATTACAAATCTGATTAAGCAAAAAATTCACGGTGCCATTGAGAATTTAAATATTGAAGAGCATTTAGACAAAACACCATATGTTCTTTATTTACCACCAAATGAAATCCATGAAATAGGACTATTATACCTGCATTATGAGTTACTCAGTTTAGGTGAACGTTCGATTTATTTGGGTCAATCGGTTCCTTTATCGAATTTAAAAGATTTGGCATCCATGTATTCCGCTATTAATTACGTAACTTATCTTACTGTTGAGCCTACTGGGGAGGAAATTGATGAATATGTATCTAAACTAAAGAATTTAGCATTACACTCAGATGAAAGTATCTTACATGTGATGGGGCAAAAAGTTAAAGATTACAGTTTATCCTTAGAACATGTTAAACCCTATCAAGGCGTAGATCATTTTTTGAAAGTATACCATGAGGAAAAGTAAGAATATTGTAGTTGTTGGTTCAGGTTTATCTGCTCTTGCTGGGGCCTGTTATTTGGCTCAAGCGGGCAACACGGTAAGTATTTATGAAAAAAATGATCAAATCGGTGGACGCTTAAGAGTTCTAAAAAAAGAGGGCTTTCAATTTGATATGGGGCCTTCCTGGTATTGGATGCCCGATGTTTTTGAGAAGTTTTATAGAGATTTTAATCACACCACAAGCGACTTTTATCAATTGGATCGTTTAGATCCTGGCTACAAAGTTTTTTTTAAGGATGGTGACTCTATTTCTATCTCTGCCCACATGGATAGGATTTATGAGGTTTTTGAAAAAGAGGAGCCAGGAAGTTCTCAATATTTAAAACGTTTTATTAAAAGAGCTGAGAAAAATTATGATATCGCCATTAATGACTTAGTTTACAAGCCTGGTGAATCTATTTTTGAGCTGGTAAGATTTAAAACTGTAGTCAACGTCAATCAATTCTTTTCTACCATTGCGAAAGATGTCAGGAAATATATTAAAAGTGAGAAGTTAAGAGAAATTTTGGAGTTCCCCGTGCTTTTCTTGGGGGCCAAAGCCTCAAATACCCCATCATTTTATAGTTTTATGAACTTTGCTGATTTCGGTTTGGGTACTTGGCATCCAAAAGGAGGGATGTACCAGATTGTAAATGCCTTTGTTGCCATTGCAAAAGAATTGGGCGTTAAATTGCATACACAATCTAATGTTAGTGAAATTGTGGTTGAGAATAACCAAGTTAAAGGTTGTGTAATTAATGATAAACTCATTGAAGCAGATTTGGTTTTGAGTGGTGCAGATTATCATCACACCGAACAGCTTTTGGATAAAAACCTGAGACAATACAGTGAAAGTTATTGGGACAAGAAAACTTTTGCCCCATCTTCATTGCTCTTTTATGTTGGTTTTGATTGTAAATTTGAAGGGGTGGAACATCATAATTTGTTTTTTGATACGGATTTTGAAACCCATGCTTCAAGTATTTATGATCATGCCGAATGGCCAAAAGACCCCTTGTTTTATGCAAATTTCCCATCAAAAACGGATGAGGAGTTTGCGCCTGAAGGAAAAGATGGTGGTTTCTTTTTGATTCCTATTGCTCCAGGATTGGAAGATCTTGGAGATAATTACGACTATTATTTTGATATGATAATCAATAGATTGGAGTTTCAAACTAAACAAAAAATTAGAGATAAGGTTCTTTTTAGAGAGGTGTTTAGCCTGAAGGATTTTGTAAAAGATTACAATTCCTACAAAGGAAATGCCTATGGAATGGCAAATACTTTAATGCAAACTGCTGTTTTAAGACCTAATTTAGCGTCTTCTAAGGTAAAAAATCTGTATTTTACAGGACAATTGACTGTTCCTGGCCCTGGACTCCCTCCCGCGATTATTTCCGGTAAGGTTGTTTCTGATTTAATTCTTTCAAAAAATTAAGTACTATGAAAATTTTATTTGATCAAGTTTCATACATAATAAGTGAGAGTGTAACTAAAAAATACTCCACTTCCTTTTCTTCTGCCGTAAAAATGTTGGGTCCGAACATCAGACAGGATATTCATGCCATTTATGGTTTTGTGAGATTAGCTGACGAGATTGTGGATAGTTTTCACGATTTTGATAAAAGAGCCTTACTAGACGAATTTCAAATGGAATATGTTGAAGCTCGTAAACGTAAAATAAGTATGAACCCAGTAATGCACGCATTTGTATTAACTGTGGAAAAATATAATATTCCAGATCAAATGGTTTACGACTTTTTGTCATCAATGCGTTTAGATTTGGAGAAAACAGTTTACGATACTCAAGAAGAGTATGAAAAGTATATTTATGGTTCTGCCGATGTTGTTGGATTGATGTGTTTAAAAGTTTTTGTTGAAGGTGATGATGATACGTTCAACAGACTTAAGTCTTCTGCCATGAGGTTGGGGTCAGCATTCCAAAAGGTGAACTTTTTAAGAGACCTTAAGGACGACTATGAAATTTTAAATCGAAGTTATTTTCCAAATGTTAATTTCGACAACCTTAGCGTAGATCAGAAAAATCGAATTATTCAAGAAATTAATGATGATTTTGAAGCTGCTCTTGTTGGGATAAAAAAGTTGCCAGCCTCCTCGAGATTTGGGGTTTATACGGCTTATAAATATTACAGAAGATTGTTGCTTAAATTGAACCGGACACCTTCTGAACATATTTTAACAACTAGAATTAGGGTGTCTGACCCAGTTAAGTTACTTTTATTGACTAAATCCTATGTCAATTTTAAACTTAATTTAATATGATAAAACAGTTCTTTCTACTTTCAATTTTTGCGCTATTGCCTTTAAAAGAAACGGAAAGTATAACATTGTTGAGATCAAATTTGGACCAAGAACTCAGTCTCGAAGTGTTAAACTCATATGAAGATGATTTAAAACAATACGACGACGCAGTTTCTATGGCCTATTTAGGCGTAGTGAATATGTTAAAGTCGAAAGCGTCAAAATTCCCTATAACCAAATATAAATACTTTAGCGTAGGCTGTAAAAATCTGGATCTTTCCATAACAAAAGAACCAGAAGATGTTGAGCTCCGGTATTTGAGATTTGTCTTTCAAACTGAATTGCCGGGTTTCCTTGGTTATGATGATAATAGGGAAGAAGATTTAAGTTATATTCTTATTCATTTTGGAAAGGCTGAGTATGATTACGCGTACAAAGTATTGATGATGACTCGTATGCTTGATTTATCGAAGCTATCAGAGGACGAACGAAAATTGTTAAATTCAATAAATTACTAAATATGTTATTGTTTATAGGCGTTACCGTGTTGACATTTTTGACTATGGAAGGGATTACATGGCTAACTCACAAATATGTAATGCACGGTTTTATGTGGTATTTTCATGAAGATCACCACCAACCAAAATATGCAAATATTTTTGAGAGAAATGATGTGTTTTTTGTGATTTTTGCTGCTCCTAGTATCACTTTGTTTTATTATGGTGTTCAAGGGGGGCTGAATTATTTGTTTTTTATTGGCCTTGGAATACTCTTCTACGGAATGGCTTATTTTCTAATCCATGATGTGTTAATTCATCAACGATTCAAATGGTTTAAGAAAACAAAAAACCCATATTTAATCGGTTTGCGAAAAGCTCATAAGGTACATCATAAGCATTTGGGAAAGGAAGAAGGAGAATGTTTTGGGATGCTCTATGTTCCTAAAAAGTATTTTAATATATGAAATACCTTTACCTGGCTTTAGATCTTGGGAGTTTCATTGTTCCTTTTGCCTATAGTTTTCACCCGAAAATGCAATTTTACAAGCAGTTTAGGCCTGTCTTTATGGCTATTGCGTTAATCGCTTTATTCTTTTTGGTTTGGGATGAATGGTTTACACAAATTGGAGTTTGGGGTTTTAATACTGATTATCTAACTGGAATATTTATAGGAAGCTTGCCTTTGGAAGAAGTATTGTTCTTTATTTGTATTCCTTTCGCAAGCATTTTTATTCATTTTTCCCTTTTATACTTTTTCCCCAAACTAAGTATCGGACCAAGAACTACAATGAGAATCAGTCTGTTTTTATTCATCCTGGTCTTACTCGCAGTGATTTTTAATTTGGGTGCATGGTACACTACCGTAAATGGCATGCTTTTTTTAGCAGTTATCACTTGGACTCTTTTTAATCACGATAATGGATTAAATAGGTTCTACATCAGTTTTTTGATCATTTTGATTCCCTTTTTTATTGTTAATGGCGTCTTGACGGGAACTGGGATTGAGGAGCCTGTGGTGTGGTATAATAATTCTGAAAATTTGGGTATACGATTGGGAACTATTCCTGTTGAAGACATTTTCTATGCGTTCAATATGCTCTACCCGATTTTACCCATAAGTACTTTCATCTCTAGAAAGCTGGCGTAACTAAAAAAGGTCGTATTTTTGCTTTCAAAATTTACGTTATGCTTAAGAATTATGCTTTACTAATTGGTATTGCGATTATTTGGGGAAGTCAATTTATAATCAATGATTCTGCCGTTCAGGTTATTAGCCCTTATGAATTAGCCTTCTATCGCGTATTGTTTGGGACTTTGGCCTTAAGCCTGATTATAGCCTTACCTCAAGTCAAGGAAGAGAAGATTGTTTGGAATAGGAATTTGATCTACCTATTGTTGGCTTTGACCTTAACTGAGAGTGTTATTCCGTTTATCATGAATGGTTTTGGTCAACAAGAAGTCTCCTCAAGCGTAACGGCTGTTTTGATGGCAAGTATTCCATTGATGACTTTGATTCTCGATGTCATTATAAATAAGCGAAAAACCAGCATTGTTGAATGGGTTGGAATCTTAATTGGGTTCTTGGGTATTGTCGTTTTGGTTTATCAAGATCTAGTGAGTAGCGCAAGTTTGAGTTTATTGCATGTTGGATTTATTTTGATAGGGGCATTTGGCTTTTCAATTTCACTAATTTTAATGGGTAGAATACCTAAGAGTGTACCTTCATTGAGGTATACCAGAGCCATATTATTGACTTCAACTGTAGTAACTCTTCCGTTTTTGTTTTTCCATAATCACTTTGAACAAATTTCTAGTGATTTATGGATCAAACTTATTGTTTTGGGGGCATTTGCATCTGGAATTGTATATTATATGTATCTGTACTTGGTTAGAACCGCTGGACCGACTTTTGCGAGTTTGAACAATTATTTAGTACCTGTAGTCGGCATATTTATTGGGGTCATGTTTAATCATGAAGTTTTTACTTTAGGGCATTACCTCGGTTTTTTAATCATATTATGTGGATTAATTATGGTAAATTGGTCCTCGTTCAAAACCATCCTAAAAAAATAGTATTATGAATTATATTTTGTTTGATGGCCCAAATCGGGATGCATTGAAACCATTAACTTTTACAAGACCTGTAGCGGACTTGAGAATTGGGGGGTCTACCATTAGGGAAAAGTATGAATTCTTGTTAGGAAGTACTACCTCTACGATAACAGAAGATTATTTAGCCAATAGATATCCGATGGTTGAATTTGAGTTAAATATTTTGATCGATGCAAGTTTTGTAGCCACAGAGGAATTATGTGATGCTGTAGCTGATTTGAAGGAGAATCAAAAACTGGTATATAACAATCGATTAGTAGCATTTTATTTAAAGGAAGGTCAGGAGCCTGATTTAGAGCATTTCTCAGCAGTTGAATTTTCAGCCAATTTGATAGAGATTAAAGCACCTTATGATCTTTTTGCCTTTAACGATCATGTAAGTCGATTAGATTTTGACCGTATGACCGCTGATAGAACCTCACAAGAGATTGATTCTAGTAATCGAGTCATAGGAGCTCATCAAGTGTTTATTGAGGAGGGAGCCTCTGTGCGACTTTCAACCATTAATGCTGAGACTGGTCCGGTATTTATAGGAAAGGATGCTTTAGTAATGGAGGGAAGCTTAATTAGAGGTCCTTTATTTTTAGGAGAGGGATCTGTTTTAAAAATGGGAGCTAAGATTTATGGTCCGGTTAGTGTAGGGCCAAAATGTACTTTGGGTGGTGAAATTAAAAACTCAGTTATTTTTGGCTATTCCTCAAAGGGCCATGAAGGTTACTTGGGAGATTCAGTACTGGGCCAATGGTGTAATTTAGGAGCAGATACTAATAATTCAAATTTAAAGAATAATTATGCTGAAGTAAAGCTGTGGGATTATGAGACTGAGCGATTTCAAGCAACAGGTCATCAGTTTTGCGGTTTGATCATGGGAGATCATTCAAAATGCGGGATTAATACCATGTTTAATACGGGCACTGTAACCGGTGTTGCTGCAAATATTTTTGGAGCGGGGTATCAAAGAAATTTCATCCCTTCATTTGCATGGGGAGGTTCCGGGAAATTTATTACCTATAGAATGAATAAAGTAACCGAAACAGCAGAATTAGTGATGAAGCGAAAGGGGCAAAGTTTTGATGCCGATGAAGCAGCAATCTTGGAGGCTGTTTTTGAAGAAACAAGTACTTTCAGGAATTGGGAAAAATAAAAAAAACCGAGGTAGTAGGCCTCGGTTTTTAATTCTTAATAAAAGTCTATATCTCCGTAAGAGGTTTCGATTAGTACTTTTGCAGTTCCCCCGCCGTTAAAACTACCAACATACTGTCTTTTAGTATTGTCTTTGATTTTTTGTTTAAAGTCAAATAAATCCTCGTTGTTATAATCAAAACTACCGTAACGTAAATTCAGATCAAACGTATATTTACTCTTCTCAGACATTCCTAGTTTAACACCGGTATATTTAGTCTTAACCTTTATCCATTCAAATTTTTGATCTACTTGATCGACTTTTATTCCTCCATAATCGCAGTTTAATTCTAAACCTGAAACGAGGTAGTCAATTCTAATGTTCGTATAATCTGAATCTCCAACAATGCGACCGGCTTTATCAATTGATATTTTACCGTAATCTACATTGAAATTTAAGGTTTTTATTTGACCAAACTCCAGATTAGTATAATCTGCATTTAACTCAATATTTTCAGCACGATCTACGCTCAAATCAGAATAGTCGGCATCAATACTACCGCTCTTCATATATTCAATACTTGAATTATTGGTATAGTCCATATTAAGGCGACTTCCCTCGTGATTTAATGAACCGATTATTACTTTTCCATAATCGCATTCAAGATCTGCCATTCCATCTAATTCATTGATTATAAGGCTGCCGTAATCGTTTGTTGCTGTAAGGTCATTGGATTTGGGCATTTTTACCATGTAGTTTACTTCAAAATTCAAGTTGTTATTCCAGTTTCGACTTGAATTGTTAAATCGAGTGATTGCAGAAACAACTGAGGAAGAACCTGCTAATTCAATTTCAATACGATCTATGGCTTCCTTAACTTTTTTTGAATTAGAGCCGCTGACTTTAATTTCCACGTTAATTTCTACCGTATTTTTGTCCCATGTTGAAATGTCCATATCCCCGAACTTGTTTTTTAGGGTAACTTGGGCGTTTTTATTTACTTCATAGGTCTTGGACACCTTTTTAGTTTCTTCATGCTTAGGTTTAATTTCTGTTGCGAAACTGTTGATACCTAACGCTAATGCAAGCACTAGGGTTAATTTAAATTTTAAGATTTTCATAATTTTCGGGTTCTAATCGATTTAATAATTCATTTAACACACGCACTCTCAATTGATAATTTTTAATCATTGCAGCAATTAACTGCTTATTTCCAGGTGCGATTTGTAAGTTGTTTTCTAATTTTTGATAATCGTGTTCAAGTTTATATAGCTGGGCAAAACTTGATGCCACTAAATCTTGATTACTCGGAGTTTCAAAGGATTTTACCTTTTTAATTTCAGTTTGAATTTTGGAGGTATAGTAAAATTGGGTCTGCTCCATTTCCGGTGAAACTGATGCTAATCCTCTTACCGGTTGACTTTGAAATTTAGTACCGAGAATAAAACTGAAGATTAGGGCAATTGATGCTGCTATCCCAATCCAAATTTTAGTGTTTCTTTTTCTTGGTGGATTTTGCAGTGCTAATTTTTGCCTAAATCGATCTTCGTGATTTAATGAAGGTAATTCTCTATCAAAACCTTCGCGGTTTTGGTTTATAAATGATTCTAGTTTATTCATGACCTACTAATAAAGCATCCTTTAATTTACTTTTC
Organism: Flavobacteriaceae bacterium; assembly: GCA_049606855.1. Taxonomy (GTDB): domain Bacteria; phylum Bacteroidota; class Bacteroidia; order Flavobacteriales; family Flavobacteriaceae; genus JBELHR01. The sequence continues at coordinate 42,450 of JBMYVY010000004.1, read as the reverse complement.
GCTCGAGAGACTATAACTCTTGCGTTCCCATAACTAATATTCATGATTTGAGCAATTTCTTCAAGTTGATAACCTTCAATTAAATTTAAACTCAATACAATCCTATAATTCTCTTTCAAACTATTTAAAGCTTCATGTACCGCTTCCACCTTAAGCGTAATGTCTTCCCAATGATCTTCGGATTCTCCATCCAAAGTGTCTGGAATTCTACCTTCATCAAGTTCAAAATGCAATAACTGGTTTTGCCTTTTTTTTAATTGAGTTAAACTTTTGTTGACTACAATTTTTTTTAACCAAGCTCCAAAACTAACTGATTTGGAGAATTGATTGATTTTGGCAAAAGCTGTTAAAAACGCTTCTTGCATGATGTCTTCTGCTTCCATTTGATTTTTAAGGATCCGATAGGCGGTGTTATACATGGCTTTATAATATAAATCATAAAGTTTCATTTGAGCCCATGACTCCTGGTTAATGCAAGCTTCAACAAGGTGGTTTATTTGTTTGTTTGGTTGATTCATCGAAATTAATCTATACTATAGACCTTTGCGTTTTTGAATTGTTACAGTTAATTTAATTATTTATTTGTTAGCACTATTTAAACTTGGCATAGGAATTGAAATATATACTTTGAATAGTACTAATTCGCTTGGTAAACTACTGTTTATGTGTAGGTTAATGATTTCATGTTTTATTGAACATTTTTAGTTATGCCAAGTTGACAGAAAACGAACATATGAAAAAACCAAAAATATTAACTATTGACAGTTTGTCTCTTCACAATATGCTTGATGAAGAATCTGAATTGATTCCATTATTGACCCCAGAAGACGAAGAGGAAATTAACAAGGAGGGAATCCCTGATGAATTGCCCATACTTCCTTTGAGAAATACCGTGTTGTTTCCAGGGGTGGTTATTCCGATTACGGCAGGGAGAGATAAGTCTATCGCTTTAATAAAAGCGGCTAATGAAGGAGACAAAGTCATAGGGGTTGTGGCTCAAAAGGATGAATCTGAAGAGAATCCTGGAGTTCACGATATTTATAAAGTAGGGGTAGTTGCTCAAATTTTGAGAGTGCTTAAAATGCCTGATGGAAACACTACCGTAATTATTCAAGGTAAAAAGCGATTTGCGATTGATCATGTAATAGCTGAAGAGCCTTATATGACTGCTCAGGTAAAGGAGTATGAAGGACATAACCTCATAGAGAACGAAAAGGAGTTTTCAGCGGTTATGGAATCTGTTAAGGAATTGGCTCTTGAAGTGATTCAAGAAAACCCAAATATTCCTTCAGAGGCCTCTTTTGCCATTAAGAATATTCAATCTGATTCCTTTTTAGTGAATTTTATTTCTGCAAATATGAATTTGCCTACCAAGGAAAAGCAAGATCTTTTAGAGGTTCCAAACTTGGTAGACCGTGCCTTGTTAACCATCAGAAGGTTAAAAAGAGAACTACAACGCCTAGAATTGAAAAATGATATTCAGACCAAAACTCGTGTTGATATGGATCAACAACAGCGTGAATATTATTTAAATCAACAATTAAAGACGATTCAAGAAGAGTTAGGGAATTCTTCGCATGAGGAAGAAATAGATGAGTTGGTTTTGGCATCAAAGGATAAAAAGTGGCCAAAAGAGGTCCAAGAAACCTTTGATAAAGAAATTTCAAGACTTAGAAGAATGAATCCTCAAGTTGCGGAATATTCAATTCAGCGCAACTATCTAGAAATGCTGATAGATCTTCCATGGGAGGAGTATAGTGTGGATAAGTTTGATTTAAAACAAGCTCAAAAAATTCTCGACCGAGACCATTCTGGATTAGAGGATGTTAAGGAGAGAATTATAGAGCATTTAGCGGTACTGAAATTAAAGGAAGATATGAAATCTCCAATCATTTGTTTATATGGCCCTCCTGGGGTAGGTAAGACTTCTTTAGGAAAGTCGATTGCTGAATCTTTAGGAAGAAAGTATATTAGAATGGCATTGGGTGGCTTGCGAGATGAAGCTGAAATTAGAGGTCATAGAAAGACTTATATCGGTGCTATGCCTGGACGTTTGATTCAGAATATGAAAAAGGCGGGAACTTCAAATCCAGTTTTTGTTTTGGATGAAATTGATAAGTTATCTTCAAGTCATAATGGTGATCCTTCCTCAGCAATGTTGGAGGTTCTCGACCCGGAACAAAACAATGCTTTTTACGATAATTATCTTGAGGTAGGTTATGATCTATCTAAGGTGTTGTTTATCGCTACCGCAAATAATCTCGGACAGATTCCATGGGCGCTGCGCGATCGAATGGAATTGATTAATGTTTCAGGGTATACCATTGAAGAGAAATTGGAAATTGCTAAAAAGCATCTCTTACCTAAACAACTCAAGGAGCATGGGTTAGATTCCAAAGCCTTGATCCTTGGAAAAGCTCAATTGGAAAAGGTTATAGAAGGATATACCAGAGAATCTGGGGTTCGTACTTTGGAAAAACGTATCGCTAAATTGGTGAGATTTGCTGCTAAATCAATGGCAATGGAAGAAGAGTATGACCCAAAGTTAAGTTTAGAAAAAATTGAAGACATTCTTGGTCCAGCACGCTTGGAACGCGATAAATATGAAAATAATGATACTGCCGGTGTTGTAACTGGGTTAGCGTGGACTGCTGTTGGTGGAGATATTTTATTTATTGAATCTATCTTGAGCAAATCCAAATCTGGTGGTTTATCCATCACAGGAAACCTCGGGAAGGTGATGAAGGAATCGGCTACGATTGCCATGGAATATATCAAAGCACATGCTCCTGAATTTGGAATTAATCCTGAAGTTTTGGATAAGTATAAAGTGCATATTCACGTACCAGAAGGGGCTACTCCGAAAGATGGACCAAGTGCAGGGATTACGATGCTAACTTCTTTAGTATCAGTGTTTACTCAAAGAAAGGTGAAATCTAAATTAGCCATGACAGGAGAGATAACGTTAAGAGGGAAAGTGTTGCCTGTTGGAGGTATTAAGGAAAAGATTTTGGCCGCAAAACGTGCAGGGATTAAAGAAATCATACTTTGTAAGGAGAACAAGAGAGATATTGATGAAATTAAAGCAGCTTATCTCAAAGGACTTAAATTTCACTTTGTTGATGATATGTCAGAGGTAATTGATTTAGCACTCACAAAGCAAAAAGTAAAAAACCCATTAAAATTGGATTAAAAATAAAAGGGACTCATAATTGAGTCCCTTTTTTTATTATGGACCAGACAAGTTCTTTGGTCAATTCTTGGCCCTGTGCCAGTTCTTTAAGTTGACTAAAAGGCATTAAAAAGTCACATTCTTTCCCATAAGATGTGCACCCAAAGGCCGTTTTTCCTTTTTTGACTTCGTGTTTTTTACAACGCGGGCAAATTAATTTAGCTGAATGAGAGACCTTTGGGATCAGCTCGATATTATAATTGGAATCAAAACTTAGTGAAGCATTAATTTTTTGATCATTAATCTTGAAGCCTTTAAGAAGGTCAGTTTTTCCTTTTTTTAATAATTTTTTGAATTGAGCATCTGATATTTTCTTGCCCTCAAATTTAAAAGGCATTAAAAAATCACAGCCCTTATTAAAATTACTACACCCATAGTTTTCTGAGCCTTTAAGAAGATGACCATCTTTACATTTTGGACATTTCTCTTGGGATAAGCCGGTTTTCTTTAGGGTTTTCTTTTTGCTCGTTGTTGGGTGCTGTTGACGAATCCCTTGATGACTTTCAAGGCGGACTTGCACCACCAATTCATCTACCATCTGTTTCATTTCTCGGATGAATAATGAGGCCGAGTACTCACCCTGTTCGATGTCTTTCAACTTTTTTTCCCACAAACCGGTAAGTTTGGCAGAGGTAATCTGTTTGTCACCGATTGTTTGTATGAGCTGAACCCCAATAGAAGTAGGAATCAAATTCTTTTTTTCTTTTTTGATGTATTTTCGTCTAAATAGGGTTTCTATAATATTTGCTCGAGTTGACGGTCGACCGATCCCATTGGCCTTCATTAAATCTCTGAGCTCCTCATCTTCAACTTTTTTTCCTGCAGTTTCCATGGCTCTTAGTAAGGTAGCCTCTGTGTACTGTTTAGGAGCTGAAGTTTGTTTTTCCACAAATAACGGGGAATGAGATCCTTTATCACCTTTTTTAAGATCAGGCAAAAGTTTGTCTTTTGATTGTGAACTGGGTTCTGTGGTTTTGGGATAAATTATTTCACGCCAACCAGCCGATACGATAACTTTACCATTAGCTTTGAACACATAATCGAGTACCTGACCTTTCATACTGGTATTTGCCACGATACAATCTGGATAAAACGCTGCGATAAAACGTTTTACAATAGCATCATATACCGGTGCATCTATATCTGAAAGATTTCCTTCATATCCGGTTGGGATAATGGCGTGGTGATCGGTTACCTTTTTATTGTCAAAAACCTTTTTACTTTTCTTAATTTCACCACTGAGGATAGAGGCTGTTAGAGCAGAGTAGTTTTTTAGACCAGCCAGTATTTTCGGTACTTTAGGATAAATATCATCGGGTAAATAGGTAGTGTCAACTCTAGGATAAGTGATGCACTTTTTTTCGTATAAATTTTGAGCAATTTTCAAGGTCTGATCTGCAGAATAACCAAATTTATTATTGCAATAGACTTGAAGTCCAGTTAAATCAAACAGGAAAGGAGGGAGCTCTTTTCCTTTTTTCTTGGTGACTTCAATAATCTCAAAATCCTCATGTTCAATTTCTTTTAGAACTTTTTCGCCCTCTTCTTTTTTTAGAAATTTACCTTCTTCAAAAGAAAAAAGACCTGTTTTAAACTCTGTTTGGAGTTCCCAATAAGGTTGCGGTTTAAAATTTTGTATTTCCAAATAGCGCTCTACCAGCATTGCAAGAGTTGGCGTTTGTACTCTTCCTAAAGAAAGTACCTGACGATCTCTTCCGTATTTTAACGTGTACAATCGCGTCGCATTCATTCCTAATAGCCAATCTCCAATGGCTCTAGAGCTTCCTGCATGGTAAAGTAAATCGTATTCTTTTGAAGGCTTGAGGTTGTCAAAACCCTCTTTAATCGCTTCAGGGGTCAATGATGATATCCACAATCTTTCTACCGGACCTTGATAACCCGTTTTTTCTATCACCCAACGTTGAATAACCTCACCTTCAATTCCAGCATCACCGCAATTAATGACTAAATCAGCTCTTTGAAAAAGATTTTTTATGGAGTTGAATTGTTTTTGTACCCCTGGATTATCGATAACCTTAGTTTCAAAACGATCTGGTAGCATCGGAAGGGTATTGAAATCCCATCGTTTCCAATGTGCTTTGTAATCATCTGGCGTATACAGAGTACATAAGTGCCCAAAGGTCCATGTTACACAATATTCTTCACCTTCAAAAAAACCATCACGTCTTGTGTTTGCTCCTAATATTTGAGCAATTTCTTTAGCGACACTTGGTTTTTCAGCAATACAAACTTTCATTAAAACAAAAATAAGAATATGTGGTACTTAATCAAGTAAAGCACTCAATTCTTTCAGTCCAGAAATTATGGGTTTATCAATAATTTCAATTTTTTTATCCAAAACAGATTTCATTTGGGATGCATTTGGATCAACAAGGATGATGGAGGAGGCCTTTTCTGCTTGATAGGCCAAATTTGCAGCTGGATAGACTTGAAGACTGGTTCCAATAATTAAAAGGATATCACAGTTTCTTACTAAGTCTAAGCCTTGTGAATAATTGGGCACATCTTCTCCAAACCATACGATGTCAGGTCGAAGCTGATATTCATTTGCACAGTGATCGCCCATTTCAATACTTTTTGATACCTGACCAAAATGACAATTATTGACACATTTATAATCTTCTAATCTACCGTGTAAATGCAAAACACGAGTGGAACCTGCTCTTTCATGAAGATCATCTACATTTTGAGTAACGACGTTTACTTGATATTTGAACTCTAAATCCGCAATAAAGTAATGAGCCTGATTTGGTTGTGCTGTTCTCGCTTGATCCCTTCTTTTATTGTAAAATTCAAGAACGATCTTAGGATTGAGTTGCCAACCCTCAATACTAGCGACTTTTTCAATAGGATATTCCTCCCATAGTCCGTTAGCATCTCTAAAGGTTTTTAAGCCGCTTGCAGCTGAAATTCCTGCACCGGTTAATACTACTATAGATTTCATGTTTGATGTTTTTTCTCGACCCTTTTTATCACAGTTTTGGCAGCGAGGTGAAAAATGATTACTCCCACCCAAGGTAATAAAGCAATGCTTATCAAAACCCCTTGCATACCTAGCCCGAGGTAAACAGCAAAGAATTCCATAGCCGCCCAAAGCAAAAATAATCTTCTAAACAAACTAATTACTAAAGGCACATTAGGGTACTGTAAAGCCTGAAGAGTTGCTGTTGCTACATTTGTCACAACATAAGATGGCATAATACAAGCACTCAGGATTAAATAAGTAGCCCCGAAATCTACCACTTCGGTAGTAGGGTCAAAAAACATGATGATATATTTCCCGAAAAGAGCAGACATTGCTCCTCCGACCACTACAATACTAAACCCAATAATATTTGATTTTTTATACGCTTCTTTAATTCTTGCATATTGATGTGCTCCAAAGTTTTGGCCAATGATCGTCATGGCGGCAATCGATAGCGCAAAAGTTGGTACTATTACAATTTGTTCCACTCGAAACCCAGCCCCCATACCAGCTACAGCAAAATCTCCTCCAAATTGCCGAACGTATTTATTCATTATAAATATTTGAGAAGACATGGTTACTATATTAACAGTAGCAGGTATTCCTTGTCTTAGAATTTCGAATTGATAATTCATTTGAAGTGGGTAAATCTGTCCCAGGAACTTTTGAATCAGGTCACTTTTATAGGCTTTGTAGGCCAAATAAATACATGAAATAGCTTGAACAAATATTGTGGCAAAGGCGAGGCCATAAACGCCGAAATCAAAATATAAAATAAATAAAGGGTCTAGAATTAAATTTAGACAAAACGCGTAAATCAAGGAATTTCTAAATGATTTTGTATCTCCTTGTACCGTGAGAATTGCATTAAATGCAAAAGACCCTAATGAAAAGAGAAGTCCAAAAATATAGGTTCTCATATAATTTGTTCCTTCCAAAGCACTTTTCTCTCCAGCTCCAACAAATTTCATCATAAGGGGAGTAATATACCAAAGCAGAGCAAATAGAAGTATAGAAAGAATGATATTCAAGTATAGACCTTGCAGTGCTAATTTATAAGCACGTTTTGGTTTTTTCATCCCCAAAGCTTCCGACATTAAGGCCACAATACCATTTGACATTCCACTTCCTACAGCCATGGCTATTAGGAAAATTGGAAATATATAGGTCAATCCTGCAAGTGCATCTGAAGACAGGTATCTTCCAGCAAAAAATGTATCCACAACATTGTATAATGTTGAAAAGATTAATCCCACACTGGCTGGTACAGCTAATTGTTTAATTAGGCTGTACATATTGTCCTTAAGTATATTCATTAATGCAAAATTACGGCCTAAAAAATAAGCGCCCAAATGTGGGCGCTTTTATTATTTTAACTTTTTGATTTTGATGTTCTTGTAATGTACAATATCATCGTGATCTTGGAGGCCAATATGACCTGATTCCAATTTGGCAAACCCCGGCCAATCTCTAAATTTACTATTTTTGACCATGGCATTCCAGGTGCTTCCTTTAGGCTTAAACTGTACCACGCGTTCTCCGTTGAGTTCTACCCAAGCTTCATTATTGGTATAGTCAATATGAATAATACATTGGTTCCATTGTCCAACAGGATTGGTCTGGTCTGGTTTGGCTTGAATCATATCGTATAAACTTCCAGCTCTATGGGTAAGTATTTTGCCATCTGGATGCTCGTCATTATCAAGTATTTGAATTTCAGGTCCTGTCTCGTACGCCTCTTTATATCTGGAATCCTCAACAACTGCCCAAAATATTCCACTATTTCCTCCTTTTGATATTTTCCATTCAAGACTGAGTTCAAAATCGTGAAAGACTTCTTTGGTGATAATATTGGACCCTCCTTGTGTTCTTCCAGGTTCTGGAGTAAAGGTCAAAACCTTATCCTTTACGGTCCACTCAGGAGATATATTTGGGCTCAAGTATCCTTTCCATGCGTCCATAGATTTGCCATCAAACAATACGCTCCAATTTTCTTGGGCGAATGTGTTTAAGCTAATCAAACATAATAAAGTTAGACTTATATTTTTAATCATATACTTAAATTTAATTGAGACATTCTATACTCATTCGGAGAACATTTTTCAGCTTTCTTAAATACGGTTGAAAAATATTGACTCGATGCAAAACCACATATATAGGCAATTTCCGTAGCTGTTAAATCGGGTTGATTAATCAATAATTGTTTTGCGTATTCTATGCGTTTAATCATTAAATAACGCATGGGAGTTAAGTTAGTAATTTGTTTACAATGATGTGTAAATCGAGTTAGTCCAACACCTGAACTATTAGCCATTTTTTCAATGGTCCACGCTTCCCCTAACTTATCATTCAGTTCTTCTAAAAACAACTTCACACTATGTGAGGAGTCAGTGAGAGATTCATTTAATTCAGTTTCCTCTTGATCAACAATGTCCAATAAGATTAACAATAATTGATTAATAAGTAGCCTTATTTTTGATGAATTGGATCCTGCGACATCTGTGTCTACAACCTGAGCGATTTCATTGAAACAGGCTCTTAAATTTTTGTTTCCGTTCCAAACTGCCTTTTCATTTTGACGAATATTCTTAGTCAATCGAAACAAATCTTTTGGATTCAAAATAATCCAATCTGGCCACTCCCATTGTTGGTGAGGTCTTCTCACATTTAGATCGATAATTACCCAATAAAATTTACCCATTCCAATTTCAGGAGCTCCGACTCGATGTGCTTCCCAAGGACGAGTAATTGTAAATTGATTTGGCTCGAGAACTAATTCTTCATCACCTTGAGCATATGGCATGGAGCCTGATTCTAGAAAATGTATTTCTATTCCTTCGTTTCTGTGCCAATTGAGCCCCCAATCTTGAGGTTCATCAGCATCCCAATAACCAATACTATTTAAACCATGAGTATCTGAAGTTAATCGATCTCCAGGATAAGTGTATCTAGCAAGGGCTTTGAACTTTAATTTATCTCTTTTATAAGCATCAATTAAAGGCAGGCAAGTGTCTGCATGATAGAGTTCTCCATCAATTTCATAGGGTTGGATTTGGTGTGTACTTATTTTCATTGAAAAAAATTGAACAATAGGAGCATGCAAATTAATTAAATTCCGTACAATTAAAAATTATACCTAATAAATTTTGAACAGGTATATTTTAATTACTAAACTAAAAACAAACAAAATGACTACCTCAAATGAAATTGACTTGACTAAGGTTAAGTTCGATGCAATTGTTATTGGTACCGGAATCAGTGGAGGATGGGCAGCTAAAGAGCTTTGCGAAAACGGGTTGAAAACCTTGGTTTTGGATCGAGGAAGAATGGTTAAACACATTAAAGATTACCCTACGATGAATATGGATCCTTGGGATTTAGAACATCGAGGGAGAACTACCCGTTCCGATAATGAAAGACAATTCAAACAAGCAAGGACCGGTTATACTACTAAACCGGAATCAAAACATTGGTTTGTGGATGATATAGACCACCCTTATGAGGAAAAGCAACGCTTTGATTGGATGAGAGGATACCATGTTGGAGGACGATCTATTATGTGGGGAAGACATTCTTATCGATTAAGCGACATCGATTTCACAGCCAATTTAAAGGATGGTCATGGAATAGATTGGCCGATTCGATATAAGGACATAGCTCCTTGGTATGATAAGGTCGAGGAGTTTATTGGAGTTAGTGGAGAGAATCTTGGGTTGCCTCAACATCCAGATGGTATACTAGGACCTCCTATGGAATTAAATTGCCTGGAGGATCACTTTAAAAAAGGAGTTAATGAATCATTTGATGACCGTGTTGTAACGGCAGGTAGAGTGGCGCATAAAACAGGTAATGCAGTGCATGAAGGAAGATCTAATTGTCAATACAGAAATCGTTGTATTCGAGGTTGTCCTTTCGGAGGGTATTTTTCTTCGGTAAGTTCTACCTTACCAGCGGCGGAGAGAACAGGAAACATGACTATTCGACCGAACTCAATTGCCTATGAAATTGTTTATGACGAAAACCTCGGTAAAGCATCGGGAGTTAGAGTTATTGATACTGAAACTAAAGAAAAATTATTCTTTCAAGCAGACATCATTTTTTGTTGTGCTTCAGCAATTGCCTCCGCATCTATATTAATGCAATCTAAATCTGAGCGTTTTCCAAATGGTTTGGGGAATGATTCTGGAGAATTAGGACACAATGTAATGGACCATCATTTTAAGGTTGGAGCTTATGCTGAAACTGATTTATTTGAAGACCAATACTTCAAAGGAAGAAAACCCAACGGTTTTTATATTCCTAGATTTAGAAATTTAGAAGATTCATCTACGAAAAAGGATTACCTCAGAGGATTTGGTTATCAGGGTGGAGCCCAACGAGCGGATTGGACTAGAGCTGTAGGAGAAATGACTTATGGAGCTGATTTGAAAAGTGAGTTGACTGAGCCCGGGAAATGGCAAATAGGGATGAGTGCCTTTGGAGAATGTTTACCTTATCATGATAATAAAATCACTTTGAATTATCAGAAACTTGATCAATGGGGCTTACCTACAGTTGAGTTTGACGTTTCCTTTAAGGAGAATGAAGCCAAAATGAGAAAAGATATGATGGAATCGGCAGTAGAGATGCTCAAGGCTGCTGGGTTTGAAAAAATATTACCTTATGACAATGAATGTTTTCCTGGAAATGGGATTCATGAAATGGGGGCTGCAAGAATGGGAAGAGACCCAAAAACATCAGTTTTAAATGAATATAATCAAATACATGCCTGTCAAAACGTATATGTTACTGATGGTGCTTGTATGACTTCTTCTGCTTGTCAGAACCCCTCATTAACCTATATGGCTTTAACAGCCAGGGCAGCTAACCATGCTGCAAAAACATTTAAACTTAAAAATGCTTAAGTTTAAATTTAGTTTAAAGTTAGAAAGCCTGAGCGTGAGCTCAGGCTTTTGTTTTTATTTATTTATTTGGATGTACTGAAGGTAGTCTTGATTTTTACCAGCGATAATTATTGGTTTATCCTGGAAATTCAACTGAATCAACTCTTTGGTATCCCCCGGGATGTATAAACCAGATTTTCGAGCTGGAATTGCGTCAAAACCACCACTGGTTTTGCCTTTTAAAAATAAGCCAATTCCTGCATCATTTCTAGGAGTCTCAACTTCTGATTGATATAAGTTTCCAGCAATAACAGCATCTAGGATTCCATCATTGTCGTAGTCATCTATCAAGATTTGATTAATATTTGATATTTGAGCCAGTTCAGGCAGTTTATGGAAAACGAGTTTCCCGTTTCTGTTTTCCGCATATACAGAGGCAAAAGATTTAATTTGATAATGCAGCGCTTCTTCAAGTTCATCCTCGGTATAAACATCAACTAAAGTTGCTTTTGAATAACTGTCATAGTTTTTGAATTTTTGCTTAATGGCAGGGATTTGCTGAGAAGAACATTCTCTTCCTCTAACAGGAAACTGTTCACCATCATTATAGTAACTCAATACGATATCTTCTTTTGCATTTTTGTCGAAATCCTTAACAAAAATGTCAAAGGTCTCTTTTTCTTTGGCTTTGTATTTATAGTTTAAACCATTGTTCCCAAAAATGAAATCAAGATCTCCGTCTCCATCAAAATCAGCGGAAGCGGAACTCCACCACCATCCACGACTATCTTCATTTAATCCATAGTTTGCTGATGAATCTTCAAATTTACCTTTATTATTCTCTAATAGGGTTACAGGCATCCATTCCCCAACTAAAACCAGGTCCATATATCCATCAGCGTTTAGATCAACAACAGATGCATCGGTTAATAACCCAATATTAATTAAAGCTTCAGCCTTATCTTGTGTAACATCCTTGAATTTTATAATATCTCCAGAGCCAACATTTTCTAAAAGTACACTTGATGCTGGACTAGGGTAGTGGTCAGGAATTAATCTTGAACTAACGAGTATATCTTGGTCACCATCATTATCAAAATCAAGAGAAAAAACTCTTCCTGAGCTGTAGTTTAATTCAGGTAAAGCGCCCTCAATTTTCGTAAACTCTCCGCTTCCGTCATTTAAATAGAGGCGATCTGAATAACGAGAATCTCCAGGTTCAAATTCATTACCTCCTGAGGATATATATAGATCTAAATAGCCATCGTTATTAATGTCAATAGGGAGAATACCCATGTCCTCATAATTTTTGTCTCGCTCAAAAGCTGTGTTAGAAGCAGCTTCAAAACCGTGTTGAGTCTGAATAAAAACTTGCGTAGGATAACCATAAGCACCGCCCACAATGAAATCCTCTAAACCATCCTGATTGAAATCCCCTTGCGCCAAAGCTGGACCGAACTGAGAGAGACTATGTGGCAGCAGTACCTGCTCAATATAGTCGTCGTAAAAATTTTCGAAATAATAATAGTGAGGAAATTTTAGACTGTCCTTTTTTGTAATAAATATTTTTTTCGGTTCACGATTAATCGCCAATTCTGGAATTATGCTTGCCGATGAATAATTAATTGTGTGAGACTTATTAATTTCGAGGTCCTGTAAAAGTTGTTTTTTACCATCAGGCCAAATAATCTCCACTTGTTCAATTTTTTCATTCTTACCAATTCCGAAGTGCATCTTTGGAGCTACTGAAGACTGAAAACCTCTTGATGAGGTTAATTCTTGCATCTGAGTTTGACTTCCGTTTTTAACTTTAACTCGAACGCCAAGACCCTTTGAATTACCTTTTGGACCTTGAAAATTAAATTGAACATAATTCGTTGATTCTGAGCTGTGGTTTTCAAAAAAGCCTATTTCATCATCAATGTTATTAGTTATAATTTCTAAATCACCATCATTGTCTAAATCTGCATATACACAACCATTTGAAAAACCTTCAAATTCTATTCCCCATTCTTTATTCATTTTCACGAAAGGAAATGTCCCAGGGTTCCTGTAGACGAAATTGTCGATAGGTTCGCTTGGAATTGCTAAACTCTTTTCTAAGGAACTTCCATTTTCAGAAATATCTTTTCCAACTAAATTAAAATAATCTCTATTATTTATTTCTCTTCGGGTTCCATTTGAGATAAAAAGATCTTTTAACCCGTCGTTATCTAAATCAACAAATAAAGGGCCCCAAGACCAATCTGTTGATGATACATCTGCAAATTTTGAGGTATTGGAAAAGGAGGGAAGATTATTTTGTTCTAAATTCCCATTGTTCATTTGTAGCATATTATGCATGTATTGATAGTGAAAACCTGAATTCACAGTTCCCCAAAATAATGCAGGATTCATAGAAGCCATGTTAGCCTTGGCCCTACGATTATCTTTTGCCATCATATCTACCTGTACAATGTCCAGTAGCTCGTCGTTGTTAAAATCGGCAATATCTACACCCATTCCATAAAAGGCGGTTTGTCTTGTAGTTTCTTTTACTTTGTTTTTAAAAGTACCATCACCTTGATTGATATAGAAATAATCAGGAGTAGAAAAATCATTTGATATATAAATATCTGGCCAAGAATCATTATTTACGTCTGCTACTGTTACACTTAATGACAGTCCAAAGTTTTTTACGCCAGCCTTATCGGTAATATCTACAAATTTCCCATCAATATTTTCCATTAAACGATCCCTTTCATTGGTTTTGGGATTTGCGGATTTCATTAGATACGCACTATTTGAAGTGTCAAAACTAGTAATAGGGTAGTTTGCTATGTAAACATCCAAATCTCCATCTTTATCAAAATCAAAGAAACTCGCTTGAACTGAATTAGCAGAATCATCTAATCCGAATTCATCTGCACGTTCAGAAAAACTTAAATCGCCATTGTTGATATAGAGCTCATTTTTACGGTCTCCAAATTTCCCCGCCACAGAGCAATAGATGTCTAAGAGTCCATCGTCATTTACATCAGCCATGGTCACCCCAGTATACCACTTTCCTGTACCTTGCACATCGGCTTGAACTGTAATATCTTTAAATTCTAAATTCCCTTGATTTAGATAGAGTCTATTTTCTACCATATTCCCCGTAAAAAACAAATCATCAAGTCCATCATTATTTATATCTCCTACGGCGACACCACCCCCCATATACATGTATGCGTAGGTGAAATAATTCATGGAATCATTTTCAATTAGGGTATTTTTAAAATCAATACCTGTTTCATTATTATTCTTCTGTGTAAATAATTTTTTATTGGATTTATCACAGCTAGTAAAAAGGCTAATGAGTCCAATTAGGGAAAGGAGTTTTAGTTTCATTATTCGATTAATTTTGTAACTACAATTATAGTAAAATCCCTAGATTTCATCATAGTTTAAGTGTTAAAATCTATTTGAATTTAACAAAAAAAAGAGCGCTGTTTCCAGCGCTCTCAAAACATTACCTAAATGTTCAATTAATAACCAGCGTTCTGAACTAAAGTACCAGTTGATTGATCGATTGCATCAATCGGAATTGGCATCAAGTCGTTCTTTGGTTGGTATGAATGGCTATTTGCCTCATCTTGAAATGAAGTAATTACTCTTGCTTCATTCTGCATGTATGTATTAATTACATCTTGTGAATTCCCATATCTTCTAAGGTCAAATAGACGCTTACCTTCCATAGCTAATTCAAGTCTTCTTTCCATTTTTACAGCTTTAACAGCATGTGCTTGGTCTGTAAATGAAGTATATAGTTGGATGTTGTAATTTGCAGCATCATTTCCATCAGCATCTTTAACGTAAGTCATGTTCATCGCTCTTTCACGAATCATGTTTACATATTCTAATGCTTTAGGTAAGTTAGAGGTTTGTGCAGCAGCTTCAGCAGCCATCAAAATAACATCAGCATAACGGATGATGTGATAGTTGATTCCTGAACGTTGCTCTCCCCATCCACCAGTACCTTGCTGAGAATCTTCTCCATTCCAGTAGAAGTTCTTTTTGGCTAGGTAAGGTCCAGAGATATCTGCAAAATCTGCACGAATCCAATCTTTTCCTGGGTTAACTCCGAATCCATTAAGATCAATTCCACGACGACCAACGGTATAATCTACACGAGGATCTAAAGTCACTGTTGTTGGAGTAAACGCATCAGCAGAAGCGATTCCGTAGTCAGAAGCTAAATCATTTTGATTCCAAGTATCCAATAATGGTAATCCTGATGCATCAGTTTGGAATGCATTAAATAAATCTTGTGTTGGTTGATAGAATCCACAACAAGTATTTAAAGGTCCTCCACCAGGGAAAGATAAGGTTGCCCCTCTATTTCCATTAAAAGATTGTCCACCATCAGCAACAAATTGAATGGTAAAAACTGATTCAGATCCCGATTCTCCTGCTAAGCGGAAATTATCTACAAATTCAGGTAATAGGGTAAATCTGTCATTATCAACAATATCAGATAATTGAGTAAATGCATCTGCATATTTCCCTTGTTGTAATAAAGTCTTTCCGTAATAAGCTTGAGCCGCATACATATTTGGTCTACCTACATCATTTTGTGAAGCTGGTAAGTTTTCCATTGCATACATGAAATCAGCCTCAATTTCCGCCCATACTGGTCCAGGATTTGGTTGGTTGAATTCTTTGTCAATGTAATTTTGCTCAGAAATATAAGCTGGTGCACCAAAAATCTGTTGTAATTGGTAATAAAAATGACCTCTTAAAAAACGGGCTTCTGCCATTTGAGCAGAGTAATCACCTCCATCTTCTATTCCCATAATTGTAGCAATTACCGCATTTGCGCGGTTAACTCCTGCATATAATGCTACCCATTTTCCACCGATATAACCGTTGTTAGTTTGCCAGTCATAAGTTTCCAATTGGTATAAATCCGCCTGGTCACCATCTGTAGATCCTTTATGAGCTTCGTCTGATAATACATCAAACCACCAGTTATCTCCAGTTACATGCCAATCCGCATATCCTCTCGCTGTTATTCCATCCATTGCTGAATAAGCAGCGATTAATAACATATCCACACCTTGTTCGTTTCCTAAGGTGGAGCTGTCTAAAGTTCCATAATTTACTGCTTCAGTAAAATCATCACTACATGAAGTTAATACTGATGCCGCTAATCCTATGCTTAATAATAATTTTTTCATCTTCAGTAATTAATTAAAATTTAACATTTAGTCCGACAGTATAAATTGAAGACAAAGGATACACTTGGTTGTTTATACCTTGAGCTAATCCTCCACCTGGAATCTCTGGGTCAACACCAGTGAAGTCAGTGATTGTAAATATATTCGAACCTTGAACATATAGTCTTAAGAAGCTTAGTCCAAGTTTTTCTGAAACATTACTATCAAAGTTATATCCAATTTGTAAGTTCTTCAATTTAAAGAAAGAACCATCCTCTACTAAATAGCTGTTTGTTTGTCCTTCGTTACCCTGAATAGTGTTTGATAATGCAGGAACAGTTGTATTTGTGTTACTTGGTGTCCAAGAATTCACTAATCGCGTAGATCTATTTCCATTAAAGAATAATGGGAAGTCTGTAAAGAAACGCTCATAGTTGTAAATGTCATTTCCTTGAGAACCTGTGAATAAAGCGGATACATCGAATCCTTTATAACCTAAATCTAAATTAATACCGTAAGTGAAATCTGGAAGAGGAGAACCGATATAAGTTCTGTCCTCATCGTTGATTGTACCGTCACCATTTTGATCTACGAAATTGATTCTTCCATTTTCATCTAAACCATCTGCCTCTAAACCGTAGAAACCAGAAATAGATCTTCCTTTTTCTGTTCTTGTAGTGTTCCCCATACGGTTACCACCAGCAGACATAAATTCAGAAGCCAATTCTTCAACAACATTTGTGTTTTTTGATAAGTTAAGGTTTATTCCATATCGGAACCCAGATTCAGTTGTTTTTGAAATATTCACGAAAGTCTCAAAACCTGAATTTCTTACTGCACCAATGTTTTTAAATGGTGGAGCAGTTTCAACACCCGTTGTTGGGTTAACTGTTGAATCAGAGTTCAGGATATCTTGGTTTAACATGTCATAATATTCAAACCCTACAGAAAGCCATTCATTGAATAATCCCATTTCTATACCGTAGTTTTGAGAAGTTGTAGTTTCCCAAACTAAGTCAGGGTTACCATAAACATTCTGCACAACTCCTTGAGATACAGTTGTACCATTGATTGGGTAGTTGGCTAAAACTTCATCCAATCTGAATGAATCTACTAATAAATAGGGATCGATCTCATCAAATCCTAAAGTACCGTATGATCCTTTAACTTTCAATCTTGATACAACATCATTTTCTGGCCAAAAGGCTTCATTTGAAACATTCCATCCTGCTGATAATGATGGGAACGTCGCTGATTTATTGTCTCCTAAAAATTTAGAAGATGTATCGTTACGAACAGTTACCGATAAGAAATATCTAGAATCGTAGTTATAGTTCATGTTAAAGAAAATAGAAGCCATTGAAGATTCTCCCTCCCAAGAACCTGTAATAGGATCTCCAGATCCATTTCCAAGGTTGTAGAAAGTAGGGTCTTCGTAAAGGTATCCTGTTCTAGTAGCATTCATACCATTCCACTGATTTTTCAATGCTTCATAACCTAATACAGCATTTACATTATGATTTCCAAAGGATTTCATATAACTCAATGTATTAGTCCATACCATTTCATAAGAGTTATTATACTGCATGTATAATGAATTCGTAGAAAGTGGCTCAGAATGCTCAGGATCTAGTTTTGTAAAAGATCTTGAGTGGAATACTTGAGTATTCATACCAATGTTAGATCGGAAGTTTAATCCATCTATTAGTTTAACATCTAAATAAGCATTACCAAATACACGTAAAGACTTATTGTAGTTATCAGCAGCTCTTTCTAATTGAGCCAATGGGTTTCTTGTATTTCCTAATCCAAGAGCTGGAGCGTATGTTCCTGCATAGTTACCTTCATCATCATGTGTTGGTAATAATGGAGTCATACGGTTGGCATTTTCAAATGCTTCACCATTTCCACCTGTATTATTGGTATAAGTAACATTAAGGTTTTCACCAATTGTAATTCTATCAGAGATAGCAAATTCTGAACGTAATGCCGTGTTAAAACGAACAAAGCCATTGTCAACTAAAACTCCTTGACGGTCAAAATAGTTCATTGACATGAAGTACTTACCTTTTTCACCACCATTGGAAGCTGATAAATTAATATTAGTTGTTGGCGCGTTTCTCGTAATTGCATCAATCCAGTCCGTTCCATTTGGAGCAACTGTTACTCCAACAGGAGCACCGATAATTGAAGAAGGAACTACTGGTCCAGAACCGTATCCGTATTGAGGATGACCTGGAGTTGCTCCATCATTAATTAAGGATTGAAAAATCATGTTTCCATGTTGATTAGCATTCATTAACTCAGGCTTATTTTGAAGCATTGAAACCCCAGTATAAACACCTAAGTTGAACTCAACCTTCTCCTTATTATAAGAACCTGATTTAGTTTTAATAATAATTACACCATTCGCAGCACGAGAACCATATATGGCAGCAGCACCATCCTTAAGGACGTTCATTTGCTCAATATCATCAGGGTTAATCGAGTTTAAGATATTAACATCTTTTGTTTGAAATCCATCGATAATGTAAAGAGGATTAGAATTTGTCCAAGAACCAAAACCACGGATAGTTACCTGTGGAGCGGCACCTGGCGCACCAGAAGAAACTACATTTACACCTGTTACACGACCTTGAAGTGCTTCAGCAGCATTCGCTACCGGAGCTTTCAAAGCTTCTTCCATGTCTACGGAAGCAACAGAACCTGTAATGTCTCCTCTTGTTTGTTGTACGTATCCCATTACGACAACTTGTTCTAAAACGTTATCATCTCCTTCCATCGTTACATTGATAGAGGATTGACCGTTTACTGCTAGCTCTTGGGTTTTGTACCCTACGTAGCTAATCACAAGAACTGCATCAGATGCAACGTTATCAAGCGTAAACGCTCCGTCAAAATCTGTTTCAGTACCTTGAGTAGTCCCTTTTACCACGACACTTGCACCGGGTAGTGGACCATCTGCATCAAATACTACACCTGTTACCGTTTGAGCTGATGCAAATGCACACATCAAAAACGCACTTAGGAATAGTAAATTCTTAACTAAATAATTTTTCATAAAATTAAAGTTTGTTAGTAGTTAATTGAATTTAGGTTAATAAATAATTGATTGTTCATATATTAAGGTTAATTATATGCCTAGTAATGATTTGAGATAGTCTTCATCAATAGACTGACCTGCGAAATCATCGAATCGCTTGTTCGTAGTCTCTATGATGTGTTGAGCGATAAATGGTGCACCTTCTCTAGCTCCTTGTTCAGGAGATTTGATACAGCATTCCCATTCCATAACAGCCCATAAATCTAAATCGTATTGTGAAAGTTTTGAAAAGATAGTTTTAAAGTCAATTTGACCGTCTCCCAGCGAGCGGTATCTTCCCGCTCTATCCTTCCAATCTTGGTAGCCTCCAAAAGTTCCAGATTTCCCTGTAGGATTGAACTCTGCATCCTTAACATGGAACATCTTGATATACTCGTGGTAATTGTCTATGTATTCTATATAATTCAACTGTTGTAAAACAAAATGACTAGGATCATACAGAATATTTACTCTTTTATGATTATTTGTTGCCTTCAAAAAGCGTTCAAAAGTAATCCCGTCATGCAAATCTTCACCTGGATGAATTTCATAACAAACATCCACTCCTTGGCGGTCAAATTCATTTAAAATAGGTAACCACAATTTTGCCAAGTGCTCAAAAGCCAAATTGGTAAGTCCATGAGGAATTTGGGGCCATGGATGAGCCATATGCCACATCAATGAACCAGAAAAAGTCCCGTGTACTTTGAGATCTAAATTTTTTGAAGCTTTTGCCGATTTAATAAGTTGATCTGTTGCCCACTTTTGCCGTGCATTAGGATTATTTCGAACATTCGAAGGTGCAAAGTTGTCAAACTGCTTATCATATGCCGGGTGAACCGCAACCAATTGACCTTGCAAATGACTTGCCAATTCGGTAAGCTCTAAATCGTTTTCGCTTAAGATTCCTATTATTTCATCACAATAAGTTTTGGAATCTGCAGCCAAATCCAAATCAATAAGTCTCGATTCCCATGTAGGTATTTGAACTCCTTTATAACCCAAAGAACTCGCCCATGCTGCTATATCTTTTAAGTTATTAAAAGGTTTTTCGTCACCCATAAATTGGGCTAAAAATAAAGCAGGTCCCTTTATCGTTTTCATAAATTATCCATTTTAACCCAAGAATTTGATTCTCGGTTGGATTCAACAACTTTTTCTATAAACTCCATGCCTCTATACCCTTCAATTAACTCTGGAAATTCGGCTTGGTCATAAGATTCTTTTCTAATTGCCTTAGCAACTCCTAAGTAAATATTGGCCATGGCATCAAATATACCTTCAGGATGACCTGGTGGTAATTTAGTTCCGGATAAGGATAAATTTGAATTATAATCGTGACCCGGTGTCAATATTTGTTTTGCTTTACCTTCTGTGAGATAAACTAATTCATTGGGTTGCTCTTGACGCCATTTCAAGGCACCATTTTTACCGTAAATTTTAACTTCTAAATTATTTTCCTCACCCGTTGCAATTTGAGAAGTGCGAATGATACCTTTAGATCCATTATCTAGACGAACTAATACAGAACCATCAACGTCCATTTTGTTGTCTTTATAAACGAAGTCTAAATCTGATATTAATTGACTTACTTGAAGTCCTGAAACGTATTCGAGCATGTTAAATGCATGAGTTCCAATATCTCCTATACAACATGAAATTCCACCTTTGCTAGGATCCAATCGCCATACAGATTTACGTAATTCTTTATCGTGAATTATGGGGTTAATCCAACCTTGATAATATTGAACATCTGTTTTTTGAATTTCTCCAAGAACACCCTCTTTGATCATTTGCTTAAGTTGCCTTACCATGGGGTAACCAGTGTAAGTATAAGTAACCGCAAAGATGCGATCTGTTTGATCTAAAATATTCTTTAATATTTTTGCTTCTTCCCATGTTGTGGTCATTGGTTTTTCGCAAATAACATTAAACCCATTCTCTAACAAAGCCTTGGCCATAGGGAAGTGTAAGAAGTTAGGTGTTAACACAGATACAACTTCTATACGTTCCGATTTTGGAAGTGCCAATTCTCCATCAATAAACGATTCGAAATCTTTATATATTCTATTGGTTGGCAGGTCAATTTTTTCTGCAAATCCGATATTTTCCTTCCAATTAGGATTGAATACTGCACCGACAATCTGATAATTATCGTTCATAAAGGATGCTATTCGATGAAGTACTCCAATTAAAGAATCTCCTCCGCCACCAATTATTCCCAATTTGATCTTTTTCGCCATCTTTAAGATTCTTCGTAATTAATTTTTTCGTCTTTAAACACAAGTACAAACAATACTGCTACAGCAGCGGCAAAAATTGCAGGATAAATCCATATTTGCGACCATTCATGTGTTCCATCGTTTAAAATGAAAGCATCTGAAATTTTTCCAGCTACCCAAAATCCGATCAGCATTCCAACGCCGTACGTTGCAAGAGTGATAAGTCCTTGTGCTGCACTTTTTACTTGGTCTCCTGCCTTAGAGTTTGTATAAATTTGACCTGATACAAAGAAAAAGTCATAACAAATTCCATGTAATGCAATTCCTAATATAAGCATATAGGCTCCTGATCCAGCGTCTCCAAATGAAAACAGCACATATCTCAAGGTCCAAGCCAACATTCCAACTAAAATTGTGTTTTTGAAACCAAATTTCTTGAAAAACACGGGTAGTAAAAGCATAAACAACACCTCGGAAGCTTGACCTATAGTCATTTTTCCGGTAGGATTACTAAGTCCAATCTCAGATAGAAATGGATTCGCGTTTTGATAATAGAATGCAAGTGGGATACATATAAGAACAGAAGAAATGAAAAATGTCAAAAAGTTTCTGTCGTTTAGTAATTTTAAAGCGTCAAGCCCCAGAATTTCTTTAATTCCTTGATTTGTAGCTTGACTTTTGTTAGGGGGTGTTTTTGGCAAAAAGAAACTAAAAGCTCCTAGTATTGCAGAGGCAATAGCTGTCATTAAAAATGTGTTTTTTAGTGCGCCTTGTGTTGTAGCTTCAGGAGAATCCCAATGAAACACATAACTAATAGTCAATCCAGCAATGATCCACCCTACGGTTCCAAATACTCGAATTAATGAAAAATCTTTCGCCGGGTCTTTCATTTGTTTAAAAGCAACAGAATTAACCAAGGCTAATGTAGGCATATAGGCAATCATATAACCTAGAACCAAAGGATAGAACATAGTAAAACTATCCGATCCATACATCATATACATTAAAACAGCTCCAATTAAATGTAGTATACCGAGTATGCGTTCCGCATTGAAATATTTATCCGCAATTAAACCGATAATAAATGGTGCTATTATGGCACCCCATGATTGCGTACTGAATGCCATCGCAGTTTCTGATCCGCTCGCACCTAGATTATTTCCTAAAAATGTACCTAGGGTTACAAACCAAGCGCCCCAAATAAAAAATTCGAGAAACATCATGACAGATAATTGACTTCTTACGATTGACTTCATATTAGCTTAATTCTTTACCGATGTTTATTAATAAGTTTCTAGTTAACTCAATTCCTTTGCTTTCCGATACTTGATCTCCTTCAAATTCGATTCCGATAAAACCGGAATAATTAGCTTCCTTGACTAGAGTCAACATCTTTCTATAATCAATAAGTGTTTCTTCCCCTTCGGCATTAAATCCATAGGATTTTGCACTTACTGCCTTTGCGAAGGGCATGAGTTCTTTAACACCTTTGTATTTGTCATATTCTTTGATACAAGAATTTTGACTGTTTTTTTCTATACAGAAATTCCCGAAATCAGGTAAGGTTCCAATATTATTCATGGAAACATGTTCGAATACTTGTTGCATCCATCTTCCATCAGAAGAAAATCCACCATGGTTTTCAACTAAAATGTTAACATTAGAACCTTGGGCAAATTGTGCAAGTTTATTCAATGAATCTACTCCATGCTTGGCAGCTTCCTCCATATTTTCACCACCTCCAAGATTTACACGGATACTATGACAACCCATAAAATGGGCAGCTTCAACCCATTTGTAGTGGTTTTCGATTGAAGTCATCCTACTTTTCTGATTGGGTTGAGCCAGTTCACCTTCGCCATCGATCATTAATAACAGGTTTTGCTGACCCTCATTTTTGGCAAGGTTATTTAATTCAGATAAATATTGATTATCGTTTACCTTGTCTTTGAATAAGGCTGACACATACTCTAAACCTTCGCAACCGTGCATTCTGGATTGCTTAGCAAAATCTAGTGTGGTCATTTCTCCACTGAGCATGGCTTTGTGTAAAGACCATTGGGCTAGAGAGATTTTAAAGAAAAGTCCTGATGCATCCTCTGGGGTA
Source organism: Flavobacteriaceae bacterium (assembly GCA_049606855.1). Lineage (GTDB taxonomy): Bacteria > Bacteroidota > Bacteroidia > Flavobacteriales > Flavobacteriaceae > JBELHR01. The sequence goes on along the minus strand of JBMYVY010000004.1, from coordinate 18,761 downwards.
GAGTTTGTTTTCTGAGTCGTTCCTAGATTACAAGAACTCATTAAACTGAGCAAAGATAGTCCTGCAGCAGTTTGTCCAGATTTCTGAATAAATTCACGACGATTCATGGGGTTCGGGGTTTGTTAATCAATTGTAAACTTAAATAAGGGGCGAGCTTATTTTGTTAACATTCTTGCAGTGAAATATTTTATACACATGATAATTTAAGTGTCTTGGGTTTCTTTCATGACTAAATATTCATTCAACACAGGGCTTAATGTTTTGAAAATAAGTCTATTATACTTGTGTTGGTGTTTTGAAACTTGTTAATTATACTTTAATAAAAATCTTAAAAAAAAATTAAAATTTTAACATCCTTAGTAGTGGGGTATCTGTCTTTAACTGAATTATGCAGTATTTTAACCTCTTGTTTTTGTTAAGATGTGTTCATTGAAAAATTTTGAACAACTATTTATAACGATAGGGTTAATTTTCAGCAAGAATTAGTTAAAATCCTATCCATATGAATTTTACGAGTAATGTTAAGAATGAAAGTCGATTTGATGCGATTGTTGTCGGTACTGGGATAACTGGTGGTTGGGCTTCAAAAGAGTTGACAGAAAATGGTTTGAATACCTTAGTCCTTGAAAGAGGACGTATGGTTGAACATATAAAGGACTATCCTACTATGAATCTTGATCCATGGGATTTTGAGCATCGTGGAAGGGCAACCAGAGAAGATAGAAAGCATCAACCTAAGCAGGAAAGAACTGGATATACTACAGGGGAAGCAAGTAAACATTGGTTTGTAGATGATTTGAAGCACCCTTATGAAGAAACTAAACGCTTTGATTGGATTAGAGGGTATCATGTAGGAGGTAGGTCTCTCTTATGGGCACGTATGTCTTTTAGATGGAGTCCAATGGATTTTGAGGCAAATGCAAAGGATGGATATGGAGTAGATTGGCCTATTAGATATGAGGATTTAAAGCCATGGTATGAAAAAGTAGAGAAATATGTCGGTATCACGGGAAAGGCTGAGAATTTACCGCAATTGCCAGATAGTATTTTTACCCCTGAAATTCCATTGAATTGTGTTGAAGAAGAGTTTCAAAAAGGAGTAGCTGAGCATTTTGATGATAGACAGATAATTAATGGAAGGAGTGCGAATCTAACAGGAGAGGCAAAAGAAGGTAGATCTCCATGTCAATTTAGAAACAGGTGTATAAGAGGTTGTCCGTTCGGTGGTTATTTTTCATCTAATTCAAGTACTTTACCTGCTGCAGACAGAACTGGAAAAATGACTTTAAGACCTCATAGTATTGTTCATGAGGTAATTTATGATGAGGAGCTTGGAAAAGCGACTGGAGTTAGAGTAATTGATGCTGAGACAAAAGAGTCTTATGTTTATTATGCAGATGTAATATTTTTATGCGCTTCTGCAGTTGCTTCAACATCCATTTTGATGATGTCAAAATCCAATAGATTCCCAAATGGCTTAGGAAATGATAGTGGGGAATTAGGTCATAATATGATGGATCATCACTTTAAAGTAGGAGCTACAGGAGAGTGGGATGGAAATGCAGAGGATTATTTTAAAGGAAGGAAACCGATAGGTTTTTTTGTTCCTAGATTTAGAAATCTACCAGGGAAAGAGGAAACTAAAACAAATTACCTTAGAGGATATGGAATGCAAGGTTCTGCCAGTCGTCAAAATTGGATGCGGGCAATAGGTGAAATGTCCTATGGTGAAGATTTGAAAAAGGAATTAGTCAAACCTGGAACCTGGCAAATTGGTGTGAATTGTTTTGGAGAATGCTTACCTTATCACGATAATAAAATGTCATTAAATTATGACAAATTGGATGAATGGGGTTTGCCTACTGTTGATTTTGATGTTGAGTATAAAGAAAACGAACGATTAATGCGAGAAGATGCAGAGAAAGAAGCAGTGAAGATGTTGACCTTGGCAGGATTTAAAAATGTGAAAGGCTATAACAGGGAATGTTATCCAGGAAATGGAATACATGAAATGGGCACGGCCCGTATGGGAAAAGATTCCAAAACTTCGGTTTTAAATAAGTATAATCAAGTTCACGGGTGTGAAAATGTGTATGTAACTGACGGTGCTTGTATGACCTCAAGTGCATCCCAAAACCCTTCTTTAACGTATATGGCATTAACAGCAAGAGCTGCAAATCACGCAGCAAAAGAATTTAAAAAACAAAGAAATGGATAGAAGATCAGTCTTAAAAAATTTAGGTCTAGCAGCTGGAGCAGCTGTTACGGCTCCAAGTATTTTATCAATTTTAAGTTCATGTACGGACGATCGTACGACATGGGTGCCTTCTTATTTTAGCGAAAAACAAGGACTCGTATTGACTCGTGTGGTCGATGTGATTTTTCCTGTATCGGAATTGCCTGGAGCTGTTGAAGTCAATGTTCCTCAGCTTATTGATGTTATGTTTAGAGATGTTGAATATCCTGAGAATCAAGAGGTTTATAAAAAAGGAATGAATCAGTTCATCGAAGTTTTTGAATCAAAATCCGGAAAATCTATAGAAAATGCTTCAACAGAAGATGTAGAGGTGCTATTTGAGTATTTTTTCAAGGCCAATGGTAAGGATAAAGATGCAATCAATGCAATAAGGTATTCTAATCCTAATGAATTATCAGGAAAGGCTCTAGATGAATTCTATATTTATAATTTCCTTTTAGGAACTAGAGATTATACTATTTTTGGGTATTATAGCTCGGAAAAGGTGGGTAAAGAAGTATTGAATTACGATCCAATTCCCGGTGCTTATGATCCATGTATTTCATTGGAATCTGTAGGGAATAAATCATGGTCTCTAAGCTAATTTATTTATTTCTTTTCCTGAATGTTTCTTTTGTCTCTGCTCAAATTGATTCATTAGCATTATTTGATGGCAAGTCCCTCGATGGATGGATTCCTAAAATAAGAGGGGAACAAGCTGGCCACGACTCAAGAGCTACTTTTCGGGTTGTCAATGAGGAGATTCATGTGAATTACAGTAATTATGAATCTTTTGATGAGCAATTTGGATTGCTGTTCTTTGAGGAATCATTTGGGTTTTATGAATTGTCTTTTGAATATCGATTTTTGGAAGGTCAAATTCATGATGGACCGGATTGGGCGTTTAAAAATAGCGGGATAATGTTTCATTCAGAATCTCCCTATGAAATGGAGTTAAACCAAGATTTCCCCATTTCTTTGGAAGCTCAATTACTTGGATCTAAAGATGAACATCAAATTCGACCAACGATGAATTTATGTACGCCTGGGACTCATGTTAGGATGAAAAATGTACTTAAAAAGGAGCATTGTATATATTCAAAAGGACCTAGCTTTCACGATGGACAATGGGTCAAAGTAGTTTTGAAAGTCAAACCTGATTCAACTATTGAGCATTGGGTCAATGGTCAATTGGTCATGAAGTATCACAATGCAGTGACGGGTGGAGGAGGAGTCAACAAAGAAATTAAAGGGTCTAGTATTGAATTAAAACAAGGCTATATAGCTTTGCAGAGTGAGTCCCATCCTGTAGCATTTCGCGAAATTTACATCAAGGTTTTAGAATAAAAAGATTGTTTTATAAATGGCGTAAAAGTGAGTAAGACTTCCGGCCAAAACGAAAATGTGAAATATTGCGTGGTTAAAAGGAAGTTTTGGAATTGCGTACAAAACAGCTCCAATACTATAAAATATCCCCCCTAAAATTAATAGGTTTATGGACTCTGTTGATAATGACTCATTTAAATCAGGCCAATAGAGAACAACAAACCATCCCATAAATAGGTAGAGTAGAGTAGATAATCGGTCAAATTTTCCAGTGAAAAATAATTTGAGAACCACTCCGATTATCGCGATGCCCCAAACTATTATAATGACCTTATATCCCACGGGATCTCCCAGCCCAATAAGGCAAAATGGAGTATATGAACCCGCAATTAAAACATAGATAGCAGAATGGTCAAAAATTCGTAACCGCGAGCGCTTTAAAGAATTCCCTGGAGCCATATGATATAGCGTAGAGGCCGCATAAAGTATTAATAAGCTCAAAGTATAGGTCCATCCTGATATTATCTGTACCCAATTGTGATAATCTAATTGCGCAACTAGAATAAGGCCTAAAGTCAAAAATAAAATGAAACCAAATCCATGAGATATAATATTTGCCTTTTCCTCTCTAGTACTGTACATTAGCCCATAATGTCTTGATTGTTGATCTTGTAAAGTTTGTAACGTTTTTCATTGAAAGAATAGAGATACGGAGCTCTATGAGCATTTCCTGTCATTTGTTTTTCATGACGATTTAAAATATCAAGTTTCAAAATTCTCTTTTGAAAATTCCCGCGATCCGCTTTTTTATTAAAGAGTTGTTCGTATAAATGTTGAATCTCTTTCATGGTAAATTTGGGATTCAATAAGTATCTTGCTATGGGAAGGTGAGAAGCCCTAAGTTTCATGTAATTCAGCGCATATTCTATTAAATCCTTATTGTCAAAAATTAAATTGGGCAGTTTATCAACTGGAACCCATTTGACATCATCGCTAAAAGTATCCAGTTTTAATTCACAATCTTCCATGCGAACCATAACTAGAAATCCAACACTTATAAAACGTTGATTAAACCAATTTTCAATCTTTTTATTTTTGAGAAACCTAGAGAAAAGAACAAAATTTTCTTCTTTACTTGTGGCTCTATTAAGTTGCCCAAAAGTGTAAAATTGATCAATGAATTTTTCTTTAACAACAATTCGATCGTTCAATATACGCTTGGCAGCATCATTTAGATTTTCGTCTTCAAATACATATCCAGTAGGAATCATCCACAAATTCATTTCCTTGAGTTTACTAACAAGAACATGAATTTTACCCTCACTAAATCCAAAAACAACTGAAGTTGTTGAAATTCCGGGCATTAACCGATCAATATTATTGGAAAGTATTTTTTCTATATCTCTCATACCTCTACTAAGATACAATATAATGACGATGACTTCAACTATTTTTTACTTTTTACACTATAGGTCCAGGTTAAAATATAGTGAGTTTTGTTTTTGGTTGATAGTTTGGTTTGAGTTGCTGTTGCTCCTTGTTTTTTGATGAGTACTTTCAAAGGGCGTAGAAATTCTTTTTTAGAGACTAGACTCGAGAAATAGTTGCATTGCAAGCCATAAAACTTACTTTCTCTTATATAGGTTTTTAAGAAGCCTAGCTCACCACCTTTTTCATAAACTAGTTCATTTTTTGTCCCTTTAAAAAGGGTGTTTTCACCTGTAAACTTTGATTTTTTTTTAAAATTTTTGCTTGCATCCTCCATACTTTCATAAAAGGGAGGGTTGCAAATTACCAGGTCAAATTGATCTTGATGAAGAATAATATTATTCAAAACTGCATAAGGCTTTGTTTGCAATCTTAATTGAATATAATTATTGAGTTTATTCTGGTCTATGATGTTTTGGGCTGAATCTAAACTGTCTTGATCTGTATCTACACCAACAAAGTTCCATTTGAATAATTTAGCGCCGATAAGCGGGTAAATTAATGTAGCACCAGTTCCTATGTCCAAAACCTTATTAATCGATTCTGAAATTCCGTCATTGAGCAATTTTAAGTATTCTAATCTGCTTGGGTAAGGAGGAACAAGATTATCTTCTGGAAAGTCCCAGTAGGCTATTTTCAACTTATCAAGTACCAAAGCCTGATTTAACAATCTGACCGCTTTTGTGGATTTCAGATCAATCCTCTGGAAATTCTCGGACACAAATTCTGAGAGTTCCGGCTTGATGGAAATAAGCTTTTTTAGATCATAGATTTGATCATTAGTTTTCTGGGAGAGCATCTCTATTTATTGAACCCGTTTGTATTGCCTTGTAGTTTTCATAACATTCAAGCAAAGCTTCAAGTAACTGAAGGTCACTGGCTTCTGCAATGAAATAATCAGAATATTTACAATCGTCAAGTAAACGATCTAATTGAACACTGTTCATGCTTAGATATTCTAAGAGTAATTCACGGTCATATTTATCTGCCAAAATATCACGCATTTCATCTTCCTTTCTCAAGGTTTTCAGCTTATCCAATTGCTTAGGTTTTTTCCCAAACATATTATACATATAATCAACTGGGTTGAATACAGCATCTATAGGTGATTTGAATTTTGAACTTTTTGGAGCCCCAATTTCATAGAGTTGCGGCAATCCATCGATGTGAATTCGGTTATATTCGTTTCTTGGCGAACTTTTAATATCGATTTCCAAAACCCCAATTAAGTCGTGTGAATTCACCACAGTCTCATCCAAGCTTTCCGTTCTTTCATAAAGAACAATTTCAAGTTCATTCCCTTTTAGTAAATCTTCAGTAATTTTCAATTTAATAGTTTGAAAACCCACATACGACACCATAATCGTGTCATTTACTTGAGTTTCAATTGAAAATTGCCCATCATCATCTGTAGTAGCACCTCTAACCGAATTAAGGTTGATTATATGAGATCCCATCATCGGACTCCTATCTGCATTTGATAGAATTTGTCCCTTAAGCTCTTTGGTTTGTGCAAAAGATGTGAGGCTTAAAGTAAGGCTAAATATTGTGAGAATTATAATTCTTAAGCGGTGCATTAAAATCAATTTTCGGGCAAGTTAGTTTAAAATATTAGTGAAAAAAAACATAAAATTTGAAAAGTATAAATTTTGGCATAATTTTTACATGTATCATATTCTATGAGGAAGGTATTGGAGTTAATGTTGTTGATGATTTTTGTTTTGGGATCTTGTAATCCTAAGCCGAAAGCAAAGCTGGTTTCTGTTAAAATTTCGGAAGTGCAGATAGACAGTTTTCATAAATTAATAGATCCATACGAACAAACTCCATACGGTGATTTGGAACTCCCTAAAATCATTAAATTGAGGCGAACCTTTAATAGTGAAAAGCACTTTTCCACCATGATTCAAGATATCGATGGCTCGGAATGGTTATATAAATAAAAAAAGACTCAGCTTAACTGAGTCTTTTTTTTTGTGCACACAACAGGACTTGAACCTGCACGTCCTTACGGACACGAGCCCCTCAAGCCCGCGCGTCTACCAATTCCGCCATGTGTGCAAAAAAAAACCTCTCAAAACGAGAAGTTTTTGTGACCGGGCTGGGGCTCGAACCCAGGACCCTCTCCTTAAAAGGGAGATGCTCTACCAACTGAGCTACCCGGTCATTAGTAAAAACTTTTGCAAATATACTACCTTAAATCAATGTCGACAAAAAATTATTAATTAATTTTATCGAGTAAAATCAGATTATGAAAATAGCACTTATTGGCTATATGGGCTCCGGTAAATCTACTGTTGGTGTACTTTTAGCAGAACGATTGAAATTGCCTTTAATAGATTTAGATAATTATATAGAAGATGAAGAAGGGAGAAGTATTTCTGAAATATTTGAACTAAAAGGTGAGATTTATTTCAGAAAAAAAGAAAGATTTTACCTTGATCAAATTTGTAATGAATCTAGGCCAATGATTTTGTCAGTTGGTGGAGGAACTCCTGTTTATGGTAATAACATGGAGGTCATAAACAACGCTTTTACTAGCGTCTACTTAAGAGCTAATGTCCCGACTTTATTAAAGAGATTAAGTGTTAACCGCCAGAGTCGTCCTTTGATTTCCAGAATAAACAACGCTGATTTAGGGGAGTTTATTGGTAAACATTTGTTTGAAAGGCAAAATTTTTATCAAAAATCCCAAATTGTTATTGACGTCAATAATTTATCAGAAGAAGAATGTACGAATCTTATTGTAAAAGAATTGCCTGAGCATTAGGATAATCAAATCTTACTTCTACATTGGAATGATTAGATGTCGATAGTGACAAGCCTTTAAAATCTGCTTTCACAGGATATTTTTTATGGTTTCTATCAACTAAAACTGCCGTTTTGAAATTTGCTAATGGCACGGAAAGAAAGTAGCGCACCCCGTACATTAAAGTGGTTCCAGATTGCAAAACATCATCAATTAAAATGAGGGCATTATTTTTTAAATCAGATAATTCGATACTACTTGAAGCCTCCTCTAATGGGTTCTTTTTGTTTAGAGTTAATTCGCCTAAAAGAATTTCTTTGTCGCAAATTCCTTTTAAAACCTCACTTAATTTTTGAGCAAATAAAAAGCCGTTTCCATTGATACCAATAAGGTAAATCTTGGCATTTTCCATATTAGTCTCAAGAATTTGATAGGCAATTCTCAAACACTTTTGATCAACTTGGGTTTGGTTAAGAATAATTTGCTCCATGGTTTAAATTTTATCAAATATAAAAAACAATTCACTTCCTTGACGCGGTTTTATTGAATTATAACAAGGCTCAATTTTTTTGATTTTGAAATCGTTTTTGAATAATTCTTTATAAGTATACTTTGGCAGTTTAAAGGGAGGTCCACCTTCATTACCTGTGCCTTCAAATAAAAGCCCCATAAGCCGTCCATTTTTATTTAGAAGAGCGCTGATGTGTTCAACATAATTTTTTCTTAGCTCAGGTGGTAAAGCGCAAAAAAAAGTTTGTTCAAGTATGAGGTCGTATTTGAGTTCGTGATTAAAGAAATCTTGACAAAAGATATTATCTTCAGGGAAACCGGGAAATTTCAGTTTAAATTCTTTTATCGCAGCGTTGGAGATGTCGAGTATATAAACCTCATGACCAAGTTCATTAAGGTACTGAGCTTCAAAACCCATTCCACAGCCAGGAATTAGAATTTTTCCTTTAAATTTTTTTTGATCAAAATAGGATTTTATGGGTGGAGAGACCTGGTTTAATGTCCATGGGGTGTTCTTATCCTGATAGCGTTGTTCCCAATTGTAATTATTCATCATCTTGATCCCAAAAATAATCGTCTATATCTCTTCGGTCTTTTTTTGTCGGTCTTCCTTCTCCTTTATTTCTATAATAATCGCTCGAATACTTTACTAATTCTAAACGCTTGAGTTCCTCAACTGGAGTTTTATCTTTCATATATTGTGGAACTAATTTCGCACCGACTCTGCTTTTTGGGGTATCGAGAACCTCTAGAGTATGGTATATTTGATTTTTTCTGTAAACCACCTGTTCACCTCCAAAAACCTCTTTGGAAGCTTTGGAATTTACATCATTTATTTTCACATGACCCTTCTTGCATGCCTCAGCTGCTTGATTACGAGTTTTAAATGCTCTTATGGCCCATAAATATTTATCAATTCTCATAAGAAAATAATAGAATTCACTTTTCACAAATATAGGAAAATTGTACCTTGCCGGCTCAAAATTTGACTTAGATGAAATATTTAAATAGATTATTGGCTTTGGCTTTGCTTGCAGTGGTTTATACAGCTTGCAATAATGATGACGAGGAACCGCATGATCCGGTACAACAAGCGATAATAGATGATGAAGCTTTGGTAACGTATTTACAAAGTCATTATTACAATGATGAGACTGAGACAATTGATACCTTGGAGTCTACTTCAAGCCCTTCCTTATACGATGATAGCCGTATGGGAATTGATGATATTGTTGAGAATGATATTGATTATAAATTGTACTATTTGACTTTGAATGAAGGAGCAAATGATAGTCCATCTACAGTTGATTCTGTATTTACCAAATATAGTGGTACACTTTTGAGCACAGGAAGTGGTTTTGATGCCAATGATAATATTTGGTTCCAATTAGATGCTGTAATTAAAGGTTGGTCATATGGATTTACTCATTTTAAATCAGGAGACAATATATCTGTGCCGGATGAGCCATTGGCCTTTGAAAATACAGGTCATGGGTATTTGTTTATTCCTTCAGGACTGGCTTATCAAAATAATATTGTAGGAGGAATTCCAGAAAATTCAAATTTAATTTTCGAGGTTGAACTAAAAATGGTGTATTATAGAGACCATGACCTAGACGGTACCTTGTCTAAAGATGAGGATGTCAATGGGAATAGAGATTTGACAGACGATGATACGGATGGAGATGGGGTTCCAGACTATTTAGATCGAGATAATCCTTAGGATTAAGAGTGATAAATTAAAAAAGGCTTTCCATATCAGAAAGCCTTTTTTTGATCAATATTGTGTTATCCAATTATTTTCTTCTAACTACTTTTTCTACTGCGCGAATAATGGCTTTGTCATTAAGACCATATTTTTCCATAAGTTGAGCAGGGGTACCTGATTCTCCAAAACTGTCATTTACTGCAACAAATTCTTGAGGAATAGGGTTGTTTAAGGCGAGCACCCTAGAAACGCTTTCTCCAAGACCACCTAATACATTATGTTCTTCTGCAGTAACTATACAACCTGTTTTCGCAACGGATTTAAGTATAATTTCTTCATCCAGTGGTTTAATGGTATGAATATTTATAACCTCAGCTTCAATTCCTAATTCTAACAAGTGCTGAGAGGCCTCTAAAGCTTCCCAAACAAGATGTCCAGTTGCTACGATAGTTACATCTTTTCCCTCGGTTAGCTGAACCCCTTTTCCTATTTCAAATTTTTGATCCGCTGGAGTAAAAATTGGAACTGCAGGTCTACCAAACCTCAAATAAACTGGACCTTCGTGATCTGCTATAGCAATTGTGGCTGCTTTAGTCTGATTGTAATCACAGGTATTAATCACGGTCATTCCTGGAAGCATTTTCATCAATCCAATATCCTCAAGGATTTGGTGAGTTGCTCCATCCTCCCCAAGGGTTAACCCTGCATGAGATGCGCAAATTTTTACATTCTTATCAGAATAAGCAACAGATTGTCTAATTTGATCATAAACTCTACCTGTTGAAAAGTTAGCAAAGGTTCCGGTGAATGGAATTTTCCCTCCAATGGTCATTCCTGCTGCTATTCCAATCATATTGGCTTCTGCAATACCTACTTGAAAAAAGCGTTCTGGGTGGTTCTTTTTGAATTCATCCATTTTTAAGGACCCGATAAGGTCTGCACAAAGTGCTACAACATCTGGATTGGTTTTTCCTAGTTCGGCTAAACCAGCTCCAAAACCTGATCGCGTATCTTTTTTCTCCGTAAAGGTGTATTTTTTCATTTGAGAAGGATTAATTTTTAATATGACAAAAATAATTAAATAAGTTTCAAGTCAACCAAAAGTTGATAAAGTTTTTCAGTTGGAAATCCCATGACATTATAATAGCTCCCGTGAAGTGATTCAACGCAAGTTAGACCGAACCAATCTTGTATTCCATAAGCCCCTGCTTTGTCCATAAATTCGAAATTATTCAGGTAAAAATCCACATCAACTTCTCTTAGAGGCTTAATTTTAACATCAGTAGAATCATGTATCGTATATGTATGATTAGCGGTTCTAACGGTCACACTGGAATATACTTGATGGGTGCTGTCACTCATGGATAGTAGCATTTTTTTTGCTTCTGCTCGTGATTTGGGCTTCCCGAGAGCCTCATTGTTGAACCATACGATGGTGTCTGCAGTGATCAAAATGTCATCCTGAGCTATCTGAGATATCGCTTTTGATTTGAGTTCAGATAAATAATTCGTTATTTGATGCTCTTTTAATTCTGGAGGATAGATTTCCTCAACATCGATTTTTTTATATTCAAAGGGAATTCCCATTTTCTCTAATAATTCTTGCCTTCTGGGAGAGCCTGAGGCAAGGAGCACTTTAATGATTTTCATGAGATTAAAAAGATTAAAAAGATTCCAAAAAACAAACTCAATTTTATCAAAAGCTGGTTGATTTTACTGTTTTTGTAATTTAAGTTTTTGACCCAAATACTTTGAATGATCCCCATGAGGATTAAGGGAAATAGTATATAAATCCTGGACCACTTACCGGTATTTATCCACAATAAGCAGTAGACCAGATTAATTAAGTAAATCGCATTTAAAATAATAAGGATAGTTTTGGTTCTATGCATTCCTAAACTTATTATTAAGGTGTGGTAATTGAATTTATAATCCCCCCTAACATCCTGAACATCTTTTAATATTTCTCGAATGAGCTGTAGTAAAAAGATTGAACTGAATAAAATATAATAACTAGAAATATCGATTAGGTGGTCAATAGTCAAGAATGGGATTAATAAGCTTAGCACAGATACTAAAGCAATAATAATATTTCCAAAAACGAAGTACTTTTTCAAAAAGAGATTATATATCCAGAGTAGAAGCGAACAACTCAAAATACCATAAAAATATATCGATTGATTATAATTAAATATAAGTGCAACGAGCTGCGCAATTACAGCGGATATTAACAATAATTTCTTGTGACTAATTCTAAAAAAAATATTACTTCTCTTATTTATGATATCAACCCTTTGGTCGCAATAATCATTAATTGTATTTGATGACCAAACGATCAAAAAAGTACCTACGAGAAAAAAATAGTAATTGTTGATTCCAAGCACATAACAAAAGGCTAGCTGAGCAAAGGAAATCATAAATAGATTTTCAAATCGCAGAGACCTAAGCATAAGATTTCTTGATTCGGTCTAAATTTCGCTTACTGTCTCTGTCTTTTAAAGTGTTTCGCTTGTCGTGTAACTTCTTTCCTTTTACTAATGCAATGTGAAGCTTAGCCCAGCCCTTGTCGGTAATAAATAATTTTAACGGAACAATGGTTAAACCGACATTTTGGACTTCCTTATAGAGTTTTTTTAATTCTTTTTTTTGTAAAAGTAGTCTACGAGAACCTTTAGTTTTATGATTAAAATGATTTCCGTTAAAGTATTCTTCAATATACATATTGATTACAAAGAGCTCCCCTCGGTCATTAAATTCACAGAAACTTTCAGTAATTCTCGCTTTGCTTTGGCGTATAGATTTGATTTCTGTACCTGTCAGTTGAATCCCCGCAGTGTAAGTGTCCAAAATCTCATATTCAAAACGAGCTTTCTTATTTTGTATATTGATATTTTTTTGCATTGAGCAAAGGTAGTGCTTTAGTCATTTAAGACCAAAACCTTCGGGCACCCAAGATAGATCTTTAGTCTTCTGTTGACATGAGCTAGCAAAAAGTTCTTTTTTGAGTCCTTTAAAAGAAAGGGGTTCTCCAGATGTTTTAAATGCCGCATCCCCAATTGATTAATATAATCGTGAAGGCAGATTTTTTGTTCTTCAGGGCTTAAATTGGCATAATCAAATCCCACCAAAATCAATTCATCATTATAAAAATGGTAGGTTGTTGTGGTGAAACTAGACATGGTCAAGTCCTTATAAGCCAAAATAACATGCTGGTCATTTTCCTTGTAACGATAACAAAAACTGGGTTGTCCTAAAATATTGAGAACTTCGTAATAGTCTTGACCAAAGGACAAGTTATTGGGGAGTTTAATGTTAAGTGTGGTTTGATGCTCTACTTGACAGCGATTGTGAAGCACTTTATAATAGGACGAGGTATATTTGTCCAAATACTTTGTATAAAAGTCGTATTTAGATTTGTAGTATTTCTCCGAGTCTGTAAGTCTCTGTTCTTTTGACTTTTGTTTAATAAGTAAAAAGTCTATTAAACTCATTTTAGGGGCTTGTTTGAAGCAAATATAGAAACAATTGATATATATCAAAATATATCATAATATTGAATTTAGATTTTTAATTTTATCAATCTAAAACTTTAAACTTTAAAGACTTGAAATTCAGTAAAAAAACGCGCTCCAATTTGATCACATTGTTAATAATAGGAATATTTATTTTCCCTACTTCAAGGGAATGGATTCAAAGGCAGATTGCCTTTATTCCGAGTGTGGATGATGTTGAGGATCGACCTGTATTGAATACCATGAACTGGATTCTGATTGAGGAATCTGGAAAAAGAATTAATTTTTCAAGTATGAAAGGTGAAGTAATTTTCGTTAATTTTTGGGCCACATGGTGTCCTCCTTGTAGAGCTGAACTACCTTATTTACAGAAGTTTTATGATGATTACAAGGATGAAGTGAAATTTGTTTTTATAAGTTCTGAGGACAGGGCTACTGTTAATGGGTTTTTAGAAAAAGAGGGATATCAGCTCCCCACTTTTCAATTAGGTTCTGCACCTCCAACATACTTTCAAGAATCAAATGCTTTACCAAGCTCCTATATTATAGATAAACAAGGAAGAGTTGCTGTTTTTAAAACCGGGGCAGGTCGATGGTCGAGTTCTTTTTTTTATAGAAAATTAGATCGACTTATAAACGATCCAAAGCCTTAAGAATCATATTGCATCCATCAATTAGTTCTTTATCTGGGCAATTTAATGGAGGACTTATTCTAATTGCTCGCGGCTCATAGAGTAGCCAAAACAATATCATTCCTTGTTCTAAACAATCGAATATTACTGAATTTACTTCCTCGGGAGAAGAAAGCATAGGGGCTAGCATGAGTCCTTTTCCCCTAATTTCTTTAATTTTTGGATGAACCAAATGGGTCCTAATTAACTGTTCCTTTCTAAGAACTTCATTTAGAAAAGTTTGATTACTTATTGCCCTCAAGGTTGCTAATCCTGCAGCAGCGATAACTGGATGTCCCCCAAATGTTGTGATATGTCCCAATTTAGGCTGATCCTGTAATAAACTCATATGCTCTTTAGAGGCAATCATCGCTCCAATGGGCATTCCACCACCAAGACCTTTGCCACAAATAATAATATCAGGAACAATAGAAAAATGTTCGTAACCAAATATTTTCCCTGTTCTTCCAATTCCTGATTGTATTTCATCGAGTATCAAAAGGGCCCCAACTTCATCACAGCGATCTTTTACTTTTTTTAGATACGTTTCATTTGGTGTTATAAACCCTGCACCTCCTTGTATAGTCTCTAAAATGACTGCAGCGGTTTGCTGGTCGATTAACTCTAGATCCATTTCATTATTGAATTCAATAAATTGAGTTCCAGGAATCAGGGGTCGAAATGCTTGCTTTTTTTCTTCAATTCCACAGACACTCATCGCTCCCATGGTATTTCCATGATAGGCTCCTTTAGCGGCAACAATATGAGGACGAGCTGTTACTCTTTTTGCAAGTTTTAAAGCCGCTTCTGTGGCTTCAGTACCGGAATTAGTTAAGTAGATTGAATTTAAATCTCCCTGAGTAGATTGCGCTAATAGTTCACATAATTCAACTGCTGGACCCTGGACAAACTCACCGTAAACCATAACGTGAGCATATTTCCCCAATTGATCTATGATTGCATTGTTGACCTCTGCAGGTTGATGGCCTAGACTATTAGCAGAGACTCCAGCAACAAAATCCAAATAGCGTTTTCCATCCTTATCATAAATATACATCCCCTCAGCACGTTCCACCTCAATTGCTAATGGGTGTGGGCTTGTTTGAGCTTGATATTTGAAGAAGGCGTTTTTCAATCTGTTTGCGGTTTAATTTTAGATAACTCTACTTCTTGAGTAATTTTGGTTCCATGAATAAAAATATCCTTCATGACTTTAGGTTTTTCGTCTTCTCTCCAGATGAAACCTTTCAATTTTGACTCTGCATCAGGAAATTGAGAGAGTGGGTATGTTTTTCCATCAGGTTGGGAAATAAAATTAATTTTACTCACCTGATTATCTTTAAAATAAAACTTGATATTCGAAGCTTGTTTTTTTGTGATTCCAACTAATTCTCCGTCATCCTCACGCGCGTAATTGATCACTTCCGCATTTCCATTGACAAGCATAGAGTATAAGTCATTGTCTATGAATTTACCAAGCATATATTTTCCTCTTATTTGATTGTATCCAACCGAATCTTTGGAAACCATAAATGCATTATTCATGATTTTTAAGGAGTCCAACTGTTCGGTTTCTAAGTTTGAAAGCATGAAAATACTGTCTCCGGTGATTTGATTGTCTTCAGCCCAAACAACGGGATCATAATACATTTTTGTTATCCCTTTATGTTCAATACTGATCAGAGAATCACATTTACCTCGAAAGTCTGTTTTAAAGAATTTTACATAGTGAAAAGCCTTAATAATTCGCTCTTGAGAAGGTCCAGTAACTAAAAGTGTATCTCCGTGAATATAAAGGGAATCTTTTTCCAATTCTGTGATATTAACCGCACGTTTTGTTATAAATAAAGAATCCAAGTCCTTATACACCTCAGCGTATCCACCCTTAGTAACCATGTCATTAATAGTATCGGTAACCTTTATGTTTCCCGTGGCTGAGGCAAATGAATCTCCTTCATTATAATAAAGACTGTCCCCTTGAATGATTCGATCGTCGTAATGAATACGGGATTTTTTTGTCAAATAGGATATTTGATTTTCTGAATCATAAAATCCTTGTTCGGTATAGACATAAGTGTCTTTTGAATATATATGAGAGGGCCCATAGAGGTATGCCTTGCCGGTTTCTGGATAATACACCAACTTATCACTGTAAATGGTGTCTTGTGGGTTGGTGATCGAAACATCATTTTCTGCTGTAAACCTTTTTATTCCAAGATTGTATCGACCGCGTTTACTTTTTAAAACATTAGTCGAATCTACAATCGTACCCGGTGTATCGTAGTAAAGAATTTGAGTATTTCTATCAAAATTTAAGGTATCTGTTTTCAATGTCATATCCGGGTCCCTCATAACGACATTTCCCCACGATTTAGACAATCTTAAATTCCCATCATAATCCAGATAATCACTTGTTTGAATTAATGTGTCTCCTTGATTTACTTTTACATCTCCAACCGCCTTGAAAAAATTGAGTTGATCGTAGAAATATGCTTTTTTACAAGTGAGTATGGCACCTTCATGCCTCATTCTAACATCTCCAACCAAAATATTAGCTCCGGGATAATTCACTTCATCTCGATAAGAGATATTATCAGAAGCTAGAATTTCTACTTGTCGTTCTTGGGCCCAAGAACTCAAAGTGGTTAGAGCGATTAAGAGAACTATATATTTTGTTTTTTTCAATTTTTAGAAATTATGTATTAGGCCCAAAATGCCAAGGCAAAACCTAATAATATGGATAGAAATTTTATTAAATTAAATCTGTGATTCTGTGAGCTTTCAAATAAAATGATTGTCGAAATATGCAAAAACACCCCAATTATAAAACCATCGATTTGCACCTTAAAATTACTAAAAAAGGTGATGTGGCCTGATAAATAACTTCCTAAAGGACTCATTAAGGCAAATATTACAATAAATAACATCGCTTTTGTTTTTGAAAGCTTTGAATGCATCAAAAAACTGGTCAGGACCATAGCGATCGGAATTTTGTGAATCACAATTGCCGAAAGCAAGGATTCATCCTCGGCATGTGCAACAGGGACACCTTCAAAAAAAGCATGCAAAGACAGCCCAATAAATAGAAGCCAAGGGAATTTTTGACTTTTTAAGTTATGTATATGACCGTGCTCAGCGCCTTGTGAAAAGAATTCCAAAATGGACTGAGTCAAAATACCTGCAAGAATCCAAACTCCTTGATATGGAACACTTTCTGCATAGAATTCTGGAAACAAATGCAATACAGTTACAGAAAGCAAATAGGCACCAGAAAATGACAGTAAAATTCTTATTCTAGATTCTTTTATTGGAAGGCTATAAACAATCAATGCACCAAAGAGTACAGAGAAAAATAGGATGAGTTGTGTCATGAACAATGAATTGCAGAAACAAAAATAATTAAAAAAACAAACATCGCTTTATAATGTGTAAATTTGCGCTATATTTTTATTTGTATGAATCAGAATTATGAAATGACCGCTACGACTCTATATGGTTTAGAGGAGGTTTTGGCTAATGAATTAAAAAATCTTGGAGCTCAAGATGTAAAACAGGGAAATCGAAGTGTGACCTTTGTTGGCGACATGGGATTTATGTATAAGGCAAATATGGCTCTTAGAACTGCCATTAGAATCCTTAAGCCTATTCAAAAATTCAAAGCTAGAGATGAGGAAGATTTATACAAAAAGGTGAAGCAAATTCGTTGGGATAAATATTTAGACAAAGATGGAAGTTTTTTGATTAATGCAGCGATTCATCAAACTCAGGTTTCAAATAACTCGCATTTTGTCACTTTAAAAACCAAAGATGCGATTGCTGATTATTTTCGTGAGAAATTTGGTCAGCGTCCTGATGTGGATGCCAAATATCCAGATTTAGTGATTCATGTTCATATATCACGTGAATTCTGCACAATTTCCTTAGACAGTTCAGGGGCTTCACTTCACAAACGAGGATATCGAACATCGACCAATATTGCACCGATTAATGAAGTGTTGGCTGCAGGTATGTTGCTTTTGGCAGGTTATACCGGAGATCAAAATCTTATTGATCCTATGTGTGGTTCAGGAACTATTTTGATTGAAGGAGCGATGATCGCGAATAACATTCCTGCAAATATAAATAGAAAGCATTTTGGGTTTGAGAATTGGAAGGATTACGATGAAGATTTGTTCTTCAAAATCCAAGATGTTTTATTGAACAAAATCACCTCTTCTCCCTTTAGGATTATGGGCTTTGATAAAGCTCCAAGTGCTGTAAGAAAGGCTCAAGAGAATGTGAAAAACGCAAATTTATCAGAATTTGTAGGCATACACCATGTGAATTTCTTTTTATCTCAGAAAGAAGTTTTTGGAAGAACCATGGTCATGTTCAACCCACCATATGGTGAGCGTCTTCAGGTGGATGAAATAGAGAATTTTTATAGAAACATAGGGGATACCTTGAAAAAGTCTTATCCCGAAACGACTGTTTGGTTTATAACTTCGGATTTTGATGCTTTAAAGCATGTTGGACTTCGAACTTCGCGCAGAATCGCCTTAAAAAATGGACCTTTGGACTG
>JBMYVY010000003.1:0-254854 GCA_049606855.1 Flavobacteriaceae bacterium | reverse complement strand
CCCTTGAGGGAATGGAACACGTAAGAATGCGTCCATCAATGTATATTGGTGATGTTGGAGTAAGAGGTTTACACCACCTGGTATATGAGGTAGTAGATAATTCAATCGATGAGGCTTTGGCTGGACACTGTGACCAAATCGATGTTTGGATAAATGAAAATAATTCAGTCACAGTAAGAGATAATGGACGTGGAATTCCAGTTGGGCTGCACAAAAAAGAAGGAGTCTCTGCCCTTGAAGTGGTAATGACCAAAATTGGTGCAGGAGGTAAATTTGATAAAGATTCATATAAAGTTTCAGGAGGGCTGCATGGAGTTGGAGTGTCCTGTGTAAATGCATTGTCTGATGATTTAAAGGCCACGGTTTTTCGTGATGGAAAAATTTGGCAACAAGAGTACCAAAAAGGTAAGGCCATGTATCCGGTGAAAACAGTTGGTGAAGCTGACCATACCGGGACTGAAGTAACTTTTCTTCCTGATACTAGCATTTTCACACAAACTATTGTTTATAATTACGATACGCTTGCGACTCGTTTAAGAGAATTGGCCTTTTTAAATAGAGGTATTACCATTACACTAACGGACAAGAGAGAATTAGATGATGAAGGAAATCCGGTTCATGAAGTTTTCCACTCGGACGAAGGGCTTCCAGAATTTGTAAAATACCTTGATGCTACTAGGGAGCAATTAACTTCATCAGTGATTTCGATGACTGGAGAAAAAAATGGAATTCCGGTTGAAGTTGCAATGGTATACAATACTTCATTCTCTGAGAATCTACACTCTTATGTGAATAACATTAATACGCACGAAGGAGGAACACATCTTTCTGGATTCAGAAGAGGTTTGACCCATACCTTAAAAAAATATGCCGATGGTTCAGGACTTCTGGACAAGCTTAAATTTGATATTGCAGGAGATGATTTTCGCGAGGGATTAACCGCCATTATTTCTGTAAAGGTTGCTGAACCTCAATTCGAAGGTCAAACCAAAACTAAATTAGGTAATCGTGATGTTAGCGCCGCGGTTTCTCAGGCAGTTTCTGAAATGCTTACCGATTATTTGGAAGAAAACCCAGATGATGCAAAACGCATTGTTCAAAAAGTGATTTTGGCTGCTCAGGCAAGACATGCTGCTAGAAAAGCACGTGAAATGGTTCAACGCAAGACCGTTATGTCAATTGGTGGACTTCCTGGAAAACTTTCAGACTGCTCAGAAACAGACCCTGCTAAATGTGAAGTATTTCTAGTGGAGGGAGATTCTGCAGGAGGTACAGCAAAACAGGGACGTGATAGACTTTTCCAAGCAATTTTACCATTGAGAGGTAAAATCCTGAATGTTGAAAAAGCCATGCAGCATAAAGTATTTGAAAATGAAGAGATCAAAAATATTTTTACCGCTCTTGGGGTAACCATTGGAACTGAAGAAGATTCAAGAGCCCTAAATCTAAGTAAATTACGCTATCACAAGATTGTTATTATGTGTGATGCCGATGTAGATGGTAGTCACATTGCAACCTTAATTTTAACGTTCTTCTTTAGATACATGAGAGAACTTGTTGAACAAGGGTATATTTATATTGCAACTCCGCCATTATACTTAGTTAAAAAAGGTCAAAAGAAAGAATACGCCTGGGATGATGATCAACGTGATTTGATTGCACAAAAACTAGGAGGCTCAGTAGCTATTCAACGATACAAAGGTCTTGGGGAGATGAATGCAGAGCAATTATGGGACACTACCATGAACCCTGAATTCAGAACATTAAGACAAGTTACAATCGATAGCGATGGAGAAGCTGACCGTATTTTCTCTATGCTTATGGGTGATGAAGTTCCTCCTCGTAGAGACTTTATTGAACGCAACGCAAAATACGCTAATATCGACGCATAAATCATACAGCCGACCTTTCGAGGGCGGCTTTTTTTAATAAATCAAGAATAAAAATCATAATTATGAAAGTAACCGTAGTAGGTGCTGGTGCGGTAGGTGCAAGTTGTGCCGAGTACATCGCGATTAAAGACTTCGCCTCAGAAGTTGTTTTAGTAGACATTAAAGAAGGCTATGCAGAAGGAAAAGCAATGGACCTTATGCAAACGGCTTCTTTAAACGGATTTGACACAAAAATTACAGGATCAACTAGTGACTACAGTAAAACTGCAGGATCCCATGTTGCCGTTATTACTTCAGGAATTCCACGTAAACCAGGAATGACTCGTGAGGAATTAATAGGAATCAATGCAGGTATTGTAAAAACCGTGGCTTCAAACATTATTGAACATTCACCAGAAGCCATTATAATTGTAGTATCCAACCCTATGGATACAATGACTTACCTTACGCACAAAGCTCTTGGGTTACCAAAAAACAGAATCATCGGAATGGGAGGTGCTTTAGATTCAGCGCGTTTTAAATACCGTCTAGCTGAGGCTTTGGAAGCACCAATTTCAGATGTTGATGGAATGGTAATTGGAGGCCATTCAGATGTTGGGATGGTCCCACTAATCAACAAAGCAACTCGTAACTCAATTCAAGTTTCTGAATTTTTAAGCGAAGAGCGCATGCAACAAGTCGTTGAGGACACTAAGGTTGGAGGGGCTACGTTAACAAAATTATTAGGAACTTCAGCGTGGTACGCTCCAGGTGCCGCTGTTTCTGCTATGGTTCAAGCAATCGCTTGTGACCAACACAAAATTTTCCCATGCTCTGCTTTGTTAGAAGGAGAATTTGGACTTTCGGATATTTCTATCGGAGTACCTTGTGTAATTGGCAAAAACGGAATTGAAAAAATTATAGAAATAAAATTAAGCGATGTAGAGCTTGATAAACTTCAGACTTCTGCTGAAGGAGTTCGTAAAACAAACGGGTTACTTCAATTCTAAGTATAAAATTAAAAAGCCACCTAATTTAGGTGGCTTTTTTTATTATGATAATCCTGAAACTTTTCCGTCTTTATCTATATGCATTCCTGAAGAGGCAGGCTTCGCAGGTAAGCCCGGCATTCGCATCATCTTTCCAAGTATTGGGATAACAAATCTCGCACCGGCAGCAATCTCTACCTCTCGTACTGTTACTCGAAAACCTTCTGGCCTACCTATTAATCGATCATCATCAGAAAAGGATTTCTGAGTCTTTGCCATACAAACAGCAAAGCCCTCCATTCCCAAACGACTTACACGTCGTAAATTCAACATGGCCTTATTGTCGTAATCAACACCATCTGCCCCGTATATTTCTCGAGCTATTCGTTCAATTTTATCTTTGATTGGCATATCCCAGTCATATAAAGGCTTAAATTCCTTTTTGCTTGTTTGAACCACTTTGACCACGGTTTTTGCCAATTCTTCAGTTCCAGCGCCTCCTTTTTCCCATCCCTCAGAAAGGACAGCATTCACTCCGAGGCTCTTACACATCTTTTTTACTTGAGCAATCTCTTCGGCAGTATCAGTAACGAAAGCATTAATCGCAACCACAGGCTCGATATTAAACTTTCGAATATTCATAATGTGCTTCTCCAAGTTTGCAAATCCTTGCGCAACTTTTTCCACATTAGCTGAATTTAATTCATCCTTGGGGACTCCCCCATGATGTTTCAAAGCTCTAATTGTTGCAACAACAACAACTGCTTTAGGCGAAAGCCCTCCATGTGCACATTTAATGTCTAAAAACTTTTCAGCTCCCAAATCCGCACCAAATCCAGCTTCGGTAACCACATAGTCGGAAAGAGATAATCCCATTTTGGTAGCGATCAAACTATTTGTTCCTTGTGCAATATTTGCAAAAGGACCCCCGTGAATAATCGCAGGGTTCCCCTCAAGGGTTTGAACCAAATTAGGTTTAATAGCATCTTTTAGCAAGATCGCCATGGCATTTTCAGCTTCTAAATCACGGGCATAAACAGCTTCTTTATCAAAGGTAAAACCAATTAAAATTGAACCTAAACGCTCCTTAAGATCATCGAAGTCTTGAGCCATACACAATATAGCCATAACTTCAGAAGCCGGTGTAATATTAAATCCATCTTCTCTTGGGATTCCGTTAAAAGTTCCGCCAAGACCGATTGTTATCTGTCTTAAAGATCGGTCATTCATATCGATCACCCTTTTCCATAAAATGGTCCTTGGGTCTATATTTAAATTCCCTGTTTTGGATTGAAGATTATTATCAATAAGAGCAGCCAATAAATTATTTGCTTTTTCGATGGCATTAAAATCACCTGTAAAATGCAAGTTGATGTCCTCCATTGGAATCACTTGGGAATAGCCGCCTCCTGCTGCTCCTCCTTTAATTCCAAACACCGGTCCAAGAGAAGGCTCTCTTAAAACAACAGTAGCTTGCTTTCCAATTCGATTTAATCCTTCGTTTAAACCTATACTTACTGTAGTTTTTCCTTCACCAGCTGGAGTTGGTGTCAAAGCAGTTACCAAGATTAGGTTATTCTTTTTTACTTTACTTTCATCGATAAGAGACAAAGGTAGCTTAGCTTTGTACTTTCCAAAATGTTCTAAATCAGTCCTTGCAACACCAAGTTTTTCTGCAATTGAGTCTATGTGTTCAATTTTTGCCTTCTGTGCAATTTCAATATCTGATAAATGTTTCATGCGCTTTGTTTTAAGTGTCGCTAAAAATACATATAATAGCGCTTTCAAAAAAACGAATTTTAATCGCCTTTATAGCACTTTGATAAAAGTAGTAAAACAATTGACTATTTATATTTATAATGATATATTTGCGCGATTTATAACTGTTGAATAAAATAAAATACAATGCAAAACAGAGGACTTATTAAATTGTTCGCAATCCTTTTTGGGTTGGTAAGTTTGTATCAGTTGTCCTTCACTTACTTTACTTCAAAAGTAGAAGGTGCAGCAGAAGATTACGCTTACGCACGAACAACGGCGGATAATGGTAGAGAATTAGCTAGACTAGAGCAGCAGTATTTAGATTCAGTAGGTAATGAACCTGCAATGGATTTGGGAGTAGCAAGCTTCACCTACAACGACATCAAAGACAAGGAGATTAACCTTGGATTGGATTTAAAAGGTGGAATCAATGCTATCCTGCAAGTGTCAGTAAAAGACATCCTTATCGGACTTTCAAACGATTCAAAAAACCCAACTTTTAGACAAGCTCTAGATGCAGCGGATTTAGCGCAAAAATCTAGTGATAAACCATATGCTGACTTGTTCTTTGAAGCATTTGATAATATTGGTGGTGGGACAGCAAAATTAAGTGACCCGAGTATATTTGGGAATAAGTCTTTAAGAGACAAAATAAACTTCCAGATGTCAAATTCGGAGGTAGAACCAATTATTGAAGGTGAAATTGATGCTTCAATCTCAACAGCTTTTCAAGTATTGAGATCTCGTATAGATAAATTCGGAGTTACTCAACCTAATATTCAACGTATTGGAAATTCAGGACGTATTCTTATTGAATTACCAGGAGCAAAAGACATTTCTCGTGTGGAGAAACTTCTTCAGAGCACGGCAGAATTACAGTTCTGGGAAGTATATAACAGCCAAGAAACTGCTGCTTTCTTTTTCCAAGCAAACGAGGTTATTCAAGAAAAATTAAATTCAGATACAGAAGATAATGCTTCAGAAGAGCAAACTGTAGATGACTTATTAGGAGAGGTTCAAGATTCTATTGTAAATCAAAAGAATTTATTCTCAGTACTACAACCAAATATTCCTCAAGCAGCAAATCAAATCAGTTCTATGGTTGGTTTTGCTTCTGTTAGAGATACTGCAAAGGTTAATGAATATTTAGCAATGCCTGAGGTACGTGCTGAATTACCAGCGGAAATGAGATACGTTAAGTTTTTGTGGGACGCTAAGCCTAACAAGGATACAGATGTCATTACCTTATATGCAATTAAAGGGAACCGTCAAAATCAAGCTCCAATTGAAGGAGATGTAATCAATGATGCTGTTCAATCTTTTGACCAATTTGGAGTTAATCCAGAGGTTAGCATGAATATGAACAGTGCTGGAACAAAATTATGGGCTAAGCTAACTACTGATAACGTAGGAAACTTTGTTGCAGTTGTACTTGATGATTATGTTTATACAGCTCCACGAGTTAACGATGCTATTACTACAGGAAGAACTTCTATCTCTGGTAATTTTACAGTAGAAGAGGCTCAAGATTTAGCGAATGTACTTAAAGCAGGTAAACTTCCAGCTGCTGCAAATATTATTCAGTCAGAAGTTGTTGGACCTTCTTTAGGTCAAGAAGCAATTGAAAGCGGATTGAGTTCTTTCGGAATAGCCTTAGTTCTTGTTTTGATTTGGATGATTTTTTATTATGGAAAAGCAGGAGGATATGCTGATATTGCCTTATTGACAAACTTGTTGTTCATATTCGGAATACTAACAGCATTCGGAGCTGTACTTACTTTGCCTGGTATTGCAGGTATCGTTTTAACCATAGGAATGTCTGTAGATGCGAACGTACTTATTTTTGAGCGTATCAAAGAAGAATTCGCTAAGGGTAAAGGTCAAAAAGAAGGGATAGAAGCTGGTTTTAACAATGCTTTGTCTTCAATTTTAGATGCTAACGTTACAACAATGTTAACAGGTATCATACTTTATGTATTTGGTACTGGTCCGGTAAAAGGATTTGCTTACACACTTATGGTAGGTATTGTTACTTCATTGTTCTCTGCCATCTTTATTACTAGATTATTGATTGATAAATCTTCAAATAAGGGAACAGACTTAACCTTTAATACAAATATTACTAAGAACTGGTTTACGAATATCAACTTTGATTTCTTAAAAGCTAGAAAGAAAGGTTATATTATCTCAGGTATTGTAATCGCTTTAGGTATTGGTTCATTAATGACCAACAGCCTTAACTATGGAGTTGATTTCGTGGGAGGACGTTCCTATGTAGTTCGTTTTGATCACACAATGAATGCTTCTGACGTTGCTGCAAACTTGAAAGACGAATTTGGTTCAGCTCCAGAGGTAAAAACCTATGGAACCGCGAATCAATTAAAAATAACAACCAAGTATCGTATCGAGGAAACTGGACCTCAAGTTGATGAAGCTGTAGCACAAGCTTTATATGATGGAGTGAAAGCTGATTTACCGGAAGGAACTACACTTGACCAATTCAAAGGCGGTTTCGATGGACAAACAGTAGGAATTTACTCATACATGAAAGTTGAACCTACAATTGCTGATGATATTAAGACAGCAGCAGGTTGGGCAGTCATCGGATCACTAATCGTAGTATTCTTATATATCTTAATACGATTTAGAAAATGGCAGTTCTCTCTAGGAGCAGTTGCGGCAGTATTCCACGATATCTTAATCGTACTTTCAGTATTCTCAATCACCTACAAGTGGATGCCATTTGATATGGAAATAGGACAATCATTTATCGCGGCATTACTAACGGTAGTAGGTTATTCTTTAAATGATACTGTGGTAATATTTGATAGAATTCGTGAATACACCAAGGAATTCAGCAAATCGCCTATTTATGATACTATAAACAAAGCATTATGCTCTACATTAGGAAGAACAATTAATACTTCACTTACCACTTTAGTGGTATTATTAGCAATATTTTTCTTCGGAGGAGATTCTATCCGTGGATTTATGTTCGCTCTTATTGTAGGGGTATTAGTAGGTACTTATTCTTCTTTATTCATCGCAACACCTGTGATGTATGATACAACGAAAAAAGTTGAAGCTAAGAAGAAGGCATAAATAACACCCAATAAACTATTAAAAGCCGTTTTGTGTATTCAAAACGGCTTTTTTAATACTATTTGGCTGTATATTTTAGTAACTTTGCCGAAATTTATTGACAATGAGTCTCATAAGGTTACACGACAAACATTTCAAAAAATATATTGATCAAGCGGAAATCACCAAAGTGGTAAAAGCCATGGCCTATCAGGTTGCAAAAGACCTGGATCATGATGCAAATCCTCTGTTCATTGGAATTTTAAATGGTTCATTTATGTTTGTTGCCGATTTTATCAGAGAATATCCAAATACCTGTGAGCTATCATTTGTGAAAATGGCATCTTATGATGGCATGAGTTCTACAGGAGCAACAAAAAACCTCATTGGCATTAATGAAGATTTAACCGGAAGAACTGTTGTCATCCTTGAGGACATCATAGATACCGGAAATACCCTACAGGAAATTTATAGAATTTTCGCAGATAAAGGCCTTAAGGAATTGAAAATTGCAACACTTTTCTTTAAGCCGGATGTATATAAAAAAGAATTAGCAATTGATTATATTGGTCTCGCTATTCCTGACCGTTTTATCGTTGGCTATGGCCTTGATTACGATGAAGTTGGAAGGAATCTTTCAGATGTATACCAATTAACAGAATCACCAAAAATGAAAAATATAGTATTATTTGGCCCTCCAGGAGCCGGAAAAGGAACACAAGCAGACGTTTTAAAAGAAAAGTACAATTTAGTACACATTTCAACTGGAGACGTTTTTAGATTTAACATCAAGAACCAAACAGATCTTGGTATGCTGGCAAAAAGCTACATGGATGAAGGGAATTTAGTTCCAGACGAAGTGACAATTAATATGTTAAAAGCTGAAGTAGAAAAAAATCCAAGTGCAAATGGATTTATTTTTGATGGATTTCCAAGAACACGTGAGCAAGCAGAAGCATTAGATGCTTTTCTTTTAGAAAAAGGTGAAGGAATCAATGGGATGTTAGCTCTTGAAGTAGAAGAAGATTTACTTGTGGCTCGCCTACTGGAGCGTGGAAAAATTAGTGGAAGAGCTGATGACCAAGACGAGGATAAAATCCGTAATAGATTTAAAGAGTATAAAGAAAAGACTGAAATCGTAAAAGATCACTACGCCCGTAAGAATTCATTTTACGCAGTAGATGGAGTTGGAGAAATCAGTGATGTCACGGAACGTTTGGTTGCCGTGATTGATACCTTATAAGAAAACAAATACATGACTGAAGGAAATTTTATAGATTATATAAAAATCTACGCTGCTTCTGGAAAAGGAGGACGTGGATCGGCACACCTGCATCGCGAAAAATACATTACAAAAGGTGGACCTGATGGAGGAGATGGAGGCCGAGGTGGTCATGTAATTATTAGAGGTGATGTCGGTTTATGGACCTTGCATCATTTAAGGTTTTTAAAGCATACTCGTGCTGAGCACGGAGGTGACGGTTCCAGTAGTAGAAGTACCGGGAAAGATGGATCTGATGCTTATGTTGATGTACCATTAGGGACCATTATAAGAGATACAGAGACTAATGAAATACTCTTTGAAATTACTGAGGACAAACAAGAAGTAATATTACTTCAGGGAGGTATCGGAGGAAAAGGGAACTGGCATTTTAAGTCTCCTACGAACCAAACTCCAAGATATGCACAACCTGGAATTCCAGGTCAAGACGGATGGTTTCAAATCGAGTTAAAAGTGTTGGCTGACGTGGGACTTGTAGGTTTCCCAAATGCAGGGAAGTCAACACTTCTTTCTGTGATCACCGCTGCGAAACCAAAAATTGCAGATTATGAATTCACTACGCTTAAGCCGAATCTAGGAATAGTAGCCTATAGAGACCATAGATCTTTTGTTATGGCAGATATTCCTGGGATTATTGAAGGAGCTCATGAAGGAAAAGGTTTAGGTCACAGATTCCTAAGACATATCGAACGTAATTCCACTTTGCTATTTTTAATTCCTGCAGATACTGATGACATAAAAAAAACATACGATATCTTGCTAAATGAATTGAAGATGCACAATCCTGAACTTCTTGATAAAAAACGATTATTAGGAATCTCTAAATGTGATATGCTCGATGAAGAACTCACCGAAGAAATCAAAAAAGAGATTCCAGAAGGTGTTCCTTATTTGTTTTTTTCTTCAGTAGCCCAAATCGGCTTACAAGAATTAAAAGATCAATTGTGGCAAATGCTTACCGAAGATTAAGAATCGGTATTTAATACAAGGGGCAAGTTATAATACACACGTATGGCTTGTCCTTTTTTTATGGCGGGCTTCATCGTTGGCAAATCATTAACTACCTGCTTTACAGAATCATATAAGCCAGGAACTTTACTCAGTCCGTCTTTTGGCAAAACCTCATGCATTGAAACCCTACCCTGCTTATCTACAAGTAATCTAATCATAACTTCTGTATTCACGGGTTGATCGACCTTGAAGTCCATCATCAACAAGGGCAATGCTACGGATCGATAGAGGGAATCACGTGTACAACGTTCTTGATCAAATTTCGAGCTTTCAGAATTGCAGCCCGGATGTAATGGAAGTAAATCAATTTTATGATAATCAACTAAAGTATCCATTGGAGGCAATACCTTTTTTTGAAGCTTCTCCCCCATTCTATCACATGACGAAAACAAGAAAAATACCACAAGTAGAACTCTAGTCCATTTCATAGCAGTAAATTACGAAAAAATAACAGCTTATTCTAATGTTACTCCTTGCATGAATAAGTCCTTTCGAACACGTTTCATCTCAGCCTGAACATAAGTGGTGCGCTTCTTATTCCTAGATTCAAATCTTCCGAAGTAATCCTCTAGCATAGCATATTGCTTTTGTTGATCTATATCTAAGTTTTTGGCCAGTAAAATAGCGTTATACAATGCTTTGGACATATTGCGATTTGCATCAAAAGCCTTCAAATAATATTCATAAGCTGATTCTGGCTTCTCCTGTGCGTAAAAAACTTGAGCCATATGGTAATAAACATTGTCATTTTCCTTGTCATTCATGTTTTGAGCCATGGAAAAGAATGATACAGCACGATCATAATTTTTGGACTGTTCATACATCAACCCCAAATAGTAACTCGCCTTTGGATCAGATTTTTCAAGCATCCAATAGAGCATAAGAAAACGCTCTGCTTGCTCATAATTCTCCAACTTCATATATGACAAACCTAAATATTGAACTGCAGTGACGTCCTTAGGCGATTTTTCGAACCTGGATAATCCTAGTACAACCACTTCATTATAGGCTTTCCGCTTATATAAAGCAGCCAGTTTCATTTTAACAAAAGCACTGTTTTTGGGTGAAAGAGCTAAACCTTTATCTATGTATAGCTCAGCAAGTTTCGGTTCCTTAATATCATCATAAAGACTAGCAAGCCTTATCAGATAAAGTAAATTATCAGGGTCCAATTCATGGGCTTTGATATAATAAGGTTCTGCATTAAACAAATGACGAGACTTACTCAAGTTTAGCCCTATTTGGTATGGATAAGATGGGTTTAAAGAGTCTATTCTGATCAAACGCTCATAATAATCTCTATAATTTGCTTTATCTAATTTGGCTAGAGACAATAAAACGCTCACGTTGGAACTATCTTGTTGAAATAATTCTAAGTAAAGATCCTTAGCTTTATCATTATATGCTCTATTGAGATAAGTTTTTGCCAGTCCCAGTTTCCAAGCTACATTTGTCGCATCCTTGGTTAAATAACTCTCATAAGTTTTTTCGGCAAGAGAATAATTCCCCAAGGTGTAATACAATCCAGCTAATTGATGAATTTCATTATCAAGTTCGGGTTGAGAGATGAGATAATCTCTGGCCTTTATAAGCTCACCGGATTCAATTAAATCATTAAATTCTTCTTTTTGTTGCGATGCTACAGTAGTACTGACTAAAACACAAAGTATTAGCAAAGAGCATCTTAATTTATTCAATATCATATCAATAGGTCGTGAAGGGTTCTTTTTTTTAGCAAGGATGAATATAACTAAAAATTAATAAAGCCATTTTTTATAACTTCGCATCCTATGGATATACTTTTACTTATTATCGGATTTATTTTGGTCTTTGTTGGAATTATCGGCTCTTTTCTTCCAATTTTACCAGGACCTTTAGCTTCCTGGTTTGGATTAGCCGCACTTTATGCAACTGATCAAGTTGAGAACCGACCTTATGTCCTTTGGATAAGTTTTGCAATAGTTTTAACCCTCACCTTAGCCGATAATTTCTTACCTGCCATAGGAACGAAAAAGTTTGGCGGATCAAAAAATGGAATGCGTGGATCTATAGCAGGCGCATTAATTGGTTTGTTCTTTGGCCCCTTTGGTATTTTATTCGGTCCCTTTATTGGGGCGCTATTCGGAGAAATCTTAAACGATTCAAGGGATTTTAACAAAGCCTTCAAGGCCGCTTTAGGCTCCTTTGCTGGTTTTTTGATTTCAACGGGATTAAAACTCGTGGTTTGTTTTGTGATTTTGGTTTACTTTTTTCAAGGGTTTTGGCCCGTCAAAAGCTTGTTTTTTTAGCAAAAAAAAAGCCTCCCAGTTAAGGGATGCTTTCCATTGGTATAAAACCACGGCAGTCTCCTGCCAACAACACAACTGATGCCTTAAATTAAGCATCACTGCAAATATATAACAGTTTATACTTTTTACAAAAATTTTAGGCCTTTTAAATGAAGGCTCTTATTGTAAAAGAGGCTATTTGATTGTATCTTTGCACCTTAATTTAATATTAATAATCTGTCTGCGATGCAATTATCAGAACAAGAAATACTCAGAAGAGAATCTCTTCAAAAACTAAGAGATCTAGGGATTAATCCCTATCCAGCTGAAGAATTTAAACGTACAGCTACCATAGAACAAATTATCAATCAATTTGATAAGATGGATGGTAAAGAGGTGATACTTGCAGGTCGTATTATGAACCGTAGGATTATGGGGTCTGCTTCTTTTGCAGAACTTAAAGATTCTACTGGGCGCATGCAGATTTATTTAAATAGAGATGAACTTGCTCCTGGAGAGGATAAAACTATATACAATACCGTTTTCAAGAAACTTCTCGATATTGGTGATTTAATAGGAATTAAAGGTGAGGTTTTCAAAACCAAGGTGGGCGAAATTTCAGTTAATGTCAAAGAATTGACTGTGCTTTCTAAAAGTTTAAAGCCATTACCAGTTGTAAAAACGGATGCAGAAGGAAAGGTTCATGATGCTTTTTCTGATCCCGAATTACGATACCGTCAGCGTTATGTTGACTTAATTGTAAACGATCAGGTAAAGGATACTTTTATCAAAAGAACTAAGATTACTAATTCGATGAGAGAGTTCTTTAATGAAAAAGGATATCTTGAAGTTGAAACACCTATTTTACAGCCTATTCCTGGAGGAGCTGCTGCTCGTCCATTTATGACTCACCACAATGCATTGGACATTCCTTTATACATGAGGATTGCAAATGAATTATATCTTAAAAGATTAATCGTTGGAGGGTTTGATGCAGTATATGAATTCGCAAAAGACTTCCGAAATGAAGGAATGGATAGAACTCATAACCCTGAATTTACGGTAATGGAACTCTATGTAGCCTACAAGGATTATCACTGGATGATGAATATGACAGAAGAGCTTTTAGAAAAAGTTGCCCTTGATTCAAATGGAACAACAGAAGTTCAAATTGGTGAAAACCAAGTCAGCTTTAAAGCACCTTATCCAAGAGTACCTATTTTAGAAGCGATTAAAACACATACTGGTTATGACGTTGCTGGAATGGATGAAGGTGAGCTTAGAGAAGTTTGTAAAGCCTGTGATTTAGAAGTTGATGAAACAATGGGAATTGGTAAACTAATTGATGAACTTTTCGGAGAAAAATGTGAACATCATTATATACAACCCACATTTATTACGGATTACCCTAAGGAAATGAGTCCCTTGACAAAAGAACATCGTGATAATCCGGATTTGACTGAACGTTTTGAGTTAATGGTAAATGGTAAAGAACTTGCCAATGCATATTCGGAGCTAAATGACCCAATTGATCAAAAAGAACGTTTTGAAGATCAATTGAAACTCTCAGAAAAAGGAGATGACGAAGCGATGTTTATTGATGGCGATTTTGTAAGAGCATTAGAATACGGTATGCCACCGACTTCAGGTATCGGAATTGGTATTGATCGTTTAGTGATGTTTATGACCAATAACTCCTCCATTCAGGAAGTATTGTTTTTTCCTCAAATGAAACCTGAAAAAAAGGCAATACCAATGACCGATGAAGAGAAATTGGTAATGAATCTTCTCAAAGACTCAGAAACTGGACAACTTGCATTAATAGAGTTAAAAGCAGAATCTGGATTGTCAAATAAAAAATGGGACAAAACCATTAAGGGTCTCAAAAAACACGGAGTCATCAAGGTAGAAATGCTCAATGAGGTACTCACGGTTTTCAATATTCAATAAAAAATAAAGCAGACTTCGGTCTGCTTTAACATTTTATTAAGTTTTCATGACTGAGCATTGTTTATTTTAGGGGACGAAAACTTAATATATACATATGATTACGAAAACAATGAAGCACATGCTTCTATTTTCATTGTCATTAGCCACACTAGCAACTTTGCAGGCTCAAGACAAGAAAAAAGGAGGAATGAAAGCTTACGACGAAGTCATTACTGAAAAGGCAGTTAGTGACAAAGGACTCTTCACAGTACATCACATCGATGACAAATACCTTTTTGAAATACCTGATTCTCTTTTTGAAAGAGAAATGTTAATGGTTACACGTATTGCGCGTAACACCAATAACAACAGAAGTTTTGGAGGGCAAAAGGCGAATACTCAGGTTTTGAGATGGCAAAAACAAGCCAAACACGTTGTAGTAAGAGTAGTATCTTACAATATTGTAGCAGATGAGAATTTACCAGTTGCAGAGGCCGTAAAAAACTCAAATTTCGAACCGGTTCTATATCGTTTCCCTATCAAAACAATGAACAAAGAAACTGGTGCTACTGTAATTGATGCTACAGATATGTATGCAACAGATGTAAAAGCATTAGGACTTCCAGCAAACGTTAGAAAATCATATAAAATTTCTTCTGTGGATATGAAGAAATCTTTTATCGAGAGCGTAAATTCATTTCCTAAAAACATCAATGTTCACCATGTAAAAACTTATAAAGCAACCAATCCACCATCTAATTCTTCAACGGGAACCGTATCGGTTCAAATGAGTAATTCGATGATTCTTTTAGATAAGGAACCTTATAAAAGAAGGTATTTTGACGAACGCGTAGGTTGGTTTACTTCTAAGCAAACGGACTATGGATTAGATGCGCAAAAATCTAAAACAGTAACTTATTTAGATCGTTGGAGATTAGAAGTTAAAGATGAAGATCTTGAAAAATTCAAAAATGGCGAGTTGGTTGAACCTAAAAAACCAATTATTTATTATGTTGATAGAGCAACTCCAGAGGAATGGAAGCCTTATATTAAACAAGGTATTGAAGATTGGCAAGTAGCATTTGAGGCTGCTGGTTTCAAGAATGCGATAATTGCAATGGACCCTCCATCTGTTGAAGAAGATCCAGATTGGTCTCCGGAAGATGTTAGATATTCGGTAGTTCGTTATTTAGCTTCTCCTATTCCGAATGCCAATGGACCTCACGTTAGTGACCCGCGTTCAGGAGAGATTTTGGAATCAGATATCAATTGGTACCACAACGTAATGAGTTTATTACAAGGATGGTTCTTTGTTCAAACTGCAGCAATTAACCCTGATGCGCAGAGCGTCGGATTTAAAGATGAAGTTATGGGACGTCTTATCCGATTTGTATCCTCTCATGAAGTAGGACACACTCTTGGGTTACCACATAATATGGGATCTTCTGTAGCCTATGCTGTAGACTCTTTAAGATCTGCTGATTTCACACAAAAATATGGTACCGCTCCATCAATTATGGATTATGCTAGATTTAATTATATAGCTCAACCAGGAGATGATGGTGTAGCTCTAATGCCAAACATTGGGGTATATGATAAATATGCAATATCATGGGGATATAGACCTATTCCTGATGCAGCAACTGCTGAAGATGAAAAGAAAACACTAGATCAGTGGATCCTAGCTCATGCTGGAGACCCAATGTATCGTTTTGGACACCAACAAGCAGGTGGCGTTGTCGACCCAAGTTCTCAAACTGAAGATTTAGGAGATGATGCAATTAAAGCTTCTCAATACGGTATCGCGAACCTTAAGAGAATTGTTCCAAACTTAATTGAATGGACTTCAAAGCCTGGAGAGGACTATTCAGATTTAAATGACATGTACGGACATGTGGTTTCTCAGTTTAACCGATACATGGGACATGTTTCTTCGAACATAGGTGGTGTTTATGAATACTACAAGACCAGTGACCAAGAAGGAGCGGTGTATACTTATGTTCCTAAAGCACATCAAGAAAATTGTTTAGCTTTTGTACAAACTCAATTATTCGAAACACCTGAGTGGTTAATTGACCAAGATATTATTTCAAGAACGGAATATTCTGGAGTAACAGAAACTATAAGAAAATCTCAAGTAAGAACTTTAAATAACATATTGAACCCAGGTCGCATGACCCGTATGGCTGAAAATGAAGCTCTAAATGGTGATAAAGCTTATAAGTTAGCCGATATGATGGAAGATTTAAGGGAAGGGATTTTTGATGAATTAGGTTCAGGAGATGAGATAGACACTTATCGAAGAAACCTTCAAAGAGCCTATGTTGAACGAATGAATTATTTGTTGACCAATGCAAAAGATGTTACACGTAAATCTTCTTCGAGTTATGTAAAAACTACCTTGGTCAAATTAAATGAATCAGAGGTTACTCCTATGGTAAAAGGGGAGTTAATAACGCTTCAAGGTGATCTTGCTAAAGCAGCAAAAAAATCAAAAAACAATACTCAGAAGTATCACTTAATGGATCTTTCAAATCGTATTGACAATATACTTAAGGAGACTAAATAATTCTTATTTAGTTTTTTATACAATGAAGAAAACGCCAAGCAATATTGCTTGGCGTTTTTGATTTACTAATTATTCTTTGGGTCTTTTAATTCTGTTTTCGCAGAATCCAGGGCCTTTTTATATTTTTCATCACCAGTATCATAATTCATGTCAAAGGTGGTTTTGTCAGGAAACTGCTCTATCATTACTGTTTGAGATGGGAAAGCAAATGATACTCCCATTTCATTAGCCAAGGTCAAAATCGACATATGCAGAGCATGTTTAGCCCGTTGCAATTCATTCCAATCTAAAACCACGAAATATACATTTAAATAAATGTCTAACGAAGATGCTCCGAATGCTTCAAACTCTACATTATATTTGTCATCAAGTGTGTGTTGATGATTCACAACAAGCTCTCTAATTCCGTCTATGAAATTTTGCATAAGCACAGGTGGCGTATCGTATCTAACTCCTAAAGTTGTCGTATATCTTCGATATTTACGCATCCCTTTGTTATTGATAATCAATTCGGCTAATTGATTGTTGGGAATTTGAAAAATAGAGGTATCTGCGGCACGTATTCTCGTCGATCTAAAACCGACTTGTTCCACACTACCTACAACTGTTCCAGCTTCAATCCAGTCACCTATTTGAAATGGCTTATCCATAAATATCATAAAACTCCCAAGTAAATTCTTCACAGTGTCTTGGGCTGACAGAGCCAAGGCTAAACCTCCAATAGACGCACCCGCAAGCACAGAAGTTGGGTTTACCCCTACTACGGTTAGTATTTTTAAAATACCCGCAAGAATCACAACGCCTTTCATGACATTGTTGATTACTGGAACCAATTGGTCATCTAATTTCGAATCTGTTCTGTTGGCATACTCTAGATACGCATTTGACACGATTTGAACCAAAGTCAAGAAGAAACTTACCCAAAAAACGATATAAGCAAAATCAAAACCGGTAAACAAAAAGCTCGATAAATCTATAGGAAGTTGCAGGGAAGGAAGAAACTTTTCTATTAAAAATATAACGATAATAAAGGTCAAAGGTTTAGAGAGTTTAATTACTCCTCTATGGGTGTCTTCATTGGTGTATTTAATTAAATGACTTTCAAGACCGGAAAGTAACCAACTGATAATTTTTCTCAAAATCCAATTAAAAATTAAGCCTCCAATTAGTAAAAACAGTAAACCCGCTAATTGCCACAGTTCGATTCCAAGAACCGGTTTGTGTCCAATTTCAGGCATATTGTCTTGAATCCAATCCGTTCCATAAGGAAAAACTTCCTTGTAAATTAAATCAATTTCATCCACTGAAAATTGAGAAAAGAACCACTGACTATTCCCTTGAAGTTTTTCAACATAAATATCAGGCATCCTATTGGGAAATAAGACATATCGATTTGTAATATCTCCTGAAATGGTATCTGTGAAATTGGGGTCTGAGGGAATTTTAGAAATATCTAATTTTAACCCTTTGGCTTGTAAGATTTTACTTAATTTCTCCGCTTTATCTGTTGCAGTCTCTCCGAAGACCCCCTTCAAAGTTCTCCCTGCCACTCTATAATTAGGGTCATCACTATTAGCATAATGAGTAAATGTATAGACCGTACTTTGAGGAGATTTTAAATCCTCAGGAATTACAGAATTCTGTCCACGCAATCCTATGCATGAAATTAAAAAAACGAATAAACTAAGTTTTTTAAGCATATCTCTTAACTTTTTACTCAAAGATAAGCCAAAAATAATCTTTTATCTACGTCTTCTCTTTTTTGGTAGCACCGAAGTAAATTCTCCAGATTTTTTTCTTTTAGATTTTCGGCGACTTCTCGGAACAGCATCGTCAAAGGTATTTTTAACTTTTAGGCCTTTTTCGTAACCTTTAGCAGGAATTAATTTTTCTAATAAATCTTCTCTTCCTACTTTCTTTAAAGTATTGGATATCCAACCGCGATTTTCTTTCTTGTACCAAAAAAAGAATTTATGCTGCTCTTCTTTTTCTTTTTTAGTTCTTGGAGTCTCCATTGGCTCCAAAGTATAAGGATGGTAACCACTGTAGTAAATCACTGTAGCAACTGTCATGGGTGTGGGAGTAAACCCTTGAACTTGCTCCAACTTAAAGCCCATATCTTTAGTTTCCGCTGCTAAATTTGCCATATCCTCCAAACGAGATGCTGGATGAGAGGAAATAAAATAGGGAATCAATTGCAGGTTGAGCTTTCGCTTAGCATTTAATCGATCAAAGCGCTTTTTGAATAAATGAAAATACTTAAAACTAGGCTTACGCATAAGTTTTAAAACAGGGTCAGAGGTATGTTCTGGAGCGACTTTTAAACGACCTGAAACATGCTTTGTAATCACCTCTTCGGTATAGTCATCAAGTTCTTTGGGGTCTGCTTTTTTGTTGAATTCAGGAACCAACATGTCATAACGTATTCCTGAACCAATAAAGGATTTTTTTACTTTAGGATGCTTGTCAACCGCTTGATATAATTCTGTTAAAGGTTTATGTGAGGTATCAAGATTACTACAAATCACCGGTGATATACAAGAAGGGGCAACACATTTATCGCAGATCTCTTGTACTTTACCTTTCATTTGATACATATTTGCAGATGGACCTCCAATATCAGACAAATAACCTTTGAAATCAGGCATTTTTGTTACTTGATCCACTTCCTCTAAAATAGACTCCTGACTTCTTGAAGCGATAAACTTTCCTTGGTGAGCAGAAATCGTACAAAATGAACATCCTCCGAAACAACCTCGATGCGTGTTTATTGAAAACTTAATCATTTCAAAGGCTGGAATAGGTCCTCTTTTATTGTATTTTGGATGAGGAAGTCTCGTATAGGGCAAACTAAAAGAGGCATCAATCTCCTTCTCAGTCATAGTTTCATAAGGAGGGTTAATCACGATAGTTTCATTACCCACATCCTGAAGCAAACGATTACCTTTTGTTTTGTTGGATTCCTGTTCAATAACTTTGAAATTAGATGCAAAAGTTTTCTTATCCTTTACACAAGCTTCATGCGACGCCAATGCTACATCCTTCCAATTCTTATTCTTTTTAAGTGGTGCCTCTTTATCTTTAATATAAGCAGTTTGCTTAATGGTTGTCAACGAAGAGAACGGAACTCCCTTTTTAAGTAAAGAAACAATTTCTTGAAGCGGTTGTTCTCCCATCCCGTAGACCAGTAAATCAGCACCGGACTCCTTAATTATCCCTGCCTGTAACTTGTCTGACCAATAATCGTAATGAGTAACTCTTCTCAATGAGGCCTCAATTCCTCCAATTAAAACTGGAACTTCTGGGAATTTATCCTTTAGAATCTTAGTGTAGGTGGTTGTTGCGTAATCTGGACGAAACCCAATATCTCCATTTGGAGTATAGGCATCTTTATCTCTTTTACGCTTTGAAGCGGTATAATTAGAAACCATGGAATCCATCTCTCCAGCCGTCACAGCAAAAAACAATTTCGGCTTACCCAATTTCTCAAAATCCTGCAAATTATCATTTACATTAGGTTGAGGAACTATGGCTACTTTTAACCCATAACTTTCAAGCAAACGTCCAATTACGGCCGTACCAAAAGACGGATGATCAATATACGCATCTCCACTAAAGAGTATTACATCTAATTCTTCCCATCCTCGAAGTTTAACTTCTTTATTTGTAGTCGGTAACCAAGCCGAAAGTAAAGGTCTTTCCATGGCGCAAAGATAGTTTAAATTATAAGAATTAAACCTATGAAGAAAACGGTGGTCTAATAATTAAATACAAAACACTTTTATCATGAAAAAATTACTCCTTTTATTCTTCGTTTTCGCAAGTTTTATTTCAACGCAAGCACAAGAAAACAAGCACATTTCTAATGCTGAAATGGCAGTTAAAAAAATGACGCTTCGCCTGGACTTAAGTGAGAAGCAAGCCGATCAAATTACACCTTTAATTGAAAATCAAATCGAATTTATGCAAGCACTTAAGACTACTGAGATGCAACGCGATGAGAAGCAACTAAAAGTGCTCGATCAAAAAATCGCATTTCAAAGATCTATGAAGCGTATTCTGGATGAGAATCAATACGAGGAATTCAGAAACCTTGAGAAAAGAAGCATGAAAAAACGCAGAAAACGTTAGTTCAACTTAAGCTTTTGTCCAATGTTTAATTCATTTGATGAGAGCTTATTTAATTTTTTCAGTTTCTCTACACTGATGTTGTATTTTTTTGAGATACTATAAAGGGTTTCTCCTTTTTTAACAACATGTGTTTTCGCTTTTGAATCATTACTCTTGCGCTCATCGACCTTCAAACTCATTCCTGTACTCAATTCATTGGATTTAAGTTTGTTTTGTTTCTTAAGATCTTCAACACTCATTCCATAAAGTTTTGAAATCGAGTACAAGGTCTCTCCTTTTTGAACGGTATGCCAACCTTTTTTATCAACTCGGATTTTTTTTGAAGATGGAGATTTACCTTTGGAAGTAACTTTTAGCTCCTGCCCTATAATAAGTTCATTGGACTTGAGTTTATTCCATTTTTTAATCTGTGAAACCTCTACACCATAGGTCTTAGAAATACTGTATAAGGTTTCACCTCTTTGAACAACATGAACACCATTCTTCGATTTCTTAGGAGGTGTATAAACAACTTGCTGACTGGATTTGTATTTTTTAGGGGATTTTTTCAATACATAGGCATCAAAATCTTCTAACTGATATCGCTCAATTAATTCAATCAACTTCTGAGGATATTTAGGATCAGTAGCATAGCCTGCTTGTTTTAAGCCTTTGGCCCATTTACGGTAGTCATTTTCTCTATAATCAAACAGAAAATCGTATCGACTTCTTTGAGTCAAAAATAAACTGTGGTCCTTATAAGAGGTATGTACGTATTTATATTTTCTAAAGCATTCTCCTTTTTTATCATCATCGTGATAGACCTTTGCTCCTGACCAACCTTGATGACATTTAACCCCAAAGTGATTATTAGATTTTGAAGCAAGAGTTGAATTACCATTCCCTGACTCCAACATCCCTTGCGCTAAGGTAATACTCGCTGGTATTTTATACACGCGCATTTCTTCCATAGCGATGTCCGCATAGTTCTGGATGTAGAGGACAGCACTTGGATTTAATCTGGTGTTTGATTTTTCTAATTTCTTAATGTGTTTGTGCACATAAGGATCCTCCTTTGATTTTTTTGGCTTCTTTTCCTTTGTTGAGACATTCATAGGAGTCGTCTGAACAGCTCGAGGAGGAGTATTTTTACTTGTGGCTACTTTTTTTGAGGACCCACAACTACCCAATATGAGAGCAGAGGTCAATAGGCTTAGGAGTAGAGCTTTTTTCATAGTATGGTTTGTTGATTCTTTTGTTTCAAAAGTTTATTAAAACCTTCAATACCTTGAAGTCCTCCTGTATGTATTAGCAGAAGCTTACTTCCATTGGGAATCAGCCTTTTTTTAATCATATCATCGATTCCATACAGCATTTTTCCTGTATAGACAGGATCCAAAGGAATATCAGTCTCTCTTTTAAAACTATTGATAAATGTAATTAAATTTTTATTGAATTTGGCATATCCTCCAAAATGGTAATCCTCAATGAGTTTCCAATTGTCTTTGTCCGTGTAGTTTTGAATTATTTTATTTAAAAACCCAGCTCCCTTTAGGGCAGGAAAACCCAATATTGTTTGACGCTCATTGGAAGCCCGAATCATTCCTGAAATCGTCCCACCAGTTCCACAAGCCACTGCCACAAAATCAAAATCGTTTTTTGATTCTTCTAGAAGGATTTCTTCACACCCCAACACCGCTAAATCATTTGTTCCTCCCTCCGGTATTTCATAATAATCCCCGTACTTTTCATGGAATTTTAATGTTTCTTTTTCACGGTATTGCGTTCTTGTGATAAACTCAAAAGACATTCCTTGTTCATGAGCAAAGCGCAAAGTAGGGTTTTCTAAAATCTTGAATTTTAGTTCCTCTCCACGAATAACTCCTACACTTTTTAAACCAAGTAATTTACATGCTGCTGCTGTTGCGGCAATGTGATTAGAATAAGCCCCTCCATAAGTCAAAACAGTATGGTGTTTTTCTTCCTGAGCTCGATGCAGGTTATATTTTAATTTTCTGAATTTATTACCCGAAACCATTGGATGCAATAAATCATCACGTTTCATATAGACTTCCACTTCGGAGTCCATCCAATCGCTATATTGAATCCTTTGAAGACTCATTAAGTAGCTTGTTCAATTTCCTGTTCTACCTTTTCCCAATCTTGCATGAGTGTATCAAGATTTTTCTGAAGGATATCATAGGCCTCAAAAAACTCGACATCCGAAGCCAAAGAAGCATCTTTTGCCAAACGCAGATCCTGCTCAACAATGGCTTTTTCCTTGTTAGCAATTTCACGCTCAATTTTACTCAGCTTATTCTTGAGTTGCTTTAGCTTTTTCGAATCTCCTTTTTGTTTTGAATAATCCTGCTTTTTACTTGCATTTTTCTTTGAGGTTTTTTCTTTCTTTCCCAACTCCACTCCCCTCATGTCATCAGACTCGTGTTCCTCAAGAAAATAATCAATATCTCCTAAATACTCTTTGAGTTTTTGATCCTTAAATTCAATTACTAGGTCAGTCAATCCTTGTAAAAAATCTCTATCATGAGATACCAAAATTAAAGTACCCTCGAATTGTTTTAAAGCTTTTTTCAATACCTCTTTAGATTGAATATCTAAGTGGTTGGTTGGCTCATCGAGTACCAAAACGTTAAATGGGTCGAGAAGCATTTTACATAGTGCAAGACGATTTCGTTCTCCTCCAGACAATACTTTTACTTTTTTCTCTACATCATCTCCAGAAAACAAAAAGGACCCCAACATATCTCTTACCTTAACACGATTTCCATCATTGGCCGCATCCAACATCGTATCCAAAAGTGTTTTATCGCCGTCCAGATATTCTGCCTGGTTTTGAGCGAAATACCCTAACTGTACATTGTGACCTAATTTTAGATGCCCTTGGTACTCAAGCTCGCCAACAATAACCTTAGCTAAGGTTGATTTCCCTTGTCCGTTCTGCCCCACAAAAGCAACCCTTGAGCCGCGCTCAATCATTAGATCAACCTCATCAATTACGGTGTGATCTCCGTATGCTTTGGATAGGTTTTCGCATGTGATAACAACCTTACCAGGTTCTATAGAAATCGGAAATTTTATATTCATTACTGAGCTATCCACTTCATCTACCTCAATTCGTTCTACCTTTTCCAATTTTTTAATCATGGATTGAGCCATAGAAGCTTTGGTGGCTTTGGCACGAAATTTGGCTATTAACTGCTCTGCTTGTTTGATTTCTCTATCCTGATTCTTCTTTGCTTGCAATTGCTGAGTTCGGATTTCATCACGCATGGACAAGAACTCTGAATAAGGTTTTTTATAATCGTAGATCTGACCCAAAGAAATCTCTATGGTACGGTTAGTAACCTTGTCCAAAAACATCTTATCATGAGAAACCAAAACAATTGCGCCAGCGTATGTTCTCAAAAATTTCTCTAACCATATAATTGATTCAATATCCAGGTGGTTGGTAGGCTCATCTAAGAGTAAAATATCGTTGTTTTGCAATAATAATTTAGCCAACTCAATTCGCATTCGCCACCCTCCTGAAAAAGTATCAGTCTGCTTGTCAAAATCACTTCTCTTAAAACCTAAACCTAAAAGTACACGCTCCGTTGCTCCTTGATAATTATACCCGCCAAGGATTTCATATCTATGAGAAGCCTCGTCGAGTTCATGCATCAAATTTGCATAATACTCACTTTCATAATCGGTTCTAGTGGCTAACTCTGTATTGATTCGTTCAAGCTCTTTTTCCTCCTTCATAATCTCAGAAAAAGCCTGATAGGATTCTTCGAGAACAGTACGTCCTCCAATAAAGTCAAGATCTTGTCTTAAAAAGCCAACTTTTGCATTTTTATCAAAAGCCAAACTTCCTCCATCTAAAGGGATATCCTTTGAGATAACCTTAAGCATGGTTGATTTTCCAGCACCGTTTTTACCGATAAGTCCTACTCGATCTCCACGATCCAGTTTAAAAGTAATTCCCGAGAAAAGATCTTCCCCTTGAAATGTTATAGTTGCATTGTGAACATTGAGCATATACGGTCTAATTTTAGTAACTTTACCGTGCAAAAATACATTTATTTATGATTAAAAAGGGTCAAAAATTGTACAGTATCATTCACAATAAGTGTCCTAAATGTCAGGAGGGGGATTTTTTTGAATATCCACTTACATTGAATTTTAATAAAATTCTTAAAAATCCAGATCATTGTTCAGTTTGTGGTCAAAAATTTGCCCTCGAGCCCAGCTTTTATTACGGAGCGATGTATGTTAGTTATGCTATTACGGTAGCACTTGCTATTGGTATATTTATACTTTTTTATGCTCTAGGAATAGGCTTATTACCAACATTTATAGGAATAGTAATTGCATTAATTCTTGCTACCCCTGTAGTTTTGAGACTTGCTAGAATTATATGGATAAATTTTTTTATTTCATATGATGAACAAAGCGATCGATAGAGAGTTCAGGATCTAACTCTTTGCCCAATAATAAATGATTTACTAAACTTAAAGAAGCATAGGGAGCATTCATAACTCCGCGAGTTCCCAATCCATTAATTACGGCTAATTTTTTATGGACGGGATGAACTCCAATTAGTGGTCTTCGATCAACAACTGTCGGCCTAATTCCCGCTTTCTGATCAACAATTTTAAAGGGAACATCAAGCATCGGATGGAGTTTGGAGAGTAATTCCTCTTTTGCCTGCTCTGATATATTATTGGTGATATCTTTCCAATTATAAGTAGCACCAACTTTATACAAATCCTCCCCAAGCGGCAAAACAAAAACACCTGCCTTTAACAAAAGTTCCATTTTCAATTGTGGAGCATAAATAGTCAGGACTTCGCCCTTACTATGTTTTAACGGTAAATAGTTAAAAA
Organism: Flavobacteriaceae bacterium; assembly: GCA_049606855.1. Lineage (GTDB taxonomy): Bacteria > Bacteroidota > Bacteroidia > Flavobacteriales > Flavobacteriaceae > JBELHR01. The sequence goes on along the minus strand of JBMYVY010000003.1, from coordinate 229,095 downwards.
AAGGATTGCTGTGCATGCCAAAACCTTCTGCAAAAATCATTTTACCTACCTCAATTCCCTGTATTTTTGGGTTTTCAGGATCAAATTTTTCAAAGTCGAAATGGCCCGTTATCATATCCAATTGTTCCCCGTAGGCCAACAAAAGCTCCTTGACTTTTAATTTCCCGGTACCCTTTACCCTTCCTAAACCGAAGGGTGCTTGAATTCCAGCATTAGAGTTTTTGTGAATAACAGGATCCAAAAAGGAATCAAGGCCAACCCGATCAGAGGCTGCAATAAAATTATTCTGTTCAGCAACATCATTTAAAATTCTGTAGGTATCGAAATATTCCATGAACTTCATATCGAGTTCTTGTTCCATTTCTTTATAAAAATCCAAAGCCAAATTTAGAAATTCACCTCCACGCCAAACTGGTGTAAACCTTTTTAGAATGACCGGGTTCCATACTCCACCAGCCACGAGGGATGCTTGTTGAGAATCATCCGATAGAATTAATACGGTTTTCCCTGCATCTCTCAATCTCTTAGCAATAGCTAAACCTGCTAAACCATAACCGATAATTCCAAAATCATATCTACCCATAGTGCAAAAATAAAAAACTCCTACTTGAAGTAGGAGTTTTTCTATGGCAATTTAATAATTCCACATATCCAATTCTCTATTCCTAATGGATTCTTTAATCCGTTCAGATTCGAGTACTTGGAATAATGAATTTCCTTTTATATAATCGGCAATATCTCTATTACCATACATATTTTCCTCACGATAAATTATAGAACTAAATCGCCTAGAATTCAAAATATGGTCAAATGAAATTGGATAGGATGAACTTTTATCGTTAAAAACTTTCATGTCGTGCAATACTTGTCTCGCATCAGGATAAAATACCCAAAATACCGCTAATAATTCATCGTCTTGAACATCATCTCTTCCTAAAGTTTGAACGTCAGGTGCTACAGGCGCAATGGCAAGTAATCGGTACCTCAATTCCCCTTGGCGTTTATCAAAATACCAGATCCCTTTAGTTCTAAAACCTTGAATATCCTGAGATTGTATCGCAACAGAATCAACGTATTCGGAAATGTTAGTCTCTCCCTCATTCAATAAATCATAGCCCCCATCAGCCGTATCAACTCTCAACAGTTTTCCGTTAATTTCTTTTGCGGTAAGTCTAGCGGTAAAATAAGAATCATCATAAACTTCTTTAATTTTTCCACTTCTTATTCCCTGCAAAAGGGTATGGTATAAACTACGTCGATAAGTTTCCACATTAGTAGTATCCACAGGATAATACAGTGGAAGATTCATACGTTGATTAAGATCAATATATTCCCAGACTACTTTTGACCACAGAATATCACGATCGCTGACATATCCATATGGCAAAGGCTTATCCTCTGCATCAGCAAGAGCTTGAGCCGCCATAGAGTTAATATCCTGAGCCGATTTAGCATTGAGTATATTTACCTGAGCCTGCAATGATCCAATCATTAAAAATAGCCCAACAAAACCAATGATATTCTTTTTAATCATAATTCTTAATTAGATAATTCTACACTTACAGGCATTACATTCTTCAACCTATATGAAGAGTTTCCTATAATTTTTGCTTTTACATCAAATATGGTAATAATATCGCCACGTTTCGCTTTAGTCAAGGCACGTTGCGCTTTACCATCTAATTTATTCCCATTAACCACAACAGTAGCTTGTCCAGGGACTTTAATTTTAAATCCTGTTGTTTGTAATTTTAAATCAAAAACAAAATCTACTAACTCTGCTCCAATTGTTGCTTTAGACAAACTCGCTTTTGGCATTTTAACCACACCAACCTCACGTCTTACAGAAGCCATAGGAGCAGGAATATCCTTAATTCTAAAAACTTTTTTAGAATTTACTCGTTCACCATTGGACATGGTTCCAGAAACATTTATAACCACCTCTTTTCCTTTTCCAGGATTGATTACATAATTTATCCCTTTAACTTTCTTTAATCCGGTTGCAGAGGCTCGTACATCCTTATCTGCAACTCCAGGAATAGAAATTGTAATCGGGTTTTCTATACCACGGTATACTACATTCATTTTATCTGCAGAAATAACTGCATCAGAAGGTTTAGCAACTACCATATACGTAGCATCAATAGGAATACTTACTGACTCTCCTCCTTGTTGGAAAACAAATTCACCAGTCAATTTATTTTCACCTACACGACCACCAGAAACAGAAACCAAAGCAGCTCCATCTTTCATCTTATTCATATCTTGGCCATTTACCACAACTTTATCAGGCTTTAATGACGCGTCGTATCGTCCTAAAACAATTTTACCTGTCACCCTTTCTCCTTGAAGAAATGCCGGCTTATCAGGCATAAAAATAGTACCATAGGTATCTGCATTCACACCAGCGTCAATTTCTAATTGCCCACTTAGCATGAAATTAAAAATTTCACGTTCTGTAGCAACAATATCAGATTGTAAAGCTGTAATATTTGTAATCGTAGCGATCAGTGGGAAGCCCTCATAGCGAGCATTCAACCAAGGTTGTTTCCCTGCCTCTCCAACGTCTTGATCTGAAGTATCAAACCGATTGTTGATGTCGTCAACTACCTCTGCCGGTGCATCTGGACCTAACACCTCAATCATATCATTTTTATAAGCATTTATTTTTTCAATAAATTGCTCACCTTCCACTGAATATCCATCCCCTTGAAAAAACAATACATCTCCAGGTTCCGTTTTATCCATTGATTCATAATCCTGAGCATCCTCTACCTCTACTAAAAGATGATCTTTTAGACCTTCTAAGTAGTTGTGGAATTCGTCAGATTTCTCCTTAATAGTCTTTGCTTTTTCGAATTCATCTCTATACTTATCAGGCTGTTCTGATGCTTTCAATTCTAAAGCATCTAAAACACGGCCAGAATTGGATTGAGCTCGAGTATTATCATCAACTAACTTTTCATTTATATTTCCGAAAGCCGATAAGACTTCCTTACTCATGTTCATGGCCAACATTGCAATAAAGACCAAGTACATTAAGTTTATCATTCTCTGTCTAGGGGACAATTTTCCTCCTGCCATAATGGTAAATCTTTAGGGGTTAAAACTTAGTTTTTGTTCATTGCAGAAAGCATTCCGCCATAGACATCGTTTAGAGAGCTTAAATTGCTCGCCAAAGATTCCATTTGTTCTTTAAGTTTTTGAGAGTTTTCAGCCATCTCAGCATTTGCATTAGCCTGCATAGAAGCCGATTGCATTTGAGAAGCATATAACTCATTCAATTTCTGCATTTGTTCTGCAGCCCTAGTCATTTCTTCATTGTACTTGTTGGAAGATGCAATGGTCTCAGAAGCCGGTCCCATAACCTTAGCTGCTCCTTCAAAATTTTGAATGCTCTTGGTTAAATCCTCCAAAAGTTTTGAATCCAAATTTGCTTCTTTTAACATTTCATCTAGCTTCTTTGAAAGCAATCCATCAGGACTTTCAGTCTTTTTCCCTGCTGTTCCTCCAGCTAATTGAGGATAAACCTTAGTCCAGTCTAAATCTTCCTCCGGTGTGTCAAAAGCGGAAATCACAAAAATTATAGCCTCAGTAACTAAACCTATGGACAACACTAATCCTCCTGTTATAAATCCGATGTTGATATGTTGAATCTTAAACAATGCTCCAAGAATCACAATGGCCGCTCCTAGACCATATACCATATTAATAAATTTCTTTTTGTTTGCTGTTGTACTCATGATTAGTTGATTTTTTTTCGTGTTTTACTTAAGGGTATATTTTATTTATCTTTTCCTAAATAGTCTTGAACTGTTCTAAATCCAATATAAGATCTAGCTGTATCTGCGTATTCATAATCTCTTGTGCTCACTTCCAAAAAGTAGGCAATATCCTTCCATGATCCTCCTCGAATTACTTTTTTGGGATTTGTAGCGTCCTCTACACTAGGATTCATGGTAGAACCTAGTCCATAAGAAGCATCGTTATATGCGGTGCCGGTCCACTCCGAAACATTTCCTGCCATATTATACAATCCATAGTCGTTGGCATTATATGATTTGGCCTCCATAGTATAAAGAGCACCATCAACTGCATAATCTCCTCGCACTGGTTTAAAGTTTGCTAAAAAACATCCTCGATCACTTGTTGTGTACGGTCCACCCCATGGAAATTTCCCGAAATCAAGACCACCTCTTGCGGCATATTCCCATTCCGCTTCAGTTGGTAATCTAAAATAAGGGACTAAAGCGGCTCCTTGTTTAGTTCTCAAATAATCGTTTCTCTTCTTTGTTCTCCAATTACAAAATGCTCTTGCCTGATCCCAAGTCACTCCTACCACAGGATAGTCAGCAAAGGCTTCATGCCAAAAATAATTTTGATGCATTGGATCATTATAGCTATAATTGAAATCCTTTATCCATACTGTTGTATCCGGATAAACATTCACTACTTCTCTTTTTATAAAGTCCTTTCTTCCCTGCCCTTCATTGGCTGCATTCGCATTATCAAACCATGAAAAAGCAAAATTCAATTTTTTAACATCTAAAATTCTTCTTCCGTCATAGGTTTCTTCAACAGGTAAATACATTTCATCCATTACCTCGACATATTCAACATCTGGGTAATTTGAAGTGTCCCATATCAAATCTTCAGACCAATCCAATGCTCTTCCCTGAGTTTCGGAATTCACATCTCCAACACCACCATAATAGTCGTTCATATATTGCTCATACGGAGTTAATGAATTTGGATCTTGTGGCGCTCTAAAAGCATAACGCTCGATTCCTTCCACATTTCGCCTTCCTCTTGCATCTGTTGGAGCAGTATTTGCATAAGATTTTAAATCTGCTGCTAGAGCCAATTTAGTTCTTACAATGGAATCTCTTACCCAAGTAACAAAGCTTTTGTATTCAGCGTTCGTTACTTCAGTTTCATCCATGAAGTATTGTTTAACAGTAACTGTTCTTGTCGGGGTATTTAAACTTCCAATTACATCTTCATCTTCCTTCCCCATAGTAAACGAACCTGATGGTACCAGTACCATACCATGTGGCTTTTCAGCATACCACTTGGATCCTCCATTACTAGTAACGAGTTCTCCACGATCGCTTCCTGTCCCACAGTTCGATAAAATCAATCCCAAAAGGGCTATTCCTACTATGTTCTTTATCATGTTTGTAAACCTATAATATTTTTTATTCTATTCAAAATTCATGAAATCACGAAAACTTTTTTAATGCCTTAAACCAACGTTCTGGCACTCTCTGCTCACATGCTTCCAAATAATCTTCATAAGTACATGGTACTAACGAATGTCTATCGTATTTATTGTGTACATCGTTTTTTATTTCCATCCACCATCGACCACTTTTGTCGCTTTTATAGAAGTTTATTTCCTCTTCTTGATGAGGAACGATGTACTTGAAATAATTCTTTTTTGTTCCAAACGGAAAATCCTTAGCCCTATAACTGACTCCTTCAATAAAATACCAAATCATCTGAGCCATCAATTTTGCTGTCATCCCTTCTCTATCCATTAATGGTTCATACTCAAACATCCCAAACAAGCTCAATTTATCGCTTATCCCAGCATAACGAGAGATCGCGCAGATTTCATCTGCATAAAATCCATTTGGACCATTTGATTTGCATCCCGGTGATTCTGCATTTCTCAATGAAGACAAATCAATACTCACAATATCTGAGTCTCTAAAAATGGGTTCAATAATCGTTAAGTCCTTTGCCTCACCTAATCGATAAGCATCAAATGCCAAAGAATCAATTAAATCTAATTCCTCTTGAGCATTATAATACGTTTGATAACCTATATTGGAAAAATTAAAAAGATTATTAGGCTCTTCCATTACAATATGACTCAAATAAGAATGAGCACTTATTTCCTGATCGATACTGCCCAAATCAAACTTAGAATCGACGACAGCCAAATTGACCGTTTGTTCTAGATCATCAAATGCCCGGTAACAAGAGTAAGTCAATTCATGCCCAACTCCTATAACTACAGGAATCACATTGTTTTTCAATAAAGTGTTGCAAATCTGCTTAACCGCAAAAAAAGTATCTGTATTTTCACTTCCAGGAATGAGATTTCCCAAATCAGCTACAGTCAATTTCCAATTACCTGAGTACAATTGATAAAATTCTTTTCGAATCGCATCATGGCGTTTAGGTTCTCCGATTGTAAAAACAGCAATATCGAGATTAGATAATTCAGGGAGTGAATCTTCTTCAGTGTGGATTTTTAGTTTATTCCCACAATGTCCTTTCCCCAAGAGCAAAAGCTCTTGAGCTACATCTTTCGAAATAGGATTTAGGTAAGCTGAAAGCATATCAAAGGGGTAACTATTATTCTATTAATCCAAATTTACACTAAAATTTGAATTAGACTTACTTTAGCTCTTTTTTTTCGTAGTTTTTCGAGTAGTCTTCCTTTTTTTGGGGGCATTCTTAGCCAAAATTTCCTCAACATCCCCTAAAGTAAGTGCTGCCGCATCCACTGTTTTAGGGAGTTCTATCTTAGTTTTGCCTTTAATAATATTGGATCTTCCCCATCGTGCTTTTTCAACTCGTATTCCTTGCTCTTCCCAATTATGAATAATTTTGTCACGCTCCTTTTGCTTCTTGTCTTCAATGAGTTCTTCAATATCAGACTGGCTTAATGCATCAAAATTGTATTTCTTATTCACATTGATAAATATGCTGTTCCATTTCAAATAAGGTCCAAATCGACCAACTCCTTTTTGCACAGGCAACTCCTCATAAAAGGCTATAGGCGCATCTGCCTTTTGTTTTTCAATTATTAATTCAGTGGCAATTGCCATATCAACATTTAAAGGCTCAACGTCTTTAGGAAGTGAAACATAGGTTTTGCCAAATCGAATATAAGGTCCAAATCGACCGTTAGAAACTATTACTTCCTCACCTTCATAGGTTCCAAGATTTTTAGGAAGCAAGAATAAATCCAATGCTTCCTCCAATGTAATGGTTCCCAAATGTTGATCTTTTTGAAGCGAAGCAAACTGCTTTTCTTCATCATCCGGACTTCCAATTTGAGCTATTGGACCAAATTTACCAAGTCGAACCAAAACAGTTTTTCCAGTTTTTGGATCCTCCCCTAAAATACGCTCTCCACTTTCTCTTTGAGCATGTTCAGAAACCTCCTTTACAGAATGATGGAAATCTTTATAGAAACGTTCGGTTACCTTTTTCCAATCCTCTTTCCCTTCAGCGATTTCATCCATTACTTCCTCTGCTTTAGAGGTAAAGCTGTACTCCATAATCGCAGGAAAATTACCTGTCAAGAAATCATTTACAATCATTCCAATATCTGTAGGAATCAATTTACCCTTATCCGCTCCAACGTTCTCTTTTAAAACTTGTTGCTCAACCGCTCCGTTCTTAATTACAAGTTTTTCATAGGATCTTTCCTTACCTTCGGCACTACCCTTTTCCACATAATTACGTCTTTGGATCGTTGAAATAGTAGGTGCGTAAGTAGAGGGTCTACCAATACCAAGTTCTTCAAGCTGTTTTACCAAACTCGCTTCCGTAAATCGATATGGAGCTTTTGAAAACCTTTGAGTCGCATCCATGTTTTTCATATCAAGATTCATTCCCTCTTCCAATTTAGGAAGCATTCCTGCCTGATCATCCTCTTCGTTATCTACTCCTTCTAAATATACTTTTAGGAACCCTTCGAACTTAATCATTTCTCCACGAGCGGAAAGTAATTCCTTATTTCTGTCATTTTTTATACGTGCAACTGTGCGCTCTAATTGCGCATCACTCATCTGAGAAGCAACTGTCCTTTTCCATATCAGCTCATATAATCGAGACTGATCAAAGTCACCTGAGATAGAATGATTTTCTAAATTGGTTGGTCTAATTGCCTCGTGCGCTTCTTGAGCTCCTTTTGATTTTGTTCTAAAATCTCTTGGTTTTGAAAATTCCTCACCATAAGATCTAATGATTTCATTTTGAGCTGCAGTCTTCGCGTCATTTGATAAATTCACCGAATCCGTTCTCATATAGGTAATCAAACCTGCTTCATATAGTCGTTGAGCCACCATCATGGTTTTGGCCACCGGAAAAGCTAATTTCCTTGAAGCTTCTTGTTGCAATGTAGAAGTCGTAAAAGGCGCGGAGGGTGATTTAGATGCAGGTTTTTTCTGAAGACTCTGAACAGAAAAATCAGCTCCAATACAACTATTTAAAAAGTCTAATGCATTTTGCTTATTTTCAAATTGTTTTGGCAAATTGGCCTTAAACACTTTTCCTTGAGGTGTCTTAAATTCAGCAACAACTTTGTAAAAGGTTTCCGAATTAAAACCTAAAATAGAACGTTCCCTTTCCACAATTAGGCGAACTGCAACCGACTGCACTCTTCCCGCTGAAAGGCCTCCTTTAACCTTTCTCCACAACACCGGAGACAATTCGTACCCGACAATTCTATCTAGTACTCTTCTCGCTTGTTGAGCGTTAACCATATTATGATTAATCTCTCTAGGGTTTTCTATGGCCTTTAAGATTGCTTTTTTCGTAATTTCATGAAAAACAATTCTTTTGGTCTCTTTATCATTGAGCTTTAATTGTTCCTGCAAGTGCCAAGCAATTGCTTCTCCTTCACGGTCCTCATCACTCGCTAACCATACAACATCAGATTTCTTAGCCAAAGATTTGAGTTTTGATACTACAGATTTCTTATCGTCAGAAACCACATATTTAGGTTCAAAATCACCATCGACATCAACCCCCAGTTCACCCGAAGGCAAATCGGCGATATGACCAAAACAGGACTCCACTTGATAATCCTTCCCTAAAAACTTTTCAATTGTTTTTGCTTTTGCAGGTGACTCTACAATCACTAAATTCTTTGCCATAGAATGAAATTACGCTTGATTTTTGGCTACAAAAGTAGGGCAATTTTTTTTATTAGTTCCCAAGACTGAATATTTCCTGAAAGAATGAGTACATTTTTTTAATGACAAATTGTCATCTTTTTGTATATTTGCAAACCCAAAATAATAAAATGCATACAGAAAAAATTATAGATAAAGACAAACAAGGCCAGTCTCTTATGATGGACGGGAAAGCATCTAACAGCAAGAAGCTTTTCATTGAATCATACGGTTGTCAAATGAATATGAATGATAGCGAAATTGTTGCTTCAATTCTTGCGGAAGAGGGTTATAATACCACGAGTAATATGGCTGAGGCAGACTTGGTTTTGGTAAATACTTGCTCTATCAGAGAAAAAGCGGAGCAAACAATTCGAAAGCGTTTAGAAAAATACAACAGCGTTAAGCGAGAACAAAACCCAAAGATGAAAGTTGGTGTTCTTGGTTGTATGGCTGAAAGATTGAAAACTAAATTTTTAGAAGAGGAAAAAATCGTGGATTTGGTTGTTGGTCCAGATGCTTATCGTGATATTCCAAACTTACTGGAAGATGTTAATGCAGGGCGTGATGCAATCAATGTTATTCTTTCTAAAGAAGAAACTTATGCTGATGTTGCCCCAGTTCGTCTGAATTCCAATGGCGTAAGTGCATTTGTGTCCATCACTCGTGGTTGTGATAATATGTGTACTTTCTGCGTTGTTCCGTTTACTCGAGGCCGCGAACGTTCAAGAGAACCTCAAAGTATTTTAAAAGAAATTGGGGAAATGGTAGAAAAAGGATTCAAAGAAATCACTTTGTTAGGGCAAAATGTAGATTCCTATTTATGGTACGGAGGAGGTCTTAAAAAAGATTTTTCTAAAGCATCTGAAATTGCTCAAGCAACTGCTGTAGATTTTGCTCAATTATTGGATATGGTTGCAACTGCATTTCCAAAAACTAGGGTTCGATTTTTTACTTCAAATCCTCAAGATATTTCGGAAAACGTTTTAACCACTATGGCAGCACATCATAATATTTGTAAAACTTTACACCTGCCTGTTCAAAGTGGGTCAAATGCCATTTTAAAGAAAATGAATCGTCAACATACAAGAGAGGAATATTTTGCTCTAGTTGATAAAATTCGTGCTATTGTTCCTGACATGGCTATTACTCAAGATATGATTATTGGATTCTGCGGAGAAACAGAGCAAGATCACCAGGATACTCTAGATCTTATGCGTTATGTAAAATACGATTATGGATTCATGTTTGCTTATTCTGAACGACCTGGTACTTTGGCAGCAAAAAAATATCCAGACGATGTTCCATCAGATGTTAAGAAAAGAAGGCTTCAAGAAATTATCGCTTTGCAACAAGAGCACTCTTTTTTCAGAGTCAAAGAACATTTAGGAAAGACCGAGGAAGTTCTAATTGAAGGAACCTCAAAAAAATCTGAAGATTTTTGGATGGGAAGAAATACACAGAATATTGTAATTGTATTCCCTAAGGAAAATGATCGTGGAGAACAATATAAGGTAGGTGATTTTGTGATGGTGAAAAACGAAGATTGTACTTCAGCTACATTAATAGGTAACTCTGTAGGATATTCACCAAACAACATTTAATTATGGACAGCAACATTCAAAGCATTAAACAACGATTTGAAATTATCGGGAATGACCCTCAATTAAATCGTGCCATAGAGAAGGCAGAGCGTGTTGCCCCTACAGACATATCTGTTCTAGTGGTTGGAGAAAGTGGTGTTGGTAAGGAAAGTATTCCTAAAATAATACACCAATACTCTCACCGAAAACACAATAAATACATTGCTGTAAACTGCGGTGCAATTCCTGAAGGAACTATCGATTCTGAACTTTTTGGACATGAAAAAGGAGCCTTTACCGGTGCAACCTCTGCACGTAAAGGGTATTTTGAAGTTGCGGATGGAGGGACCATTTTTTTGGACGAAGTAGGAGAACTTCCTTTGACGACTCAAGTGCGACTCTTAAGAGTACTTGAAAATGGTGAGTTTATTAAAGTGGGCTCCTCTCAAGTCCAAAAGACGAATGTAAGGATAGTTGCTGCAACCAATGTCAACATGCAACAAGCCATTTCCAAACACAAGTTTCGAGAAGATTTATATTACAGGCTTTCTACAATTGAAATAAATCTACCTCCTTTACGAGAAAGAAAGGCTGACATCAATCTGTTATTCAGGAAGTTTGCTGTTGATTTTGCGAAAAAATATAAAATGCCGACGGTTCGTTTAGATGATAAAGCACAGCAGTTACTAAGTTCTTATAGTTTTCCTGGGAACATTCGTCAATTGAGAAATATTGCTGAACAAATCTCTGTCGTCGAAGAAAATAGATTGGTTTCCGCCACTACATTGAGTAATTACCTCCCAACTAATGGAATCGGATCTTCTGGAGTTCCGGCTTTAATTGAAGGAAATAAAGCACACAGTGACTTCGCTACAGAGCGAGATATCATGTACAAGATACTCTTTGATATGCGAAATGACATCAATGACTTAAAGAAACTCACTATGGATATGCTTCAGTCTGATGATGTTGCTGAAGTGGCTCATGATAATCAGCAATTGATTCAAAAGATTTATGCTCCTTCTCATGAAGTACCCAGCGTAGACACAGTTGTTCCTGCAAGCAGTACCCCATCGGTTATTTCAGATAATAACGATGAACATTCCTATGATTATATTGAAGATATTGAAGAGGAAAAAGAACCACTTTCACTTCAAGAAAAAGAGATCGAAATGATTAAAAAGTCATTGGACAAAAACAGAGGGAAGCGAAAACTAGCAGCACAAGAACTTGGGATTTCAGAACGTACCCTATATCGAAAAATTAAACAGTATAATCTTTAATTTTTTACCTAACTTGGCTTTTTATGATTAAAAGACTTACATACTTATTTGCTCTAGTTCTTATGAGCGCATGTGGTGTTTATTCTTTCACTGGTGGGAACACTGGGGCGGCAAAGACTATACAAATTGATTTTTTTCCTAATACAGCGCCCTTAGTTGAGCCAGGATTAAGTCAAGATTTCACCTTAGCACTTCAGGACTTATTTTTGAGACAAACCAATTTAAATTTGGTTAAATCCGGAGGCGACCTTCAATTCGAGGGAGAGATTGTAGAATATCGAATTACACCTATGTCGGCTACAGCTGAACAAACAGCTGCACAGAACCGTTTGACTATTGGAGTCAATGTTCGGTTTTATAATAATTTAATCCCAGAGGATAATTTTGAAAAACGATTTTCTTTCTACTACGATTATCCAGGTAACCAACAACTAATTGGATCTACCCAGGAATCTGCCTACGAAGAAATCTTTAATCGAATTACTCAGGATATTTTTAACGCTTCGGTTGCAAAATGGTAAAAGACGAATTTTTAAAGGCAATTAATCAATCCTTTTCTGTTGGAAATAAGCATCGAGATGCCCTAAAAATAATTTCTCGAAAATACCCTTATTTCCAAGCTGCAAAGGCTATTTACTTAAAATCCTTAAAAGAGTCCTCTCAGTTAAATTACAATCAAGAATTAAAATACACTGCTGCTCAAACTATAGATAGAACTGTATTGTTTGACTATATAACAAGTGAGGAGTTTAGAACAAATTCAGCTAATGAATCTGAACCTCAAAGTGAAGAGTTGGTTAAAGAACAAAGTGTTGAATCTGCAATTGATTTCACCTCTGAGGACAGTTACTCTTTTTCAGAATGGTTAAAATTGAGTTCCTTAAAGCCTTTAACTGACAAAGTCCCTGTAGAAAAACCAAAGGTCCATATGGACCTCGTTGATAAATTTTTGTCGTCAAATCCAAAAATGCCAAAACCAGAGAAATCAAGCTCTAATAACCCTGTAATCAAGCAAAAAGAAAGCCCGGGAACGGAATTGATGACAGAAACTTTGGCTCAAGTTTATTTGGCTCAAAAAAAATACGACAACGCAATAATTGCTTACCGAATTTTAAGTTTGAAAAATCCAGAAAAAAGTACTTTCTTTGCAGACCAAATAGCTAAAATAGAACTATTAAAAAAAAATAAATCATGACATCATATCAATTATTTTTAGTCCTTATATTAATTGTAGCGGTTTTATTAATCCTTGTGATTATGGTACAAAACCCTAAAGGAGGAGGATTATCGTCGACGTTTGGAGGAGGACAAAATATCGGTGGTGTTCAAAACACGAATAACTTTTTAGATAAAAGTACGTGGACACTTGCCATCGTGATGTTTGCTTTAATCTTATTGGCAAATTTTGCTATTCCTAGAAACCAAGGAATTGATAGCCAAATCAACTTAGATAATGTTGAAGCAACTACACCTGATACACAGGAGTAATTCTCAAAAATGACAAAACTACATTGAAACCGACAGCGCTGCTGTCGGTTTTTTTGATTTTAAAGACAAGATGTCAGCATTTAAAAATGGCACAATTTTGGTCTTTATAGAAATCGAATATTGAAAACATAAAATTAGACATATCATGACTAAAACAACTTTAAAACCATTAGCTGATCGCGTGCTTATCGAGCCGTCTCCAGCTGAAACTAAAACTGCTTCAGGATTAATCATCCCAGATTCAGCTAAAGAGAAACCATTACAAGGTGTAGTGGTCGCTGTGGGAAAAGGAACAAAAGACCACGAAATGACAGTTCAAGTTGGTGATACTGTTCTTTACGGGAAATATGCGGGTACTGAACTAAAGCATGACGGCGTAGAATTTCTAATTATGAATGAAAGCGACATTTTAGCAATCATCTAAAAATTAAAAAAAATGGCAAAAGATATACAATTTGATATAGAAGCAAGAGACGGATTAAAACGAGGAGTTGACGCTCTTGCAAATGCAGTAAAAGTAACTTTAGGTCCTAAGGGACGTAATGTTGTAATTTCTAAATCTTTCGGTGGACCAACTGTGACTAAGGATGGAGTTTCAGTTGCTAAGGAAATCGAACTTGAGGATGAGTTAGAAAACATGGGGGCTCAAATGGTGAAAGAGGTTGCCTCAAAAACCAATGATATTGCAGGAGATGGAACTACTACTGCTACCGTTCTTGCTCAATCAATCGTAAAAGAAGGTTTGAAAAATGTCGCTGCCGGAGCAAATCCATTAGACTTAAAAAGGGGAATTGACAAAGCCGTTGACGCGATTGTAGCAAACCTTAAAGAACAATCTGAGGTCGTTGGAAACCAATCAGAAAAAATACAACAAGTAGCAGCAATTTCCGCAAATAACGATAATGCAATCGGTGAACTAATCGCATCTGCATTTGATAAAGTAGGAAAAGAAGGTGTAATAACTGTTGAAGAAGCTAAAGGTAGAGACACTTATGTTGACATCGTTGAGGGAATGCAATTTGACAGAGGTTATTTATCTCCTTATTTCGTTACCAATACAGAGAAAATGATTACTGAATTAGAGAACCCATATATTCTTTTATTCGAGAAAAAAATTGCTTCATTAAAAGACTTATTACCCGTTCTTGAACCGGTTTCTCAATCAGGTAGACCCTTATTAATTATCGCTGAAGATGTTGAAGGGGAAGCACTTGCTACACTGGTAATGAACAAACTTAGAGGAGCGCTTAAAATTGCTGCTGTTAAAGCACCTGGATTTGGGGATCGTCGTAAGGCAATGTTAGAAGATATCGCAATTCTTACTGGAGGTCAAGTAATCTCTGAAGAGCGAGGATTTAGCTTAGAAAACACAACACTGGACATGCTAGGAAATGCAGAAACAGTTACTATTGACAAAGATAATACCACCATTGTAAACGGTGCTGGTGCTAATGATGCAATCTCAGGACGTGTTCAACAAATCAAGGCTCAAATTGAGTCAACAACTTCGGACTATGACAAAGAAAAACTTCAAGAGCGTCTTGCAAAATTAGCAGGAGGTGTTGCAGTTCTATATGTTGGTGCAGCTTCTGAAGTAGAAATGAAAGAAAAGAAGGATCGCGTTGATGATGCTTTACATGCTACACGTGCTGCAGTTGAAGAAGGAATTGTCGCTGGTGGAGGTGTTGCACTTACTCGAGCTAAAGAGGTACTAAAATCAATCACAACAGAAAACCTCGATGAGGTTACTGGAATCAAAATCATCGATCGTGCAATTGAGGAGCCTTTAAGACAAATTGTAGAAAATGCTGGAGGAGAAGGATCAGTAGTAGTTTCAAAGGTTATTGAAGGATCAGGTGATTTCGGATATAATGCAAAGAGTGAGGAATATGTACAAATGCTATCTGCTGGTATTATTGACCCTACTAAGGTAACTCGTGTTGCTCTTGAAAATGCTGCTTCTGTCGCTGGTATGATTCTTACAACCGCATGTGCTTTAGTAGAAATTAAAGAAGAGAGTTCTGCTGCTCCGATGCCACCAATGGGCGGAGGTATGCCAGGAATGATGTAATTAATTTATTACTTGATATATAAAAAAACCCGAACTATTTGTTCGGGTTTTTTGTTGTTTTATATACGAGTTTAATAAAATCATTAACCTTAGTTGTATCAAACCAACGCATGACCATCAACAAATCATTCTCAGGGTCAACAATGATAAAATTACCTCCAAACCCAGCAGCATAAAAGGCGGATTTCGGTAAGTCAGGAAGATGAGGGCTATCACCATTTGGATTTAACCACCATAAATATCCGTAATTATGATTCGCCTGAGAAGGTGTAGTTGCCTCTTTCACATATTTCTCAGAAAGCACTCTATTTCCATTCCATAGTCCACTGTTAAGCATTAAATAACCAAATCGTGCCATATCATGAGTAGAAATAAACAATCCTCCCCCACTGTGACCTCCTCCACTGACACTTTGCGTATTTACACCATCTACAAGCGTAAATGAATTATCATACCCATACCACCTCCAGGTGGTAGAAGCATCAATTGGATCCATAATAGATTCTTTAAGAACCTGCGGTAAAGGTTTGCGCATTACCTGAAGTAAACTGAAACTCAATAAATTTACACGAACATCATTATATTCAAAATTCGTTCCAGGCTCAAGTAATTCCCGCTGTTTCCATTGGTCTATGCTCCCCTCTTTAGGCGGACGATCTGCCCAATCAGCCCCACCCCATAGGTCACCATACCAATCCGAACTTTGGGTCAGTAAATGCTCCCATGTAATTTTGGAGTTATGAGGGGAATCAAACTTTCCGTCCCAAACAAAGTCTTTTAATTTGTCTTCGCTATCAATCAAACTTTCATCAAAAGCAATTCCATAGGTAGCAGACAAAAAACTTTTAGTGACCGAAAAGGTCATATCAACACGCTGCACATCACCCCAAGAAGCAACTATTTCACCATTTTTAATAATCAAGCCTGATGCATCACCTCGTTTTTTTGTCGGACCCAAAATCTGATGAAACGGTTCAAGGGAAAATCCTTTTAAAATGGCAATCCGTAAATCTTTATCAACGCTGTTTTCATTGTTAATTGCAAAATTGATCACTTCTTCCATATCATAAGCCTTTATATTTTCTGGCCAAGATTGGTTTTTGCCGGGAAAATATAAAGTTTGAGCAAAAAGTAAAGGGGTCATAAAGACCCCAATTACTGTTATGAGTATATTCTTATTCATCTATAGAAATAAATTCAATATCACTTTGTTTAACTAATTTATTGAGTTGAACCAAATCATCACCTAAGGCCTTGTTATAAAGGTCTAATTGAGCATCAATAAGTTCTCCTAACTCTTTTCTTAATGCCACGGCCTGATCTGTCGGACCAAAATCCCCCATAGAAGTCAATGCATTTAGATGGGCCAACTTATTATTTAATCGAATAGGAAAATTCAAAGGATCTTGATTCGAACGAGATTTGGTTTGATAAAGTGTCTCTTCAATGGTCGTTAATTCCTTTGACATTTTTGAAGCCAGCTCATATAATTCCGTGTATTGTTCCTTTCCTTTTAGCTCCTTTTCCAGCCTTTGGGTTTGTTTTCTAACCTTGCGGATATTTTTTATTGCCTTATGAACTTCAGTCAACTGATCCCTTACTGAAATTATAAAATCAAACTGAGCTTGCATTTGTTCTTGACTACTTTCAGATCTCGGATCTGCCTTAATGGTAAAAGGCTGAGAAGTCTGCTGACCATTTTTGGTCAAAACCACCTCATAAGTTCCAGGAACTGCTTTAGGACCTGAGAGCGAAGACCACCACAAAATCATACCTGGAACTCTTTCCGCTCCTTTGTACATCATATTCCAATGAACGATATTAGAACCTTGCTTGACCTTTAGTTTTTGTTCTTCTTTATCCTTATTTGGATGAGTAGAATATACTTGAATAGCATTTCCATCTTTATCTTTATATGCAATACTTACCGTGTCAGTTTTTTGTAATGATTTAAGATAAAAGTTAACTCCTACACCTGCAGCTTTGTTCGCCCCCATTGTTTTGGATGGTCTAGCAGCACCGCCACTCATTCTGTAAGTATCCTTTACTTTGAATAGGGTCATTTCAGAATCTAGGGTATTGTCATCAACCTGGTACAAAGGGGTCAAATCATCAATCAACCAAAACGATCTTCCTTGAGTCGCCGCAATTAAATTATCTTCCTTTACCGTTAAGTCAGTAATAGGAACAATTGGCAGATTTAATTGGAATGGATTCCATGATTTACCATAATCAAAAGAAATAAATATTCCTCTTTCAGTACCGGCATAAAGCAACCCCTTTCTTCCTGGATCTGCTCGTACTACCCTCGTGAAATATTCATCAGGAATACCATTAGTTATCAATTCCCAGGATTGTCCATAGTCAGTAGTTTTGTACAAATAAGGAGCATAATCCCCTTTCTTATATTTAGTTCCTGCAACATAGGCTGTTCCTTTTTCAAATGGATCAACCTCAATTGAATTAATCATCATCCATTCAGGCATTTTCTTAGGAGTCACATTGTCCCACGACTTACCGCCATCCTTAGTTACATGAATTAGACCATCATCAGATCCGGCCCAAATCAATCCTTCTTCTAAAGGTGATTCTACTGCTGCAAAAATTGTTGCATAATACTCCACTCCAGTATTATCCTTGGTAATTGGACCTCCCGAAGCCTTCAATGTACTTGGGTCATTTCGAGTTAAATCCGGTGAAATCACTTCCCAGGATTGACCTTCGTTATAAGTAACATGAAGATGCTGAGAAGTAGTGTAAAGTTTTTTAGGGTTGTGCGGAGAGAAAAATATTGGAAAATTCCATTGAAATCTGTATTTAAAATCTTCCGCCCCATGACCCATAGGGTTATCTGGCCAAACATTGATCGCACGAGTGCTACCTGTTTCATGATTAACACGAGTAAGAAGACCTCCATAAGAACCTCCATATACAATATCGTTATTCAATGGATCGACAGCGATATGCGCACTTTCACCTCCTGCAGTTGACTCCCAATTACTTTCGGTAATGTAACGACCATCTGAGCGATGATCTATTCTTACTGTAGAATTATCCTGTTGAGCTCCATAAATTCGATATGGAAAATGATTGTCCGTGGTAACTCTATAAAATTGGGATGTTGGTTGATTCATGTAAGTGGACCAATTTTCTCCAGCATCAAAACTAATTTGCGCTCCACCATCATCAGCAATCATCATTCGGTTATTATCTTCAGGTGCAATCCATAAATCATGGTGATCTCCATGAGGAGCTCTGTAAGTCTTAAAGGTTTTTCCTCCATCATTAGATTGATGATAGGCCACATTTAAAACGTAGATTCTATTTAAATCTTGAGAATCCGCATAGATTCTAGAATAATACCAGGCACGTTGTCTCAATTTACGCTCACTATTTACCTTAGTCCATGTAGCACCGGCGTCAGTAGATTTAAATAAACCTCCATTAGCATTTTCTATAATTGCCCATACATAATCCGAATTTACTGGCGAAACTGTGATTCCAGAAATCCCCCATAAACCTGAAGGTAGTCCAGGGCGAGATGATATATCTTTCCAAGTTTCCCCACCATCAGTACTCTTCCACATTTTTGAATCCTTTCCTCCACTTTCCAATGAATAAGGAGTTCTTCTAATATTCCAAGTAGACGCATACAAAACTCGTGCATTATTCGGATCAAGAACCAAGTCAACTGCTCCAGCATCAGCAGAGGAAAAAAGGACCTTTTTCCAAGTTTTTCCACCATCAATAGATTTATAAACACCTCTTTCATCAGAGGATTTGTACAAATCACCCATTACGGCAGCAAAAACGATATCTGGATTCTTAGGATGAATTCTAATTCTTGAGATATGACGTGAGTTGTTCAAGCCAATAGATTCCCATGTCTTACCAGCATCAACTGATTTCCACATACCGTCACCTGAAGAAACATTTCCTCGGACGGTTTTTTCTCCATTTCCAACATAAATGACATTTGGATCCCATTCTGAAACTGCTATTGCTCCTACTGAACCTCCAAAAAAGCCATCTGAAATATTTTCATAGGTATTCCCTGCATCTGTCGTTCTCCAAACACCTCCACCGGTTGATCCGAAATAATATAAATTTGCTTTTCCTGCAACCCCTGTGACAGCTGCGGACCGTCCTCCTCTAAAAGGACCAATGTTACGCCAAGTCATGGCGTTATAAGTTGATTCATTAATACTCATTGCTCCTCTTTTTTGGCCGATTAATCCCGAGCTCACTAGAAGAAACACAAGTGTGATTTGATAAATACGATTCATGGTTAGATCTTTAATTGAGGTTTCAATTTAGGGAATTTTAATCAAAAAAAAACCGCTCTTAAAAGAGCGGTTTTTTTTGGAAATTAATCTTAAGCAGAGGCACATGCACCGCAGGAACAAGTCTTACCGTCAGCTTTCTCTTGTGCACAGTCTTCACAAACGCAATTTTCATTACCACAGGCTTGTTTTGCAGTTTGATCGCTTTCCACTGGCTTAAGTGCCATATTACAAACAGGACATTTTCCCGGCTCGTTATACGTTTTGCCTTTTTCACAGTCCATAGGGCATTGGTAGACCGCAGTTTTACCATCGTTTTTCATTTCATGCTCATCGTGATTCATTTCATGATCATGATCTTTTTTATGCTCTTTTTTTCCTTCTTTACAGCTAACCATTATCACTGCAGCTAGAGCAAAAATGCTCAACATTATAATTTTTCTCATCTTCTAATATTTAGTTTTATTAATTCCACAAGTTAACATTTCCGCTCCAAAATACGGATTTTTAATTTCCTCATCAAGGCTTAACCAAATTGCACCATTATTACCAAAAGCCATAGGACATTCTTGTTCGTATATCACTTGATTGCTTGATTTTTCACTCAAAAGTTCCGCTAGGTTTTGTGACCATCTAAAGAAATCCTTACGCGCTTCCTCTAATGAGGAGGTTCGCAATTCTCCCTCTAAATCATTTTTCACAACAAAGGAACGCAGTTGATTGAGATCTCCAAGAACCAATAAATCCTTAACCTGCAAATAAAAAGTTAGTTCTTGGTTTTCAACTTGAGATAACTCCTCTTGGTCTCCTGACTCATTCATCATGTTAGTTCCTCCTCTCAATTGGGATTCGGCGTCCAGAACAAAAGCTCCTTCTAACACAATTTCATCTCCCTCAGATAAGCCTTCAATAACTTCGTACTTATTCTCATGTAACCTGCCTAAAACAACATTTCTCAACTGAAATGATTTATCATTTTTTAAATACACCACAGAACGTTTGCCTGTCCAAAGTACCGAGCTTTCTGGAACCCAAAGTCCCATATTATTCTGTTGTGGATGAAACATCCCCTTAACAATACTTCCCGGCTTATGTTTGGCTTGAGGATTATCAATCTCAATGATAAGTTTGATGTATGAATTTTTTCTGTCGATTCGATCATTAATTGCAATTAATCGTCCTGAACTGTAGTTCATTTCATCTGCCTTAAAAAATATCTGGAACTTATCTCCTAGTTTCAATTCCTTCACTTCTTCTATTTTTGCGTTTAAATAAACCCATAATTTTTTTTGACTGTTCACCTTATAAAGTGGGGCTCTTGGCAAATAGGCATCTCCTGAATTAATATTGACTTGACTCACATATCCAGAATGTTTTGCATAAATTGGAAATACAGGTTTGCTTGCATCAAAAGCTTTTGAACTCAGACCAAAACTTTTTAAACGCTTGGCCAAAACCTCTTTCAAATCTCCTTCAGCTCTTTGATAGGCTTGAACATCTGCAAACAAATCGGGGTTATAAATACTCCCTATATATTGTCCTCTTTTTATAAACTGACCAACCTCAGAAACCTCAAAGCTCTCAATTCTTCCTTTAAATTCTACGGATTCAACAAAATCCAAACTAGAATCGCTAACCGTTTCCCCGTCAAACATGATATGGAAATCTAAATTTGTATCAAAGCTTACTTGAGTAGTTTTAATTCCAGCCCATTTAACTTCAGCATCTGTTAGACTCAATTCTGCTCCTGAATCATTTGATTCAGGAATCAAATCCATCCCACAAATTGGACATGCCCCTGGGCCAGGAAGATGAACTGATGGGTGCATCGAACAAGTATAAAACTGCTCCTGTTTGTGTTCATGGGCTTCTTTTGTTGATAATGGCCAATTCAATCCTACAGCTAAGCCGCAAACTAAGCCCAGTAACAAACCGATAATTATTTTAATATTTTTCATGATTATTTTCCGATTAAGTAGGCTAAGCGAAGTTCACTTTGAAAAAACTTCAAAGCAGCATCTTGAACTTCTAGGCCTGTATTAATTATTTCTTTTTGTTCTTTAATTAAATTCTTAACACTTCCCTTTCCTGAAGCCAATTGATCATATTGAATTTGAACAATTTCTTTATAAAGAATTTCATTTTGCCTTGCACTATTTAACTGATTAAAAGCCTGCTCCCTTTTCATTAAAGTTTGCTCCAACATCAAATCTAGTTCGTCGTATTTGGCTTTTTTATCTAAGTTTAATTGCTCTTGCTTCAAGTTTAGAACTTTGCTTTTGGATTTGTTTTTTTGACCAAAAACAGGAATGCTCATACTTAACATAGGCATAAAAATATCCTGACCATTTCCTGCGAGACCCGCTTGGTCATAGGCTTGCACTGGAATATAATCTAATCCAATTGTGAAATCTGGTAATTGTTGTTTTGAAAATAATTCCTGCTCTGAAATTAAAGCATTTTGCAAAGCTTCATATTTGAGTATTTCAGGATGAACTTCCAATTGAGATTTCTCTATTTCAGGTAGTTCATTTGGAAACTCAGGAAGTTCACTCAATACCAATTGGGCATCCTTTTCCCTCCCCATTAGGACGTTCATTTGTTTAATTAAGTTCTTCTGATAAACCACTGCATTGTCCAGCTGATTTTCAAGGTCGTTTAATTGAATATCCAATTTGAGTAAATCCCCTAAACTTTCGTTTGATGAACCCTCAAGAACATTTCTAAAATTAGCTTGAAGTTCCTTTTGAAGTTCAATTTGTTCACTAATGAGCCTCATATATTTCATATTGAACTGTGCTGAAATATAGCGCAGAGAAAATCCTTCTATCAACAGCCTACGAGCTTTAATCCATTCTTGATATTGAGCATTACTCAAATCTTGAGACCTCTCCTTTTTCAATAGCGCACTACCAAACCAGTTGAAGCCTTGACTGACCCCAATCTTCGCAACTTGCTCCCCAGTTCTTGTTTGAGGACGAGTGGCAAAATATCCAAAACTGACTTTTGTCTCTCCCATACCCACTTGAGTATTGGTTTGCTCTTCACTAACCTCATAAGCCTTTGAATAAGCAAGAAGCTTTGGGTTATTCTCCAGCATCTCGTCTATGCATTGGTCCAAAGATTGGGCTGAAATACTAAAGCTAAAGAAAAATAAAAAATAAACTAGTGTCCTCATTTTAATTCTTTTTTAAATTATTTTCTGCCCTCCAACTGTATAACATTGGCAGAAGAAATAAACTAATTAAACTCACCAACATCCCTCCAAAGGTAGGAATGGCCATAGGAATCATTATTTCACTTCCCTTTCCTGTCGCAGTCAAAACGGGTAATAAAGCAATTAACGTCGTAGCTGTAGTCATTAAACACGGTCGAATTCTTTTGAGCCCAGCCTTAACCACCAAGTCTTGAACTTCCTCTCGAGAATTGGCTTTTTCATTTTTAAAAACACCGTCGAGATAAGTTGCCATTAGCACTCCGTCGTCCGTTGCGATTCCAAAAAGGGCAATAAATCCAACCCAAACCGCTACAGTCAATGCGATTCCATCATAAAAATACAGGGCTAAAAAACCGCCACAGATTGCCGTAAAAATACTGGTGAAAATCATAAGACTAGTGCCGAGGGATTTAAACTGTATCATCAAAATGGCCAGAATTATCAATAAGACCAAAGGCAATAATACCTGCAAAGCCCGCTGAGCTCTTTGCTGATTCACATAATCCCCAGAAAACTCATAATCTTTATGAGCACTTTGTCTATCAAGCTCTAGAGCAATATTTTCAATCAGCTGATCATTATCTAGGGTAGTATCTGAATCAAATACGAGGTAATTGACTAAAAAGCCATCCTCTCCTTTGATCATTTGTGGTCCTGGTTCATAATTCACTTCAGCAACTTCCTCAAGTGGAATTGACTGATTAGTCACAGAATTAATCACATAGACTTCCTTTAAAATGGCTGCTAAATTATCTCTGTATTCTATCGGATATCTCATTCTTATGCCAAAACGCTCTCTTCCTTCATAACTCGTGGAAATGAGTTTTCCAGAGATGGCAATTTGAACTGCTTTTTGCAAGTCAGATACATTTAAACCGTATTGAGCTAATGCATTTCTTTTTGGATTGACATTGAGATAAGGCTTTCCTAAAATTTTATCTGCATAAACTGTACCTGACTTCACACCGTCCACTTGATTTAATATTCCTTCAAATTCTTGTGACACCTTATTTAACTCCTCTAAGGAAGCGGCTCTAATTTTCATACCTAAAGGAGCTCTCATCCCCGTCTGAAGCATCAATAATCTTGTTTGAATTGGTTGTAACTTCGGAGCTGAAGTTAAGCCTGGGAAATTTGATTTCTCCACAATTTCTCCCCAAATATCATCTGATGATTCAATATGATCTCTCCAGTTTCTCTCTCCATTATTGTCAAATTCTGGCATGTATAGCACAACAACTTCAAACATGGATAAAGGAGCAGGATCTAAAGCCGAATTCACTCGACCAGCTTTACCCACTACAGAGATAACCTCTGGAATAGAAGCCACAGCCTGGTCTAGAGCAGATAAGTATTTTTTATTTTCTTCAATTGAACTATTAGGTAGCGTTGTAGGCATCAGCAAAAAGCTACCTTCATTTAAGGTAGGCATGAAGGCCCGTGGTAATTTAACAAAGATTAGTCCGGAAAAAACAAATAGAACAAGCGGGAATGCGATAAACATCCATTTGTGTCCCAAAACCCACCTCAGTATGGGTTCATAGAACTTCAAAAGCAAAGAAATCAACCCAAGAATAGGCAATACAGCTATAAGCACAGCCAAAACATTCCATATCCTCAAGGTTCCTGGTCCTAAAGGAGACCAATAATATGCCAATAGGATAAGGACTGGGATAAACAGAAAATTCGACCACTTAAAACGGCTAACTGTTTTTGCTTTTTTAAATAAAATACTAGCATAAACAGGAATTAGCAATACACTTATTAAATAAGCTGAAATCAGCGCTAAAGTTTTGGTCCAGGCTAAGGGTGAAAACAACTTCCCTTCTACCCCTTGCAATGCAAAAACAGGAATAAAACTAACCAAAGTCGTTAACAATGCGGTCAGAATCGCAGGACTTACTTCAGAACTGGCAGCGAGCACCGATTCCTCCACGGAGACCGTTGGGTGTTCTTTTCGGTACCTCGCAATATTCTCAACCATCACAATCCCCATATCTACCATGGTTCCAATTGCTATAGCTATTCCTGACAAAGCCACGATATTTGCTTCGATATCCAGTAAATGCATTCCAGAAAAAACCAATAATACAGCCATAGGAAGCATAGCAGAGATCAAGACACTTGATTTAAAACTTCTCAATATCAACAGAATTACCAGTATGGTAATTAGCAGTTCTAAGCTCAGGGCCTCCCATAAGGTTGAAAGCGTTTCTTGAATCAAATTAGAACGATCATAGAATGACTCTATATCAACCTGATAAGTTAACTCCAACTCCCCTACTCTCCTTTTTACAAGGTCAATTACCTCCGCTGGATTTTCACCAAATCGGGCTACAACGACACCACCGACAGCTTCACGTCCTGATTTATCTAATAAACCGCGCCTAGCTTTTGGGGCAAGAATTACTTTGGCTATATCTTTTAAATAGACAGGTGTATTATCGCGATTCACAATAGGAATTGAACGAAATTCATCTAGATTTTCTATATAGCCTTTGGACCTAATTAGGTATTCGATTCTATTTAACTCAATGGTCTGTGCGGAACTCTCAAGGTTATTGTTTTTAAGGGCCTTTTCAATTTGATCGTAATTCAATTTATATTGATTCAGCTTTTGAGGGTCAATCTGAATAAGGTATTCTTTTTCAAAACCTCCGATAGATGAAACCTCTGCAACTCCAGAAAGTGCGGACAGAGAAGGTTTGATATAATAGTCCTGCAAGGTCCTCAATTCATGCAAGTTCAACGAATCTGAAGAAATTGTATACCAATAAACCTGACCCAATCCGGTGGCATCAGGCCCCAAGGATGCACTTAAATTCTCCGGGAGTAAATTTGGCTCTAGCGAGGCTATCTTCTCTAATAATCGACTTCGGGACTCATAAAAATCCATTTGATCTTCAAAAATCACATAAACCGAACTTAGTCCATACATGGAGACGGTTCGAACTGAAGAAACACCTTTAACCCCAAGCAAAGATGCGCTGAGTGGGTAGGTAATTTGATCTTCAATCTCTTGAGGGTTGTGCCCTGGCCATTCGACCGATACAATTTGTTGATTTTCACCTAAATTAGGAATGGCATCGACACCTATAGCGTCTCTATACGGTAAATCCTCCCCCAGAGTAATCGGAGCGTAGCGATAAGCCAAAAGAATAATAAAAAGGGTGAGCAAATAGGCAATACCCTTATGTTTTAACAAGTAAGAAAGTAGTTTTATATACATTAGAATTCATATTAAATTAAACAAGACATAAGCTCATTTAATCCAATCAAATTCTAAAAGTTTGTAGGTAAGAAAGTTGGTGATTTAACTCAATTATCGGAGGATCCTTACCAAAAAAATTGTTTGATATCCTCCTTTTGGAAAACGAAATTCACTCGCTTAGGCAATTCGAAGTCAAAACTCAATTCCGGCAACACCAACGAGGTTATAGCATGAAGGTCTTTGAAATTCGATTCAATAATTTCGGTTTCATTCTTACAACATGGGCTTTGGTAAAAACCTTGCAGGTCATGAGATTCATGAACCTCATTCTCCATACCACAACCTGCAGCTTCGGCAAATAATTCAAAGTCCACTTTTTCGCCGCCGCACACATGTGAATTAAGCGCATAGGAACCCGTTGAGACCAAAAATAATAGACTCAACACACTGTTTATGAATATGTTTTTAAAGCTTTTCACCGATTCAAATTTAAGGATTTTTTCTAGAATCAAAATAGAAACTTGCTAAAAGAACGAGTAGTAATAACGGATGAATCAAAACCCTTCGCGTATAATAGCCGAACATTTTTCCATTTGGAAAGTCGTAAATAACTTGCAATACATACAAAATATAAACACTTATACCCACGTACAGAAATGCCCGTAATGCGGATTTGTTATATTTTTTACTTCTAAAAAACAAAGCAATACAGAGATAAGAAATTGCAAAATTAATAAGCATTTTAAAGCCAATCTCGAACAAGTACAAACCTTTATCTATTTTCGGCATAGGCATGGATTGATGATGAAAAAAACCATGCAAAGGTTCGTAGAACCATGATTCTGAAAATCGATATAAAGCAAATAAAATGAAGCAAATGACTAATGCGCTAATTCTTCTCTTCATTTGATTTTGGTTTTGGTTTTGGTTTTGGCGCATATTTTTTAATCCAAACAATCCATAAAGTTAGGGTAACCCCATAAAGTATAGCCGGAAACACTAGCTCATGTAAAACCTCACCATATTGAGGAACTTCATACAGTCCGATTGTAAGCAAGGCTATTCTCAGAATATTTACCAAGTACAAGATAAAAATCCCACTTATTGTATAAATCACAGTAGTCTTGATCTTATTGGAAAAGGCAATCATAAAAGCAATAAACAAAAGCATGATGCTAACGGCATTACAACCTTCAATAACACGGGCTATCATCCTACCGTTAATTCTTAAATCCATTGACAAACCATAAGTGCTTTGAACAGTAGAACTTTCATATCCAAAGAGTTCTATCAATTCAGATGAATCCAATGCCACTCTTTCTGTGATCGAATCGCAACTAAAATGAGGACTGATCGAGGTATCCGCAGAAATAAATAGGGAATATCCAAAAAATAGAATCCCATAACTTAAAAAAAACTTAAGAAGAAACCACAGTGGACCAAGTTTGGATTTGATTTTGTTTATTTGCACAGTAAATTAAATAGGTTATGCAAATTAAAGATAATATTTTAGATATACTTTCCGGAAATCAGTCAAATGAAGATAAATTATTAGCAATCACTGTGCTACTAGAAAATGAATTTGATACTTACGATTGGGTGGGCTTTTACTTTAAGCATGGGGACAAAAAAGAATTAAAACTTGGACCTTATACAGGGGAAGAAACTGATCATGTTATTATCCCATTCGGAAAAGGGATTTGTGGGCAAGTAGCCTTAAGTAATGAGAATTTCGTAGTTGAAGATGTCAGTGCACAAGACAATTATATTTCATGCGGATGGAAAGTAAAGTCTGAAATTGTCATTCCAATTTTTGTCAAAGGAGAAAATATTGGTCAAATAGATATTGACTCTCACACAGTCGCTGCCTTTAAAGAAGAAGATGAGAAATTACTAGAGTTTATTTGCAAGGAAGTTGGACAACTTTCAAATATTACTGAGATGACAAAAAAATAGTTGTTTTTTTGTTTAATAGATGTTGTAATAGCCATTGGGTTTATGTAGTTTTGTTAGTAATTTCAAAGCAGCATGGATACAAATATAAAAATCAAATCAGCCTTAATTTCTGTCTTTCATAAAGACGGTCTTGGACCTATAGTAGAAACCCTTAATAAACAAGGAGTTAGGATATTTTCAACAGGGGGAACTGAACAGTTCATTAAGGACCTCGGTGTACCTGTTATTCCAGTGGAAGACTTAACATCATATCCTGCAATTTTAGGAGGTCGAGTAAAGACCTTACATCCTAAAATTTTTGGCGGTATTTTGGGCAGAAGATTCTTAAAAGACGATCGTGAACAGATGGAAAATTATGCAATTCCTGAAATTGATTTGGTCATTGTAGATTTATATCCATTTGAAAAAACTGTTGCAGCCGGTGGAACACACTCGGAAATTATTGAAAAAATCGATATTGGTGGTATCTCGCTAATTCGCGCAGCAGCAAAGAATTTTAAAGAAGTTTTATGTGTTTCGTCTATGGAGCAATACGAAACTTTTGAGCAGCTTTTAACTGCTCAAGAAGGGTCATTTAATGAAGAGCAGCGTCGTAATTTTGCAGCCAATGCCTTCCAACTTTCTTCACATTATGATACCGCTATCTTCAATTATATGAATGAAGATTCTGCTGCTGAAAAACCTGTAATAGGAAAAGCAACTGAATTGCGTTATGGAGAAAACCCTCATCAAAAAGGATACTTTGTTGGTGATCTTGACGGGTTATTTGACAAGTTGCATGGAAAAGAATTGTCCTATAATAATCTTCTGGACGTTGATGCAGCTGTTCAACTTATGGAAGAATTTAAGAATGACAAACCGACCTTTGCCATTTTAAAACACAACAATGCTTGTGGTTTAGCGACTCGAGATACTATTCGACAAGCTTATGTAGATGCATTAGCTGGAGATCCAGTTTCGGCATTCGGAGGGATTTTGATTTCAAATCGAGAAATTGATGCTGAAACAGCTACTGAAATACATAAATTATTCTGTGAAGTAGTTATAGCTCCTTCATACAGTCAAGAGGCTTTTGATATTCTTAGCCAAAAGAAAAATAGAATAATCTTAGTTCAAAAAGAAATTGAACTACCTAAAAGACATTGGAGAACCGCTCTGAACGGATTTTTAAGCCAAGAAAAAGACTCAATTACCGATTCAGAAAACGACTTAAAAGTAGCGACAGAGTTAAGTCCAACTCAAGTCGAAATTGACGATTTAATTTTCGCTTCAAAACTGTGCAAAAACACAAAATCTAATACTATAGTTTTAGCAAAAAACGGACAATTATTAGCTAGTGGGACAGGTCAAACTTCAAGAGTTGACGCCTTAAATCAAGCAATTGCAAAGGCCCAGGCCTTTGGGTTTGATTTACACGATGCAGTAATGGCATCAGATGCATTTTTCCCCTTCCCTGATTGTGTTGAAATTGCCTCAAAAGCTGGGATTAAAGCAGTAATACAGCCAGGGGGTAGTATTAAAGATCAGCTTTCCATTGATTTTTGTAATAAAGCAAGAATGAAAATGGTTATGACAGGAACAAGACATTTTAAACATTAAATTTAGATTCCTTATATTTTTAATCTATATTTAGCCAAATTAATTAGACGAGCAGCATGGGATTTTTTGACTTCATGACAGAAGACATAGCGATAGATTTAGGTACAGCAAATACCTTGATAATTCACGGTGGAAAGGTAGTAATTGATAGCCCTTCCATTGTTGCTAGGAATCGGGCAACAGGTAAAATTATTGCTATTGGTGAAGATGCAAATAGAATGCAAGGAAAAACCCATGAGAACATAAAAACAATTCGTCCCTTAAAGGATGGTGTTATTGCAGATTTTCAGGCTTCTGAAGAAATGATCAAGGAGTTTGTAAAAAGAATTCCAAGCATCAAAAAGAGACTATTCCCACCTGCACTTCGCATGGTTATTTGTATTCCTTCTGGAATTACAGAGGTTGAGAAAAGAGCCGTAAGAGACTCTGCTTTACACATGAATGCAAAAGAAGTTTATCTTATCTACGAACCAATGGCTGCCGCTATTGGTGTTGGAATTGATATCATGGAACCAAAAGGAAATATGATTATTGATATTGGTGGAGGGACAACAGAAATTGCAGTGATTGCTTTATCCGGGATTGTGTGTGATAAATCTGTAAAGATTGCCGGGGATTTATTCACCAATGACATCATGTATTTCATGAGGACTCAACACAACCTTTACATCGGGGAACGAACTGCAGAAAAAATTAAAATTCAAATAGGTGCGGCAACTGAAGATTTAGAAAGCCCACCTGATGACATGCTTGTTCAAGGTAGAGACTTGTTAAGTGGTAAACCTAAACAGGTTCAGATTTCGTATAGAGAAATAGCAAAGGCCCTTGACAAATCAATTTTGAGAATTGAGGATTCAGTTATGGAGGCTTTGTCTCAAACTCCGCCAGAATTGGCTGCTGACATCTATAATACTGGAATTTATTTAGCAGGAGGTGGTTCCATGTTAAGAGGATTGGATAAGCGACTTTCTCGAAAAACGGATTTACCTGTGTATATTGCTGAAGACCCCTTAAGAGCCGTTGTACGTGGAACCGGAATTGCCCTTAAAGAACTTGATAAATATAAGAGTGTCTTAATGAAATAATCGATCATATGCATCAGTTAATTTCATTACTTCAGAAATACAGATTCTTCTTATTATTCCTATTGCTAGAATCAATAGGTTTAATTCTAACTTTAAACTACCACAGTTATCAGAAGACGAAGTATATCAATGCTTCAAATGCATTCAATGCATCGATAAACAAAAGAATTTTCAATTTTAGCAGCTATTTCAAACTCGAAAAAGACAATAAAATCCTGGTTGATGACAACTTTAGGTTAATGAAGCAATTAGTAGCCCTAAAGGAGCGAACAGACACCATAATTCAAGATACTATCAATGAGAGTTTTGAATTGATTCAAACAGAAATCATCTTAAATCAATACAAGAATTTAGACAATTTCCTCATTATTAGTAGCGGTAAACAGCAGGGTATCGAAGTAGATATGGGACTTATTAATGACAAAGGAGTTTTGGGTATTGTAAACAACGTTTCGAATAATTACGCCTCAATACTTTCCATTTTGAATTCCAATATAAAAATCAACGCTCGGTTAAAAAACAGCAATTATTTCGGAACAATTTCATGGAATGGTAGAAATTATAACCGCGTTCAAATTGAAGATATTCCTCGTCAAGCTACGGTTGAAATTGGGGATACTATCGTAACAGGTGGAAGGTCTATAATCTTTCCAGACGGTATACCAATTGGAAGGGTTAGCAGTTTAGAAAGTAGAGATAAAACCTACAAATCAATTGAAATTGAATTGTTCAATGATATGGCATCACTATCAAATGCCTATATTATCAAAAACGAAGATGCTGCAGAAATTTTAAATTTAGAAAACCTAGCTCGTGAACAATAGAACAATTAACATACTGATTCAGGGGATGTTTTTATATTTTCTTCAAATTCTGGTTTTTAACCATATTGAAATTGGACCTTATATAAAATTGTACCCATATATCGCCTTCGTTTTGCTTTATCCACTTACCGAAAATCGATTTGGCTTATTTATCAGTAGTTTTGTTTTTGGTTTACTTATCGATATTTCAGCAGGTACAGGAGGTATTAATGCTATGTCAATGACCTTATGCGCATATTTAAGACTTCCCATTCTAAAATTTGTATTGGGAAATAATGACATTGATTACAATAATTTTCATTTACGTCAAATACCACTAGATAAAGGCTTGAGTTTTATTTTCTTAATGACTCTTATGTTTTGCCTAATGCTATATAGTATGAGTTATTTTTCAACGGAATATATAAGAAGTATTATCCTGAAATCTTTATTGAGCACTTTTGCAACATTTTTTATTTTGATCCTTGGTATATTTACCTTCACTAAGCCCAGATAGATATGAAGAGAGGATTGATTTTAGTGGTTAGTATAATTCTAGTTGGACTCACTTTTATAGTCAAACTATTTCAACTTCAAATTGTTGATACAAATTCAAATAATTTTTCCACTGTCAAAAAAATATATGAATACCCCGAAAGAGGTTATATTTATGATCGAAATGGAACCTTATTAGTTGCCAATCAACAATCCTACGACGTGATGATTACTCCTAACGAAGTTCAACCTTTTGATACTTTGGAGTTTTGCAGTTTACTCAAAATTGATAAAAAATTTCTTGAACAACGGTTTGTAAAAGCGAAGCGTTATTCCCCAAGACTTCCTTCGGTACTAATTTCTCAAGTATCAAAAGAAGACTATGCATTGCTGCAAGAAAAAATGTTCAGATATAAAGGATTTTATATTCAAAAAAGGGCATTAAGATCTTACCCTATACCAAGTGCAGCAAATGTTTTGGGCTATGTAAATGAGGTGAATGAAGAATTAGCCTCTAAAAATGACTATTATCAACAAGGTGAAATCGTTGGTACTTTAGGGGTAGAAAAACAGTATGAAAATGAATTAAGAGGAATTAAAGGAGTGCAATTCAAGCAGCGAGATAGACTCAATAAAATTATAGGCCCCTATAAAGAGGGGAGTTTGGATCAAGCAGCCAAACCAGGGGCTGACCTGACGCTTACTTTAGACAGTGCCTTACAACAATACGGAGAGTTGTTAATGCAAGGTAAACGGGGTGGCATCGTGGCCATTGAACCAAAAACTGGAGAGGTTTTGGCACTGATAACTGCCCCTAGTTACGATCCTAATTTAATGGTGGGACGTAAAAGATCAAGAAATTCGGTAATCTTCTTTGGAGACAGTATAAATAAACCCATGTTCGACCGAGGGCTTCAGGCGCAATATGCTCCGGGCTCTCCATTTAAAATGCTCAACGGTCTTATTGGGTTACAAGAAGGGGTGATTAGCCCACAAACCGCATTTCGTTGTTATAACGGTTATAAATACGGAAATCGTCCGAATGAATTTATGGGATGTCATTGCGGTATATGGGACAAACCTATTGCTTTACAACTGGGTTTAGCGAAATCTTGTAATTCTTATTTTTCGAACACATACAGACGAATCATAGAAAAATACCCAAATACTGAACAAGGAATGGATAATTGGGCGAAGCATGTAAAAAGTTTTGGCCTAGGAAACTATTTAGGATATGATTTACCATCTGGTCAAAAAGGATTGATTCCAGAATCAAGTTTTTATAATCGCTATTACCCAACAGGCAGTTGGAGGGCGGTAACAACTATTTCAAATGCAATAGGACAAGGAGAAATTCAGACGACCCCTATTCAATTGGCCAATATGACGGCAGCAATAGCAAATCGAGGCTATTATTATACCCCTCATTTCATTAAAAAAATAGAAGATCGACCTAACCTAAATCCAAAATTTATTCAAAAGCATCAAACCACTATTCAAACGGAGCATTTCGAGCCTGTGATTGAAGGTATGCACGATGTTTTTAAAACTGGAACGGGAAGATGGGTGAATATTCCTGAATTAGAGATGTGTGGCAAAACCGGTACAGTACAAAATTATATTCGATTTAATGGAAATAAGATTGAACTTGAAGATCATTCTATATTTGTAGCATTCGCCCCTAAAAAAGACCCGAAAATTGCATTAGCTGTTTTTGTTGAAAACGGAGGTTACGGAGCTACATATGCTGCACCAATAGCTAGTTTAATGATTGAAAAATACATGAATGGCGGGGTAAGTAGAACCTATTTAGAAAACTCTATTTCTCAAGCAAGCCTTCAAGAGCAATACAACCGACAACTGAATCCAGAACTTTACTATGAGACAGGAGAGTAATATCATCTTTAAACTGGATTGGATTTTAATCCTTTTATTTTTGGCTTTAATCGGATTTGGTTGGCTTAATATATTTGCAGCTTCTATTGATAATGTAGAGGATTTTGAAGTGTTTGATTTATCAACTCAGTACGGAAAGCAACTTGTATGGATAGGAATGAGTTTTGTTATCATCTTTATTATTCTTCTCCTGGACTCTAAACTGATTGAACGTTTTTCTGGAATAATTTATGTGACTTCCATGTTATCTCTTGCTGGACTCTTTTTGTTTGGAAAAAACATCAATGGAGCTACTTCCTGGTATGGATTCGGGAGTTTTACCCTACAACCTTCTGAGTTTGCGAAAATGGCTACTTGTTTAGCATTAGCAAGGTTGTTAAGTGATAGACAATTTGATTTAAAATACCTCAGTAACCAAACCAAAGCATTAACCCTATTACTTATACCGGCATTCCTAATTACTATTCAACCTGACCCAGGCTCTGCAATTGTTTATATTTCATTATTTTATGTCCTGTATAGAGAGGGGCTTCCTGGGAGTTACCTCGGGGTAGGGTTACTTGCAATCACCTTGTTTATTTTGACCTTGATATTTGGGTTTAGACCTGTGGTATTAGGGACTTTTGCGACGATTACATTAATTCTAATTTACATTCAACTATTCACTAAATACAGCTTAAAGTTTCAAATTCCAAAAGTGATCAGTGTGTATCTAATATGTGCACTTTGGATCGGAAGTGTGTCCTATGTATTCAACAATGTTTTCGAACAGAGACATAGAGACCGATTTAGTCTATTATTGGGACAGAAGTCAGATACACAAGGAATAGGATACAATACGAATCAATCCATATTAACAATAAGCTCTGGCGGTTTTGGAGGTAAAGGTTTTTTAAACGGTGATAGAACCCAAGGAAATTTTGTACCCGAGCAATCCACAGATTACATTTTCTCTACAATTGGAGAAGAATGGGGTTTTGTTGGTTCTACTTTAGTAGTTTTATTGTGGATTATATTCATCCTCAGAATCATTTATGCTGCAGAAAAGCAACGAAACAATTTCACCAGAATTTACGGATACGGTATAGCCAGTATCTTTTTCTTCCATTTTTTCATCAATATTGGAATGGTAATCGGGCTTTTACCAACCATTGGTATTCCACTCCCCTTCTTTAGTTATGGAGGGTCAGGTTTGTGGGGTTTCACACTTTTACTTTTTATTTTTATCAAATTAGACGCCGCAAAAGATACTGAGTGGTAGACAAAAAAAAAGCATCCTAAAAAGGATGCTTAATATTTTCAATTGTAAGCCTATAAAGAAGCTACGTGTTTTGTCAACTTTGACTGAAGATTACTCACTTTGTTTTTGTGGATAATATTGTTCTTCGCCAATTTGTTTAACATTCCAACAACTGCAGGTAATAAAGCTTCAGCTTCCTTCTTATCCGTAGTAGCACGCAGGTCTCTCACAGCATTACGAGTGGTTTTGTGTTGATACTTATTTCTAAGTCTCTTTGCCTCGTTGCTTCTAATTCTCTTTAAGGCTGATTTGTGATTTGCCATTTTTTACTTCTTTTAATTTTTTGATAAAAATTGTAGTCCGTAGGGGAATCGAACCCCTGTTACCAGGATGAAAACCTGGCGTCCTAACCCCTAGACGAACGGACCATTGTTGCTTTTAAAAGCGATGCAAATGTAAAATGATTTTTAAATTCTCACAAAGAATTATTACATTTTTAACAATTGCAGTGGTAAAAAAAAGCATCACTATTGTGATGCTTCTTCTTGTACTGTTTCTTTACCTTATAAAGAAGCTACGTGTTTTGTCAATTTTGACTGAAGATTACTCACTTTGTTTTGGTGAATAATATTGTTCTTCGCCAATTTATTTAACATCCCTACTACTTTTGGCAATAACGCCTCAGCTTCAGCTTTATCGGTAGTAGCTCGTAGATCTCTTACAGCATTACGAGTCGTTTTGTGTTGATACTTATTTCTAAGTCTCTTTGCCTCGTTGCTTCTAATTCTCTTTAAGGCTGATTTGTGATTTGCCATTTTTTACTTCTTTTAATTTTTTGATAAAAATTGTAGTCCGTAGGGGAATCGAACCCCTGTTACCAGGATGAAAACCTGGCGTCCTAACCCCTAGACGAACGGACCATTGTTGCTTAAAACAGCGATGCAAAAATACTATGCTTTTTCAAATCACACAAGAAAAAAATAATTTTTTTCCTTAAATAATTTATGTCAAAGAGCACATCTTTTCTTTTGCGGTTGCAAATGTACACTCTTTTTTAAGTTCTCCAAAACTTTTTTTGAGTTTTTTCGCCTAATATGCCTTGGCAAATAACACTCTTTTTTTCGAAGGTTTGCCAGAAAACACACACTTTCCCCCTTCTTCCTCTGCATCTAATGGAATACATCGTATAGTTGCTTTTGTTAGCTCCTTAATTTTTGTTTCCGTCTCCTCAGTACCGTCCCAATGTGCACTAACAAAACCACCTTTATTTTTAATGGCTTCCTTGAAAGCTTCAAAGTCATCAACAACTGTTGTATGCTCAGCACGGTAATCAATAGCTCTATTGTATAGATTATTTTGAATTTCCTCCAATAATTGAGGAATAAAGTCGCCGACTTGATCAAGTGAAATACTCTGTTTTTCCAAAGTATCTCTACGAGCAACCTCAAGAGTTCCAGCTTCCAAGTCTCTTGGACCAATTCCTAATCGAACAGGAACACCCTTTAGTTCATATTCTGCAAATTTCCATCCGGGCTTATGAGTATCACGACTATCAATTTTGACTGTAATCCCTTTCTTTCTCAATTCTTTTTGAATTTCTTTTGCTTTATCTACAATTGCATCCAATTGTTCTTGAGACTTATATATTGGAACAACTACTACCTCAAAAGGCGCCAATCGTGGAGGCAAAACTAAACCGTGATCATCAGAATGAGTCATAATTAGTCCTCCTATTAATCTTGTTGAAACTCCCCAAGAAGTTGCCCACACATAATCCAATTTACCTTCTTTATTCGCGAATTTTACATCAAAGGCTTCAGCAAAATTCTGACCTAAGAAATGTGAAGTTCCAGCTTGAAGCGCCTTCCCATCTTGCATTAAAGCTTCAATTGTATATGTATCTAATGCCCCTGCAAAACGTTCCGAAGGAGATTTTACACCTTTGACAACGGGCATGGCCATAAAATCCTCAGCGAATTCTGCGTATACAGATTGCATTTGTAGCGTTTCTTCCAAAGCCTCTTCTTTTGTTGCATGAGCGGTATGCCCCTCTTGCCATAAAAACTCTGCTGTTCTTAGAAATAACCGAGTACGCATTTCCCATCGAACTACATTTGCCCATTGGTTCACTAAAATAGGTAAGTCTCGATAGGATTGAATCCAACCTTTATACGTATTCCAAATAATAGCTTCTGAAGTTGGTCGAACTACGAGTTCCTCTTCCAGCTTGGCATTTGGATC
Organism: Flavobacteriaceae bacterium; assembly: GCA_049606855.1. GTDB lineage: Bacteria > Bacteroidota > Bacteroidia > Flavobacteriales > Flavobacteriaceae > JBELHR01. The sequence continues at coordinate 191,726 of JBMYVY010000003.1, read as the reverse complement.
AACCATCAATTTCCCTTCCTTATCAGGGTCGTTTTTTAATCGATAATGAGTTACAACAGCGCATTCCTTTGCAAAACCTTCAGCATTCTTCTCTTCAGCCTCAAAGAGACTTTTGGGAACAAAAAGTGGGAAATATGCATTCTCATGACCAGTTTCCTTAAACATACGATCCAATTCCTTTTGCATTTTTTCCCAAATCGCAAAACCATACGGCTTGATTACCATACAACCGCGAACTGCGGAATTTTCAGCTAAATCAGCTTTAACCACAAGTTCATTGTACCACTTGGAATAATCGTCACTCCTCTTTGTTAATTTTTTACTCATAATTCGAAAATTGGGCTCTATAAGTGAATAGTTAAAAAATCACTCAGTTCAGGCAAAATTACTAATTTTGAAAAGGCATACAATAATTTGAGGCAAATAAAGTAAGTACAAATAAATATGCCGACTTAAAACTTAAGATTTAATCGGTTCAAAAATCTTTGGCACAGATTTTGTGATTTTCTTAACAAAGCTCGAAAACGTATTCGACACAAAAACCAAATGCTATGAAAGCACTTATAAATATTTCAAGATTATTAGGACTAATGAGTCTGTTGCTTGTCGTTTACTCTTGCGGATCAGCGGACAGCTCTAAATTTGCCTCTAAAGACTACGATGGTATTTATGATAATGGGTTTGTATTTGAAGAAGATGTAGTTGTAGATACTGAACAAACAATTAAACCCAACTATTTTGCCCTAGAGTATGAAAGAATAAAGGATTATGATCCGTCTCAGGATATTTTAGTAGATATAGAAAGCTACAGCAGTCCTTATGAGGATCAATATGTCGATATAGATTCAATTCAATCAGATTATGCCTTTGCTGAACCTTGGGCCTATGACAATGGGAGTTCCGTTGAAATCAATTATTATGGAACAAATTCCTTTGGTCCAGCTCCATTTGGATGGAATTATAATTTATACTCAATGCCTTTGTACATGAGGCCATATGGTAATCCTTATTATTGGAATATAGGCTACATGAATTATGGACCTTGGGCGCCGATTCCAAATATTTATTGGGGTCCTGGCGGAGGTATTTACGCTCCATACCCTTATTATTACGGACCATATAGCAGAGGTCGATACAATTACCCTTACTATTCTGCTGGACGAGGGTGGAATGATGTCTATTATGGAAGAAAGGGATACAGCAACTCACGCCCGGCTTCCGCTGGAAGAAATAAGGTAGCTAAATCTAGCTCTTATCGCGGCAACAAATATTATGGACAGTCAAGAGTTGTGGCCTCGAGTAAAAAACAGGTTTCAAGAAATTCAAAATACAGTCGTTCTGCATCCGTTACAAATAGAAATAGTCGCAATACCAAAGCAAGAAGCTCTTCTTATAAAAGGTCAAGTGCGAATTACAAAAGAGATAGCTCAAAGTCTTCAAATACAAATTACAAGTCTAGCTCTAGTAGAACTAGAAACTCAGGCTATACGCCGAGGACAAGCAGATCAAATAGTTCAAGCAGTTCACGTGGGACAGTTTCTGGAAGAAGCAGTTCTTCATCAGGAGCAAGAGGTGGTCGCGGAGGTCGTGGAAATTAATACTTAGAATCATGAAAAAATTAGTAATGACACTTTTTCTAATTCCTTTTTTAGGATTTGGACAGGCGCTTTCTTACTCAGATTTAGGAGTGCTTTTCTCTGAATCGAACCTGAATGGAACTGGGAGATACAGCGCAATGGGAGGAGCATTTGGCGCACTAGGAGGTGATTTGTCAGCTATGGAAATTAATCCTGCTGCCGGAGCAGTGTTTAAACTTGATGAATTTGGATTCTCTTTATCGTTTAATGAATTAGATATAACCAGTTACTATTACGGCAATCAAAATACCGTAAATAACAGTAACACTGACTTTGAACAAATTGGATTTGTCTCGGTAACTCAACTAAGTGCTTCAAAAGACGAGATCAACAAGGTCTATTTTGGTTTTAATTATACCAAAACGGCAAATTATGATCAATTCTGGATTGCTGATGGTAACTCGGGAGTGAGTACCTGGGTTGATGACCCCACTGATCCTGACATTCAATATACTGATGCGGAATACCAGTATTTCAATAATTATACCGACGGTGGAAAACACCAATACTCCATGTTTGCTGGAGGTCAATATGGACGTAATTTCTACATTGGTGCAGGAATAAAGGTTCACACTTTGGATTTTTATCAGAGTACTATTCAGGAAGAATTTAATAACGATGGAAACGGAAATACCGTCGATGCCTACATAGAGCAATGGCAACAATTATATGGAACAGGAGTTTCTTTAAACTTTGGTTTTATAGCAAGGTTAAATCAAGCACTAAGAATTGGATTGGCTTATGAATCTCCAAATTGGTGGTCTATAAGAGAGGAATCAAACATAATAGCTCCACATAATGACCCTGTATACGGTTATTATGAAGCGGAGTATTCAACAGATCCTGGGGTAATATACCACAACAACTATAACAAGCTACAAATTTTAGATTACGGATTAAGCAGTCCTGGTAAATTAACTTCATCAGCCGCGCTTGTCCTTGGTAAATTTGGATTGATAAGTTTCGATTATACCTGGATTAACTATCAAAATCTTCAATACACAGATCGCTATTTTCAAAACGAAAACATGTATTACTCTCAAAACCTAGAGAACACAAGTAATTTTGCGATGGGAACAGAATGGCGATTTGGACCGGCGAGTATTCGCGGAGGATACCGACTTTATGCCAGTCCATACAAGGATGCCTTAGAAGATGAAAATCAAGAGGAGATCACTATGGGTATAGGATTTAACTTTGGTAGATTCAAATTTGATCTGGCCTATCAATTCTCTACGGTCTACAGTACTTATAATTTTTACCCTGGATATCCTGAAGTTCAACCCGCTGATTTGAAAGAAGATTTCTCAAAGTTCACAACATCCTTTCTAATCAGGCTTTAGTTTCCTATTTTTGCAGTTCAAAATAAGAACTGAAAATGAGTAGCATCGCAATACATCTAGAAGGAACGAATAATCCCAACATTGTTAAATTCGTAAGCAACCAATCTGTAGTGGATTCAGGAAGCTATCAGTTTAACAATATCGACGAGGCGAAAGACTCGGAATTGGCAAAGCAACTCTTTCAACTTCCCTTTATATCTAAGGTTTATATCTCTGCAAATTTTGTAGCTCTTGAGAAATATGAAGTTGTTGAATGGAAAGATGTTCAAGAGGAGTTAAAGGAACTAATAGGAATTTATATTAGTAGTGGAATGCCAGTGGTTACTAACGATGCCAAAACCTACAAAAGACCAACGGAAATTTATGTAGAGTCTACACCAAACCCAGACGTACTTAAGTTTGGGACCAATAGGATTCTAGCTGCAGAAGATTTTGAATATAAAGATGGAGAACACACTCAAAATTCCCCACTTGCTCAAGCCTTATTTGCTTTTCCGTTTATTGGCGAAGTGTATATTGCGGAAAATTATATATCAATCACCAAAAAAGGTGCGATTGAGTGGTCAGAAATCATGTATGAAATGCGTGACTTTTTGAAAAATTATCTTGATGCTGGGAAAGTGGTCATCGACCCGAATATTAAAGTGGAAAAAGAAGTTATCCAAGCTGTGGATACGAGTACTCTTGAGGGAACTTCTGCAGAAATAGCAAGAATTCTTGAAGAACAAATTAGACCGGCCGTAGCAGTTGATGGAGGGAATATTATGTTCAATGATTACGACGAGGATACCAAAGTTGTGAAGGTCGTTTTACAAGGTGCTTGTAGCGGATGTCCTTCTTCGACAATCACATTGAAAAACGGAATAGAAACTACTTTGAAGCAGATGCTTCCCAATCAAATAAATGAGGTCGTTGCCATCAACGGATAAAATTATGACTAAAAAAGTTACTCCTTATAAAGAATCTGACCTTGGCAAGAAGCAACAGGTTACTAAAATGTTTGATAACATCTCTGAAAATTATGATGGATTAAACAGAGTTATGACCTTTGGAATAGACGTGTCATGGAGAAAAAAGGTAGTTGCTTTGATCAATAAATCTGGTGCTAAATCTGTACTAGATATTGCTACGGGGACAGGTGATTTAGCCATTATGATCGCAGAAAACACCGAAGCCAAAAAAGTTGTTGGTTTAGATATCTCACCAGGGATGCTTGAGGTTGGTAAGGAAAAAGTTTCTCAAGCCGCTTTAAATGATAAAATTGAAATGGTTCTTGGTGATTCTGAAAAACTTCCATTTGAAGAAAATAGTTTTGATGCAATTACAGTTTCCTATGGTGTGCGAAATTTTGAAGACTTGAACCAAGGATTAAGCGAAATTTATAGAGTCCTTAAACCTGGAGGATTGTTCGTAGTTCTTGAAACTTCAGTACCAACAAAATTTCCATTTAAGCAAGGCTATTTTGTATACTCAAAAACGCTACTTCCACTTATTGGTAAATTGTTTTCAAAAGACAAACAAGCTTATACGTATTTATCAAATTCTGCAAAATCTTTTCCTTATGGAAAAGCATTTAACAATATTCTGAGTAAAAATTCGTTTATTGAAGCAAAGGATTACCCCGTTACATTTGGGGTATCCACAATTTATACGGCAAGTAAATAAATGAAGACTAAATTAATTACCCTACTATTACTGTTACTCATGCTAAATACTTGGGCTCAAGGTAAGGTGGATTATCTTCAAAATTTTGACAAAAAAACATTTCATTGGGGATATTATTTAGGGTTTAATCAAACGAGCTTTGAGCATAAGGTTGATGGAGAATACGGATATTCAGGATCTGAAGAGAATCCCTTGCCGTCAACAAGTAGCTCATTCGGTTTTAATGTAGGGCTTGTTGGAGACTACAGACTTACGGAATATTTAAATTTAAGACTGGAACCGGGATTATTTACCTCTGGTAAAAAAAGTTTCACTCCTGTTCCTGGGACAAACAACAATATTGAGTGGAATTCGACTTACTTCAGACTTCCAGTACTACTAAAAGTTTCTACAAAGAGATTAAAGAATTTGCGACCTTACTTTATTGGAGGAGTTTCCTATGATTATAATTTCAAAAATACTAATGATGCCTTAGAGGGTTCAAATTATGCCATTCATAAAAATCAATTTATGGCAGAGATGGGTGTTGGTATTGATTTCTACCTCCATTATTTTAAATGCTCTCCTTCTATTCGTGGAATTTATAGTCTAACAGATGAATTGGACAATTGGGGAGGAGCTCCATATGACAGTCTTAAAACTCGAGGAGTATTTTTTATGCTTACTTTTGAATAGCGTTTGATCTTCTCCTGAATTCAGAAAGTATTATTCCAGTAGCCATCGCGACATTCAGACTTTCTGTTTGCTTTTGCTGGCCAAAACCAGGAATGGCCAATTTATAATCCGATTCACTAAACAAAGCCTCTGATACCCCATTCGCCTCATTACCCATAATTATAATACCTTCATTAGGCAATTCCATATGATAGATATTATCCCCATCCATGGCAGTGGCATAGGAAGGAAGACTACTTGCATTCACACTTTCAATTAAATCTCCATAAACAACAGAAACCCTTGTTAAAGAACCCATACTGGATTGGACCACCTTAGGGTTAAATTGATCTACTGTTCCTTTAGCACACCAAATTTGATCCACTCCAAACCAATCAGCTAAGCGAATGATTGTTCCAAAATTACCCGGATCATTGATTTGATCTAAAGCCAGCATTAATCCTTCTGATTTCAACTCGGTTTCCTCCGGAATTTTAAACAAGGCTAAACAATCATCTGGACTTACCAATAAAGAAATACTCTTGAGTTCTTTATCACTAATCACGTGTGGATTTTTGAACTGATCTGCTGAATCCTCAGTGCAGAACAATTGAAATAATTCAAATACAGGGGACCCAATGAATTCTCCAACGGATTTTTTACCTTCAACTATAAATAATCCTGCTTTTTCACGTCCTTTTTTCTTTTTTAACGACTCAATGAGTTTAATATTATTCTTGGACAAGGCCATTGGATTAAATTTATTTAATTTAGAAGAAGTAAAATCTTATTTTTGAACAAATTTAACAAAATTAAAGCCTCCTTTTTTGAAAAATCGCGTTCTTATCATTTTGGTGTTCTTGCTGACTTACGGTTGTAGTTCGGTAAAACATGTCAATGAGGAAGAATTTTTATTGACAAAAAACAAAGTATATGTGGATGGTCGTTTATCCTATAATTCAACGCTAAAGGATTATATTATTCAACGACCAAATTCAACAGTATTAGGCATCCCTATTTCACTATTCTTTTATAACCTTGGTAACGAAAATTACCAGGAAGATTATATAAAAAAAATAGAAAAACACCCAGGTAAATTTAATTTTGTAGAAAGTGTATTTACCACTAAACAGGCTTTATCTATGGGTAAATCTCGTGCTAATTTAAATCAATGGCTGCTTGATACCGGCGAGGCTCCGGTGGTATACACTCAAAGTAAAGCTGAAGAGAGTAGTGAAAACCTGAGACTCTATTATTTCAACAATGGGTATTTTGATGCAAAAGTGGGTTTTGAACTCAATCCTGGTAAAAAAAAGAAAGCACAAGTTAGTTATCAAGTTAATCCAGGAGAGCCCTACATTATCGACAGCATCACTCGAAGATTTCCTAATGCTATTATCGATTCAATCTATAAAGAAAATTCAAAAAAATCCCTTTTAAAAGAAGGTGATGTTTATAGTAATTCTGCAATTGAGCAAGAAGCAGACCGCTTGGTTAAACTCTATAGAAATAATGGCATTTTCCATTTCAACAAAAATTTAGTCAAGTTTGGAATTGACACTTCTTACACGGAAAAAACCTCCAAAATTAACTTTCAGATTAATAATAGACTGGTAGAATCAACCGAAGAGAATTATATCGCCCCATTAAAACCTCAAACGGTCTCGCAAATCGAAATTTTTTCTGATTACACCTACAACAGAAGAATTGAGCCTTATCGAGACACTGTAACTCATGAAGGCTTCACAATTTTGTCTCATGAAAAATTAGAATACAATCCCAAAACCTTAACCAACTCTGTATTTATAAAACCCAATGAATTATACAGTGATCAGAATCGAAATTTGACGAGAAGCCACCTGCGTTCTCTCAATAATTTCAAAAGCGTTAAAGTACTTTACGAAGAAATAAATGATGAACAATTAAAGGCGCAAATTATTCTTACTCCTTTAAAAAAATACAACCTGACTCTCAACAATGAAATTACACATTCCAATATCAAAAATTTTGGAATCACAGGTCGTTTTTCATTTTTGAACAGAAATACCTTTAGACAGGCAGAAATCTTTAAACTTTCATTTTCTGGATCCTTTTTCAATACATCGGCGGATGTTAGTGATCCTCTGAAATTCTTTAATGCATGGGAAGTTGGGGTGGATGCGTCCTTAGATGTTCCCAGAGTATTACTTCCTTTTAATTTATCAAAAATTATCGCTAAAGAAAAATCCCCAAGGACTTTACTTTCTTTAGGTACGAGTTTGCAAAAAAATATTGGATTAGATAATCAAAAATATACCGCAATTTTTGATCTAGGTTGGAAGGCAAACAGAAAGATTAAACATCAAGTAGAGCTCTACAATATTCAGTATGTGAAAAACTTAAATATTAATGAGTACTTCTATATCTACAGTTCGGAATACAACGAATTAGTAGATATTCAACAAACCTATTTTCCTGACTATCCACTAACACAGGAAAACGCGATTGATTTTATTAACGATGAAATAACTCCAGAATTCGAGCAAGTGGACCCAGTTGCATATCAAGAAGCACAGAATATTGAAAAGCGATATTACATTATTACTGACAATAACTTTATCCCTACCATTGCCTATTCCTTCTCTTATAGCACTCAAGAGGGCCTGAAGGATAAAGATTATTCTTTCTTCAAATTTAGAATCGCCAATGCGGGGGGATTGTTTAATCTCATGGCCAAGGAGCCAGAAGATGGAGGTCCCAAGTCCTTGTTCGGTGCCCCTATTGCACAGTATGTCAAATTAGATTTAGAGTATAAAAAGTTCTGGGAGTTGGGCGAAAACAATGTTTTAGCTTATCGATTATTCGCAGGTTTTGCGCTTCCCTATGGGAATGCAACTGACCTTCCATTTAGCCGAAGTTACTTTGTTGGAGGTGCCAATGACATGAGGGCCTGGGAAATCTACGAACTTGGTCCAGGGGCCCAATTTACTGGTCTTGAGTATAATGTGAGTAGCATGAAACTTTTGACCTCCTTGGAATATCGATTTAAAATGATCGGAAAACTTAATGGTGCACTTTTTGTTGATGCCGGGAATATTTGGGACATTACGGACTCCTCATTGAACGAGGAAGATGCCAAATTTACGGGTATTAAATCCTTGGAAAATGCGGCTATCGGTAGTGGATTCGGAGCACGATATGATTTTTCTTTTTTAATCCTAAGATTAGACTTTGGATTCAAAACCTACGAACCATATAACTCCACAGGTTCAAAATGGTTTCAGAATTACAACTTCAAAAATGCTGTTTATAACATAGGAATCAATTACCCTTTTTAGGGTTTATAATTCAAACGTTTTCGCAAATTGTACTGTTTAAAGAACTCTTAAACAGGTTCAAAACCTAAAATATTCGTTACCTTTACGCTGAAAAATAAAATTCTATTATCATGAGTCATAATATCAAGCCAGGTGTGGCAACAGGAGATCAGGTTCAAGAAATTTTCAGATATGCCAAGGCAAACAACTTTGCATTACCTGCAGTTAACGTGATTGGATCAGATACCATTAACGCTGTTTTAGAAACTGCAAGAGATTTAAGTTCACCAGTTATTATTCAATTTTCTAACGGAGGTGCTCAATTTAATGCTGGGAAGGGACTTTCTAATGAAGGACAAAAAGCAGCCATTGCTGGAGCTGTTGCAGGAGCTAAACACGTACACTTATTAGCAGAAGCATATGGTATTCCAGTAATTCTACACACGGATCACTGTGCTAAAAAACTATTACCTTGGATTGATGGACTTCTCGATGCTGGTGAGGAATTTTACAAGGAGACAGGGAAGTCTCTTTTCAGTTCACACATGATTGATTTGTCTGAAGAGTCTCTTGAAGAAAACATTGAAATTTGTAAGACTTATCTTGAGAGAATGAGCAAAATGGACATGACCTTAGAAATTGAATTAGGAATCACAGGGGGTGAAGAAGATGGAGTTGACAATTCAGATGTTGATGTTTCAAAACTTTACACTCAGCCAGAGGAGGTCGCTTATGCCTATGAGGAATTATTAAAAATTAGCCCAAGATTTACAATTGCTGCTTCATTTGGAAACGTTCATGGTGTATACAAGCCAGGAAATGTAAAATTGACTCCAAAAATTTTAGATAATTCTCAAAAGTATATTGAAGAAAAATATGCAACCGAAGCTAACCCGGTGGATTTTGTTTTCCATGGAGGTTCTGGATCTACTGAAGCTGAAATTAAGGAAGCTATTGGGTATGGAGTAATAAAAATGAATATTGATACTGATTTACAATATGCATTTATGACAGGAATTAGAGACTACATGTCTTCAAATTCTGATTACCTTCAAAGTCAAATTGGAAACCCAGAAGGTGCAGATGCTCCAAATAAGAAATACTACGATCCAAGAGTGTGGTTGCGTAAAGGAGAATTGACATTTTCTGAGCGATTAAAAGCAGCATTCGAAGATTTAAACAATGTAAATACTTTATAAATAAAGGCTTACAAATGTTGAAGATATAAAAAGCACCCTTGTGGTGCTTTTCTTTTTTTTTGTAACTTGCCCGCTCCAAATTTAACTATTATGTCAGCTTGGTTTAAAAGAACAGATAAAGGAATTCAAACTCCTACAGAAGGAAAAAAAGATGTTCCAAAAGGCTTATGGTACAAAACGCCTAGTGGAAAAATTATAGATACTAAAGAATTAAAGGAAAATTTATATGTAAGTCCTGAAGATGGTTACCATGTACGTATAGGTTCTGCAGAATATTTCAACATGTTATTTGATGAAGGAAAATTCAAAGAGCTTGATAAGGACATGGAAGCGAAAGATCCATTAAAATTCGAGGACACTAAAAAATACCCTGATCGTCTTAAGGCCGCTCAAAAGAAAACAAAACTGAAAGATGCTGTTAGAACTGCTGTAGGTAAGTCTAAAGGTAATGATTTAGTTATTGCCTGTATGGATTTTGCATTTATCGGTGGATCTATGGGCTCAGTTGTTGGAGAAAAAATTGCTAGAGCAATTGATTATTCAATTAAACATAAACTGCCTTTCGTGATGATCTCGAAATCAGGAGGTGCTCGAATGATGGAAGCGTCTTATTCATTGATGCAATTGGTAAAAACATCTTCAAAACTAGCTCAATTAGCTGAAGCAAAAGTACCTTATATTTCAGTTTGTACAGACCCAACAACAGGAGGTACTACTGCATCTTTTGCCATGTTGGGAGATATAAATATCGCAGAACCAAATGCCTTAATTGCTTTTGCTGGACCTCGTGTAGTAAAGGATACTACGGGTAAGGACTTACCTGAAGGGTTCCAAAGATCAGAATTCGTATTAGAACACGGATTCCTAGATTTCATTACTGAAAGAAAACTCTTAAAAGATAAAGTAAATCAATACATTGATTTGATTTTGAATCAACCATTGAGAGCTTAATAAAATAAAAGAGGGATGAATCTTAAGATTCATCCCTCTTTATTTACACTAACCAAACTGATCAATTCCTTATAGGATATTGATTTATTGTAAACTGTTCGAATGAAAATTCGCCAGTTGTATTGTTTAAGAAAATCTGTCCATTTAACTCCGTGAAGGGCGTTCGCATTTCAGACCTAAATTCAAATATTGTAAAATGGTCACTTGACTCCAAAAAGTAGATTGAATTTATTCCATCGATAAGTAATTCGTCTGTGAGTTCGGTCAAAGTGCCCTGAATGTTTTCAGGCATAATACTTTCTTTCTCCCAATATCGGGAAAAATCATTCTCGTAGTCATTAGAGCAGGATAGGACGCTTAAAACGATTAACAATGAAAATAACTTTTTCATTTTGTCAGTGTTTAGTTCAACTAAAAAACAAACAATGAGGTATAACGTTAAGGGATAATGTGTAGGGAAGTTCTCGTTGAATAAAGATACAATAAAAAATTGATAATTAAAAGATTGTGTATAATATAAGTTAACACTATCTTTGCCGCCTGAAAGTATCACTTTCACGCATAAAAATTATTAATATAAATTAATGTTCGCATGTATTTAACAAAAGAAAAAAAAGCAGAGATTTTTGCAAAACACGGAAAATCAGCTACAGACACAGGATCATCTGAAGGACAAATCGCTTTGTTTACTTACAGAATCCAACACTTAACTGAGCATTTGAAAGAGAACAGAAAAGACGTAAACACGGAGCGTTCTCTAGTAAAATTGGTTGGTAAGAGAAGAAGTCTTCTTGACTACTTAATCAAAACTGACATTACACGTTACCGTGCAATTATCAAAGAATTAGGTTTAAGAAAATAATTTTAGACTTTAAAGAGGTACTAATCGTGCCTCTTTTTTTATTTTTAAGGATCCCTTTGGAATAAAACACACAACAACAACAACACACACATCTATTAGTTATTAATTAAAACAAAAAAATTTATGATTCCTGAAGTATTTACAGAAGTTATCGATTTAGGAGATGGGAGAACCATTTCAATTGAAACAGGAAAATTAGCAAAACAAGCTGATGGATCGGTTGTGGTAAGAAGTGGAGACACTATGTTACTTGCAACAGTAGTCTCAGCTAAAACATCAAATCCAGACATGGATTTTCTACCATTGACACTAGACTACCGTGAGAAATTTGCGGCAGCAGGTAGATATCCTGGAGGGTTCTTCAAAAGAGAAGCAAGACCAAGTACAGAAGAAATTCTAGTAATGAGACTTGTTGACCGAGTATTAAGACCGTTATTCCCTGCTGACTATCACGCAGAAACACAAGTGATGATTCAACTAATGTCATTAGACGAAAATGTAATGCCAGATTCTTTAGCTGGTTTAGCAGCATCTGCAGCTATCGCACTTTCAGACATTCCATTTGAATATCCAATCTCAGAAGTGCGTGTAGCTAGAATCGACGGAAAATTCGTTATCAATCCAAGTAGAGCAGAACTAGCGTTATCTGACATCGATATGATGATTGGAGCATCAGCAGACTCTGTTGCTATGGTAGAAGGTGAAATGGATGAAATTTCTGAAGAGGAAATGGCAGAAGCGATCAAGGTTGCACATGAAGCAATCAAGATTCAATGTGCTGCTCAAGAAAGATTGGCAGATAAGGTTGGAAGAAAAGCAACTCGTGAATACACTCCTGAGAGAGAAGATGAAGCGCTTAAAACTGACATTAAACTTAAAGCATACGACAAATGTTATGCTATTGCAAAACAAGGAACTTCTAAGAATGAAAGAAGTGAATCATTTGCAGCGGTATTAGAAGAAATTAAAGAAACATTCTCGGAAGAAGAATTAGAAGACTATGGAGACTTAGTTTCTAAATACTTTAAAAAAGCTCAGAAGGAAGCGGTAAGAGATTTAACACTACAAGAAGGACTTCGTTTAGACGGTCGTAAGACTACAGACATTAGACCAATCTGGTGTGAAACAGATTACTTGCCTTCTACGCATGGATCTTCAATTTTTACACGTGGAGAAACTCAAGCATTAGCTACAGTTACTCTTGGAACTTCTCGTGAAGCAAGCATGATTGATAACCCGTCTCATCAAGGAGAAGAGCGTTTTTATTTACATTATAACTTCCCTCCTTTTTCAACTGGAGAAGCTAGACCTCTAAGAGGAACTTCTAGACGTGAGATTGGACATGGAAGTTTAGCTCAAAGAGCTTTAAAAGGAATGATTCCTGCAGATTGCCCTTATACAGTTAGAGTTGTATCAGAAGTACTTGAATCTAATGGTTCTTCTTCTATGGCTACAGTTTGTGCAGGTACTATGGCTCTTATGGACGCAGGTATTAAAATGAAAAAGCCAGTTTCTGGTATAGCTATGGGGTTAATCTCTGATGAAGCAACTGGAAATTTTGCTGTATTATCTGATATCTTAGGAGATGAAGATCACTTAGGAGATATGGACTTTAAGGTAACTGGAACAGAAGATGGAATCACTGCTTGCCAGATGGACATCAAAGTAAAAGGTTTATCATACGAAGTATTAACTAAGGCTTTAATGCAAGCAAGGGATGGTAGACTTCATATTCTAAATTTACTTACCGATACGATTGCTGCGCCAAATGAAGCTGTGAAATCACACGCTCCAAAAATGGTGAAAGTTGAAATTGCTCAAGATTTCATCGGTGCTGTTATTGGACCTGGTGGAAAAGTAATTCAAGAAATGCAAGCTGAATCAGGTTGTACTATTGTAATCGAAGAAGTTGATGAAAAAGGAGTTGTAGAAATTCTAGGAACTGATCAAGAGAAAATTGATTGGGTAATCAACAGAATTAGCGAGATTACTTTTAAACCAGAAGTGGGAAAAACATATCACGTAAAAGTTGTTAAAACCTTAGAATTTGGAGCAGTTGTAGAATTTGTAAGAGGTAAAGAAGTTTTATTGCATATTTCTGAAATCGCTTGGGAACGCACTAACAATGTTGAGGACGTTTTAAAAGTCGGTGATGAATTAGATGTTAAATACTTCGGAATTGATCCTAAAACTAGAAAACCTAAAGTTTCTAGAAAGGCTCTTTTACCAAGACCTCCAAGAAAAGAGAAAAAAGAAGAAAAATCAGAAGAATAGATTTTTCCTTAATTTATAAAAAGAGCCCTTAATGGGCTCTTTTTTCATTTAAATGAAATAATTAATAAAGTTTTGTAACATTTACGACCAAATACTCGTATACCTAATAACACGACAATATTAATTACTTATTTGACATATGAGACAACTCAAAATTACCAAGCAGGTTACCAATAGAGAAACGGCTTCTTTAGACAAGTATTTACAAGAAATTGGAAAAGTTGATTTGATAACCGCTGATATGGAAGTTGAGTTGGCACAGCGTATTAAAGCTGGTGACCAAGTAGCTCTAGAAAAATTAACAAAAGCGAATCTTCGATTTGTTGTTTCTGTTGCTAAACAATATCAAAACCAAGGGTTGACACTTCCTGATTTAATCAATGAAGGGAATCTAGGATTAATCAAAGCTGCAAAACGATTTGATGAAACTCGTGGTTTTAAATTCATTTCTTATGCGGTGTGGTGGATTAGACAATCGATTCTTCAAGCTCTTGCTGAACAATCTCGTATTGTAAGATTACCTTTGAATAAAATTGGTTCTATCAATAAGATCAATAAAATGTACGCTTTCTTAGAGCAAGAAAACGAACGTCCTCCTTCACCTGAAGAAATTGCTAAGAAATTAGATATGACGGTAAATGATGTAAAAGAATCTTTAAAAAATTCTGGACGTCACGTCTCTATGGACGCACCATTAATCGAAGGAGAAGATTCTAACCTTTATGATGTATTGAATTCAGGGGAATCACCAAATCCGGATAAAGAGCTTTTACACGAATCATTGCGCGTAGAAATAGATCGTGCTTTGGAGACCTTAACACCGAGAGAAGCAGATGTTGTAAAACTTTATTTTGGATTAGGAGAACATCAACCAATGACTTTAGAAGAAATTGGTGAAACTTTTGACCTCACAAGAGAGCGTGTTCGTCAAATAAAAGAAAAAGCAATCAGAAGATTGAAACATACTTCTCGATCAAAAATACTAATGACTTACTTAGGATAAATAATCATAAAAGGGATGCCACTTGGCCTCCCTTTATTTTTTACGCACAATGAAAGAAAAAATTATCGCACCATCGATGTTGGCAGCTGACTTCGCTAACTTAGAAAGAGACACAAAACTGGTTGATCAAAGTTCTGCACAATGGGTTCACATTGATGTAATGGATGGAGTATTCGTTCCAAACATTTCCTATGGAATGCCTGTTATAAAGGCCATCGATAAACACACTGACAAAGTAATGGATGTCCATTTAATGATTGTAGATCCAGATCGATACATTAAAGATTTTAAAGCTGTTGGTGCAGACAACTTAACGGTACATTATGAGGCCTGTAATCACTTACATAGAACTATTCAAGCAATTAAAGCAGAAGGAATGAAAGCTGGAGTGTCCTTGAATCCACATACGCCAGTAGCTGTATTAGAGGATATAATATCTGACCTAGACATTGTATTGATCATGAGCGTCAATCCAGGTTTTGGCGGTCAATCATTCATAGAAAACACTTATAAAAAAGTACAGCAAGTTAAAAATATGGTTGATTATTACCAGGCCGATGTAATTATTGAAGTAGATGGTGGGGTTGGTCCAGATAATATTGCGCAATTATCAGAAGTAGGGGTTGATGCCTTCGTAGCTGGAAGCTCAGTATTTAAGGCTGCAGATCCAGCCATGATGATAGATAAGTTAAAGCAACTCGCTGAAAACTAAAAAAAGCTGCTCTAAGAGCAGCTTTTTTTATACATCTTGCTCAGTTATAAAAAACTTCAGGAGATCTGTAGTAGTTAACATACCCACGAGATTTGAGCCCGCTAAAACTGGAAGCGCATGAAAATCTTTATTTAATAAAATTCTAGTCACATCATAAATGGAGGATGTTTCTTGAATACAAACTGGATTTTTGACCATTATTTGATCCAGTGAGAGTAAATTATATACGGACCTATCTGCCTCCAACTCGCAATCAATGTACGCATCAACATAACTAATTCTCAATAAATCATTTTCGCTTAGGATACCAACAATTTGACCTTTATCGGTTATTGGCAAATGCCTAATCCCATATTTTTTAAAGAGTTTTTCTGCTTGAATTAAATTAGAATCAATATCCAAACTAATAACGTCTTTAGACATAATACTTGAAATATTTTTACTTATCACCTTCATAATCATTCATTTTTATAGTACTAATTTAAAAATGATATAGAATAATTAAGCTAACAAATATCATGGTTGGGGAAATATTATTGTGCTAAATTAATTCAATCCAAAAAAAAAGCTCTCCGGAGAGAGCTTAAAGATTAGAGACTTATTTCTTAGCTGGTTTCATTAATGTTTTAACTACCTTATCTGCCATATCTGCAGCAGTTTTGGACATCGACGTTGGATCATCAATAGTTGTGGTAACAGCAGCCATTAAACTCTTTCCTTGAGGCTGTGTTAAATCATAAACAACAGATTCAATAATATACTTCTCCTTAACAGTCGTTGTTGTTTGTGAAGTACCATAATTATACATAGACCCGTAATAAGCACCGAATCCTCTATAGAATCCTGCTCCATAGAATCCAGGATCATTATATCCGGTATAAGATGAATTAGATTCAAGGTAATTTTCTTTTGACTTCAATACGATCATCATCACATGATTATACCCCTTGTCCATCAAAGCCTGTTTAATAGCTTTAACATCGTCCTGGCTTACTTTTTTATCAGGATCAATCATAGCCATTTCAGAAAACGTAGAAATGGCCTGAAATCCAGCCGCATTTAAACTGGAAACCATATCTTGCTCAACTTTTTCTCTGACTGTATTATCAGTAGTTTTTGCGATCACTGCAATTTTTTCTCCAACAGCTGAACTCATGTTCATATTACTCCAAGAATCAGTTACGGAAACAGCTGAACATGAAGCGAGCAATACGGCTATAAACAGAAATAGTATTTTTCTCATAATTGTTTTGATTTTTAAATTCAACCTTAATTTACGAAAAAAAATAGATTTAATAATGTTAAAAAATTGATAAACAGAAGGTTGAATGGATTGTGGGATTCGGCTGCGCCGCAGTCAACATGAACCAGATGCTGCTGCGCGGCATCCGTTCACGCTCGCCAAGTTTGGGATTCGGCTGCGCCGCATCCCTTCTTGTACATTTTGAAAATACAGAACTTCAACCGTTCCGATTGTTGTTTTTTTATGCTTTAAGGACGCTTATAAGCAAGCTTATGCGACCTTAAAGCATAAAAAAACTGCCAACTTTCGTTGGCAGTTATGTGCTTATCTGTACCCGCGAAGGGATTCGAACCCCCAACCGTCGGAGCCGAAATCCGATATTCTATCCAGTTGAACTACGCGGGCAATAAAGCCGTAAATTTAGCTATTCAAAAGCTTCTTTACAACTGTTGATATTGATTTTCCATCCGCTGATCCTCCAAGTTTTTTACTAGCCATCCCCATTACTTTTCCCATATCTTTCATAGAAGTAGCTCCAGTTTGATCAATAATAGCTTGCACTTCACTTTCTAATTCTTCAGGACTTAACTGTGCAGGTAAAAACCCTTCAATCACTTCTGCTTGCGCCAATTCCGGATCGGCTAAATCTTCACGACCTTGCTCTTTATAAAGTTGTGCGGAATCCTTGCGTTGCTTTACAAGCTTTTGTAATATTTTTAATTCTTGATCATCAGAAATACTATCAGCCCCAGTTTCAGTTTTGGCCATAGTAATCGCAGTTTTAATTGCTCTAAGAGACTCTAATGAAGTGCTGTCTTTTGCCTTCATTGCCTCTTTCATCTTCGACATTACCTCTTTTTCTAAACTCATAATTGTTTTTTATTTAATCAACATTATCATGCAAGAAAGAATTATTCGATCTTAATTTTGGTTGATCATTTTCATCTAAATCTATACTTGTTCTACTTGAATTTAATTCACCTGGACGAGAATTCAATTCTACTCCCTGACGCTTATAAGCAGGTTCTTTTTCAATGTCATCTATATGTTGTTGCCCCGACCTAAAGCTATAGTTGAATTTTTTTAACTTAGATTTTCTGTCATCTGCAGTTTGCCTCAATTGTTCAATAGACATATGTAAGGGTGAAATTTCTTGATGATCTCTAACTTCAATTTCTTCAACAGCAACAGGTTTAGTTTTTATTTCAATTTGAAGATCTTCATCTTCAATATCGAGCTTACGCTTAAACTTCTCCGAACTAATTGTTGAAGACTTCCCTATTGTTGGAGCTACGGATGAAAAATCTTTTTTAATTTCTTCCGTATCATCGAAATCATCTAAAGTAAATACCACTGTTGGAGCCTCCACATCTGCTTTAATCTCAACAGGGTCTACCACTTCCATCTCAAATGGATTAACTGCTGTTTCTTCTGGGAAATCAATAGTCAAAACTTCTGGCTCAGGTACAGCCTCAACAATCCTAAAATCTACGACTTCTACATCCATGATATTGACCTTAGGAACTTCTTCCTCTTCAACTAATTCATGTACAATTTTTTCCGGGACTTTTGGAACTTCAACTCTTACTTTTGGCGTATCAATGATATTGTTTTTGGGCTCTTCAAACTCATAAGTTGCCTTTTGTTCAGATTCCAAAACATGAACAACTTTCCGCTGTTCTCCACTCGACATTTCATTTTGTTGATCTGTAGCAAAACCTGTGGCAACAACGGTAATAGCAATTGAATCCTCAAGGCTTTCGTCTTCACCGACACCCATGATAATGTTTGCGTCAAAACCTGCCTCGGCTTGAATGAAATCATTGATATCCCCAATCTCATCAATAGTAACTTCAGTAGTACCTGATACAATTAACAGCAGTACATTTTTTGCTCCTGTAATCTTATTGTCATTTAACAACGGAGAATCCAAAGCCTTTTTAATCGCTACTTGCGCACGATCAGTACCAGACTCTTTAGAACTACCCATAATAGCAGTCCCACTATTTGAAAGTACGCGTTTGGCGTCATTCAAATCAATATTTTGTTTGTAATGATGGGTGATTACTTCTGCAATACCTTTAGCAGCTGTACTCAACACTTCATCAGCCTTAGAGAATCCCGCCTTAAATCCAAGATTCCCATAAACCTCACGAAGTTTATTATTATTAATCACAATCAAAGAATCAACTTGCTCTCTGAGCATTTCAATTCCTTTTTTTGCTTGCATCATTCGACTCTTACCCTCGAATTGAAAAGGCATGGTTACAATACCAACCGTAAGAACATCCATATCCTTGGCTAGCTTAGCGATAATAGGCGCAGCACCTGTTCCTGTTCCACCACCCATTCCAGCGGTGATAAAAACCATTTTAGTTTGATTACTAAGCATTTGTTGAAGTTCTTGCAAACTCTCCTCTGCAGCCTGCTTTCCAACCTCAGGATTTGCCCCGGCACCTAATCCAGAAGTAAGCTCCGTTCCCAGTTGGATTTTGTTCGGAATTGAACTGTTGTCCAGAGCCTGTGCATCTGTATTACAAATCACGAAATCCACGCCTCGAATGCTCTGTTGAAACATGTGGTTAACCGCATTACTCCCACCTCCTCCAACTCCAATTACTTTAATCGTATTGGATTGAGAAATTGGCAAATCAAACGAAATGTTATTGTTTTCTAAAGTCCCCATATTAATAACCTTATCAATTGTTTAATCCATATTATCTAAATAGTCCTTCACGGTTTCAAAAAGGTTTTTGAACATCCCTTTTTTCTCCTTTTTGTCTTGCTGAATTGACTCTGATTGCTCCTCAGCTTGACCTTCTTGATCTATTACTTGTTCTTGCTCTGCCTCCATCACTTCTTCGATTTCAGCCTTTAGAGCATCTTTTTCTTTTTGTTCTAATCCCTCCATAACAAGTCCTACTGCTGTTGCATATATTGGAGAGGATAATAATTCATCAGAATCACCTGCCAAATGTTCGTTAGGATAACCTATTCTGGTATCCATTCCAGTGATATACTCCACTAATTGCTTCAAATGTTTGACTTGCGCACCACCCCCGGTAAGCACAATTCCAGCAATTAGTTTTCCTTTTTGAGTTTCATGACCATAATTCTTTATTTCCTGAAAAACCTGCTCGATAATCTCCGTTACTCGAGCGTGGATGATATTGGATAAATTCTTCAAGGTAATTTCTCTTGGTTCTCTTCCTCTTAACCCAGGAATTGAAACAATTTCATTGTCTTTATTTTCACCTGGCCAAGCCGATCCAAATTTCACCTTTAACAACTCTGCTTGTTTTTCTATAATGGAACATCCTTCTTTGATATCCTCGGTAATTACATTTCCACCAAATGGTATAACAGCAGTATGCCTAATAATTCCATCTTTGAAAATTGCCAAATCAGTGGTTCCACCACCTATATCAATCAAAGCAACTCCTGCCTCTTTCTCCTCTTGACTTAAAACAGCAGAAGCTGAAGCCAAAGGTTCTAAGGTAATTCCTGAAAGTTGTAATCCTGTATTTTCAACACATCGAGCAATATTCTTAATCGAGGATATCATTCCCACAACCACGTGGAAATTGGCTTCTAAACGACCTCCGTACATCCCTATAGGTTCTTTTATTTCATCTTGAGCATCCACCTTAAATTCTTGAGGAAGTACATGAATAATTGCCTCGCCTGGAAGCATAACCAGTTTATGAACTTGATCAATTAATCGATCTACATCATTCTGCTCAATAACCTCATCTGCATTTTCACGGGTAATATAATCCCTGTGATGTAAGGAGCGAATATGCTGTCCAGCAATCCCGACTACGACATCTTCAATTTTCTGTCCTGATACACTTTCGGCCTCTTCAATAGCTTGCTGGATAGATTGTATGGTTTGCGTGATATTATTTACCACACCTCTCTTTACACCTAAACTCTTTGACTTACCAATACCTAGAACCTCAACCTTTCCAAACTCATTACGACGACCAATCATCGCAACTATTTTGGTTGTCCCAATATCTAAACCGACTGCTAAACTGTTGTTTTCCATAATTCCTTATTTAGAACAAACCACTTGGTTGTTGAATTTTAAATTAACCTTCTCGTATGAATCCGCTAAGCCTTGATTCATTGCGGTAACGAGAAAAATTTCATATTTTCTTAGCTTCTTTTCTAAATGGGTTAATTCCCCAACTATTATTTTATGATCTGCAGAACGCGTTTGCAAGCTCCATCCTTCCGATTGATCATAGCTTATAGCAACACACTCTCGATTCCAAAACTTATCGCTTCTAATCCATTGAATTAATTCAAATACATTAGATTGTATTTCTTCATTCCATTCTCCATGATATACAGGTACCCGCGCTGTGAAATAAGTTGACCAAGGCATTAGTCCACCTTGTTGGTCCAAATACATTCTTCTTTCATCAACAAACAGCCTAAGCACTGGAGTTTTTTGATAAATCTCCACACCCAAATCTCCATTAACATCTTGGTAAACAAGCACCTCTTCAATCATGGGGTGCGCTGCTATTCGATGTTCTAAGTTATGTAAATTTAGTTCAGAATTCAATTGATTTTTTAGTGAATCTCCATTTTGTTTCAACAAGTTATTAACTATCTCATCTGTAATAAATAAGCCCTTGTTATCATGAATAAGCATACTTACTTCTCCAACAGATTTATTGCTATATCTTTTTAACCCAAAACCCATCATCAAGGCTGACAATCCAATAACCAAAACCAATACTCCGTAGTTAAGCGCTTTTTTCATCGATCAAATTATTTATTAATACACTAATATCACCAGCTCCAAAACAGACCACTAACCTAGTTTTACGCTGTTCTACAAAATCTGAAAAATTATTTTTTTGAATTATTTCAGTTCGATTTTTAACAATTTTACCAAGCAAAACCTCTGAGGTCACTCCCGGAATGGCTTGTTCTCTAGCCGGGTATATAGGAAGTAAGCCCAAATAATCAAATCCAGACAAGGCCTCGGCAAATTCATCCATAAAATCCTTTGTTCTCGAATATAAATGCGGCTGAAAAATACCTGTAATTTCCTTTCCAGGATAAAAACTTTTCACCGCTTCAAGCAGGGCAACAATTTCAGTTGGATGATGTGCATAATCATCAATCAAAATCAATTCCTGACTTTTAATACGAGTTGAAAATCTTCTTTCTACACCTTTAAAACTAGACAAACCAGAACGTATATTCTCCTGATTCACACCAAAATACTGGGCCATTGAAATCGCAGCCAAGGCATTTAATAAATTATGCTTTCCTGGCAAACTAAACCTACATGACAATAAGTTTCCAAGCGGGCTGACGACATCAAACACATAAGCGCCGTTCTCTATAGATATATTTGTTGCTTTTATTTCAGCCGACTCCTCTTCAAGCCCATATGAAAACCCCTCTTCTATCTCCAATTGAGTCCCTAATCGGTAAAAAACAGGACCAGATACTTTTTCTGTGAATTCTTGAAAGGTTCGCAAAAATTCTTCTTGAGTTCCATAAATATCTAAATGGTCTTCATCCGTAGTTGTAACACATGCAACCCCCATATCCAATTGTAAAAACGAACGATCAAATTCATCAGCTTCCACAACTGAAACAGCACTATTTCCAGGAACATAGTTTGATCCATAATTGGTAGCAATACCCCCTAAAAAACCAAAGGCCTTTTCATCCCCTTGATTAATTAAATGAATCAAAATACTAGAGGTCGTAGTTTTTCCATGGGTACCAGAAACAGCTAAGCAAAAGGTCTCTTTACTAATTTGACCCAAAACCTCAGCACGTTTTTTTAGCACAAATCCACCTTGAATAAAATATTGCATCACTGCTTGACTATCATCAATAGCCGGGGTAAAAACTACCACAGTTGATTCAGGCTGAAATTCCGGGATAATTGATTGGTCGAAGCTAATTTTAGCTCCTTTTTCCTCTAACAAATCAGTTATTTTACTCGGTTGTCGATCATATCCCCAAACCGCAAAGGATTGACCCAAGTAATATTGTGCCAATGCACTCATACCTATACCCCCTATTCCTATGAAGACAACTGTTTTCATAATAATTTTTCGATTTGATCCACAATCTCAACTGTTGCATTAGGCAATGCCAAATTTTTCAACTCTATAGACATTTGCTCTGATTGCTGCTTATCTCCAATCCAAGCATTAAATTTTTCTTGAAAGCTATTTATTTCCTTTTCTGACAACATGATTGCGGCATTCTTCTCCACAACTGATTGTGCATTTTTTGTCTGATGATCTTCTGCTACATTAGGCGAAGGAATGAACAGCGTTGGTTTTGCAACCAAACACAATTCAGAAACCGAACTAGCCCCTGCTCTTGAAATAATATAATCCGCCATAGAGTAGACCTTTGGCATATCATTTATATAAGCCATAACCTCTACCCCTTCACAGGATCGAATTTTGTATTGGTCAAAATAATATGCGCCCGTTTGCCAAAGCACTTGGATTCCTTGTTGAAGAATCCAATTGAGGTTTGTGTCGATGAGCTGATTGATGGACCGAGCTCCCAAACTCCCTCCCAAAACCAATAAAATTGGCTTATCCGACTTCATTCTAAATGAAAGGTAATCCGACTCTTGAGGCGATTTTAAATTCAATAAATCAGACCTTACTGGATTCCCTGTTTTTATGATTTTCGCCTCAGGAAAAAATCTTTGCATATTATCATAAGCAACCGCAATCTTTTCAACAGTTCTTCCTAATAATTTATTGGTAATCCCTGGGTAGGAATTTTGCTCTTGAATTAACGTTGGAATTTTTCTTTTATTGGCAACAAACAAGGTTGGTCCTGAAGCATAGCCTCCAGTTCCTACAGCAATATCTGGCTTAAACTTCAATACAATAAAATAAGCTTTGATCAGGCTAAATAGTAATTTAACTGGGAATAATAGGTTTTTTGCTGAAAAAGACCTTTGTAGACCCGCTATCCACAAGCCCTTTATTTTATATCCAGCGGCAGGAACCTTCTGCATTTCCATTCTATCCGAAGCTCCAACAAATAAAATTTCAACATCTGGGTAGCGTCTTTTAATTTCATCCGCTATTGCTATGGCGGGATAAATATGCCCCCCTGTACCTCCACCGCTAATAATCGCCTTTTTAATCATCAGCTTGTAATAGTTCTAGTTCCTCACTCGCTTCGCGCTCCTGAGTAGCAGCGCTTACACTTAAAATAATACCAAGGGCCGCGCAGGTCATCCAAAGCGATGTTCCTCCACTACTCACAAAAGGTAAAGTTTGCCCCGTCACCGGTACCAAATTTGTTGCAACCATCATATTGAGCAAGGCTTGTATGATAATAGGCATCCCTAGACCAACAACTAGCAGGGTTCCAAATTCATTATTTGCCTTTCTAGCAATTATCATAAAACGCTGCAACATTATGATATAAAATAACATAACCACTGCCCCTCCAATCATTCCATACTCCTCGATAACAATTGCGAATATGAAATCTGATGAACTTTGAGGTAGGAAATTTTTTTGAACGCTTTTACCCGGGCCTAATCCGGTTAAGCCGCCTGTAGCAATTGCAATTTTAGCTTGTCTCACTTGATAACTCTCTTCCTCATCATCCTCCACAAAGGATTCAATCCTACTCATCCATGTATCTACCCTGTTATCCATTAAATCTGGAAAGGCTTTGACCGTCAAAATAAATAGAGAAATCCCAACAAAAGCCAGTCCACCAAGCCCAATTAAGTACTTCATAGGATAGCCTCCTAAAACCAGTAACATCGTGACTGAAATCAAAATTAATAGGGCAGTAGAAAAGTTTGCAGGAAATATCAACGCTACTACCAAGAAAACAGGCAACCAAAGCCTCAGGGCACTCTCTTTAATATCTATAATGCTATCTCGATGCTCATATAAATACCTCGAGACATAGATTAGCAATGAAACACTGGCAAAGGTAGAAGTTTGAAAGGAAACTGGAATCCCAGGAAGCCTCAGCCAACGTGATGCATTTGCTCCTCCAATGGTATTTCCTTGAGCCAAAGTTACAACGAGTAAGAATACAGATACCACCAATAGTATCATGGATAAGTTGCCAAACCATTTATAAGGAATTCGAGGAACATAAGTCAATATTGCTATCCCACCAAATACCATGATGGCATGTTTTACTAAATGCCCAATGGTCGTACCATTATTTACTACATATTGAAGGTTAGAGGAAGCGCTGTATATCGGCATAAATGACAACACGCACATAAATACAATTAAGCCCCATAGGGTTTTGTCTCCTTTGATATGTTTGAACAAATATTTCATTAAAGTTGTCTAACTGCTGCCTTAAATTGTCTTCCACGATCTTCATAAGAATCAAATAAATCAAAGCTCGCACATGCAGGTGATAATAAAACACAATCTCCTTTTTCCGCAAGCTTATAAGCGACTTTACTGGCCTCTTCCGCTCCTGCAGTCTCTACAATAATTGGAACTAATCCATTAAATGCTTCGATTATTTTCGCATTATCCAATCCCAGACAAATGATTCCCTTCACCTTCTCTCTAACTAAAGGAATCAATTCAGTATAATCATTACCCTTATCAACACCACCAACAATCCAAACTGTCGGCTGATCCATACATTCTAGTGCATAAAATGTTGCATTTACATTTGTAGCTTTTGAATCATTGATATACTGAACACCATTTATTTTCAAAAACTTTTCAAGTCGGTGCTCCACACCTTCGAAATCCTCCATGCTCTCTGAGACTGCACGGTTTCTCACTTTCAATATTTTTGCGGCCATAGCGGCTGCCATCATATTTTTCGTATTGTGCTTACCTTGTAATGCTAACTTTTGAATTTCCATAGTTAATTTGTCTTGATTCATGTTGATTGATATTTTGGAGTGATCAGCAAACGCCGGTGTGTGTGTTTCTTTAATTGAAAATGGTAACTGTTTAGAACGTAAATCGCCCTTGTGATTTTCTATGTAGTCCATAGTAGCCTGATCCTCCAAATCATATATAAAATAATCGGAAGGACCTTGATTTTTTAAAATTCTAAATTTTGATGCAACGTACTTCGAAAAGTCATAATCGTAACGGTCCAAATGATCCGGACTAATATTCAATATCATCGCAATATGTGGCTTGAAGGATTGAATTCCATCAAGTTGAAAACTACTTAATTCCAAGAGATAATACTCATGGGGATCAAAAGCGACCAATTCAGCAAAACTTTTACCAATATTACCTGCAAGCCCAACATCTAGCCCTCCTTTTTTCAAGGTATGATAAAGTAGACTTGTCGTCGTTGTCTTTCCATTCGATCCAGTTATTCCGATTATAGGAGCATCAGTATGTCTTGAAGCATATTCTATTTCGGAAATTACGGGTATGTCTCTATAATTCTTAATAAGATCGATATGATCGGGAATTCCAGGGCTTTTTATAACCAAGTCACAATTGTAAATTTTATCCAAACTATGCCCTTTTTCTTCAAATGGAATCCCAGCTTGTTGCAGTTTTTCTCTGTAATGAGAATCAAGCGCAGCAGCATCTGACAAGAACACATCATCCTTGAAATGCTGGGCTGCTAGGGCTGCTCCAACCCCGCTCTCTCCTCCACCGAGTACAACAATTTTCAACCTATCTAATTTTTAATGTTACTATAGTAAATACCGCTAATAGGATCCCAATAATCCAAAATCGCGTTACAATTTTGCTTTCATGATAGCCTTTAACCTGATAGTGATGATGCAAGGGCGCCATCTTGAATATCCTTTTACCAACACCAGTTCGTTTTTTTGTGTATTTGAAGTAGGAAACCTGTAATACAACCGATAAATTTTCTATTAAAAAGATTCCAGCTAAAATTGGAATCAACAATTCCTTACGAACCATAATTGCAATGACGGCGATAATTCCACCAATCATTAAGCTTCCTGTATCCCCCATAAAAACTTGAGCAGGAAATGTATTGTACCACAAGAACCCTATCAAAGCTCCTGCAAATGCTGCAATAAAAATGGTTATTTCACCGGATTCTGGGATATACATTACATCCAAATAATCTGCAAAAACCATGTTTCCCGACACCCAAGCCAGAATCCCTAAGGCCAAAACAATTATCGCGGAAGAACCCGCAGCTAACCCATCAATTCCATCAGTCAAATTCGCACCGTTGGACACAGCAGTAATTATAAAAACTACAAGTGGTACAAAAATTATCCAGCCCCATCCATCTCCAAGAAACTCAACAGGTTTCGCGTAATCCAATTCATTATTCTTAAAAAAAGGAATGGTCGTTTTCAAGGACTTTTGTGCTGGACCGAATGAAGCTTGCACCTCCTGAATATCCATAGGTTCTCGCAGCTCTTCCCTCATGGTTACACCATCATTAAAGTATAGGGTCAAACCAACAAATAATCCAAGCCCGACTTGCCCAATAACTTTAAATCTCCCTTTTAATCCTTCTTTATCCTTTTTAAAAACCTTGATATAATCATCCAAAAACCCTATTCCAGCCATCCAAAGTGTACTAACAATAAGAATGATGATATAAATATTATCAAGACGGTTAAATAAAAAAACCGGGATCAAGGTGGCAATTAAAATAATCAAGCCTCCCATAGTTGGTGTACCTGCCTTCTGATTTTGACCCTGTAGACCCAAATCCCTAACCGTTTCTCCAACTTGAAGTTTTCTTAAATAATTAATAATTCGCTTACCAAAAACCGTAGCAATTAAAAGCGCGGTTAAAAAAGCCAAAGCAGATCTAAAAGAGATATACCTAAACATCCCTGCCCCACTTAGGCCAAACATTTCATCTAAATATTCAAATAGTTGATAAAGCATTATTTCTCGAGTTCAGTTAGTAGTTGTTGTATGGTTTCTCGGTCATCAAAATGATGCTTTACACCCTTAATTTCTTGATACGTCTCATGCCCCTTTCCAGCGACCAAAACCAAATCTTTTTCCTCTGCCATTTGACATGCTAGTCGAATTGCTTGTTTCCGGTCTATTATGGATATCACATCCTTTTCTCCCTTTATCCCTTGCTCCATATCCTCAATAATTTTGAAAGGATCTTCAGTTCTTGGATTGTCTGAAGTCAGAATCAAATAATCGGAAAGTTTTGCCGAAATATTTGCCATTTTTGGCCTTTTACTTCGATCTCTATCTCCTCCACAGCCCATTACAGTAATGACCCTGTTGATGCCTTGAAATTGCCCTATAGTCTCCAAAACATTCTCCAAAGCATCTGGAGTATGTGCATAATCAACAATCGTGTATATTCCGGAATCGCTGACCGATACCTGAAAACGACCATCTGCACCCTGCAAAGACGATAGCCCTACCAAAACCTCTTGCTGTGACCATCCCATTTGAATTCCAACACCATAAATTGCGGTGAGGTTATAAGCATTAAAGACTCCAAGCATACGTGCATAAACCTCGTGTTTATTTATTCGAAAATAGAGGCCGTCAATATTATTCTCAATGATTCTAGAATGAAAATCAGCGAGAGTTTTTAACCCATACGTTAACTTTCTAGCTCTTGTATTCTGGAGCATATAAGAACCGTTCTTATCATCAATGTTAGTCAATGCAAAAGCGGTAGTTTTAAGCCCGTCAAACAAACGTTTTTTTACATCTCGATAGCCTTTAAAGCTTTCGTGATAATCTAAATGATCATGACTTAGATTAGTAAACACAGCACCATCAAAATCCAATCCCTCTACGCGGTTTTGGTCTATACCATGGGAAGAAACTTCCATAAAGCAATAGTCCACACCTTGCTCAACCATTTGATTCATGTAATAATTGATCTGAAGTGAATCTGGGGTAGTATGGGTTGCGGGATAATTCTCTGAATTAATACAAACCTTGACTGTGGATAACAATCCGGAATTATAACCAAGCTTTCTAGCTAAATTGAAAAGTTGGCTTGCAATAGTAGTCTTTCCATTTGTACCAGTTATCCCAATGAGTTTCAGCTTGCTACTAGGCTGTCCAAAATAATTAGTCGCCATTAGCGCCAAAGCCTTTGATGCGGATTTCACATATAAATAAACAATGCCTTCTTTAAAGTCTTTAAACTCCTTTGATTCAAACAAAATAACTATTGCCCCGCTAGCTATTGCAGCATCAATAAAATCATGACCATCCACTTGAACCCCCTTTTGAGCACAATACAAATCCCCTTCAACTACTTTACGTGAGTCGAATTGAATCTCATTGATCGCAACATTGAGGTTTCCAAAAGCACATTGGAATTCAACTTGATCTAATATTTCTTGTAGCGGTTTCAATTATATCGTTATGGTTACTTGATCTCCTTTTTTAATTTTTGCTCCTTTTCTCAGTGATTGCCGTTTCACCTTACCGAACGCTGAACCCTTATAACGGACATTCAGACCCATATTCTCTAACAGTGAAACCGCATCCATAAAAGGCATTCCTCTTACATCAGGCATGGCGGAAAAAGGCTTTTGAGCCTCGAAATCCTCGTTTTCATAAGAATCTCGTAATGACTCAAAAGCAAAATTTTCCTGGTGGTACATCTCTACTTTTGGGGTAGACGTATATATTTTTTGCGCTATTTCCTTAAAGACTGGTGCAGCAACAGTGGCTCCGTAATATCCTTTTCTCTTATTGGGTTTATGAACTACCACAATGCATGAATATTTGGGAGATTCTACTGGAAAAAACCCAGCAAAAGACGACACATACTGCGTGTTATTTGTCCAATATTCCGTTTGGCAAGTCCCTGTTTTGCCGGCCATGGAAAAATTCTCGCTATAAATATTTTTTGCAGTTCCTCGTTTGACTACATTTTCAAGAATATCTTTTACTTGATCGAGAGTTTCTTCACTTGCAATCCGATCGCCCATAACTTCGATTTCGAATTCCTTTTCTACTTTATTTTGGTATCGTATTTCTTTGACCAATCTGGGCTTTACCATCACCCCATCATTAGCGATAGCATTATAAAAAGTCAATGTTTGCAAAGGGGTAATATGAACACCATAACCCCAAGACATCCAGGGTAAACTCAAACCATTCCAATCCTTATCTTCCGTCCTTGGGTAACGAGGAGTCCCTTCTCCTTTAATTTTAATTCCAGTCTTTTGATTTAGATTCAATCGATCCAAACCCTCCACAAACTTTTGAGGCTCATTTTCATAACCCTCTTGAATAAGCTTTACTATTGCAACATTAGAAGACAGTTCAATCGCCTTAGCTGCAGAGACCGAACCAAATCCACCTCGCTTAGAATCTCTAACCCATGAATTGTAAATTTTCATTTTACCCTCACCAGTATCTACTACTTGAGCGGTATCTATTTTACCATCTTCAAGCCCTACCATTAAACTTGCCACCTTAAAAGTGGAACCTGGTTCATGAGCTTCATAAATCGCAAAATTCCGGCTTTCATAATAGGACCCCTTATTATCCTTTTCAAGGTTCACAATAGCTTTTATCTCCCCAGTCTCAACCTCCATAACCACTGCAGAACCGTGATCTGCCTCAAATTTTGTCAACTGATTCAATAAACTATGATGCGCAATATCTTGAATATTCACATCCAAAGTGGTCACCACATCCCTTCCGTCTACAGGATCTTTTTCATTACTATCATTAACAGGTTTCCATTGACTCTTCGCTATCTTTTGCTCTACTCGCCACCCATTCTCTCCTCTTAAATATTCATGAAAGGCACCTTCAATACCCACTCTCCCGCGGTAATCATCATATCCAACGGTCCTTGCGGCTACCCCTCCAATAGGACGAGCCCTTACAGCAGTTTGTTCAGTGATAAAACCCCCTTTGTATACTCCTTTATTGAAGATCGGAAAGCTTTTCAATCTCATATATTCTTTATATCTGAGATTTCGAGCGATAAATAAGTATCTACTTTTATTTTGCCTTGCCTTTAACAACCTGGCCTTTACCTCAGATTTAGACCTGCCTTGAAACGCAGCCAAGGAATCCGCTAAATCATCAACCTGATCATTAAATAACTTTTTGGAAACCGTATAAACATCCATTCTAACTTCGTACTTATACATAGAAGTAGCTAAAAGGGACCCATCAGCAGAATAAACATTACCACGATCTCCGGGAATAGTATCTTTGCGTATTGTGGTTTGCTTACTCATTGAGCGATAACGATCACCCTCCTTAAACTGAATTTTCATAAGCTGAATTCCCACCAACACAAACATAAAAAACACCGCTCCAACTAGAAGGTATAATCTTGTTACAATATGTCCTGTTTTAACTTTCAATACTATTCAACTTTTATTTTAAACGGAGGTTCATCAGAAGGATACAAACCAAATTCACTCACACGATCTCTAACACTTGACTCTAAGCGCATTTTCATCAAGTCTTCGCTAGACTCAATATATTCCGCCCTTAAGGATTTAAGCTCCTTTTTTAAAACTGCCACTTCCATTACCATGGATTCCGTTTTGTGAGCACGGTAAATCAAGAACATAGCAAAAACCACAAAAAGAACCACAATCGTCCAGTTCCCAATAGATCTTTCACCTACGAGAAATCTTCCTGAAAGAATGTCTCCAATCCTACTCATATTATATTTTTTCTGCTATTCTTAATTTAGCGCTTCTCGCCCTGTTATTTAGCTTTATCTCCTCTTTACTAGGAATAATCAACTTGCCTACTTTTTTCAATGGGACGAATTTGTTTCCAAAAAAATCACGCTCAGGCTCTCCTTCGAAAACACCATCTCGAATAAACCGCTTCACCAATCTATCCTCAAGCGAGTGATAGGAAATCACACTCAATCTTCCTCCTTCATTCAAAACTTGAGGAACTTGTGAAAGAAACTCCTTTAAAACTTCTAATTCTTGATTTACTTCTATTCTTATAGCTTGAAATATTTGAGCTAATATTTTATGCTCCTTCGAAGCAGGTAGAAATGATCTCAACACTTCTTTAAGCTCAAAACTTGTTTTTATCTCTTCTTCTTGTCTTCGCTTCACAATTGTTGAAGCCAAAGCATTAGCATTTCTCAATTCCCCATAAAAAAACAAACACCGTGCTAATTCAGATTCCTCATACTTATTAATCACAGTATAAGCGGAAAGCTCAGAAGACCTATTCATTCTCATATCCAATTCCGCATCAAATCGAGTTGAAAAACCTCGATCAGCAACATCAAACTGATGAGAACTGACTCCGAAATCACCGAGAACACCATCAACAACAGGAAATCCATAAAACTTTAAATAACGTGCTAGATATCTAAAATTCTGAGCAATTAAAGTAAACCTGGGGTCATCAATAATATTATTTTGAGCATCTTCATCTTGATCAAATGCGAGCAGTCGCCCCTCCGGACCTAATCGACTTAGTATTTCCATGGAATGACCTCCACCACCGAAAGTTACATCCACATAAACACCATCCGGCCGAATATTTAATCCATCAACGGTCTCTTTTAATAAAACTGCATTATGATAGTCCATCTGTGTCAAATTTTACATCCCCCATTACCTCTTCAGCCAAATCCGCCAAAGCACCTTCGTCATCTTGAACAGCAAGTTCATACCTCTCTTTGTCCCAAATCTCTATAAAGCTAATCGATGAAGACAACACTACATCCTTGGAAATCCCCGCAAAAGCAAGCAGGTCTTTTGCTAATAGGATTCGTCCATTTGAATCAACACTTATCACCTTAACTCCCGAAGTAAGCTTTCTGATGAAATCATTATTTTTCTTATTAAAGCGATTCAATCGACCAACCTGCTGCATGACCTTCTCCCATTCCTTCATTGGATATAACTCGAGACAACCCTGAAACATGGAACGCTTCAATACAAATTCTTCAGCAACAACTGGAGCCAATTGCTTTTTAAAAGCAGCTGGCAACAGGACACGTCCTTTGACGTCAGATTTGGCTTCGTATGTACCGATTAAGTTGATCATGATTTTCAAAAATATAAATTTTTTACCACAATTTCCCACATATACCCACTTTGTTGATAACTTTTCCCTTTTTCCAGCATTTATCGCTACCGACTTGATTCTCCGGCACTTAATCATATTGTTAAGTATGAATATTCCTATTAAATTTATGAGTGAGTATTCGTGAAAAAAAAACTATCTTTGCCAGATAAATTTGAGAATTAATGAACTTGAACTTAATAGAAGAACAAGGATTCAGATATATAGAAGCGGGATCAGGAAAACCTATTGTTATTCTTCATGGTTTAATGGGAGCGCTCAGTAATTTTGATCAGGTATGCACGTATTTTTCAGAACGTGGGTATAAGGTTTATATACCAGAACTACCCGTTTACGATTTGCCTTTATTGAAGACAAATGTGAAGAATTTATCGAAGTTTTTGGTAGAATTCATGAAGTTCAAAGAAATCCCAAAAGCATTATTACTCGGTAATTCTTTAGGAGGCCACGTTGCTCTTTACACAACAAAAAATCACCCAGAATTAGTTGAAGCTTTGGTTTTGACAGGAAGTTCAGGACTTTATGAAAAGTCAATGGGGGATACTTATCCGAAAAGAGGTAATTACCAATACATTCAAGAAAAAACTCAAGAGGTTTTTTACGATCCTAATATTGCAACTAAAGAATTAGTCGATGATTTGTATGAAACTGTTAATAACAGAAATCAAATTATTCGAATTCTTGCTTTGGCAAAAAGCGCCATTCGACACAATATGGCTAAGGATTTACCTCATATGAATATGCCAGTTTGTTTAATCTGGGGAAAAAACGACAGCGTTACTCCTCCAGAAGTAGCAGAAGAATTCTACAAAGAATTGCCAGATTCCAATTTATATTGGATCGACAAATGTGGCCATGCCGCTATGATGGAGCATCCTGAAGAATTCAATGAAATCATGATGTCGTGGTTAACAGAGCGTAACTTATAAAACATGAAAATCAAAAGTGCTAATTTTGTAATTAGTAATACTTTGGTCAGCAAATGTCCTGCTGAGCACATTCCTGAATATGCTTTTATCGGTCGTTCTAACGTTGGGAAATCCTCTCTAATCAATATGATTACAGGTAACAAAAACCTCGCAAAAACCTCTGGAAAACCCGGGAAAACGCAATTAATGAATCATTTTAAAATAAATGATTCTTGGTTTTTAGTCGATCTACCTGGTTATGGTTATGCTCAAGTTTCCAAATCAAAACGCGCTAAGTTTCAAAAATTTATAACTGAATATTTTCAACGAAGAAAACAGCTTGTCTGCACTTTTGTTTTGGTAGATTCAAGGCACGAGCCTCAGAAAATAGATTTAGAATTCATGGAGTTTCTAGCCGAAGAACAAGTTCCCTTCTGCATCGTATTTACTAAGTCAGATAAATTGAGTAAAAATGAAATTCAAAAGAATCAGGCACGCTATAAAAAAATCATGAAAGCAAGTGGTTGGGAAGAAATGCCTATGAGCTTTATGACAAGCGCTACTTCAAAACAGGGTAAAGAAGAGATTTTGAATTTTATTGATGCCACTAACATCGAACTTGCAGAACATTTTTCCTAATGCATTCCAATGAAAATAATTTGCAAATCTTATTTGAAGACAATCATTTGGTTGTTGTGAATAAGAGATGTGGAGATATTGTACAAGGAGATAAAACGGGTGATACGCCCTTAAATGAGGTCGTTAAATCTTATATCAAAAAAAAATACAATAAGCCTGGCGCAGTTTTTTTAGGTACGGTTCATCGCTTAGATCGACCGACTTCGGGGGTTGTAGTCTATGCAAAAACCTCTAAGGCCTTGGAGAGGATGAACAAACAATTCAGGGACAAAGCAATTTTCAAGACCTATTGGGCCCTAATTCCAAAGGGTAAAATTCCCGAACATGGACATTTAGAAGATTATTTGATTAAAAACCCTAAAAACAACAAATCACAGTCCACGAACAAAGATCGAAAGGGAGCAAAATTAGCTGTTCTAAACTATCGAAAGATTCATGAGTTTGACCGATACGAACTTCTCGATATTGACTTAGAAACCGGACGGCACCATCAAATTCGGGTACAGCTTTCTGAAAGAGGGGCTCCTATCAAAGGAGATCTTAAATACGGAAGCCCTAGATCTAACCCAGATGCAGGAATTTCTTTACATGCAAGGAAAATTGAATTTACACACCCAGTAACAAAGGAACACATGGAAATTACTGCAGCTGTTCCTCCAAATAAAATTTGGGATAAAATCAAATAAAAAAGCCATCCTAAAACTTAGGATGACTTTAATACAACACTAATTGTATAACCTATTTTATTTGTTTCATTGCAGTCATAGAACTTCTTAAAATAGCTCCAACACGCTCTACATCATGGTTTCGTATTTCAGCATTCACTCGGATTAATTCTTGGTTATCTACTTGATTTCCTGAAGAGAAAGGGGTTCCTAAGACAGATGATGGAAGTGAATTCACGTAATCCTTGATCAATGGTTTACAAGCATGATCAAAAAGATAACAACCGTATTCGGCTGTATCAGAAATAACTCTGTTCATTTCAAACAATTTCTTTCTTGCAATAGTATTTGCAATTAAAGGCGTCTCATGCAAAGACTCATAATATGCTGATGCATCAATAATCCCACTTTCAGTCATTGACTCATAGGCCAATTCAACTCCTGCTTTAACCATAGCAACCATTAAAATAGCATTATCAAAATACTCTTGCTCAGCGATCTCAACATCGCCAGCTGGGGTCTTTTCAAAATTTGTTTCCCCTGTTTCCGCACGCCAAGTCAATAAATTTTTATCATCATTAGCCCAATCTTCCATCATTGTTTTCGAGAAATACCCAGACATAATATCATCCATATGTTTCTGAAACAAAGGCCTCATGATATGTTTTAATTGTTCTGCTATCTGAAAAGCTTCCACCTTTGATGGATTTGAGAGACGGTCCATCATATTGGTAATCCCTCCGTGCTTCAACGCTTCTGTAATAGTTTCCCATCCGTATTGAATTAATTTTGAAGCATAAGCAGGATCCACACCTTCAGACACCATTTTATCAAAACCAAGAATCGAACCTGTTTGTAATAATCCACATAAAATAGTTTGCTCTCCCATTAAATCTGATTTTACCTCAGCTACAAATGAAGATTGCAAGACTCCAGCCTTGTCTCCACCAGTACCTACAGCATATGCTTTTGCCCAAGCCAAACCATGTCCCTGAGGATCATTCTCTGGATGAACTGCAATTAAAGTTGGAACTCCAAATCCACGTTTAAATTCTTCTCTAACCTCAGATCCAGGACTTTTAGGCGCAACCATAATAACAGTAATATCCTTTCTAATTTGCATACCTTCCTCAACAATGTTAAACCCATGTGAGTAAGACAAAGTCGCTCCTTGTTTCATTAAAGGCATTACCGTATTTACAACTTTTGTATGTTGTTTATCTGGAGTAAGATTGATGACTAAATCCGCAACAGGGATCAATTTTTCAAATGTATCCACAGGGAATCCATTTGTTGAAGCATTTAAAAATGATTGTCTTTTTTCTTGAATTGCAGCTGGTCTTAAAGCATATGAAATATCTAGTCCAGAATCTCTCATATTTAAGCCCTGATTCAATCCCTGAGCTCCACAACCAACAATTACAATTTTTTTACCTTTTAAAGCTTCAACTCCTTCTTGAAATTCTGAAGAGTCCATGAATCTACACTTTCCCAATTGATCTAACTTATCTCTTAGAGAAAGCGTATTGAAATAATTTTCCATTTTATTTTGATTAAATAAATTCTTTTAAACGATTTGATATTTGCATTTCCTTTTTACTCACTGCAATGCGTCCAGAACGCACATATTGCTTAAGTCCATAAGGCAATAATTCTTGATATAATTTCTCTAATTCCAAGCGATGACCTGTTTTCTCAATCACGAAATAATCTCTTTGAACGGTTACTATTCTTGCATGAGAATTTTTGATTACATTTTGAACTTCACGTTGGTCAAACAAAACATCTGAATGCATTTTATACAATGCTGACTCTTGGAAAATAATTCCTTCATCACTGTGATAAAAAGCCTTTATAACCTCTATTTGTTTATCAATTTGACCAACAATTTTCTTCACGTGATCCTCAGTCATGGTTGCCACTATTGTAAAGCGATGTACCCCTTCAATTTCTGATTCAGAAACATTAAGACTATCAATACTTATGTGTCTTTTAAGAAAAATAGTTGCGATTCTATTTAATAATCCCAAATTATTCTCTGTATAAACGATTACCGTAAATGGTTTTTTTAACTCTTCCATAATTAACTAAGTCTTATTTCTGAAACACTCGCTCCTGATGGCACCATTGGAAACACGTTATCTTCCTTTTCAATCATTACTTCCAAGAAGTAGGACTGATTACTCTCCATCATCTCTTGAACAGCATCACCAAGATCTCCACGCTCTGAAACCCTGCGAGATTGAATCCCATAAGCTTCTGCTAGTTTCAC
The DNA here is from genome assembly GCA_049606855.1 of Flavobacteriaceae bacterium. Classification (GTDB taxonomy): domain Bacteria; phylum Bacteroidota; class Bacteroidia; order Flavobacteriales; family Flavobacteriaceae; genus JBELHR01. Next base: position 154,393 of record JBMYVY010000003.1, on the reverse strand, counting down.
AAAATCGGGATTCACCATTACTGTAGAAGCATAACGTTTATCGAAAAATAATTGTTGCCACTGCCTAACCATCCCCAGGAATTCATTGTTTAGAACAACAATTTTCACGGCTGCACCAGTTTGAAGTATGGTACCCAATTCCTGAATCGTCATTTGAAAACCTCCATCTCCAATAATGGCTACTACTTCTCTGCTTTCATCTCCCATTTTGGCTCCAATCGCCGCTGGTAAGGCGAAGCCCATAGTCCCTAATCCACCAGAAGTAATATTAGATTTAGATTTTTTAAACTTCGCATATCGGCAAGCAAACATTTGATGTTGCCCTACGTCAGAGACGATTACTGCCTCTTCATTACTGTTTTTGTTTATCAGTTCCAAAACCTCACCCATGGTTAAACCAGGTTTTCTTGGATTTAGTTGCTCCTGAATTACCTCATCTATCTCGGTCTGCATATATTCATCGAACAAACTTCTCCATTTTGGATGGGTTTTCTTTTCTACCAATGGCATCATTTTTGACAAGGTGGATTTAACATCCCCCATCACCGCCACATCTGCGTGGACGTTCTTATTAACCTCTGCTGGGTCAATCTCAAAATGAATCACCTTTGCTTGAGCCGCATAATCGGATAATCTACCCGTAACACGGTCATCAAATCTCATTCCTATCGCCAATAAGAGATCACATTCATTGGTCAGAACATTGGGGCCGTAATTCCCATGCATTCCAACCATGCCCACATAATTTGGATGATCAGTATCCAAGGCAGATAAACCCAAAATAGTTGAAGCTGATGGAATTCCAGTTTTCTCAATGAAATCCTTAAATTCTTGTTCTGCTTCGCCCAAAATTATTCCTTGACCCCAAATGATATAAGGTTTTTTCGCATGATTTATTAAGGCAGCCGCATCAGCTAATGATTTTTCACTAGTTGGAGGGACTGGTCGATACGACCGAATTTTTTCGCATTTCTCATAACTAAACTCCATTAATTCAAGTTGCGCATCTTTCGTAATATCAACTAATACAGGACCTGGACGACCCGATTTTGCAATATAGAAGGCCTTGGCCATAACAGCAGGGATTTCAGATGCTTTAGTAATCTGATAATTCCATTTTGTAACTGGCGTAGAAATACTAATAATATCCGTTTCCTGAAAGGCATCTGTTCCTAATAAATGTGAAGGGACCTGACCGGTTATACAAACCATAGGGGTTGAATCTATCTGAGCATCAGCAATCCCAGTAACCAAGTTTGTCGCGCCAGGACCTGAAGTAGCCATGGCTACCCCGACTCGCCCTGAGACCCTTGCGAAACCTTGAGCCATATGTGTAGCCCCTTGTTCATGTCTTGCCAATACATGATGAATTTCATCTTGAAACTTATAAAGCTCATCATAAACAGGCATAATTGCACCTCCAGGATATCCATACAAAATATCCACACCCTCTTCAATAAGACAGCGAACAACCGCCTCTGATCCAGTGATATTATTGTTTTCAGCCATTTGAATTATTATTTATCAGTTATACATCCTTCGGATGCTGTCGCAACTGTTTTTGCGTATTTTTTTAATATTCCCTTATTATGTTTTAATGCTGGAGCTTCCCATTTTGCTCTACGGTCTGCCAATTCTTCTTCACTCAACAACACGTTTACTTGTCTGTTAATTGCTGAAATACGAATCTTGTCTCCGGTTTTGACTAAGGCTATGTTTCCCCCTTCTTGTGCCTCAGGCGTAATATGTCCAACAACAAACCCGTGAGTTCCACCAGAGAATCTACCGTCAGTTATTAAGGCTACCGTTTTCCCTAATCCCGCACCCATAATCATGGAAGTTGGTTTTAGCATTTCCGGCATACCAGGGCCGCCCTTTGGACCGACGTAACGAATCACAACAACGTCACCCTTTTCAACTTGACCGTCAGAAATTCCTTGATTTGCCTCTTGCTCTGAGTCAAAAACCACAGCCCTACCTTCAAAGAGCTCTCCTTCCTTTCCAGAAATTTTTGCAACAGCCCCCTGATTAGCAAGATTCCCATGCAAAATCTGTATATTTCCCGAACTTTTTAAAGCTTGATCTTTAGGATATATAACAGCCTGGTCCTCCTTCTCAAAACTCAAAGGTTTTACATCAGCCAAATTTTCAGCCAAGGTCTTCCCGGTAACTGTCATACAATCTCCATGCAAGTAACCATTGTCTAAAAGATATTTCATTACGGCCGGAGTTCCTCCAATACCGTGAACATCTTCCATTAAATAGTTCCCGGAAGGTTTTAAGTCTGCAATTAAAGGAGTACGATCACTAACTGCTTGAAAATCTTCTAACTTAAAATCAATATCAGCTGCATGCGCTATCGCTAAAAAGTGTAAAACCGCATTTGTAGAGCCCCCTAAGGCATTTACAATTGCTATGGCATTTTCAATTGATTTCTTAGTGACTATATCCTTTGGCTTCAAATCCAATTCCAATAAGTTTCTTATGGCTTTAGCCGTTCTTTCTCCTTCCTCAAACTTATGAGGATTTTCCGCAGGAATGGATGAATTATAAGGCAGAGACAAACCCATTGCTTCAATCGCTGAAGCCATTGTATTTGCCGTATACATTCCTCCACAAGCACCCGCACCAGGAATAGCTCTTTTTATAATTGCTCTGTATTCTTCCTCATCAATTTCTCCGGCAACTTTCTGACCTAAAGCCTCAAAAGCAGAGACAATATTTAGTTTTTTTCCTTTATAATTTCCAGAAGCAATTGTACCACCATAAAGCATAATACCTGGGCGATTTAACCTAAGCATTGCCATAATGGCTCCAGGCATATTCTTATCACATCCAACCACTGGAACAACGGCATCATAACTTTGAGCATTCATTACCGTCTCGATTGAATCTGCAATAATATCTCTAGAAACCAAAGAATAATTCATCCCCGAAGTCCCCATGGAAATACCATCGCTCACCCCAATAGTATGAAAAGTCAATCCAACCATTCCGGATTTAACAACCTGCTTTTTAACCTCATCAGCAAGTCCATTCAAATGCATATTACATGGGTTCCCCTCATAACCTGTACTCACCACTCCGACCTGAGCCTTACCCATATCTTCATCAGTCAAGCCCACCCCATAAAGCATGGCTTGCGAAGCGGGTTGAGATTGATCTTGGGTTAAGCGTTTACTATGTTTATTTAATTCCATTTTCATTTTTGAATATGTTCAAAAATAATTCATCAGAAAAAGTCCTTTGAAAATGCCAATGTTTATTTACATTACCCAATTCACATGGTTTACATCTAAATTACTGTTTATCAGCTATTTAGACATATTCAACATACAACACTAAGACTTTTATAAAATTTTATATTTTAGCAATATGAAACGCGCATGGCCTTATCTTTTTTCTTATGTTTTACCAATTTTGGTGATAATATCGTTTAACATTAACGATTATTTTGCGTTTTTTCCAATCTTCTTCTATTTCGGTCTTCTTCCTATAATAGAACTATTTATGCGTCCTTCAAATCAAAGGATTGATCAAATAGCTGCAAAAAAAAACAAGCATTTTCAATACATAGCACTTGGCACGCTTCCTTGGCTGATCCTGTGTTTAATCCTGTTCTTTTTAAAAATATTTTCAATAACGATGTGGACAATGGAATTCTGGGCCTACAGTTTGAATATGGGACTTGTACTGGGAGTATTGGGAATTAATGTGGGACATGAACTCGGACATTCAAAAGACAAAACAGAAGTTTTGGTTGGAAAAATACTTTTATTTTTTGCATGGAATGCTCATTTTTTACCCTACCACAATTTAGGACATCATAAAAATGTTGCTACAGATCAAGATCCCGCTTCTGCAAAAAGAAACGAACTAATTTATTTGTTTTGGCTGAAAAGCCACTTCGGGTCCTACTATCAATCCTGGCAATTGGATAGAAAATTCATGATGGGTTACACCATATTGTCAGCTATTTGGATCACAGTCATTATTATGGGTTTTGGAACAAAAATTTTTATTGCTTATACGATCTCCGCAATCTTTGGAATTATACTTCTAGAAACAGTAAACTACATTGAACACTATGGATTAAGAAGAGAAAATAACACAAACAGGGTGCTACCCAAGCATTCTTGGAATTCGGATCACCTACTGAGCAGATTAACCCTGTTCAACCTGTCTCGACACTCCGACCATCATGCAAAAGCAAGTAAAAAATATCAAAACTTAATTTCTGTAGAGGATGCCCCCCAACTCCCAACCGGATACCCTGGAATGATGCTTCTTGCCTTATTCCCTCCGGCCTATTTCATCCTGATTAATAGATACTTGAATCAGGCTTAGCCCAGATCCAGGAGCGATAAATTTAACCAATCCTTGACCGGTCTTGACCATTGTTCGTAATTCAGACAGACTCAAATCCTGTTTAGCGACCAAAACACAGGCTCCAATCATTAAGCGGATCTGATACCTCAAGAAGCCTTGACTGGTAAAAAACACATCCAAATACTCGTCAGATTCCTTCCAATCAACAGCTACTTCCCTGTTAAAATTCTTATTGTTCGAGGCTTTAACGGTAAAGCTTTTATAATTGAGCTCACCTTTGAAACATTCCAAGGCTTGAGCAAAAAGAGACCAATTTAATTCCCATTTGAAAAACGTTCTTTGAGGTGATTCGAAAACATCTCTATCTATAGTTTTACCAATCGAATAACGATAAGTTTTGCTGTGTGAATCTGCCAATAGATTAAATTTAGGCCGAGCCTCTGTCAATGAAACAATCTTAATATCTCTTGGAAGGTTATAATTTAATTCAAGAATGAATCCATCATTCAATGTTTCATTGCAAAATACCTGGGCATAAAATTGCTCAGCAGAAACTTTAGCATCTGTTCTACCAGCCCCAAAAATTTTAAAATTTTCATGTTTCCAAATAAACTGCAAGGTTTTGTACAACATCCCTTCAACAGTTTTTTGACCAGGCATAATTTGCCATCCACTGTATCGAAAACCTAAAAACTGAAGTTCCAGTAAATAATTATACTTATAGTTTTGCAAATCACTTTTTGAGTTTAGATTTCACCACCTGTTCAACTGGAACTCCTTTAATATGCGACTCTAACCAAGAGAGTATATCCAAATACAGAAAAGCTCTTCCTTCATAAGGATGATCCCTAAATGGTTTTAGTTCAGAATATAAATCTTTAAAAGCTCCTTTTAATTCGTGAGGATATAGGTTATTTAAATTTCTTAAAAAACCAATCATTAATTGTTGAACCTTGTGAAGCTCATTCATTTTAATCAAAAATTGATAGGTCGATTTTATCAAGTCTTCAATATGCTCATCTTTTCCAGCTTCATAATGAGAAACCAAGTTTAAAACACGAGTAAAACACAACAAATCTTCACGTATTTTCAATTCCTTATTCTTTATGATTTTGTCCAGGTAGTATATACAATTTTCATTATCACCAGCTCCAAAATACATACAAGCTATTTTGTAATAAAACACCATGATATGGTGCTCATCAATAATTCCTTTATATTGATTTAATTCCTGAAGTAAACCCGGTATTAAACTCAAGCCTTTTGTAAATTCACCCTTGATAAAGTAAGCATTTATCCTATGCTGATAAACATATTGAAAAACTAGAGATTTGGTATTATCGTTTACAAAAAATTTAGCTTCTTGAACTTCTTCCTCCAATTGATTTAACACGGTATAAAATCGCTTATGTCTTAGATAAAAAAGCGCCTCCAATAAATAGTTCACTCCCTTTAGATAAAACACAGGGTTTAATTTCTTCATCTCAGGTTCACCTTCATATAAATTCACCCATTTTTGAGCAAACTTATAAGACGAAATAAAATCCTGCACAATCAAAGAACGCCATAAATTGGCTTGGAACAAAAACAAACGTTCCCTGAATCCAAGGTCTTTAAATTTATAATTGGGCATTCTTGCCTCGAAATAATCGTTAACTCGTTTTAAATCCTCATCATTTTTAGCATACCCTTCTTTTAAGAACAAGCTGTATAATTGAAGGGAGATATTTGACATTTTGGAGGTAAAAACATTTCGAATTGAAAGCTCCTTGGCTTGGACAGATAGCATATCTGCTCGGTTGTTTAAACTATGAGTGATGTACTGCGACTCGATTAGCTTTTCAAGCTCAACAATTTCATAGGCTAAATTTAACTCATTGCTATTGAGAGCTAAATTTTTTGCCTTATCAAGAATTTTCAAACTTTGTTTATACAAGCCCTTATTGTACAAAATCGAGGCAAAATCCATCTGTTCTCGGATTGTAGACCTTGTATTTTTATGCAGAGGACTCAAGCGCAAACTAATCAAAATTTGCTTATACAGGTGGGCTTTTGCATTTGATAATTGCCTTTTTACAATTTTAGTTTTTCCCAAAATTATGCCCTCGTCATATCTATCCAACTTTTCCATAATATTGAAAAGAGCTAAGAAATTTGCATTAGAATTTACTTCAAGCCTACCTACATAGAGCTTAAATTGCCTCTTTTCCGATTTGGAAAGGGATTTTATCAATTGAAATAAGGGATCTTTACCTTCAATAGCCATCGTAAAATTAACTTGTTAAATTATTGGTTTTCAGATGTTTAACCCAAATGAATAGCGCTTGAACACAAGGCTAAGCTCGTACAATCAAATTTAGGCTTTTTCTCAAAACTTAACTTTACTATTCAAAAGTCGATAAAAAAATCACAAAATGAATAATAATAGAGTTCAAATTTTTGACACCACGCTGAGAGATGGGGAGCAAGTCCCAGGATGTAAATTGAATACTGATCAAAAATTAATCATTGCTGAGCGTTTAGATTTACTCGGTGTTGACGTTATTGAGGCAGGATTTCCTGTTTCTAGTCCAGGAGATTTTGAAGCTGTTGCTGCGATTGCAAAACTCGTTAAAAATGCATCTGTTTGTGGATTAACGCGTGCAAATAAAAAAGACATTGAAGTTGCTGCCGCCGCTCTGAAATATGCAAAAAAACCTAGAATTCATACAGGAATTGGTACTTCAGAATCCCATATCAAATTTAAATTTAACTCAACTCCTGAAGATATAATTAAAAGGGCTCAAGATGCTGTTGCATACGCAAAGAGCTTTGTTGAAGATATTGAGTTCTATGCAGAAGATGCTGGAAGAACAGATAATGAATATTTAGCTAGAGTGTGTGAAGCTGTAATTAAATCAGGAGCAACTGTTTTAAACATCCCTGATACAACTGGGTATTGTCTTCCTGAGCAATATGGAGAAAAAATTAAGTATCTTAGAGAAAATGTTAAAGGAATAGAAAACGTGACCTTATCTGTTCATTGTCATAATGACTTAGGTTTGGCTACAGCTAACTCTATTGCTGGAATACAAAATGGTGCAAGACAAATTGAATGTACTATAAATGGAATTGGTGAAAGGGCAGGTAATACTGCTTTGGAAGAGGTCGTTATGATTATGAAGCAGCATCCAAGTTTAAATTTAGATACAGGAATTGACACTAAACTCCTTTACAGTACTTCGCAAATGGTGCAGGAGTTAATGGGAATGAATGTTCAAGCAAACAAAGCTGTTATTGGTGAGAATGCCTTCGCTCATAGTTCAGGAATACACCAAGACGGGGTGATTAAAAATCGTGAGACCTATGAAATTATGGATCCTGAGGATGTTGGAGTATCTGCGAGTAGTATTATTCTAACCGCTCGAAGTGGAAGAGCTGCACTGGCTCATCGCGCAAAAAAAATTGGTTATGAGATTACAAAATTAGAATTGGATGCACTTTATCCAGAGTTTTTAAAATGTGCCGATTCAAAGAAAGAAGTTGAAGATAAAGATTTACATGAATTAATGCTATCGAAAGGCATTAGAATGAGTGCATAAATGAAGTTAGAAATTGCTGTTTTACCTGGAGATGGTATTGGACCAGAAATCACAAATCAATCCATCAAAGTACTCAAAGCTATTGAGCAACGATTTGACCATGAGTTTAAATTTACTTTTGGAAGTATTGGTGCAGATGGAATGGAGAATCATGGAACTCCATTACCCAAAGAGACAGAAAAATTATGCTATCACGCAGACGCCATTTTATACGGAGCCTGTGGTGACCCTAAATTTGCTACAGACCCAATGGCTGAGCAAAGACCAGAACAAGGCATACTCAAACTTCGCAGAATTTTAGGTCTACATACTAATATTAGACCAATCAAAACATATAATGCCCTGTTACACTGTTCAAGTTTGAAACAGGAAGTGATAAGGGGGGTTGATTTTGTTATTTTTAGAGAATTAACTGGAGGAATTTATTATAGCCCTAAAGAAATTTACAAAGAAGAAGAGCGCGCAATGGACATCTGTTCTTATTCAGAACAAGAAATTGAGCGCATCGCTATCCCCGCTTTTCAAGCAGCTTTAAAACGCAAGAAAAAAATCACACTTGTCGACAAATCAAATGTCCTTATGACCTCTAAACTATGGAGGAAAAAGGTGTTGGAAATTTCTAAAGAGTTTCCAGAAGTTGAATTGGATTTTATGTATATCGACAACGCAGCAATGAGACTAATTCAAAACCCAAGAGAATTTGACGTAATTCTTACTGAGAATATGTTTGGAGATATTTTATCAGGTCAAGGAGCAATGATAGCAGGTTCTATAGGTTTATTAGCGTCTGCTTCGATTGGAGATACGGCTTGTCTTTTTGAGCCTATACATGGTTCTTTTCCAAGCGCTGCAGGAAAAAACACAGCCAACCCACTGGGCTCTATTCTTTCTGCTGCAATGCTCTTAGAGCACTTCAAGCTAGAAACAGAAGCAGGTATTATTAGAAAAGCAATTGACCTTTCTATAAACATGAACCTCTGCACTCAAGATTTGAATGTTCACGATCATTATTCAACGGCAAATGTGGGGAATTTTATATGCAACTATATTTTGGAAGAAAATTCCGACCTTGGTAATCGAGAAAACATGTCATTTGGACAATCTACGATTATATGAAATTAACTGAAGTAATTCATAAACGCCGTGCAATGCGGGTTTATAAGGAAAATGCCCCTATCGATACTGAAACAGTAAAACAGTGCATAGAGAAGGCAACGCTTGCACCGTCTTCCTCCAATTTACAATTATGGGAATTCTATCATGTTACTAATCCCAAGAAACTCAATGAACTGAGAACATATTGTTTTAATCAAGTAACTGCAAAAACAGCACAGCAAATGGTTGTTGTAGTTACTCGAAAAGACCTTTGGAAAAGAAGGTGTCGATCAAACGCTTCTTTCCTCAAGACATTGTATAACAAGGATCCGAAAGATTATACAAAAAGAGAGAAGTTTACATTGAATTATTTCGAAAAATTACTTCCCATAACATATGGTGATTTCTTTAGAGTATTTGGCTATTTAAAGTACACCTTCTTTAGTCTTTTGGGCTTATTTAGACCTGTTTATAGAGAATTGACTCACAATGACATTCGGGTGGTTGCCCACAAAAGCACCGCCTTAGCTGCTCAAACCTTTATGTTAGCCATGGTAGAAGCAGGCTATGATACGTGTCCCATGGAGGGAATTGACTCAAGAAGAGTCAAGGGTCTTTTAAACCTTCCTTATGGAGCAGAAATTAATATGGTAATTTCATGTGGAATTGGAACAGAAAATGGGTCTTTACGACCTCGGTTTAGAGTCCCTTTTGAAGAAGTCTACAAAGAGGTTTAATTATTTTTTGGCTCAATAATCAAAGTACTTGCAATAGCTTCAAACTGCTCTTTATTTAAATACATGGTAAAAAACTCATTCTTTACAAAGCGTTCCGCCATGTCGTCATAATGCTTACTGAAAGGGTTTCCACTTTGTCCTGTTGGAATCATTCCTTTAGACTCACTTATGTTTGAAAAATCTATAATCCTCCTTGATGACGGTCCTGCAGTTACCGGATATAATCCGGTTTCGTTGAATTTATAAAGCTGGTTATTAATCACCTCATTTCCTCCAGATATTTCAAATGCACCAACGTTTAGCCAATTGCCTAAAATAGGCACATCCTTCATTACATGATTGTGCGTTAATTGATGTATACGTCCCCATTTCCATTGATTAGAATCACTCCCTAACTCAAACTCTAGTTTTGAAAGTGTCGCCTTCCATGCTGCTCGAGCAATTTCCTCTCTGGTCTCGATAACTTCTGAACTTGCAACATCATCCCACCATATTGCACCTTCATCTTGAAATAAAGTTTCCGTATAACGTGTCTGCAAATGGGTGTTTAAAAATATTTCAAACTTATTTTCCCCTAACTCATCCAGCATTGCTGCCTTTAAAAGCTCATAATAGAATCTAGTAAAAAGCGTAGGTTCGATTAAGTTTTTTTCAAAGCTTCCATCCCAAGCACTTAATTGATTCCATAACGGATTCTCCATTTCCACATTCAAAGACTCAATCAGTTCGCTCGCAGTGGAAGAGGTATTGTCTCCTATCATTTTTTGAATATCTTCCGAGTCTTTGAGCTGAGTTTCATCCAAAAGGCTTACTATTCTTTTTGCCCTATCTTCTGAGAGATAATAACCTGGGTACAAATCTCCTAAAATAGAGTCCGGTTGATTATTTGCTGAATAAACGTAATTCCATGATGGGTTTTCGGCCATTGGATTATTTTCAAAGGTCAACCATTCAATCTGATCATCTTCACCATTAGATCCGTCCATAAGCTGGAGGGTAGATGCTCCATTTTTAACTTTATAAAGTTGTGCTGAAGCCCACCACGCGATATTATCATTGGCATCTCCATACATTACATTTAATCCCGGAGCATGTATAAGGGATGCACCAGTTTTAAATTCCTTCATATTCGTAGCATGAGAAATTCCATACAAGGCCTCTAATAAATGGTTCTCTCTTTTGGTATACACCCAACTTAAACTCACTGGATCTTCATCAGATGGAATACTTGAAAATATATCATTAACCACAGGGCCATGAATCGTCTGTTTTACCTCCATTTCAATAACTTCCTTTTCTCCTACCTTAACTTCGTAATTCCTTGAAGTAAATGCGATCAAACTGTCTTTATACTTATAGTTATTCTCACCGACAGACTTGACCTTATAAAAATCCATATCATCATTTTGAAACATCGTTAATCCATAAGCATAATCCCTGTTATGTCCTAGTAACGGAAATGGAATAAGTCCTAAATGAAATCCGTACATTTCATAATTCGGCGTCTTCAAATGCGCTTGATACCAGACTCCTGGTTGAGAATAACCCATGTGAGGATCATTAGCGAAAATTACTTTTCCTTGCTCTGTTTTCTCAGGGCCCAAAACCCAAGAATTAGACCCAATAAATGCAGGAACAGGAAGTTGCGCAGTCAAATTTTTAACATGATTGGCATAAGATAATGCATCGTTTTTATAGTTTTTTATCAAGGTAGTGTTTGGATCAGTTTTTCCATCTATGGTCTTGCCGTATTCAGGTCCCAATTCTTGAAACACCGCGCTAATTAAGGGATCTGTTTGTTGGGCTTGAGAAAATGAAAAACTCATGTATCCTACCACATTTAGAATGTCCTTAATGGTATAATTTTCTTTTTTTATGCCAATTAAATCAAATTCTATCGGTGTATTTCCTTTTTCAATAAATTCATTTACTCCGGCTAGATAAGCAATTGCCATTTGATAGTAGGCTTCATTTTCTTCCAAGTACTTGAGGCTTTGTTCATGATATTCTTCCAAGCCCATTGCCTTAAACAACTTATCGGTTTCTATAGTGGCCTCTCCTAAAATTTCACTCAATCGGCCCGGAGCGATTCTTCTCATCAATTCCATTTGCCACAGACGATCTTGAGCATGAACATAACCTAAGGCAAAATAAGCATCGTGATTATTTTTAGCCTCTATATGCGGCACCCCGTTCTCATCGTAAAGCACTTGAACAACCTCCTTAATTTGATCAGATTCCAAGTTTCCCTCATATTGAGGCTCATATCGATTTAATATTAAAAAATATCCTCCTAAAATAATAAGAATTAAAATTGAGATTATTCGACTGGCTTTTTTCATTTTTAGCTGTTTATACTGCAATATAGCAAATTTTGTGACCTTAAATTTATTACTTTTACAGCTATGAAAACGATTCAAATGGTTGACCTAAAGGGTCAATATGATAAGATAAAGCCCGAGGTTGATGCTGCAATTATGCAAGTAATTGAAACAAGTTCATTTATTCGAGGGGCTGCGGTGAAAAGTTTTCAGGATAAGCTTCAAGCATACTTAGGAATTGAACACGTTATTCCTTGTGGAAACGGCACAGATGCTTTACAATTGGCGCTAATGGCATTGGATCTAAAACCTGGGGATGAAATAATCACAACAGATTTTACCTTTGCCGCTACAGTTGAAGTCATTGGTCTAATGAATTTAAAGCCTGTTTTGGTCGATATTGATCCAGAAGATTTTAACATCAGTGTTGAGGCTATCAAAAAAGCCATTGGCCCAAAAACTAAAGCGATTATTCCTGTTCATTTATTTGGCAAATCCTGTAATATGGAAGAAATAATGGAGCTTGCAGAGAACAACAATTTATATATTATTGAAGATACTGCCCAAGGGCTAGGAGGAAGTTTTCAATTTTCAAACAATGAAATAAAAAAACTGGGAACTATTGGTCATATCGGTACTACCTCCTTTTTTCCAAGTAAAAATCTGGGTGCCTATGGAGATGGTGGTGCTGTTTTTACATCAGATCCTTCAATTGCTGAACGTATTCGTTCACTAGCCAATCACGGAATGTCTAAAAGATACCACTATGACCGAATAGGGATTAATTCCAGATTGGATAGTATGCAAGCAGCTATTTTAAATTGCAAATTGCCTCACCTGGATCACTATGCGAATTCAAGAAGGACCGCAGCGAGATTTTATAATGAGGCTTTAGAGGGAATCAACGAAATCACTTGCCCCTCTTTTGAAAATTCAGAGGGTTATTTTGACCATGTTTTCCATCAATATACCTTGAGGATTTCTAATGGACATCGGGATCCTTTAAAAGCCCATTTGGCTGATCTTGATATTCCAACCGCAATTTATTACCCCAAACCACTTCACACACAAAAGGCCTACAACGGTCTTTTAGATAAGGATTTGGAATTAAATCATTGTATTGAGGCTAGCCAAGAGGTGTTGTCTCTCCCTATGCATACTGAACTGGATCAGGAGCAATTAATATTTATTACAACCAGTATAAAAGACTACTTTAAAACAATATGAAAACAATTTTAGTAACTGGAGGTCTCGGATATATTGGATCGCATACCGTTGTGGTTCTTCAAGAAGCCGGATTTAAAGTCAATATCATAGATGATTTATCGAATACCAGAATGGAGGTACTTGATCAAATTACAGCTATAACTGGTATCCAACCTCATTTCACCAAATTGGATTTAAAAAACAAAGAAGCTGTTCATCAGTATTTTGAGAATCATCCCATTGAGGGTTTAATTCATTTTGCAGCTTCAAAAGCTGTTGGAGAGAGCGTAGAAGCGCCATTGAAATATTATGAAAATAATATCAACACCCTGATTTATGTTTTGGAAGAAATGAGCTCTAGAGGCTTGTCAAATTTCATTTTCTCATCTTCTTGTACGGTATATGGTCAAGCTGATGAGCTTCCAATTACGGAATCCGCTCCTACAAAAAAGGCAGAATCTCCATATGGTAACACCAAGCAAATCGGTGAAGAGATTATCAGTGACCTATGTAAGGTAAAAGACTTTCAAGCCATAGCTTTAAGATACTTTAATCCAGTTGGAGCCCATTCTTCTGCAAAAATCGGAGAATTACCATTAGGGGTGCCACAAAATCTAATTCCTTTTGTTTGTCAAACAGCTGCAGGAATAAGGGCTGAGCTATCAGTATTTGGTGATGATTACCCTACTGAAGATGGAACAGCTGTCAGGGACTACATTCATGTTGTAGACCTTGCTAAGGCTCACTTAGCTGCTTTGAACAGGCTTATAAACAATGAGAACGTACAAAATTTTGAGCTTTTCAATGTAGGTACTGGAACTGGAACATCTGTTCTCGAGATTATCAAAACCTTCGAAAAGGTAAACAAGTTAAAACTCCCCTATAAAGTAGTTGGGAGAAGAGCTGGCGATATTACAGCTGCTTATGCCGACACCACTTTAGCAAACGATGCATTGGGTTGGAAGGCAGAAGAGGATTTAGCATCTGCTCTTCAATCAGCCTGGGAATGGCAAAAAAAACAAGCATAAAAAAATGCCGGCGATGCCGGCATTTTTTTTTACTCATTGATACTCGAAGCACTTACACTTCTATCTATTTTTCGCATCAGTCCTTGCAATACTTTACCGGGTCCAATTTCTATAAATTCAGTTGCACCATCTGCTATCATTTGTTGAATAGTTTGAGTCCAACGCACAGGAGCAGTTAATTGCTTCATTAAATTCTTTTTAATCTCTTCTGGTTCCGTCACTCCTACAGCCACAACGTTTTGATAAACTGGGCAAATAGGTGTATTAAAATGGGTGTTTTCTATGGCCATTGCTAATTCTTCACGCGCAGGCTCCATCATAGGTGAGTGAAATGCCCCTCCTACAGGAAGGACTAAAGCGCGTTTAGCACCTTTTTCTTTCAGAAGTTCACAAGCCTCATTGACGGCCTCAATCTCTCCAGAAATTACTAGTTGTCCAGGGCAGTTATAATTGGCAGCAACAACCACACCGTCTACTGATGCGCATACTTCTTCAACTACCTTATCTTCCAATCCAAGTACCGCAGCCATGGTTGATGGTTTAATCTCACAAGCTGTTTGCATAGCATAGGCTCTTTTCGATACCAAAACCAACCCGTCTTCGAAGCTCAATACCCCAGCAGAAACTAGAGCAGAGATTTCCCCAAGAGAATGTCCAGCAACCATATCAGGTTGGAAGTCGTCTCCTAAAGTTTTTGCTAAAATTACTGAGTGCAGGAATATTGCAGGTTGTGTTACTTTGGTTTGTTTTAATTGTTCAGCATCCCCTTTGAACATAATATCTGTGATTGAGAAACCCAATATTTTATTGGCCTTGTCAAATAATTCTTGTGCTAATTCTGATTTTTCGTACAAATCCAAGCCCATGCCAGGAAATTGTGCTCCTTGTCCAGGAAAAATGTAAGCTTTCATAAATTTTAAAACTAATTTAGATGCAAAAGTAAAAAATCTTTACTAAACATTATTTGTTAACTTCGTAAACATGAATACACGACAACTGGAATCAGCCAAAACGTTATACTTAATCTTAGGAGCGATGTTTATTGCAGCGCTAGTAGCCTCCAATCTGATCTTTCAAAAATTTTTTTATTGGGAACCTTTTGGGTGGTTCAGGTTCGAACTTTCTGTTGGTATTCTCCCCTATCCGATAACCTTTTTAATTACCGATTTGATTTCTGAAATATACGGGCAGAAAAAAGCGAATAAAGTTGTTATCGCTGGTATTGCAGCTTCATTTTTCTCTATGGGAATATTGCTTGTAGCTGATGCGGTACCTGCAATGGATAGTTCACCAGTCTCGGATGACACCTTTAGAGGGGTATTTGGTTTATCTCCAATTGCAGTTCTAGCTTCTATGTTAGCCTACTTATTTGCACAATTCATAGATATTCGTATCTATCACTTTTGGAAAAATTATACCCAAGGAAAAAAACTTTGGTTAAGAAATAACTTATCAACTTTCAGTTCTCAATTCATTGATACATTCACCGTTGTTTCTCTACTAACGATATTTGAGGTCCTTCCATCAGAGTTATACTGGACTCTAATTTTAAGCGGTGTCTTGTTTAAAATTCTAGTTGCTGCATTGGACACACCGCTTCTTTACGCACTTGTTTATATCGTGAGAAAAAGATTTGGTATTGGTCTAATGGATGAACTAAAAATTTAAATTCCTTGAGTAAAAACAATAAATACTAAGGCTGCAAAAAAGAATAGTGCCAAAAACATGTATATATTCACTAAAACCAATTGCCAAAAAGTGAGGCCTTTGAAGTTATAGGACATGAATTTATTGAATTGACTCATTGTGTTTCCTAGTGTGGCATTTCCCTGTTTCATAATAAAATTACTTTAATTTAACATAAATGGTAAATCCAGTAGCAGGGTAGAGTCTATTAATTGATAGAGCTAAATTACATATTTTTTTATAATTTCATAACTCTTTGACCAGGAGTTATTAACAATTTGTGAAAACAAAAAGCCCCTATAATTAGGGATGTGTTGATTTTACTGTTGAAAACTCAAGAAACAAATGATTTCTACAATCACGAAAAAAAACAACGAATTTTCGTAACTTGCTCCTATGAAACAAAAGATTACTATAAAACAAATAGCCCAGACTTTGGGCGTATCTATATCCACAGTTTCCAAGGCTTTGAACGATAGTCATGAGATTTCCATTAAGACTAAAGAGAAGATTCAAGCCTATGCAAAGGAACATAATTACAAGCCTAATACTAACGCAGTTAACCTTAAAAATAGAAGTTCTAAAACTATTGGTATTATAATTCCAAACATGTTAAATCACTTTTTTGCACAAGTGTTTTCAGGCGCAGAAAAAATAGCAAATGAGCGCGGTTATAAAGTAATTACCTGTATAACTAATGAGAGTCACGCTAAGGAAGTTGAAACTATGGAGATGCTTTCTAACGGAAGTATTGATGGTTTTATGATGTCTATTGCTGAAGAAACCCAAATTGGGCGTAAATACAATCATTTAAAGGATGCGATAGAACAAGGTACGCCACTAGTGATGTTTGACCGAGTAACTGACGCTGTGGACTGTGATAAGGTTATAACTGATGACTTCGAAGGAGCCTATCATGCAACTGATCATTTGATTAAATTACAATGTAAAAATATTGCCTTTTTCTCTACATTAGGAGATTTGAATATCGGTAAATATCGATATAATGGTTATTTGCAGGCTTTGGCAGATAATCATATTCCTTTTAATAAAGACTTAGTGATTGATTTAACGAATGTCTATTATAAAGAATATGGAGAACACATTGGTCCGCTTATTGAACGTTTAAAGATTGATGGAGCCATTGCTACAAATGAAGCTTCGGCTATATCTGCTATTTACAAGGCAAAAGAATTGGGATTGAGTATTCCAGAAGATATTTCCATAATCGGATTCTCAAATGGTATCCTTTCTAGACATTCCAACCCCAAGTTAACAACAGTTTCTCAGCATGGAGAATTAATTGGTAAAACAGCAGCTACTAAACTAATTGATAAGTTAGAAAAGAAGGATAGTCCTTCAACAACAACGGTGATTAAAACGTCTTTGGTCGAACGTAATTCTACTAAAAAATACGTTCATCTACACTCTTAATTGACCTCTAATTTTACGACATAGCCTTCATTGTTACGTACATTGAAAACTTGTCCATCCTCAAACAACAAATACTGTCCCTTAACACCAGTCAATTTTCCAGAAAACTCTGGTGTCTTACTGAGGTTTTGGGATTTTATTTTTATTGGGAACTTCTCAACAGGATACTCCAACTCCCACACATCATTCTCATCTAATAAATAAGGTTTTAACTCCTCTGGAAGCTTATTCTTTACTTCTTGAAATACGGCCTTTAAAGATTCTTGAGATTGTTCATTTTTAAGCATTTTTCGCCAATCCGTTTTATCCGATAAAAAAGCCTTAAGCGCAACTTCACCAACTCCAGCTAAATATCGGTTAGGAACCTCTAGAATAGAAAGTGCTTTACTCGCCCCTTGGTCTATCCATCTGGTTGGCACCTGAGTTTTTCTAGTAACTCCTACCTTCACATTTGAACTCAATGCGAGGTAAACTATATGAGGCTGTAACTGAACCCTTTTTTCATAGTCTAAATCTCGATCTTCTATCCCGAGATGGGCCTGACTCAATTCGGGCCTCATTATCCAATCCCCAACATGGGCTGAACTCATAAAACAATCATAGCAAAAGCCTTGACGAAATATTTTTTTATCTAATCCACAGTTTAAACATTGGTAAGAATCAAAAGAAAACTTTAATTCTCTATCCAACAATTGATTGAGATTCAGCACATCCTGTTCCATTTCTAAAAAATACGAAACCGGTTTTTCAAAATCAGTTTTCATTTTTTTCAAGACCCCTCGATATTTCATAAAACTTTCTTTATTTTTAGATTCTAAATATACTTAGAAAAAGATGCCTATACCAATAATAAATTCCATTATTTCTTGGTTTTTAAAAAAGCGAAAACACCAAATCGATTTATTCATTAAGTACCCTATTGACGTACAAGATGAAGTTTTGAGCCATCTCATTACAAAAGCAAAAAATACTGAATACGGTAGAGCTTATGATTTTCAAAGTATCAAAACCTATAAAGACTTTAATGAAAAGGTTCCTATTGTAAAGTATGAATCGCTGGAACCCTATATCAGTCGAGCCAGAAAAAATGAAGAAAATATTCTTTGGCCCGGAAAAATAAAATGGTTTGCAAAATCAAGTGGAACCACCAATGCAAAAAGTAAATTCATACCTGTATCGCAAGAAGCTATTGAAGATTGCCATTTTAAGGCGGGTAAAGATATGCTCTGCTTATATATTAACAATAATCAAAATGCTCAATTATTTGTGGGTAAGAGTTTGAGACTTGGAGGTTCGAGCAGTATATACGAGGATAATGACACCTATTTTGGTGATCTGTCCGCGATTATCATTGAAAATCTCCCTCTTTGGGCGGATTTAGGCTCTGCTCCTAAGCAAAGCACAGCTTTATTGGGTGAATGGGAATCAAAACTTGACAAAATTATTGATGAAACACTCGATGAAAATATAACCTCTCTAATTGGTGTGCCTTCCTGGATGATGGTTTTAATAAACAAGGTACTCGAACGTACCGGGAAAAGTAATATTTTAGAAGTTTGGCCTAATCTTGAAGTCTATTTTCACGGAGGCGTAAATTTTGATCCCTACAGGGAACAATACAAGAAGTTAATTCCGAATTCAAGTTTTCAATACTATGAAAACTACAATGCTTCTGAGGGGTTCTTTGCCATTCAAGATAAAAATGAATCAGAAGGAATGTTACTCATGTTAGATTATGGAGTATATTATGAATTCATTCCAATGTCCGATTTTGAAGAGGAAAATTCAGTTGCTATACCCTTGCAAGAAGTGGAACTCGATAAGAATTACGCCATTGTAATCAGTACAAATTCTGGATTATTTCGATATTTAATTGGAGATACTGTAAAATTCACATCCCTTTCTCCCTACAGAATTAATGTCACCGGAAGAACTAAGCATTTCATCAATGCCTTCGGGGAAGAATTGATTATTGAAAATACGGAAAAAGCTTTAGAAAGGACTTGTAAAGCTCATGGAATAGAGATAAAAGATTATTCGGTTGCACCTTACTTTAGTCTGAGTAAACAAGCAGGATCTCATGAATGGATGATTGAATTTAGAAGTGAACCGCGTGATCTCGATGCTTTTTCTAGTGATTTAGACCTGGAACTTCAAGCTCTAAACTCAGATTACGAAGCAAAACGATTCAAAAATATCACACTGAATCCACCAATAATTCACGTAGCTCGCAAAAACTTATTTTACGACTGGCTAAAAAAGAATGACAAGCTTGGGGGACAACACAAGGTGCCAAGATTATGGAATAACAATGAATTTATGACAGAGCTGATTGAAATGAATATGGTTAAATCTTTCGATTAATCACATAATTCACCATTTCTTTTAAGGAGTTCTTGTAAGGAGAATCAGGATATTGATCTAGAATACTCATTGCCTCTGCATGATAGGTTTCCATCATTTCTAAAGTGTATTCAATACCACCCGAATCAATGACATACTGTATTAGTTCCTTAACTCTTTTTTTGTCTTTATTGTGGTTTTTAATGGTATTGATTATCCATTTTTTCTTGGATTTATCCGCGCGGTTTAACGTATAAATAAGTGGAAGTGTCATCTTTTGCTCTTTGATATCAATTCCTGTTGGCTTACCAATTTTTTCTTCTGAATAATCGAATAAATCATCTTTAATCTGAAAGGCAATACCAATGGCATTTCCAAACTGATGCATACGTCTTACTTCTTCTTCAGATGCTCCCATCGATGCTGCGCCTATGGCACAACACGCTGCAATTAAGGTAGCTGTCTTTTGACGAATTATCTCAAAATAAACCCCTTCAGTGATATCTAGTTTACGTGCCTTTTCTATTTGAAGAAGTTCTCCTTCACTCATTTCCCTTACAGCAACAGATATGAGTTTAAGTATATCAAAATCCTCATTATCAATTGAAAGCAACATTCCTTTTGACAACAAGTAATCTCCTACTAAGACAGCAATTTTATTTTTCCAAAGTGCATTAATTGAAAAAAAGCCCCTTCTTCTATTGGAATCATCAACTACGTCATCATGTACCAAAGTTGCCGTATGAATAAGTTCAATTACCGATGCACCTCGATAGGTGCGTTCATCAAAACCTCCATCAGAAACCATTTTTGCCACCAAGAAAACAAACATTGGTCGCATTTGCTTTCCTTTTCTCCTAACAATATAATGGGTAATTCTATTGAGCAGTGGGATATTAGAATCCATAGCACCTTTAAAACGCTCTTCAAAAAGCGTCATTTCCTTGCTTATAGGCTGTTTTATTTGCTCAATTATCTTCATCTATTTTGTTTGCTAATTGTCCGCAAGCTGCGTCAATATCTTTTCCTCTTGATCTTCTTACATTTACTACAATACCATGAGATTCTAAAGCATTGATATAACGATCAATTACATAGGAATCAGCTTGCTTGAAATCATCATCCCCAATCGGATTATATTCAATCAAATTGACTTTGCAAGGTACATATTTACAAAACCTAACTAAGGCTTTGATTGCCTCATCTGAATCATTGATTCCTTTCCACACCACATACTCATAGGTAATTCTTGAATTGGTTTTTTCATACCAATACTCCAATGACTCTCGTAAATCTTCTAAAGGAAATGTTTCATTAAAAGGCATAATTTTTGTCCTCACCTCATCAATGGCTGAATGCAAAGAAACGGCTAAACCAAACTTCACTCCATCATCTGCCATCTTCTTAATCATTTTGGGAATCCCGGAAGTGGACACTGTAATTCTTTTAGGAGACATTCCTAATCCTTCCTCCGAAGTAATCATCTCAATTGACTTCATCACGTTATTGTAATTCATCAAAGGCTCCCCCATTCCCATAAAAACAATGTTGGATAATTTGTGATTGTGATATAAAAGACTTTGTTGATTTATGGCAGAAACTTGATCAAAAATCTCATCTGGATTCAGGTTTCTCATACGTTTTAATCGTGCTGTAGCACAAAACTTACAGTTTAAACTACAACCAACTTGAGAAGAAACACAAGCAGTTGTTCGAGTATCTGTAGGTATAAGTACAGATTCGACTAACAAACCATCATGCAAACGAACAGCATTTTTAATCGTTCCATCTGAACTGCGCTGCATATCATCAACCTTGATGTGGTTGATATTAAAGTTTTCCGATAAAAAAGCACGGTCTTTCTTCGAAATATTCGTCATATCCTCAAAGTTATGAGCAGACTTTTTCCAAAGCCATTCATATACCTGATTACCTCTAAAGGCAGGACTTCCTTGCTCTTGAAAAAAAGCACGTAATTCCTCCTTGGTTAAGGAACGGATATCTTTCTTTTTAGTTTCCATGCTATAAAAATGGGGCTTTTCAGCCCCTTGAAATTTTAAAGAATTAGCATAGCGTCTCCATATGAATAAAAGCGATATTTTTCTTTAACCGCTTCTTCATAGGCTCTCATTATGAAATCATAACCTGCAAACGCTCCGGTCATCATCATCAATGTCGATTTAGGAGTATGAAAGTTAGTAATCATCGCATTTGCTATATTAAATTGATAAGGAGGGAAAATAAACTTATTTGTCCATCCATCAAAAGGGTTTAAAGTACCTTTTGCCGAGACTGAGGATTCGAGAGCTCTCATAACTGTAGTACCTACGGCACAAACTCTCCTCTTTTCGCTCAAGGAAGTATTTACCTTATTTGCAGCAGCTTTAGGAATATAAACTTGCTCGGAATCCATCTTGTGCTTGGACAAATCTTCTACTTCAACAGGGTTAAAAGTTCCCAATCCCACATGAAGCGTTAATTCAGCAAAATCAACACCCTTTATCTCCAGGCGCTTCATAAGGTGCTTAGAAAAGTGTAAACCAGCAGTTGGAGCTGCCACTGCGCCTTCATTTTTTGCATATATCGTCTGGTAACGCTCTTGATCTGATTCTTCCACATCTCTTTTGATGTACTTCGGTATTGGAGTTTCTCCAAGTTCAGATAATTTGGACCTAAACTCCTCATACGAACCGTCATATAAAAATCTTAAAGTTCTACCTCTCGAGGTTGTATTATCGATTACCTCAGCAACTAAACTCTCATCTTCTCCAAAAAACAACTTGTTTCCAATTCGAATTTTTCTTGCTGGATCAACAAGAACATCCCATAAACGATTCTCAGCGTTTAATTCTCTTAATAAAAAGACCTCAATTCGAGCACCTGTTTTTTCCTTATTTCCATATAGACGTGCCGGAAAAACTTTAGTATCATTAAGAATCATTAAATCTCCATCGTCAAAATAATCGATTAAATCTTTAAATAATTTATGTTCGATAGTCTGGTCTTTTCTGTTCAAAACCATTAATCTAGATTCATCACGCTCTTCTGCGGGATACTCTGCCAATAACTCTTCTGGCAAGTTAAAATCAAATGCTGATAATTTCATATTCAAATATTAAGCTGCAAATATACAATATTGAGATAGGCCTTGTCAAGTGTTTTGCCTATAAACATCCCAATCTTTCCAAAAGGTTGGATAAGACTTAGATACGACCTCGGCTTCAAGGATGTTTAAATTAGTTTTCAAGCATAAAGGTGCAAAAGCCATTGCCATTCTATGGTCTTCATAGGTCGCTACATCTACATCCTTCGCAATGGTTGAACTAGGCTTTAAATGAAGTGATTTCTCTGTTATTTCAATTGAAGCTCCGAATTTGCTTAATTCGTTTTGCAATGCCACTAAACGATCTGTTTCTTTAATTTTTAAAGTATGTAAACCGTATAAATTACAAGAGATTCCTAGACCAAAACAAGTCACTGCAATAGTCTGAGCAATATCAGGACAATTTGACAAATCATATTCTACATGCTTCTTTATTTCCGCATCAATTGATTTGTTCAAAAACAACTCAACTCCATCAAAATGGGATCTCACACCGAAATCTTTGTAAATTTCTTTTAAAGCACTATCTCCCTGCAAGGATTCCTTTTTATAAGACTTTATACTTATCCTCGCTTCTTTAGCCAATGCTGCCATAGAATAATGATAAGATGCAGAGCTCCAATCTGACTCTACTATTAATGGATATTCTTTTGAAGATTTTTCTCGTGGAAATACCTGTATGACATTATTTTTCCATGACCACTTAACATCAATTTCTGTGAGTAAGGCTAGGGTCATTTTAATATAAGGCACAGAAGTAACCTTTCCTAAAAATTTAATATTTAAGCCCTCAGTTAAACTCCCAGCAACTAATAACAGCGAACTAACATACTGGCTTGAAACAGACCCGTCAATTTCAATTTGACCTCCTTGTAATTTTTTTCCTTTAATTCTCAAGGGTGGAAAGCCCTCGTTTTCTGCATACTGAATATCTGCTCCCAAATCTCTTAGAGCATCAACCAACAATCCTATTGGTCGTTGCTTCATCCTGGATGAGCCTGTGAGTAAAGTATCTCTACCATCACACACTGCAAAATAACTTGTCAAGAATCGCATAGCTGTTCCAGCATGCCCTATATACACTTCCTCTTGATTCGATGACAATGCCGCTTGCATCAATTTACTGTCATCTGATTCTGACAAATTGGAAATGCTAATTGAATCAAATAGCTTTTGTAAAATCAACATCCTATTCGATTCACTTTTGGACCCTGTAATCTCAAAATGAGCCTTTAAGGAATTTGAGATTATATCTAATTTTTTATTCAAACTATTTTAGATTTTTATAACTAATAAAAAAGGCATACCCATAAGCAACTAGTATTCTTATAAACATAGTAACACCTATATATGGAACCTTAAAACTATTGTTTACTACAGTCTCCCAATCTCCGGAAAACAAGGCTTTGCCACTACTAAAAAGAACAGAAAACGCAATTAAGGTGAAAAATATTAACGTACCGATTTTAAAAGTATTGACCCATACTCCCTTTTTGATTGGTGCCATCTTAAGATTTTAGTTTTTTATTATTGTGATGCCTTTCGTGATCACGTTTTGTTTTTATATCTAATTTTTTATCAAAAGCAGCCTGTAAATCTACACCTGTTTGATTTGCAAGACATAATAATACAAAAAGAACATCAGACAATTCCTCTCCTAAATCCTTGTTTTTGTCAGATTCCTTTTCACTTTGTTCGCCATATCTTCTTGCAATTATTCTTGCAACCTCACCAACCTCTTCAGTTAGCTGAGCCATATTAGTTAGCTCGTTAAAATAACGAACCCCATGTTCTTTTATCCAATTATCAACTTCAAGTTGTGCTCCTTTAATATCCATTGCTTTCTTTTAATATTTTCAAAAACTCATCCCGCGGTATCTCTTCAGCTCCAAGACTCGACAGATGGTCATTATATACTTGACAATCAATTAATCTAAAGTTTTTTCTTTTATAATGCGCTACCATATTGATAAAAGCCAATTTTGAGGTATTTGATTTTTTGGCAAACATGCTTTCACCGCAAAATACTCCGTTAAGTTCAATACCATATAAACCACCTACTAACTGATCTTTTTCCCAAACCTCAAAACTCTTTGCTATCCCAGCTCGGAAAAGTTGAACATAAGACATCACCATTTCATCTGTAATCCAAGTATCTTCTTGGTCCTTCCTGTCAATTGTTTTACAATTGAGTATAACTTGATCAAAAGCCTGATTTTGAGTCAACTTATAAGAATGTGTTCTTAGAAGCTTCCTCATAGATTTAGAGACTTTTAATTTGTCTGGAAAAAGAACCATTCTCGGGTTTGGACTGTACCAAACTATCGGCTCTCCTTCATTAAACCATGGAAATATTCCCCTCTCGTAAGCATGTGTTAAACGTGCTACACTGAGGTCTCCTCCTATAGCTAAGAGACCGTGATCTCCTGCGAGATGGACCGGTGGAAATACTATGTCATCACTGAGAAAAAACATACCCAAAGATAAGAACAAAAAAAAAGAGATAAGCCATGCTTATCTCTTAAATTCTATCAAATTTTTTCTTTTAGAATGGAAGATCATCAGCTTCATCTTGTGACAAATCTTGAGCCGGTACCGTATCCATTGGTGCACTTGGTCCAGCTGCCGCTTGATTGGCTTCTATTCTCCAACCTTGAATGGAGTTAAAATACTTAGTCTCCCCTTGTGGATTTACCCATTCTCTACCTCTTAAATTAATAGAAATAACTACATCCTGACCCGGAGAATAGCTATTTAATAAATCGCATTTATCTTGAATAAATTCAATCATTATAGATTGTGGATATTGCTCATCTGTAGTGATTACAACTTCACGTTTACGAAACCCATTTGCTCCAAAAGTTTGAGTTTCTCCAATTAATTTAATTTTACCTGCTACTTGCATATTATCTTTTTATTACTGTAGTAAAACGCACCATGCGTGAATGATTCTTTGTTCCTCTAATAGGTCTGCAGCAAATTTATGTTTTTTATCTGATTCTTTAGCAATATATTCTGGGTAGCCTTTCACAAACTTATTAACAGTTTGAGTATCCGGTAACTCCTCCACGCCTGCGAGAAGGGCTTTGGCATTTGAAGAAATAAGCTCCGAATCCTTGATTTCTTTTGAAATACTATCAAAACCTATTCCCAAATGAGAAAGTGGTTTAGGAATTTCAAAGGCTCCAGTTAAGGCTCTTGAATACAAGGCTCCACCCATACGTGCGACTAAATCCAATTTAAGAGGGTCCAACTGACCGTGTTCATTTAAAAATTCAGAATGCACATGAATTTTCACCACTCTTGCAAGAATCAAATTACCTGCTCCTCCCTGATCTCCAAGCTCCTTAATTTCATCAATTTCACACTCAAATTGCACGGGTGACTCAGCTACTCTTGGGACATCAATTTCAACCGAATCAATTGGAGTAAAACCGGCTTTTTTAAATTCATCGGTATCGGAGTGATATTCACTAGATGCCAGAGACATCTGTTGTACCATTTCATAGTTAACGATATTCACTACAGCTTGACGAGTTTCCATACAATTGACCAAAGTATCTTTTGTCGTATTATCTCTCACCCTTCTTGCTGGGGAAAAAATCATTATTGGTGGGTTCGCAGAAAATACATTAAAAAACGAAAATGGAGCTAAATTTGCAATACCCTTGCTCGATTTTGTCGAGATAAATCCTATAGGCCTCGGGGCAATTGCCGTAAGTAAGAAACTGTGTAGTTCCTTTGTAGATAAGTTTCTTGGGTCTAGTGTCTTCATTTGTTTAGTTTGTTCAAATGTAAGTATTAATCACTAAATTTATCTTATGAAGCGCACACTTCGGTTTAGAATATATCAAATAGGTTTACTCCTTCTTTTCAGTTTTATAGGGCTGATTTTTTGGAAACTTTATACATTTATTGAGCAGGCAAAACTAGATGAGCAGCGAAAAATGGAGCTCATCACTCAATCACAGATTAGGCTTGCTGCAGCAGAAATTAATGAGAATATAGATATTCCAGTTGAAATCATTACTTCAAATAAGGACATCCCGATGATTTTGATCAATGAACAAGGGATAATAATCTCAACTCAAAATTTAGATCCCAAACAATCAAAAGACAGTCTTTACCTGTATGAGCAACTCGAGATCATGAAACAAAACCTACCGCCTATCCCAGTTCCAATGATGGATGGAGGAGTTCAACATGTTTATTACAACTATTCTAATAGGCTTAAGCAACTACAATACTATTCCATCTTACTAATAATTTGTCTTATCCTGCTAATCGGTCTTTTTACGGGATCTTATATAAATTCAAAAAAAGCTTATGAAAACAAACTGTGGAGTGGATTAGCAAGAGAAACAGCTCATCAACTTGGCACTCCAATTTCTGGGCTGTACGGATGGTTGGAACTTTTGAAAATGGATAAAAACTACGATTATATCATCCAAGGAATTGAAAAGGAATTAGAACGACTACACTTTGTTTCAAATCGATTTTCGGCAATAGGAAAATTAGACGACTTCCAATTGAAAGATCTAAATGTCTTAGTGAAAAACAGACTTAAAAGTTTTGAAAATCGATACGCTCCGAACATTCAATTCAATTCAAAATTTAAATCCACAGACCCACTTGTAAAAGTTGAGGAAGAATTACTGTCTTGGGTTATTGACAATATCATTGTGAACGCAATTGACGCCATGAAAGGCAATGGTGCATTAGAAATAATTGTTGAGGCAAAGAAAAGATTCGTTAGAATTGAATTTCGAGATTCTGGTCCTGGAATTGACGAAAAATTAGGAAAGAAAATCTTTCAACCTGGCATAAGCAGCAAGGCTGATGGTTGGGGAGTTGGATTGAGTTTAGCCAAAAGAATTGTCGAAGATTTTCACAAAGGAAGTCTCTATTTTAAAAATAAAAAAAAGGGCACTTCATTTTTTATAGAAATTCCCCTTACTTAGGAAATTGCCTCAGAAATTTTCAAAGCTATACGTTCAAATTCTTCAGGACTTAACTTGACCTTTTTTCGGAAATTCGCAGAACTCATATCCGCTAGTGGAATTAGATGAACATGACAATGCGGAACCTCAAGCCCAATTACTGAAATACCTACCCTTTGACATGGAATTACGGCTTCAATGGCTTTTCCTACTTTTCGAGAAAAAGCCATCAAATTGAGATAATCAGTTTCTGATAAATCAAAAATTCGATCTACTTCTTGCTTGGGAACAACCAAGGTATGACCTGGGCTATTTGGATTGATGTCCAAAAAAGCAAAATGCTTTTCATCCTCAGCTACCTTGTAAGAAGGAATTTCTCCTTGAATAATTTTGGTAAAAACCGATGCCATCTTATCGTGAAATATTAAGGATTTCAAATTTCATAGTCCCATTAGGCACTTGAATTTCAGCAATATCCCCTTCTTTTTTACCCAATAAACCTTTTCCAATAGGGGAATTGACAGAAATTTTCCCTCCGCGTACATCTGTTTCAGAATCAGCTACCAAGGTATAGGTCATCTCCATTCCATTAACGGTGTTTTTTATTTTTACCACACTGTGAATAAGTATCTTGGAATTATCCAGTTGTGATTCATCAATAACCCGAGCTGTAGCTACAACTTGTTTTAATTTAGCTATTTTAAACTCTAACAGAGATTGTTCTTCTTTAGCTGCATGATACTCTGCATTTTCACTTAAATCTCCTTTGTCTCGTGCATCAGCAATTTCTTGAGAAACTCTAGGTCTTTCAACATTTTCTAAGTGGTCTAACTCATCCTTCAACTTTTGAAGGCCTTCCACCGTATAATAGGACACTTCAGCCATAATATCATCTTTATATTAATACAAAAGTCTCATTCAAATAAATGAGACGGACTAACAAATGTACAAAATAATTGTAAATTGCAAAGGTCTTTAAACAATAGTATGAAGTATAATTTTTTATTGGTTTTGGCCTTGATTTTTGTTTCCTGTGAAGGCACGGAAAGTCCTGATTTATTACCAAATGTTCCCGTAGATTTTACGGTAGATATGAATCTGCCTCAATATCAATCCCTAATTGTTCCTGGAGGGACGGCATTTGATTCTCGACAAGGAGTCCAAGGAATTTATATTTACAACTTAAACAATAGTCAATTCAGAGCATTCGATGCTGCTTGCCCTGCTCAGCAAGCGAATAGTTGTAATCCAATGGATTTAGTTGACAATATTCTATTGACCTGTTCATGTGACCAGAACTCGTATTCTATTTTGGATGGGA
The DNA here is from genome assembly GCA_049606855.1 of Flavobacteriaceae bacterium. GTDB lineage: Bacteria > Bacteroidota > Bacteroidia > Flavobacteriales > Flavobacteriaceae > JBELHR01. The sequence goes on along the minus strand of JBMYVY010000003.1, from coordinate 125,269 downwards.
GTCCCCAAGGAGAGAATAACAGTTATTATGCAAAAGAATATGCCGTTAGTCAAATCAATGCTACCACTTTAAGGATAAGAAATTACTAAAAGAAAGGAGTTCATTTAAATGGAACTCTTATTTTTGTAGGAAACTACTTCAGACCATGAATCGATATTTTTCATCCTCTTTTAAGCTCGGTGTTTTAGGAGGAGGACAATTAGGAAGAATGCTTCTACGAGAATGCATAAAATATGATGTCCAAACCTATATCATGGATGCGAATCCAGATGCACCTTGTAAAAATTATTGCGATACTTTTATTCAAGGTAATTTAATGGATTACGATGCGGTTTATGCCTTTGGCAAACAAGTCGATTTGTTGACCATTGAAATCGAACACATCAACATTGATGCTCTTGAACAATTGGAGAAAGAGGGCTTACAAGTTTTTCCTCAACCCCATGTTTTGAGAACTATCCAGCACAAGGGGATTCAAAAAGATTTCTACGAAAAAAATGAAATCCCAACTGCGCCATATAAGCGTTTTGAAAACAAGGAAGAACTCAGAAAGTTGATACAAGATGACGCTTACCCTATTGTATGGAAATCCGCTCAGTTTGGATACGACGGTATGGGAGTGAAAATTTTAAGAGGTGCAGAAGATGTGGATAAGGTAGACGATGTTCCGGGAATTTTGGAAGAACTAATTCCATTTAAAAATGAACTTGCGGTTATTGTCTCGAGAAGCCCTTCTGGTGAAGTAAAATATTATCCGGTGGTTGAGATGGAGTTTCATCCTGAAGCAAATCAAGTCGAATACGTGATCTGTCCAGCTAGGATATCTGAGGAAGTTTCACAAAAAGCAACAGAGGTTGCCTTGAAGGTAGCAGACAGCTTTGGTCATGTTGGTCTTTTGGCCGTGGAGATGTTCCAAACTGAACATGATGATATTTTAGTAAATGAAGTCGCTCCAAGGACCCATAATTCGGGACATTATTCAATTGAAGGCTCATACACAAGTCAGTTTGAACAGCATCTTCGCAGCATTCTTGACTTACCTTTAGGTAGTGGAAAAAGTAAATGTCCGGCGGTAATGGTCAATCTAGTAGGAGCTGAGGGCTATCAAGGACCTGTAGTGTATCAAGGAATGGAAGACATTCTTAAACTCCCTGGTGTAACCCCACATATCTATGGAAAGAAGTTAATGAAACCCTTCCGTAAAATGGGACATGTAACGGTGGTTGCAAATGAAATGAGTAAAGCCAGAGCACTTGCTGAACAAGTGAAAAATCAAGTAAAAGTTATAAGCAATGAATAGAGTTGGAATTATTATGGGATCAGATTCTGATCTAAGAGTTATGAAAGATGCTATTGATATACTTAAAGAATTAAGCATCAGCTATGAAGTGGATATCGTTTCTGCTCATAGAACTCCAGAAAAATTAGTTCAATATGCTACTAGCGCACATGAACGAGGTGTTCAAGTCATCATTGCAGGAGCTGGAGGTGCAGCTCATTTACCAGGAATGGTCGCTTCGATGAGCCCACTACCTGTTATTGGGGTGCCTGTTAAATCATCAAACTCGATTGACGGATGGGATTCAGTTTTAAGCATACTTCAAATGCCTGGAGGAGTACCTGTTGCAACTGTAGCTTTAGACGGTGCAAAAAATGCTGGTATTTTAGCAGCTCAAATATTAGGTGCATCGGATAAGGCAGTTTTAGATCGAATCGTTGACTACAAAGAGGGACTAAAACAAAAGGTTATCAAAGCTTCAGAAAATTTGAATTATTAAACATGAACAATAATCCATTATTAAGTAATTTCAATACCAGTTATGATACTGCACCCTTTTCAAAAATAAAAAGTTCCGACTTTCCTGAAGCTTTTGAAAAGGCGATCGAAGAGACCAAATCAGATATAGATAAAATTGTTTCAAATACCGAAGAAGCAACTTTTGAAAACACCATAGAAAGCCTAGAGTTTTCCGGAAAAAAATTGGATCGAGTTTCGAGTATATTTTTTAATTTAAACTCGGCGGAAACGAACGAGGAAATTCAAAAAATTGCTCAAGAAGTCAGTCCAAAATTAAGTGCATTATCAAACGATATTCAGTTAAATCCTGTTTTATTTGAGAGGGTAAAGGATGTTTGGGAAAAGCGCGAAAAATTAAAATTGACCGGTGAGCAACAAATGCTTCTTGAAAAAAAATACAAGGGCTTTGCCAGAAATGGAGCAAATCTTGATTCAGAAAATCAAGAACAATTGAGAACCTTAGATATGGAGCTTTCAAAACTTTCATTGTCCTTTGGAGAACATGTTCTTGCCGACACTAATGCTTTTGAATTGCTTATTGAAAATCAAGAGCAACTCACTGGTCTTCCTGAATCGGTTAAGCAAGCTGCACAAAGTCTTGCTAAATCGAAAAACCTAAAAGGATGGTTATTTACACTTGACTATCCTAGTTTTGTCCCTTTTATGACCTATAGCGAGGACAGAGAACTAAGAAAAGTGTTATCCTTAGCTTTCGGTTCAAAGGGTTTTCAAGACAACACTAACAACAATACTCAAATTGTTTTAGACATCGTTAAAAAGCGATTTGAACGAGCGCGTTTATTAGGATATGAAAATCATGCAGCCTATGTTTTAGAAGAACGCATGGCGGAAAACCCTGAAACCGTAAAAGACTTTTTAAACGATTTGTTAAGTAAGGCTAAGCCTGCTGCTCAATTGGAGCTAAAAGAACTTGAAGGATTGGCAAAACTAGACCATATTGAAAATCTGGAAAAATGGGATTCAAGTTTTTATGCAGAGCGTCTGAAAAAGAAAAAATTTGATTTTGACCAAGAGGCCTTAAGGCCCTATTTTAAACTTGAAAATGTCTTAAATGGTGCTTTTGAAATAGCGGGTAAACTTTTTAATCTGACTTTCGAGTTAACTGATGATATTGAAACTTATCACGAAGATGTTCAAACCTATATTGTAAAAGAAAACGGTGAATATAAAGCGGTATTTTATGCCGACTTCTTTCCACGAAAAGGAAAACGTGGTGGAGCGTGGATGACCTCGTATAAATCCCAGTGGCAAGATTCAAGACCTCATATATCCATTGTATGTAATTTCACTCCTCCTACATCAGACAAGCCGTCCCTGTTAAATTTCAACGAAGTAACGACCCTGTTCCATGAATTTGGTCATGCTCTGCACGGAATTTTGGCAAACACAAAGTACCCTTCTTTGTCGGGGACTTCAGTCGCTTGGGATTTTGTAGAACTTCCTTCTCAAGTTTTGGAAAACTGGTGCTACGAACCTGAGGCTTTGGCGCTATTCGCTCATCATTATGAAACGGGAGAACTGATTCCTCAAGAATTGATTGACAAAATCAAAGCATCCTCAAATTTCCTTGAAGGAATGGCCACTCTAAGACAGTTGAGTTTTGGGATTTTAGATATGCATTGGCATGGTGAAAATCCTATGGGCTACTTTGATGTGCAACAAGAGGAACTCAAAGCATTTCAGCCGACAAGATTATTTCCAAGTCCTAAGGAAAACTGTATGTCAACTGCTTTTTCTCATATCTTCCAAGGAGGATATTCCGCAGGGTATTATTCTTATAAATGGGCGGAAGTTTTGGATGCAGATGCATTCGCATATTTTAAAGAAAAGGGGATTTTCAATAAAGAAATTGCACAAAAATTTAAGGATACCGTACTTTCAAAAGGAGGAACGGTTAAACCTATGGAACTTTATAAATCCTTTAGAGGTCAAAAACCTACAAATGATGCTCTTTTAGAGCGAGCAGGATTAAAAAATTAATTACATTTGAAGACTTAATAAAAGATATAATATGAATACTTATGATGTTGCTGTAATAGGATCGGGACCTGGAGGATATGTTGCAGCTATACGCTGTGCTCAACTGGGGTTGAAAACAGCTTTAATCGAAAAATATGCAACTCTTGGAGGAACTTGTTTGAATGTTGGATGTATTCCTTCAAAGGCATTGCTTGATTCTTCACATCATTATCAAGATGCTGTAAAACACTTTGATAAACACGGAATAAATCTAGAGGGTTTGAGTCTAAATTTCCCTCAAATGATTGCGCGAAAAGATGAAGTTGTTGACCAAACTACTAAGGGAATTAACTTCTTGATGGACAAAAATAATATCGATGTTTTTAGAGGTCTTGGATCTTTTAAAGACAGTACTCATATTATAATCACTAATGAAGAAGGCAAAAAGGAAGAAATTGAAGCGGCAAAAACGATTATTGCAACCGGTTCTAAGCCATCTACCCTACCTTTTATATCTGTGGATAAAGAGCGAATTATAACTTCTACAGAAGCACTCAAATTAAAGGAAGTTCCCAAACATATGATCGTGATCGGTGGAGGAGTTATTGGGTTGGAGCTTGGACAAGTCTATATGCGTTTAGGTTCAGAGGTTTCAGTTATTGAATATATGCCTAGAATTACTCCGACTATGGATGCAACCATGTCAAAAGAACTTCAAAAATCTTTGAAGAAACAAGGAATGAAGTTTTATACTTCACATAAGGTTCAAAAAGTTGAAAACACAGGAAAAGGAGTTCATGTAGAAGCAGAGAACAAAAAAGGTGAAACGGTGAGCTTTGACGGGGATTACGTTTTAGTTTCAGTGGGAAGAAGCCCCTATACAGAAGGACTCGGGTTAGAGAATGTTGGGATTAAAACTAGCGAGAGAGGTCAAATTGAAACAAATGACCATCTTCAAACTTCAGCTTCCAATATCTATGCTATTGGTGACGTGGTTAAAGGTGCTATGCTTGCTCACAAAGCGGAGGAAGAAGGTACTATGGTTGCAGAAATAATTGCAGGTCAAAAACCACATATTGATTACAATCTAATTCCAGGAGTAGTTTATACTTGGCCGGAAGTTGCCTCAGTTGGCAAAACGGAAGAGCAGTTGAAAGACGCTGGAATTGCTTATAAATCAGGGGTATTCAACATGAGAGCCCTGGGTAGAGCAAGAGCGTCAATGGATACTGATGGATTGGTAAAAGTACTCGCGGACAAAAACACGGATGAGATACTCGGTATGCATATAATCGGAGCACGCGCTGCAGACATGATTGCAGAAGGTGTTGTTGCTATGGAATATCGTGCATCGGCTGAAGACATTGCTAGAATGTCACACGCACATCCAACTTATACTGAAGCAATAAAAGAAGCTTGTTTAGCTGCGACGGATGATCGTGCAATTCACGCTTAAAAAGAAAAGACCGAAGTAATTACTTCGGTCTTTTTTTTAAGATTCTAATGCCAAAAGCATTTTCTCGCGAATCAAATCCAATCCTAAATTCCCAACGGAACCAATATGACTGTGTTCCACTTCCTTTGAAGGATTGTACTCACCACTTTCTATTTGGCGGCCAATCTCCTTATAGGCATCTCTAAACGGAATTCCTTCCTGAACCAATTTATTGACGACTTCCACTGAAAAAAGGTATTTGTATTTTTCTTCTTCAACAATCCCCTCTCTAACTTCTATACTTTTCAATGAAAACAACATCATATCCATACATGAAATCAAGGTAGAGAATCCTGGAACCAAACCTTCTTTTAATAATTGTAAATCTCTGTGATATCCCGAGGGTAAATTATTCGAAATCAATGTGAATTCATAGGGCAAAGCCTGAAGTTTATTGCATTTTCCTCGGATCAATTCAAACACATCAGGATTTTTTTTATGAGGCATAATCGAAGAGCCGGTCGTAAGTTCATCCGGGAAGGAAATAAAATCGAAATTTTGAGACATATACAGACAAATGTCCATAGACATTTTGGAAAGAGTTCCGGATAATGAACTCATGGCATAGGAAATGGACTTTTCTAATTTTCCTCTGCTCATTTGGGCGGCAACTGAATTTACTTTCATCGCTGCAAAACCTAATTCTTTTGTTGTGTATTCACGGTCAATTGGAAATGAAGAACCATATCCTGCTGCCGATCCTAAAGGGTTTTGGTCTGCGATCTTATAAGCCGCTTGAAGTAGATACATATCGTCAACTAAAGATTCTGCATAGGCACTAAACCACATACCAAAACTCGAAGGCATGGCCACCTGCAAATGCGTGTACCCCGGTAATAAAACATGTTTATGCGTTTCAGCGAGATCCATCAGCAATCCAAACAAATCTTCAGTTAAACGAATCACTTGATAAAGACTTTCTTTTGCATAAAGCGAAACATCCAATAAGACCTGATCATTTCTAGATCTTGCAGTGTGTATTTTCTTTCCAGTATCTCCAAGCATTTCGGTAAGCAAATACTCCACTTTAGAATGAACGTCCTCAAAATCGTCTTCAATTTCAAAATTACCTGCCCTAATATTCTCAGCAATTAATTCCAAAGCCTGAAGCAATCGATTAACCTCATCGTCATTTAACAAGCCTATTTTATGAAGCATTTTGGCCTGTGCCATATTTCCTATAACATCGTATTTTGCTAACTCCAAATCTAAAATCCTATCATCCCCAACAGTAAATAAATCAATTTTCTTATCTGTTGAAAAGCCTTTATCCCAAAGTTTCATGCTAAATAATTTTTGTTATTATTTCTTTATAAAAATCAATACCATCTTCAATCTCTTGTACATTAATAAATTCATCCGCACTGTGAGATCTCAATGAATCACCAGGCCCAAGTTTTAATGATTGACAACTTAAAATAGCTTGATCAGACATTGTTGGTGAGCCGTAGGTTTGATGCCCTAAACTAATTCCAGCATTAACAATCGGATGATTTAATGCAATAGAAGAAGAATTTAAATTAGTAGATCTAGGAACTACTCTGGATTCCAAGTGTTTAGAAATCAAATCCACAACTTCTAAGTTAGTGTATTTATCATTAACTCGAACATCAATTACAAAGTGACATTCAGCTGGAACTACATTGTGCTGTTTACCGGCATTGATTTGGGTTACCGTCATTTTTACAGGTCCCAAAACCTCTGAAACCTTATCAAACACATAATTCTCTATCCATGAAATGTCTCTGACAGCTTTGTAGATTGCCATATTCTCTTTGATGTGAGCAGCATGCCCAGGCACTCCATTAGCGTAACAATCTAGTACCAAAAGCCCCTTTTCGGCAACCGCAAGATCTAACAAAGTTGGCTCACCAACTATCGCGAAATCAATAGGTGGAATCAGAGGCAACATACTCTCCAAGCCCTTATTACGAATCGCTTCTTCTTCAGCAGAAGCAACCATTACTATATTGTATTTGAGATCTTTTTGATTGTAAAAATGAACAAAGGTAGCAAGTAGCGACACTAAGCAACCTCCTGCGTCATTTGACCCCAAACCATATAATCTACCTTCCTCAATACTGGCTTGAAATGGATCCCTGGTGTAGGCTTTGTTAGGCTTGACGGTATCGTGATGAGAGTTTAATAATATACTAGGCTTATCAGCATCAAAGTATTTATTGACCGCCCATATATTATTTTCATTCCGATTGGTTTCAACCTTGTGAAATTGCAACCAAGACTGGATTAAATCTCCAGTTTTATCCTCTTCCCCAGAAAAAGAAGGGATTTGGATTAATTGGGTTAACAATTCAATAGCTGATGACTTTAATCCCATGTTAATTTTGTTTTAAGCTGGTTATTTACACTGAAAATATCTGGACCACCTATGTTAATTTCCTGAACACCTGCCTCAAGGGCCTTAAAACAATTATCGAGTTTTGGAATCATTCCATCAACAATAATCCCCTCAGATTTCAATTCCTTGTAGATTGTGTTGTCAATGTGTTTTATTACAGAGCTCTCATCTTCTCGATTGTAGAGCACTCCTTTCTTTTCAAAAACATAAGTTAATTTAACTTGAGAATGCTCTTTAATTGCCATGGCAAGTTCTGCTGCAATAGTATCTGCATTGGTATTTAAAAGCTGTCCTTTACCATCATGTGTAATTGCGGAAAATACCGGAACAACTCCGGCATCAAACAAGCCTTTTAGGCCAGCAATATTCACCCAGTCAATATCTCCAACATAACCGTAATCATGCTCCGCATTTACTCGTTTGTGAGCGACTAATATATTGGCATCTGCTCCGGTTAAGCCCAAAGCATTACACAAATTGGATTGAAGTTTCGCAACGATCTGTTTATTGATTAAACCCGCATACACCATGGTCACAATTTCTAAACTATCGGAATCAGTGACCCTTCTGCCCTCAATCATATGAACAGGAATATTCATCTCTCTGCTCAATTCACTTGCTTTGGACCCTCCACCATGAACTAATATTTTAAGCCCTGGGATTTGAGAAAAATCTTTTAAAAATTGATTCAAGACCTCAGGATTATTGACAATATTACTTCCAATTTTTACTACCTCTACATTAACCATTTTCCAACATTTTTTTAAGAATTATCTGAGCTGCATAGGTTCTATTATTTGCCTGCTCTATTACTAAGGATTGATTAGAATCCAACACCTTGTCTGCAACCACAACATTTCTACGAACTGGAAGACAATGCATAAATTGAGTTGAAGAATTTATCATATCCACCATCCAATTTGGATCTTGACTTATAATTTTCCCATAATCATTAAAAGCAGACCAATTTTTTGCTGAAACGAAATCCGCCCCTTCTAAGGCTTTCTCTTGATCATATTCTAAGGTTACATTTTCCATAAATTCAGGAGCCAATTCATAACCCTTGGGGTGAGTCACCACCAAGTCCACTTCAGCATCCTTCATAATTTCCACAAAAGAATTCGCCACCGCCTGAGGCAATGCCTTGGGATGGGGAGCCCAGGTCAAAACTACCTTAGGCCTTTTTACCTTTCTGTTCTCCTCAATTGTAATAAGGTCCGTCAAGGCTTGTAGTGGATGTCTTGTAGCTGATTCCATATTTAAAATTGGAACGCTAGCATATTTTTGAAAGGCAGTTATTACGGATTCACTGTAATCCAAATCTCTATCTTCAAGGCCCGCAAAAGCTCTAATCCCAATAATATCACAATATTGAGATATTACCTGAGCAGCTTCCTTGACGTGTTCAGATTTTCCTTGGTCCATGATCTGTCCATCTCCATACTCCAAAGCCCAACCCTCGGACCCAAAATTCATCACCATCACATTCATTCCTAAATTCTGGGCTGCTTTTTGAGTACTCAATCGTGTTCTAAGACTATTATTAAAAAATAATAAGCCTAGGGTTTTGTCTTGACCTAAGGATTTATATTTCAAAGGTGAAGACTTTAACTGAATTGCCTCCAAAACCGTTTCCTTTAGGTTTGTTATGTTATTTGTACTTATAAAATCTTTCATAATATTTCTAATTCACCTCCAAGGCTTTTGTTAAGGCCTGGAAAAAATGAGTCATTTCTTCTTTAGTAATATTCAATGGTGGTAAAATCCTCAATAGGTTTGGATTGGATGACCCACCCGTGAAAATGTGTTGATTGTAAATTAATTCTTTTCTGAGTTCGGATACCGGAAAATCAAATTCAAGTCCAAGCATCAAACCTCTACCTTTAATTTTTTTTACTTGGGGTATTTGGGCTGCTTTTTGATGAAATAATTCTGATAAAGCCGCTACATTTTCCATTAACTTCTCAGATTCTAAGACCTCTAGAACTGCAAGTCCAGCAGCGCACGCAAGATGATTACCCCCGAAGGTCGTTCCCAAAAGACCAAATGAAGCTTCAAATTTTGGGCTTATCAACACTCCTCCTATTGGAAATCCATTTCCCATACCTTTTGCCGTGGTGACAATATCTGGTAACACATCATGAGCTTGAAATGCAAAAAACAACCCTGTTCTTCCATAACCCGATTGAATTTCATCCGCGATCATTACTGCATTATGAGCATCACATAAGTCTCTGATTTTTTGAAAAAACTCCGTACTTCCTTCATCCAAACCTCCAACACCTTGAATTCCCTCAATAATTACAGCTGCAACATCACCGTTTTTCATTTCTTGCTCTAAAGTTTTGAAGTCATTCAGCTCAATGAAAATAACAGGGTTGTGCTTATTTAATGGAGCTTGAATTTTTGGGTTATTCGTTACAGAAACTCCTGCCGATGTTCTTCCATGAAAGGCTCGGTTGAATGCGATTACCTTAGATTTGCCAGTATGGAACGATGCCAATTTCAAGGCATTTTCATTAGCCTCTGCTCCCGAATTACACAAAAACAGATCGAATTCATTTAACCCCGATGATTCCCCCAGCTTATTAGCAAGTTGATTCTGCAATGAATTGATCACCGCATTAGAATAGAAACCTATTTGCTCCAATTGTCTCTCTATGTGCTTCACGTATTCAGGATGGGTATGACCTATTGATATTACTCCATGACCTCCATAAAGATCTAAATATTCCACGTTATTTTTGTCCCAAACTTTTGCTCCAAGAGCTTTGGTTGGTTCTATATTATAAAGTGGATATACATCAAATAATTTCATTCTAATTTTTTATTTCGTTAATCTTATTGTAGGAAGTTACTATTCCTTGGATGAGTGCAGAACTTAATCCTTGATGCTCCATTTCATTCAATCCTGAAATTGTACACCCCTTAGGTGTTGTAACTCGATCGATTTCAGTTTCAGGGTGACTTTCTTTCTCGGATAATAAACTCGCTGATCCTAAACAGGTTTGTACTGCCAATTTTTGTGCCGCCTCTGCCTCAAAACCCAATTGTATTGCCCCTTGAGTGGTCGCTCTAATCAACCTCATCCAAAACGCAACTCCACTCGCCCCAATTACCGTTGCAGCTTGCATAAGTTCTTCTTCTATGACTAAGGTTTGTCCTACCGCTTGAAATAATTTCTCCGCGATGACGAGTTCTTCTGAACTGTGCTTATTGGCGCAAATACAAGTCATTGATTGGGCAACCGCAACTGCGGTATTCGGCATAGCCCTGATAATTTTCTGCCCCTCATGTAATTGCTCCTCCAAACTGGCTAGAGACTTCCCTGTTACTACAGAGATTATCAGTGCTCCTTTGACATGTTCCTTTACTTCTTTTAGTACTCCTTGGACTTGACCAGGTTGTATTGCCAAAATAATCACATTTGCTTTAGAGCAGGCAAAAGCATTATCGGAACTTACGGTTACCTCAGGCAATTCCGACCAACTTTTCAAATTAGTAGGTTGTCTCTTGGTCAAGTAAAGATGTTCAAAATCTACATGTTCAACGATTCCTTTCGCCAAAGCTAGCCCTAAATTCCCTGTCCCAATTATACTGATTTTCATGTCTTAGAATTAAAAATTACTCGCCTTTAAATTCAACCCCAAAGACTCTTCTAGACCAAACATTAAGTTCATGTTTTGAACTGCTTGACCAGAGGCGCCTTTTAAAAGGTTATCAATAACTGAATAGATAATGAGTTCGTTATCGTGTTTCATTAAATGCAAAAGGCATTTATTCGTATTTACAACCTGCTTAAGGTGTATTGGGTTTTTTGATACGTGAACAAAGGGTTCATCGGCATAATACCCCTCGTAAAGCTCAAAGGCTTTTTCAAGACTTCCATCAAATTCTGTATAAACAGATGCAAAAATTCCTCTTGAAAAATTTCCTCGATTAGGAATAAATAAAAGACTCCCTGTATTATTGTCGTCAAAAGCTTCTAAAGTTTCTCCGATTTCACCCAGGTGTTGATGAGTGAAGGGTTTATAGACTGAAAAATTATTGTCTCTCCATGCAAAATGGGTAGTTGCACCTGGCGACACCCCAGCACCTGTAGCTCCTGTAGTAGCGTTGATATGAACTTTTTTATCCAAAGCCCCTAATGCAGCAAGTGGTAACAAAGCCAATTGAATTGCTGTTGCAAAGCAACCTGGGTTTGCAATTGCATCCGCTCTTTTTATAGAGGATTTTTGAAATTCTGGAAGACCATACACAAAATGTCTCCCTTGGAAGTCCGCATCTTTCCTTAATCTGAAATCGTTGGAAAGGTCAATGATTTTTGTATTTACAGAAAATTCATGTTTTTCCAAAAAGACCTTTGAGTTCCCGTGTCCCAAACAAAGAAATAATAAATCTACATCTAGGTTTAATTCATTTGAAAACACGAGCTCTGTATCTCCAAATAAATCTTGATGAACTAGGCTTATGGGGTTTCCCGCATTAGAAGTTGAATAAATAAATTCAATCTCTGCAAAGGGATGATTCAACAATACTCGAATTAATTCACCTGCTGTATATCCAGCACCTCCTATGATTCCAATTTTAATCATTGTATTTTGGATTAACTTGACTAAAAATTTTATTTTGATTACCATAAATCTTTATGAAGCCTTTTGCCTCATCAGAAGACCATGCATTATTCATTTCTCCATATGCTCCAAAATCATTGTTCATTAAATCATTCTCAGATTCGATTCCCTCAATAATAAAATGATAAGGTCTCAGTTGTACGATTACTTTTCCATTTACTGTTTTTTGAGAATCTTGCAGAAATGCTTCAATGTTTCGCATTACCGGGTCTAAATATTGCCCTTCATGTAGTAACATTCCATACCAATTACCGAGCTGTTCTTTCCAATATTGCTGCCATTTCGTCAATACATGCTTTTCCAATGCGTGATGTGCTTTGATTGTTACGATAGCCGCTGCAGCTTCAAAACCGACGCGACCCTTGATTCCAACTATGGTATCCCCAACATGTATATCTCTTCCAATAGCATACTTTGATGCAATTGCCTCGAGCTTTAAAATATTTTCAACAGGAGTTCCTTTATCTCCATTAAAAGCAACTAATTCTCCTTGATTAAACTCTAAGGAAATAGTTTGTGGTTCGCTCAGTTCCAATTGAGAAGGATAAGCGCTTTCAGGTAGTGTTTGATGAGAAGTCAAAGTCTCAGAGCCCCCAACTGAAGTTCCCCAGATTCCTTTATTTATACTGTATTGAGATTTTTCCCATGGCATATCTACGCCATGTTCTTTTAAATATTCTATTTCTTCTTGTCTCGAAAGTTTCAGGTCTCTGATCGGAGTAATAATTTCCATTCCAGGGGCCATTGATTGAAAAATTAAATCAAAACGGATTTGATCATTCCCTGCACCTGTTGAACCATGAGCAATTGCATCAGCTTTGATCTCATTGGCATGTTTTACCACTTCAATCGCCTGGAATATTCGCTCTGCACTTACCGACAATGGATAAGTGTTGTTCTTTAAAACATTACCAAAAACCATATACTTAATGGCTTTTTCATAATATTCATCCAAGATACTTACGTTCACATGATTAGTAACACCCATTTCATAGGCCTTTTTCTCTACCTCAACCAATTCTTCCTGAGAAAAACCTCCAGTATTTACAAGAATTGAATAAACTTCCATTCCCAATTCATTTATTAAATACTTTACACAGTAGGATGTATCCAATCCACCACTGTATGCTAAAACCACTTTTTTCATATCTATTTTACTGTTTTCAACCGCAACGCAGCTGTAATTTTTTTAATTTTTTCTATTGCTTTTTTATTGATGCTCTGTTTTACTTGAGGCTGATATAACATACCAGTACACAGACACATTTTTCGATCATTGCGCATCAAAATATCATAGTTCTTACAAGCTTGACATCCTTTCCAAAAAGCATCATCATCTGTTAATTCAGAAAATGTTACCGGTTGATATCCCAGCTCGTAATTTATTTTCATCACTGCAAGTCCTGTGGTTATTCCAAATACCTTAGAATTAGGGAATTTTTGTACTGAATATTGCAGAATTTTCTTCTTAATGTCTTTTGCCAACCCTCTTCCTCTAAATTCGGGATGAACAATAAGTCCTGAATTGGCCACAAACTTCTTGTCTTGCCAAGCTTCGATATAACAGAAGCCAGCAAACTTGCCCTTCTCTAAAGCGATTACCCCATTGCTCTTGATAATCTTTTCGGTAATATATTCAGGAGTCCGCTTTGCGATACCTGTACCTCTAACCTTAGCTGAATCCTCAATAGTTTTGCAAATTACCTCTGCATACTTAACATGAGTTTCATTAGTAACTAGAATCTCCACGATATTATGATTTTGAATGATTGTTTTGTTTTTTTATTCCTTACTGCGAAGAGGGACTCACCTTTCTTCAAAAAAATTATACGCCAAAGGGGCGGCGGCGAAACAAAACACGACCGTCTAAAAATCTGTTTTTTAGACTATTATAAAGATAAGAAAGATTTAAATGAATGCGTAGCATTGGAATAATGAAATAAATTACACTTGAGTTTAGGTCGGTCAATTAGATGCGCTCACTGCGTGTACAGCGGCGTCGACTGGGTTTCCTGTATGTAATTTGAGTTTTCATTACTACAAAGATAGAAAACATTTTTAGCCTAAGTCACTGGTTGATAAAATATTAACAATATTTTTGGAAAATGTTGGATTTTTAACAAGTTGTTGCTCGAAAATTAAAAAGGGTTGTATTTTTGTTCTATGATTAGAGATCAATACCGATTTCCCTGGACAAATAAGGACATCTACAAGTTTGTACATTGGTTAGAGAACCAAGAGTTCTTTGTGTTTTTTCACTCAAATCAATTTCAAGACGGTTACAGTCAATTTGAGGCCACTGCGGCCATTGGGAATCGAGGCGAGATCAAACTAAAAGACACTAATCATTCATTTGAAGCGCTTAATCGCTTTAGAAATAAAGTTCAGGATACTGTTTTTGGGTACCTTAGTTACGACTTAAAAAATGAACTGTTCTCTACTTCTTCAGCCAACTATGATGGTCTTTATTTTGACGATTTACGATTTTTTCAAGCGGAAAAAATAATTAAGATTTCAGCATCAGAAATTTGCTTTCATTATGCTTCCCAAAATGAAGCTCTTAAAGATTTTCAAAAAATAGTGGGCACAGAAATTCCAGCTAATAAACCATTAGATATTCAGATTCATGCACGGATGAACAAGCGAGAATATCTCGATCGTGTAAATCAATTAAAAAAACACATCAAAAGAGGAGATCTGTACGAGGCAAATTTCTGTCAAGAATTTTACACTGAGGTTTCTTCACTTCCACTGGCCCAAACCTATCAAAAATTAAATGAGATTTCATTGGCTCCTTTTTCAGTTTTTATGAAGATGCAAAATCAAGTTTTAATATCAGCATCACCAGAACGATTTGTTCAAAAAAAGGGACGAAACGTAATTTCTCAGCCGATAAAAGGAACTTCAAAAAGGTCATTAGATAGTCAAGAGGACAGGATCTTAATCGAAAAACTTGAAAACAACGAAAAAGAGCGGGCCGAAAACATCATGATTGTTGACTTGGTGCGCAATGACTTATCCCGAATTGCAGAAAAAGGGTCTGTTCAGGTTAAAGAACTGTGTAAGGTCTATAGTTTTAAACAGGTCCATCAAATGATTTCGACGGTAGAGGCTCTTGCTAAACCAAGTATTTCTAGTGAAAACATTATAAAAGACCTCTTTCCAATGGGCAGCATGACTGGAGCACCAAAAAAGTCTGCTCTTGAATTAATAGAAAAATTAGAAATTAGTAAAAGAGGTTTGTATTCAGGAGCAGTCGGCTATATTACCGAATCGGGAGATTTTGATTTCAATGTGGTCATTAGAAGTATACTCTACAATTCCCAATCAAATTACCTCTCCTACTCGGTTGGCTCCGCAATCACAGACGGTGCTCAAGCTGAACAAGAATATGAAGAGTGTCTGATCAAAGCAAAGGCAATGAAAGATGTTCTCACAGGAATTGTGTAATTTTGGCTTTATGGTTCAAGAATTCCGCAACAATTTATTGACAAATTTCCCTGAATTAATCGATGGAAAAAGCCTTTTGGCGATTTCAGGTGGAGTGGATTCTGTGGTTGCCGCTTATCTCATGCATCAAGCTCAATTAAATTTTGCTTTGGCACATTGCAATTTTCAACTCCGAGGTGAAGAAAGCTTAAAGGATGAATATTTTGTAAAAGACCTCGGTCTAGCCTTGGGGATTGAAGTCCATAGCATTCGATTTGAAACAGAGGGATTTGCAAAAAACAACAAATTGAGTACTCAGCTTGCAGCAAGAGAACTGAGGTACAAATGGTTTGAGGAATTAAGGACTAAAGAAGATTATAATTACCTTATAACTGCCCATCATTTAGATGACAGCCTGGAGACTTTTTTGATTAATTTCACTAGAGGGACAGGTATAGAAGGTCTTCTTGGAATCCCCTCAAAACAGAGTTGGATCAGAAGGCCTCTAGGACATTTTTCTAGAAAAGACATCGAAACATTTGCCCTCGAAAATGAACTTCATTGGAGGGAGGATTTAAGTAATGCTTCAGATAAGTATTTGCGTAATAAAATTAGGCATCAAATCGTTCCTAAATTAAAAGAAATTAACCCGAGTTTAGCGCAAAGTTTTTCAGATACCTTATCACATTTAAGTCATAGCAAAGCCCTTAGCGATGCCTATTTAAAAGAGAAAGAACTAGAATTAAAAAAGCCTCATGAACACTATGCCGACCTCAGCCTCTACCCTTGTGAAAAATTAGATAACGAAGCTCTTTTATATGGCCTGTTCAATAAATTTGGTTTTCACAATGTCCATGATTTAATGAATCTGACAAAAACTCAAAGTGGTAAGTTCCTTGAAAACGAAAACTTCAAACTTGTTAAGGATAGAGAGGTACTAATTTTACAAGATAAAAATAAGCCCTACTTTTCACCTAAATTTGAAATTCTGGTGTCAAATGAGCATACAGGCGATAAAGAAGTATTTCTTACTAAAGAATTGTTAAATCAAAACTTGCATGTAAGAAATTGGAAAAATGGAGACTACTTTTACCCTGAAAGTTCAAATGGCAAAAAGAAATTAAGTGCTTATTTTCGGGACAATAAAATATCAATCATCGAAAAACAGCGGATTCAACTGTTGTGCACCGATGAAGATATTGTTTGGATTATTGGTGATCGAAGAGATCAGCGTTATATAGGCAAAAATAAAGAAGAACAAATACGAATTACACTTATAGAAAAATGAAAAAACTCATTACCCTATTTAGCTTTTTAATTTTAGGATTAACTGCTTCTCAAGCTCAGATTTATGACCCCGTTTCCTGGAATACAAGAGTAGAAAAAACTGGAAAAAACACGTATAACCTGATCACAACTGCATCTATTGAGACAGGGTGGCATGTATATTCTCAAGTAATCCCAGATCCAGATAATGGTCCTATACCCACTGAATTCAATTATATATTGAGCTCAGAAAATGGACAAAATTTAGTTGGTTCAACTTTAGAAGGTGATGGTCATGAGTCATTTGATCAAGTGTTCCAAATGGACATTAAATTTTTTGAAAACAAGGCTAAATTTGTTCAACAAATTGAATCAGATTCTACAAATATAATTCAAGGGTCGGTTTATTTCATGGTTTGTGATGATACCCAATGCCTACCTCCTGACGAGGTCGAATTGAGTTTTGATTTGTCAAAAGCCACAGCTGCCAATGGTGAAAATAGCGATGTAAAAGAGGTAAAGCAAATAGCAGAGCCTGAATCCCAAGAAGAAAGATCTTTATGGGGAATCTTTATCATTGCATTTTTATCTGGATTTGTTGCCCTACTGACGCCATGTGTATTTCCAATGATTCCAATGACTGTTAGTTTTTTCACAAAAACCTCAAAAACTCGTGCAGCGGGAGTTCGAAACGCCGTTATCTATGGTCTTTCAATCATCGTTCTTTATGTTTTATTAGGCACAATTGTAACATGGGCTTTTGGAGCAGATGCTTTGAATGCATTATCAACAAACGTTTGGTTTAACCTGATATTCTTTGTGCTATTAATTGTTTTTGCCTTTTCATTCCTTGGAGCCTTTGAAATCATGTTACCTCAATCATGGGCCAATAAAGTAGACAAGCAGGCCGATCGAGGAGGAATAATTGGAATTATGTTTATGGCTCTTGCCTTAGCTATTGTTTCATTTTCATGCACGGGTCCAATTGTTGGAACATTACTTGTTGAATCTGCTACATTGGGAGGTTTAGCTCCGACTGTTGGAATGTTTGGATTCTCATTAGCAATTGCGCTTCCATTTACTTTATTTGCGGCATTTCCTGGATGGATGAATAGCCTTCCAAATTCAGGAGGTTGGTTAAATACAGTAAAAGTCTTTTTAGGATTTTTGGAATTGGCTTTTGCCTTTAAATTCCTGTCAAATGCAGATTTAGTGCTTCAGTTACACTTGTTGGAGCGCGAAGTCTTTATTGCTATTTGGGTAGCTATTTTTGGTGTACTTAGTTTGTATTTGCTTGGGAAAATTAGGTTACCACATGATTCTCCATTGAATCATATTTCAGTGGGTCGTTTATCCTTGGCTTTGGTAACTTTGACCTTTACAATCTATTTAATTCCTGGACTCTGGGGAGCACCCCTAAAACTTATCAGCGGTTTCCCACCTCCAAAAAACTATGCAGAATCTCCGATGGGAATTGGCGGAGGATCATCTAACCTTGGTGGAGATCATAAAGATTGGCCGGAAGGAGCTCATGCAGGTCCTCATGGAATAATGGCCTTTAAGGATTATGAAAAGGGATTGGCATATGCTCAAAAGGTAAATAAACCAATTATGATTGACTTCACTGGTCACGCCTGTGTAAATTGTCGTAAAATGGAGGACAATGTTTGGTCTGATCCTGAAGTACTTCAAGTTCTAAATAATGATTTAGTACTTATTTCACTTTATGTAGACGATAAACGTGATTTACCAGAAAACGAACAATATATCTCAGAAATTAGTGGTAAAAAAGTAAAGAGTATTGGAAAAAAGTGGAGTGAATTCCAAATTCAGCGATACAAAGCAAATGCACAGCCATATTACGTTTTGATCGACCTAAATGAAGAAAACTTAAATGCTCCAAGTGCCTATAACCCGGATATCGAAGATTACCTCTCTTGGCTAAGAGATGGACTTAAGAACTTTAAATAAAAAAAGCCCCATGTTTGGGGCTTTTTTTTTATGAATTCACATTGAATCAAGGCAGCTATTGTTTAATGTATAACAAGGAAAACGGTTTCGTATTTTTTTCTTATTAATTCTAGGACAGCTTAACAAATTTGTAAATTTGTGTAAAACAGAATTATTATGGCAAGAGTATCAAAACTTAATCGATTTAACGAACACGTTTTATCTAAGTTCAACATCTATAATAGTATTTTTACTTCCTTACCTTATGAGGAAGCTTCAAAAACAGGACTCTATCTTCCTTTATTTCACGAATTGTGCGAGGAAGGATTTAAAGAAGGGAAAACCCCAACAGATATCGTGGTTGATTTTTTTGAACAATACTTCCCTTCAATAGAAGAAAAAGATCGTATTGATACCTTATTTCAATTTATACAATACATCGAAAGGCAAATTGTGTTGTTCGATGCTATCGAAGATGCTGCATTTCCTATTGTTAACAACATGGAAGGTGTTGGTACCTTAAGAGGTATTAAAGAGCTTGCCGCCCAGGCCGGGAAGAAAAGAGACTTGAAAAAATTCATACGAGAATTTTCAACACGAATTGTACTTACTGCTCACCCGACTCAATTCTATCCTGGAACTGTTTTAGGTATTATTACAGAATTATCAAAAGCCATAGAAAAAGATAACTTGAAAAGAATTCAAGAGCTTCTGGCTCAGTTGGGGAAAACTGCATTTTTCAATAAAGAAAAACCGACTCCCTATGATGAAGCCAAAAGTCTTATTTGGTATTTAGAAAATATTTTTTATTACTCAGTTGGGGCAATTTTTGACTATGTTCAAGATTCTATTCTCAACGGTGAAGAATTGAATCATGAGGTGATCCAACTTGGGTTTTGGCCGGGAGGAGATCGGGATGGTAATCCATTTGTAACAGAACAAACAACTGTTGATGTGGCAAAAAAATTGCGTTTAACGCTTTTAAAAAATTATTATAGAGATGCTAAGGCGCTCAGAAAAAAACTCACCTTCAAAGGAGTTTACGATAAAATAATTGATGTAGAGACCAGGCTTTGGAACGGAGCGACTTCTCGAAAGGGAACCATGTACATCACTCAGGATGAATTGCTGTCGAGCATGCTTCAGATTAAGGATCTGGTTATCAGTCAACACAACAGTTTGTACTTAGAGGAAATCAATAGTTTCATCACAAAGATCAAAATGTTCGGAATGCACTTTGCGACCCTTGACATCAGACAAGATTCAAGAGTTCACCATACAGTTTTCACTCAAATTGTTTCGGATCTTCAAGCAAGTGGGGATAAAACATTTCCAGCAGATTACAGTAGGTGGGATGCAGATAAACAAACCCACTTCCTAGCAACTGTTAAAGGGGATTTAGATTTGAGCCTATTTTCTGATGATATGGTGCTCAAAACCTTAGGATCAATCAAGGCCCTCCAAGAAATTCAAGAAAGTAATGGTGAAAAAGGAGCGAATCGCTACATAATTTCCAATAATCAAACGGCATTGAATATGATGCAAACATTTGCTATGCTTAATTTATCTGGGTTTGGTGGTGATCTTCCTGTGGATGTAATTCCACTTTTTGAAACCATCGATGATTTAAAAGTTGCTCAAGAGGTTATGAAGACACTTTATGAAATCCCAGAATATCGCGAACATTTAAAGCAACGAAATAACACTCAAACCATTATGCTGGGATATTCTGATGGAACAAAGGATGGAGGTTATTTGATGGCCAATTGGTCTATCTTTAAGGCAAAAGAAACGCTTACCGCTATATCAAGAATGTATGGAATCAGTGTGTTGTTCTTTGATGGTCGTGGAGGACCGCCTGCACGAGGTGGGGGTAAAACGCATCAATTTTATAGCTCATTGGGGAGCTCTATTGAAACTAAAGAGGTGCAGCTCACCATCCAAGGGCAAACGATCAGTTCGAATTTTGGAACCCAAAAATCATCACGATATAATTTAGAGCAGCTATTAAGCTCTGGATTATCAAATAAATTATTTAGCGAAGATAGAATTGAGTTTAATTCTGAGGAGCGCGTAATTATTCAAGATTTAGCTGAAAAAAGTTACAAAACCTATGAAGACTTTAAGAGCCATAAACTTTTCATTCCATATTTGGAACGAATGAGTACGCTTAAATTCTACGGTAAAGCAAATATTGGTTCGCGCCCATCGAAAAGATCAACTTCTAAGGAATTGGATTTTGGTGATTTGAGAGCAATTCCATTTGTTGGATCTTGGTCACAACTCAAGCAAAATGTTCCTGGTTATTATGGCCTTGGGACTGCTTTAAAAGCATATGAGGACCAAGGAAGACTTGGAGAAGTAAAGATGCTTTATCGAAGCAGTAAATTCTTTAAAACGCTTATGGAGAACTCCATGATGTCTTTGACTAAATCATTCTTTGGTTTAACTCAATACATGGAAAAGGATCCCGAGTTTGGTGAATTTTGGAAAATTATTCACGATGAATATGTATTGACCAAAAGATTATTGTTGGAAGTTTCCGGGCATTCAGAATTAATGGAAAATATGCCGGATGGTAGAGCTTCAATAAAAATCAGAGAGTCTATTGTAATGCCTTTGTTGACCATACAGCAATTTGCACTAAAGAAAATTCAGGATATGGAAAAACAAGGAGAGAGCATTGATCCTGAAATTCAAGAAGTGTTCGAAAAAATTGTGACGCGTTCATTATTTGGAAACACCAATGCAGCAAGAAACTCCGCTTAAGGTTTTTTGGCACGATTTATGATATCTTACCAGTATAAAGGTTAGACAATTTATTTGTTGTCCATTAATTTGGACCAACCTCTGGTAAATCCCCTTACCAATTAACCCTTGACGATTAGTTTTGTCAAGGGTTTTTTTATACGAGAAATGGAAAATCATACGTTTTAACTAAAAACTATGGTTAAGAACCTAAAAAGTATCACCTTAAAAGGCATTCAAGCGGAACTCTTACATATTGAAATAGATATAAGAGTGGGGATTGGCTTTAAGATTATAGGGCGTATAGATCAAAGTATGAGGGAGAGTGGAGACAGAATCTATGCGGCAATTTCAAACTCGAACTTTAAGTTTCCAGGAAGAAAAATAACGATCAATCTCGCCCCTGCTCGAACACTAAAAAAGGGAAGTCAAACTGATCTTGCGATAAGCCTTGGTATTCTTCAGGTTTCCAATCAAATACAAATCAAAAATTTAAGTAAATTTCTCATTATTGGAGAATGTTCACTCGATGGATCGATTAAAGCTGTACCGGGTGTTTTAGCAGCTGCTCGAATTTGTAAATTAAACCGCCTTAAGGGATTAGTTTTGCCCTATGAAAATTTAAACCAAGCAAAACAAGTCAGTGGTATTCGGATCATTGCAGTCAAAAATCTGAACGATTGCATTGATAAATTGGGAAAACAATTACCCCCTATAAACAAGAGGCCAAAACTCAAAACATCCAATTATTCAGGGCCCGATTTTTCGACGATAACAGGCTGCCTTGCCGCTAAGAGAGCACTTCAAATAGCACATTGTGGAAGACATCATATTCTTTTATACGGTGATCCAGGTGTAGGCAAATCTATGCTAGCAAAAAACAGTCAATTTATGCTGCCAAATCTTCACGAGGAAGAAGCCCTTCAACTAAACCAATTAGAATCACTTGGTAAAGCAAATTCAGAAATTTCTTATCGTCCCCCATTTAGAGAACCTCATCATCCAATTAGTCTAACCAGTCTCATTGGTGGTGGAAGAGACCCGAGACCTGGAGAGTTGAGTTTGGCTCATAAAGGCATATTATTTTTGGATGAGCTCAATGAATTCCCCAAATCTCACATTGAAGCTCTAAGACAGGTACTCGAAGATCACAAAATCACGATTAATCGATTGGAACAAACTGCGGAATACCCTTGTGATTTTCAATTAATCGCTGCCCTGAATCCTAGGGACAACAGAGACAAATTTCAGTTCTCAAAGGCAATTCAAGATAGAATAGACCTTTTTATATCGGTACATAAGCCCTCCTTAAAAAACTTTAGAATGAAAGAAGCTATTAGAGATGAGTCCAATTACTCAATACAAAGGGCAAGAAAAATTCAATTCAAGCGATATCAAAGAGAACAATTTAAATATAATGCTCGAATTCCAAACCACTTGATTCACAAGTACTGTCAGGTTTCTACAAATGATCAACAACAAGCCAATCAATTATTTGATCAATTGGAACTCAGTCCAAGAGTGTATCACAAAATTTTAAGGGTCTCTAGGAGTATTGCTGATTTAGCAGAAACTCCCGAAATTCGGATTGATCATATCAGGGAGGCTCTTGCCTACCGGCAAGTATAAAAAAAGCCCAATCTTAAGATCGGGCTTTTAAACTTTTTAGTATCTGTAGTATTCAGGTTTGAATGGCCCTTTGACCGTAACTCCTATATAAGAAGCTTGATCTTCAGAAAGCTCATCCAGCTCTACACCAATTTTTGCTAAGTGTAGTCGAGCTACTTTTTCATCTAAATGTTTTGGTAACATATAAACCTCATTCTCATAACGATCTGCATGTTTCCATAATTCAATCTGCGCTAGGGTTTGGTTTGTAAATGAATTACTCATCACAAAACTAGGGTGTCCAGTAGCACAACCTAAATTCACCAATCTTCCCTCTGCTAATACAAGGAATTTCTTACCGTTAATTTGATATTGGTCAACTTGTGGTTTGATTTCAACCTTAGTATCACCGTAATTTTTGTTTAGCCAAGTCATATCAATTTCATTATCAAAATGACCGATATTACAAACGATTGAATTGTCTTTCAACATTTCAAAGTGACGACCTTTAACAATGTCCTTATTTCCTGTAGTAGTAATTACGATATCAGCTTCTAAAATGGCATTATCCATTTTTTTAACTTCAAATCCTTCCATTGCCGCCTGAAGTGCACAAATCGGATCAATTTCCGTTACAATCACACGGGCCCCTGTTCCTTTAAATGAAGCTGCAGTTCCTTTTCCAACATCACCATATCCAGCAACCACAACAACTTTCCCTGCAAGCATGGTATCTGTTGCTCTACGAATAGCGTCTACCGCACTTTCTCTACAACCATACTTATTATCAAACTTAGATTTAGTCACAGAATCGTTAACGTTAATTGCGGGCATAGGAAGTGTCCCTTCTTTTACACGCTCATATAAACGATGAACACCTGTTGTCGTTTCCTCCGATAATCCTTTAACCCCTGAAGCTAACTCTGGATATCGATCTAGAACCATATTGGTCAAATCTCCACCATCATCAAGTATCATATTTAATGGCTCTCTATCCTCGCCGAAAAATAAGGTTTGTTCAATACACCAATCAAATTCTTCTTCTGTCAATCCCTTCCAAGCATATACTTGTACTCCAGATTCTGCAATTGCAGCTGCTGCGTGGTCTTGAGTTGAGAAAATATTACATGATGACCAAGTAACTTCAGCTCCTAAGGCTACTAATGTCTCAATCAAAACTGCCGTTTGAATCGTCATATGCAGGCATCCTGCAATTCTCGCACCCTTTAAGGGTTGCTCATCCTTATATTCTTCTCTAAGAGCCATTAATCCTGGCATCTCAGCTTCAGCTAATTCAATTTCTTTTCTCCCCCAATCTGCAAGATTGATGTCTTTCACTTTAAATTGTGTGTAAGTAGGTGCTGCTGTACTCATATTTATTAAATTTGTTTTGATAAAAAGCCTTAAAGAGTGCTTTAAAAACGCAAAATTACAAAAACACTTTTAATTATATGCCTCTAATTCAAACATTACGTGTGGAAAAAAACACTCAAGTGAGTGTTTGGCATATTACTGAAGATGAGGGGTTTTTAAAAGATATAACGCTCAACGAAAACAGCCAATTGAGATTGAATGGCATGAAAAGTGAATCTCATAGAAAAGGTTTTCTTGCAGTGAGACATTTATTGGTGTCTAACGGGTACTCCGATAATGATTTATATTATAATAAATCAGGAAAGCCGCTATTGAAAAATGGGTTAAATATTTCAATTTCTCATTCATTTGACTATTCATGTATCATTATTTCTGATCAAATAGTTGGTATTGATATTGAAAAAAATAGAGAGAAAATTTTAAGGATTGCTCATCGCTTTATTGGAACTGAAAAAATTGAATATGAAAATACCCAAGAGCAAGTGAAAATGCTCACCAAAATTTGGGCAATTAAGGAATCATTGTTCAAGACGCGCCCTGAAGGAAATATTTTATTTAAAGATCATCTTTTTGTGAATGATTTCAGTATTGATAACTTTTCAACAAAAGCTCAAATCATCAAACATGGAATAAAAGAAATTCATGATGCTTATTTTATGGATTTTCCAAATTACAGTTTAGCTTATACAATCAAATCAGTCTGATGGAAGTTCTTGAATTTTTAAAAAATAATCGTGGAATTATTTTATTACTCGATCCGGATAAATTAGAATTAGAAGATATAGCGGGGCTAGAGAAACGAATTAAGAACAGTCCTGTTCAATTAATTTTCGTCGGAGGGTCTGAAGTAGCGCCTGGTAAAACTGACCAAATTGTGACGGCCTTAAAAAATCAGATAAACATTCCCATTATTCTTTTCCCTGGTTCACATGAACAAATAAGTGATCGTGCTGATGCTATTCTTTTTTTAAGTTTAATTTCAGGAAGAAATCCCGAATACCTCATTGATCAACACGTTAAATCCGTTCCTAAACTAAGATCAGTGGATTTAGAAATTATTCCAACGAGTTACCTCTTAATCGATGGAGGTAATCAACCGAGTACCGCACGAGTAACTCAAACCAATGGAATGCCACAAGAACATGAACAAAAGATTGTTGATACCGCAGTTGCTGGACAATGGCAAGGAAAAAAACTAACGTATCTAGAAGCTGGAAGTGGGGCTATTTTTCCTGTCAAACCTGCAATTATATCAAAAGTCAAAAAAGAAATAAACCATCCATTAATTGTTGGCGGAGGAATTAAAACGGCTCAAAACATAGAGGATGCACTCAATGCTGGTGCTCAATTTGTAGTGATAGGTAATGCCTTTGAAAACAACCCAAATCTATTTGAAGAAATATCTTATGCAGGACTTAATTAATTTTTTTATTGAACCCTATCAAAATGCAAGTACTTTAGATATTGCTTTAGAAGTTATTGCCGTCATTTTTGGAATTTTAAGCGTTTATTACGCAAAATTAGAACGAATTGCTGTATTCCCAACGGGAATAATCTCGACCTTAATTTATGTTTACATTTGTTGGGTTTATAGTCTATATGGTGATTTTATTATCAATAGCTACTATACCCTTATGAGCATTTACGGATGGGTGTTGTGGTCAAAATCAGATATTAGCCATGAACTTCAAATCAGCAGAGCTAGTAAAAGAGATTGGATAAAAGCCCTTTTAATATTTAGTTCTACTGCGATTCTCGTCATTGTAGTATACAAATATTTTGATCGTTTTGATCGATTAACTGATTATTCAGACACCATGACAACAGGGATTTTTTTCGCTGCCATGTGGTTAATGGCGAATAAAAAGATTGAACATTGGTGGTTATGGATTATTGCAAATACTATTTCTGTTCCTCTATATCTATTTAAGGGACTGGGATTCACCGCGCTACAATATTCCCTTTTCCTGATCTTGGCCTACCAAGGATATCTTTCTTGGAAAAAAAAGCTAAAAGAGTAATAGAATTAAGCTTTCATTAATATATTTGCAGCGTTCTCGCAAAGGGGTGCTAGTCTTTAAAGCTGGCTGAGATCATACCCAATGAACCTGGGCAGATAATGCTGCCAAGGGATGGAAAAATGTCATTAACTCACGGATAATGGCCTCTTTTTATTCGTTTTATTAATTTTATTAATGAAACTTATAAGTTTATTTTTGAGTATATTTTTACTCATGACGACAATTGAGCTAAGTGCTCAAAATTCTAAAATTATTGTTAGTGGTACCGTTCTAAACGGCGAGCAAGAAGATTTGCCTGGCGCAACCATAATTTTAAAAGAAACTAATCAAGGGTTTACTACAGATTTTGAAGGTCGATTCAGCATGAAAATTGATGCAAATAGGGATTATACCCTTGAAGTAAGATACGTAGGTTACAAGACCTATTCTACAAAAATCAATTATTCCACAGCAGATCAGATTGAGATTATTCTAGAAAATGACAATTATATCCTCGATGAAGTAATTGTATCTGCAGTAAGGGTTCAAGCGAATGCTCCTGTAACTCACTCCTCTTTAAGTCAAAAGGAAATTGAAGAACGAAACTTGGGGCAAGATATTCCTATTTTAATGAATTATATGCCTGCAGTTGTAACAACTTCGGATGCTGGAGCTGGAATTGGATATACTGGAATTAGAGTTAGAGGTACCGATGCCACTAGGGTGAATGTAACAATCAACGGTATTGCCTATAATGATTCCGAATCTATGGGAACCTTTTGGGTTAATTTACCGGATTTTGCTTCCTCCACAGAGTCCTTGCAATTACAAAGAGGTGTAGGTACATCTACAAATGGTGCCGGTGCTTTTGGGGCTTCTTTAAACATGTTGACTGATGGTTTTAATGAAGAGGCTTTTGGTAGTCTTGCATTTTCAGCGGGATCTTTTAATACCTTCAAGGAAACTGCAAAGTTTTCAACAGGCCGTTTGAATGAAAACTTCGAACTTACTGGTAGAATTTCAAAAATTGATTCTGATGGTTATATTGATCGAGCAAGTTCGAATTTAGGCTCGTACTTTCTTCAGGCTAGTTACAGTGAAGAGAATACATTAATCAAATTAATAACTTTTGGTGGAAAGGAAAAAACCTATCAAGCTTGGTATGGAATTGATGAAATCACCTTAGAAAGTGATCGCACCTTTAATCCTGCAGGAATGTATACCAATGATGATGGAAGTATTTCGTTCTATGACAATCAAACGGACAACTATCAACAAGATCACTATCAAGCTCTTTGGACTCAAACTTATAGCGATAATTGGACTTCAAATATCGCGCTTCACTATACTTATGGTCGTGGGTATTATGAAAATTATCAAGAAGATGCTTATATGCCCGATTACGGAATGACACCTGAAGGAAGTATTGATACTACTGATCTTATAAACCAAAGATGGCTCGACAATCACTATTATGGGTTTACCTCCTTTGTAAACTATAAAGACAATAAATTAGACTTGACACTTGGAGGGGCATATAGCCAGTATATAGGAGATCATTTTGGACATGTTATTTGGGCAGACTATGCAGGAGGAACAAAACCTTCAGATAAATATTATGATAATTACGGGGATAAAAATGACGGTAATGTTTTTATAAAAATGAATTACCAAATAGGTGAAAAACTGATCTCATTTGTGGATCTGCAAGGACGATTTATTGACTATGCTGCAAGTGGTGTTGCAGAAGGAAGCATCGATGTAAATTACCAATTCTTCAACCCTAAAGTAGGGTTGAGTTTTGAGTTAAATAATAACAATAATTTATATGCTTCATTCGCAGTAGCTCACAGAGAACCAAATCGTACGGATTTTGAAAATGGGTCTCCTGAACCGGAACGCTTGGATGATTTCGAATTCGGATGGAGATGGAAAAAAGAAGGATTCCAAATCAACACAAATGTTTATTATATGTCCTACCAAAATCAATTAGTACTAACTGGGGCACTTGATGATGTTGGAAATCCAATACGAACAAATGTTGGAGAAAGCTATAGAATGGGATTCGAATTTGACGCCTTCTTTAGACTCGGAAATCAACTTTATTTACAACCAAATTTTGCGATAAGCTCAAATAAAAATTTAGACTTTGTTTTCCAACGCGACGGAGAATTAGAAGATTTGGGGGAAACTAATATCGCATTTTCTCCTAATGCTGTAGTTGGGAATAAAATTGCTTATATGCCTGTTCCCAATATGGAGATTGGATTCTACAGTAAATATGTATCTGAGCAATTTATGGCAAACATAGATGCTGAAAATTCAAAATTAGAGGCATATATGACTCATGATTTAGTTGCTAACTATGAAATTCGATTGAACAAAACCTTCAAGAGTATTGAATTTTCGGCAATGATCAACAATATCTTCAATGCTGAATACGTATCAAATGGATATTATTATACCTATGACGATACTTGGTCAGTACCTGGTGAAGTGACTACCTTAGATGGAGCGGGTTATTATCCGCAAGCTACTTTGAATGTCCTTTTCGGGATAGGGATTAATTTCTAATTGAAAAAGGCAGAAACTTTCGGTTTCTGCCTTTTTTATATCTAGTCTACAACAACTTCATTTCCTTCAGCCTTCCAAGCGGTAATACCTCCTTGTAAGTCATATATTTTAGTAAAACCTGCATCGGCCAATTGTTTAGCAGATCGGGCTGATCGACCTCCACTTTTACAGTAGAGATAAACTGGTTTATTTTTATCCAGCGTAGCTACTTTTTCCATAAAATCACTATCTAAACAATTCATGTTTTCTGCTCCTTGGATCGTTCCATCTGAAACTTCCATTGGAGTTCTAACGTCAATCAATTGAATATCGTCCAAAGTTTCCTGTTTTAGGTCTGTAGGAGTGATTTGAACAATAACTGTTTCATCGTAATTCTTAGATTTTCCGTTTTGAGAACATGCTCCTAGCGTAAACACTAGACTGAATAAAAATGCGAGTTTGATTAATTTCATATTTATTTATTTAAAGTACTTGGACATACATAATTCGTTTTAGGTGCTCCAGCTTCAACTAGGGCTTTAAACCCTCCTGTAATATCAATAATATGGTCAAAGCCTTTTGCCTTCATAATTGACGCAGCAATCAACGAACGATAACCGCTTTGACAGTGGAGTTCATAAGTATTTTTCCTATCCAATTGATCGATGTTTTGAACCAACGAGTCTAAAGGAAAGGAATCGATTCCATCAATATGTTCAGCTTGATATTCTGATGGTTTACGAACATCTAAAGGGTTTTTAGAATTCCCATTTGACAGCTCATCGATGAGTTCTTCAGCGCTTTTCGACTCTATTTCAGAAACTGGTTTACCCGCTTGTTTCCATGCATCAAAACCCCCTTCTAAATACCCAATTGACTGATCATAACCCACTCTCGAAAGACGAGTAACTACTTCCTCAATACGATCTTCATCTGCCAAAATCAATATTTTTTGGTGAATATTTGGAATCAATGCTCCAACCCAAGGTGCAAATCCTCCATCTATACCAATATACCATGCTCCAGGAATTGAACCCATTGTTTTATATGCTTTAGCAACTCGGGTATCCAAGACTAAAGTATCTTCTTGCTTTGCTAACTCTTCAAAAGTATCCGCGCTTAGTGGTGTCATACCTCTTTTCAAAATTTCAGTATAACTGTCATTAACGGATTTATTCATCCTAACATTCTCTGGAAAATATTGAGGAGGAGCTGCAAGACCTGTGGTAACCTCTTTTATAAAGTCCTCTTTACTCATATCAGGATTCAAAGCATAATTTACTTTTTTCTGATTACCTAAAGTATCATAAGTTTCCTTAGACATATTCTTTCCACATGCGGAACCTGCTCCATGGTTTGGATAGACAATAATATCATCAGGTAATGTCATTATTTTGTTACGAAGAGAATCGAATAAATGTCCAGCTAAATCCTCTTCAGTCAAATCAGATTTCACCGCAAGATCCGGACGTCCCACATCTCCAATAAATAAACAATCCCCAGTAAATACATAAGGTTTATTTCCCTTTTCATCAATCAAAACATAAGATGAAGATTCCATAGTATGTCCTGGAGTATGAACTAACTCTAGAGACAGTTTTCCAATTTTAAAAATTTCCCCATCTTTTGCAGAGTGAATTTTATAATCCGGATTCGCATTGGGTCCGAAAACTATAGTAGCACCAGTTTCTCTCGCCAAATCCACCTGACCCGACACAAAATCCGCATGAAAATGTGTTAGAAAAACATATTTTAATTGTGCTCCATCCTCCGCTAATTTTTTCAAATATGGCTTAGTTTCTCTTAATGGATCTATTATTGCCGCCTCACCTTCAGACTCGATATAATAAGCCATTTCTGACAGGCAACTTGTATATAATTGTTCTACTTTCATAATACTCTAATTTTAACACCACAAAGATACGCATTGTTAGATATCCTAGATGTAACTTTTATCACACTTTATATTGATTTGCTTGGTTGATATATGGAAGCAAATCATCTTTAATTCCTTTATCTCCTGTTTCAAAATAATCCACCGCCCCTGCAATACTCATAAAAAAATGATCATTTCCAAGGTCAGCAATTATTCCAAACCTGGTCATGGTGTCCCTCACAGGGCCTTTAACATTGGTAAAATACATTTTTACATGACGACTGTCATAATACTTGATTCTTTGTTTTAGTGCATCAGCGCTTGAACTATCCATACCGTTTACCGACTCAAAATCTAGAATTACTAATTTTAGTTGTTTTCCTTTTTTATGCGCCTGTTTATCCAAATGTTCATTAAAGAAATTTGTATTAGCAAAATACAATTCTGAATCGAAACGCATAATAAGAATTTCTGGATTGATTTCTACTCCTTCAAATCGACTGATGTTTCTAAAATAATTGGTCCCTGAAATTCTTCCCAAAATAGCATAATGAGGATTGGTTGATCTCGCTAAAAGAACTAAAAGGGAGACAATTACTCCTACGGAAACCCCTTCTACGATTCCCATAGTTGAGGTAAACACGAAAGTAATTACCCACATCCAAAAATCTCTTTTTGAACCTCTCCACAGACGAATTGCTTCTTTGTACTTCACCAAATTAAATACAGCCACGATAATAATTGAAGCGAGAACTGCTATTGGAAGTTCAAAAAATAAAGAAGTCAAAAACAGAAGAACAATTCCCATAAAAAGGGAAGAAACAATATTCGATAAAGGAGTTTTAGCCCCATTTTCAAAATTTATGGCAGATCTCGAGAAACTCGAGGCTAAGACATAACCTGAAAACATAGAACTGACCATATTCACAAAGCCTAAGGCTACAAATTCTTGATTGGACCTCACTTGATAATCTTCCTGAGTACTCTCTTGAGATTTGGCTATGGCTATCAATTCCAAAAAGCCAAGCATAGCAAGAGTAAATCCAGCTGGAAGAAGTTTTTTAACCAATTCCCAATCCCAGACTGGTATGTGAAAATCCGGAAGACCGGCGGGAATTGCTCCAACAATCTTTACACTTTTAAAAAGGTTAGGAAAAAAATGAATCAATAAAATACCTCCAACTACAACTACTAGAGCACTTGGGAATTTGGCAATATATTTCTTCATCAAAAGAATAATTCCAACAGATCCCAAACCGATAATAGTTGTATAAACATCCAAGTTCTTTATGGAATTAAAAAGTTCAGTAAACAACACGTAAATCGAACTTGAATTAGGGAGGTTCAATCCGAAAAGGTGCTTTACTTGATTTAAGCCAATTACCAATGCCGCAGCTGAGGTAAATCCAGATATTACAGGTTTGGATAAAAAATTAACCAAAAATCCCAATCTGAAAAAACCTAAAGCAAATTGTATAAGACCCACTAATGCGGTCAGAATAAATACAACCTCCAAATAATAATCTGTTCCAAGTTCAGCGATAACACTTACTCCTGTGAGTACAAGGAGAGAATCCATAGCCACTGGTCCTGGAGAAATTTGTCTTGCAGATCCAAAAATCGCATAAATCAATGGCGGAACAAGAGCAGTATACAATCCGTAAATTGGGGGGATACCAGCAATCAATGCATAAGCCATCCCTTGAGGTATCAATACGATACCGACAACTAAGCCCGCAAGAATATCGTGCTTTAACCATTGCCTCTGGTAATTCACTAACCATACAGAAATGGGAATATATTTATTTATAAACTGTTTAATCAAAACAACGTGTCTTGTGGATTATAACCTTTTTTTCCTAAATGCGTATAAGCGCGTTCAGTAACTTCTCTTCCTCTAGGGGTTCTTACAATAAAGCCTTGTTGAATTAAAAAGGGTTCATAAACCTCTTCAATCGTCTCTCCATTTTCCCCAACAGCAGTGGCGATTGTTGATATACCAACAGGTCCCCCTTTAAATTTATCTATAATCGTATTCAAAATTCGATTATCCATTTCATCAAGACCATAGGTATCAACATTTAGGGCTTCAAGACCGAACTTGGCAATTGCTATATCAATTTTTCCATTTCCCTTAATCTGTGCAAAATCTCTAACTCTTCGCAGCAAGGCATTCGCTATTCGCGGTGTCCCCCTACTTCTTCCAGCAATTTCAATTGCTGCTTCCATAGAAATTGGAACCCCTAAAATATTAGAACTTCGTTGCACAATCGTGGACAATAACTCGGTAGAGTAATATTGTAGACGTGAACTAATTCCAAAACGTGCACGCATAGGTGCAGTTAACAATCCAGAGCGAGTTGTGGCACCAACTAGTGTAAAGGGTTCAAGATTAATTTGAACAGTTCTCGCATTGGGTCCTGATTCAATCATAATATCAATCTTAAAGTCCTCCATTGCGGAATATAAATATTCTTCGACAATTGGACTCAATCGGTGAATTTCATCAATAAAAAGAACGTCTCGCGGCTCAAGATTGGTAAGTAAACCAGCCAAGTCTCCTGGTTTATCTAAAACTGGGCCAGAAGTCACTTTAATTCCCACTTCCAATTCATTTGCCAAAATATGTGCTAGGGTTGTTTTACCAAGACCTGGTGGACCGTGAAATAAGGTATGATCCAACGCCTCGTCTCTTTGATTGGCAGCCTCTACAAATATTTTCAAATTTGAAAGCGCCTGATCTTGACCGGTAAAGTCATCAAATCGAAGAGGCCGTAACCTTTTTTCGAGATCTTGCTCGAACTCGTTTACCTCATTTTTTTCTGGATCCAAATAATCGTTCATATGACAAATATAAACTAAAAAAAAAGGCTCACCAATGGTGAGCCTTTTTCTATATTATATTTCCTATGTTGGATCTTCTCCCGGTTTAAGAGGTACGTTCTGTGGAACGAAATCCTCATCATATCCTGGTTTAGAATAATCATAAGCCCAACGGTAAACCTCTGGAATTTCACCTGGCCAGTTACCGTGGATATGTTCTACTGGAGTAGTCCACTCAAGAGTATTTGATTTCCATGGGTTTTGTTCTGCCTTCTTACCTTTATAAATACTGATAAAGAAGTTTGCTAAGAAGATAATCTGAGCTGCACCTCCCATAAGAGCAAATAAGGTA
The DNA here is from genome assembly GCA_049606855.1 of Flavobacteriaceae bacterium. GTDB lineage: Bacteria > Bacteroidota > Bacteroidia > Flavobacteriales > Flavobacteriaceae > JBELHR01. Next base: position 91,024 of record JBMYVY010000003.1, on the reverse strand, counting down.
ATTACCACATTAATATCGGATAAATCATCAAATAACGGGAAGGCCGTATTTTGATAATAACGTCTTGGCAAACCAGCAAGACCTAAGAAATGCATTGGGAAAAACACCCCATAAGCTGCAATTGCTGTCAACCAGAAATGAGCGTATCCAAGAGCATTATTCATCATACGTCCGTACATTTTAGGGAACCAATGATAAACTCCTGCATACATTCCGTAAATAGCAGATACCCCCATTACTAAGTGGAAGTGAGCTACTACAAAATAAGTATCATGTACATTGATATCTAAAGCTGAATCTCCAAGAATAATTCCAGTAACCCCACCAGTAATAAAGGTAGATACTAATCCAATTGAAAATAGCATCGCTGGGTTAAACTGCAAGTTCCCTTTAAAAAGCGTTGTAATATAGTTAAAGGCTTTAACCGCAGATGGAATCGCGATTAAAAGCGTTGTAAAAGTAAATACAGAACCTAAAAATGGATTCATCCCTGAAACGAACATATGGTGCCCCCATACAATTGTTGAAAGGAATGCAATAGCCATGATTGATCCAACCATTGCACGATACCCAAAAATAGGTTTACGTGAATTCGTAGCAATGATTTCAGATGTAATTCCTAACGCAGGAAGTAATACAATATATACCTCAGGGTGTCCTAAGAACCAGAATAAGTGTTCAAACAACACTGGTGAACCTCCTTGATAATGCAATACTTCTCCTTGAATGAATATATCTGAAAGGAAGAATGAAGTTCCAAAACTTCTATCAAAAATCAACAATAATGCTGCTGATAAAAGAACTGGGAAAGAAACCACACCAATAATAGCTGTGATAAAGAAAGCCCACATTGTTAGAGGCAATCTTGTCATTTTCATTCCTTTTGTTCTAAGGTTTAGGATCGTCACGATATAGTTCAATGACCCTAAAAGAGATGAAGCAATAAAGATGGCCATAGAAACTAACCAAAGCGTCATACCAGCACCCGATCCTCCAATTGCTTGAGGTAATGCCGATAAAGGTGGATAAATTGTCCATCCTGCCGAAGCCGGTCCAGCCTCTACAAACAAAGATATAACCATGATTACTGAAGAAAGGAAGAACAACCAATAGGATACCATGTTAAGGAATCCTGAGGCCATATCTCTCGCTCCAATCTGCAATGGAATTAGCAAGTTTGAAAAAGTACCACTCAATCCAGCAGTCAATACGAAGAATACCATAATAGTACCGTGAATCGTAACTAAGGCTAAATAAATATCTGGAGACATTACTCCATCTTCTTGGAAATTCCCCAAAAAGGCTTCAATTAATGTAAATGAACGTTCAGGCCATGCAATCTGTAAACGGAAAAGCATAGACATAAACACTCCAATAACTCCCATGAAAATACCAGTAACTAGGTATTGTTTAGAAATCATTTTATGATCCGTACTAAAGATGTATTTAGTAACGAAAGTTTCTTTATGATGATGATCTGACATAGTCTAAGTTTTTGATAATTGGGTTTTTATTGAACAACTTGGGCCATCGTTTTTTGAGACGCCATCCATTTGTTAAACTCAGCTGGTTCTTCTACAACAATCTTCATCTGCATATTGTAATGAGAAGACCCACAAATTTTATTACATAATAACAAATAATCGAATTCATACGGATCCTCGCCTTTTTCAGCTCGAATCTCATTAATTCCATCCACTTTAGTAATTACATCAGGATCCAAACGCATCTCTTCAGTAGTCTTAGATGGGGTAAAACCAAATTCAGTAATCATCCCTGGAACACAGTTCATCTGAGCTCTAAAGTGTGGCATATACGCTGAGTGCAATACATCTTGAGAACGGAATTTGAAAATAATTTTTCTTCCTTTAGGCAAGTGTAATTCACGAACAGGAATATCATCCTGAGCATTCACATCAGTCATATCAACACCCATAGTGTTAATTCCCTTAATGTTTCTCACATTTCCTCTACCTAATTGACCATCTTGACCTGCATAACGAGCTTCCCATGAAAACTGTTTTGCATATAATTCAATGATTAAAGGATCTTCAGAATCCGAGTTATCCATAACTGAAGTCCAAACCCACAATCCGTAACCAATCAAAATGGTTAATACGATAGTCGGTATAGTCGTCCAGATAATCTCTAATTTGTGAGAGTCAGTTTCATAAACTGCCTTTCTTCCTTCAACACCTCTATACTTATAGGCAAAGAAAAACAATGCGAATTGAGTAACTAATTGTACAATAATAATTACAGTCATCGTTATTGTCCAAAGGGTATCATAGTGAACACCTTCTTCAGAAGCAGCATCTGGTAAGAAAACATGCTTCCATTTCATAACTGTAAAGAACATGAACAAGTAAAAGACGATTAAGAATCCAAGCAACAACTTTCCTTGAAGGTTGTTATTCTTAGCGTTAGTCACAGTACTCGTCAAATTAAATATTTTGGTAATCTGCCAAATTCCGACAGCTATTGCAACAGCTACTAATATGTAAAATAAAGCTTGCATATATATCTATGTTTATGTTTTGTGTTTTATTTTTTATTCTTAATAGTGATATTCCTCTGATTCCTTCAAGAATGGATTGTTCTTCAATACCAATGGCGCTTTGCTCAAAGAAGTAAAAACACTGTAGATAAATAACCCAGTGAAGAATAAAATACCTCCTATTTCAGGAATTCCAAATGACCAAGATCCTCCAACTGTCGCTGGCATAATCATGATAAAGAAATCCATATAATGTCCTGCCAAAATCACAATACCCGCCGTAACAACGAACCATGGTACTCTTTTGTAATCACTGTTCATCAATAATAAAACAGGGAAAATAAAGTTCGTCACAATCATTGCTAAGAATGGTAATTTATACTCGGCGAAACGCTGAGCAAAATAAGTCGTTTCTTCTGGCATATCAGCATACCAAATTAACATGAATTGAGAGAACCATAAGTACGTCCAAAATACAGACAATCCAAACATGAATTTCGCTAAATCATGAATGTGTGAATTATTTACAATTTCTAAATAGCCTTTACTCTTTAAATAAAGCGTTACCAAAGCAATAACAGTCAAAGCAGATACTAAGAAAGAAGCTAGGATATACCAACCAAATAAAGTCGAGAACCAGTGTGGGTCTAAAGACATGATCCAGTCCCATGACATCATAGATTCAGTTAACATGAAGAAAAGTAAAAAGCCTACTGAAAAATTCCAGTTCTTTTTATAACTCACTAAGTTATCAGCAACATCTTGAGCCATAGATAACTTTCTAGTCATGTATCTATAGAAATTCCATCCAGCAATATAAATTACCGCACGAATAATCCATCCTGGAACATTCAGCCACATACTTTTTCCATCTACAATTGGATCATAATTTGGAGAAGCTGGGTCAAAATTCTCAGGATTCATCCAAACAAATAAATGATTTAAATGTCCGGCGCTCATCATTAAGAAAATGAATAATATTATTGTTACAGGTAATAGATTTCCTGTAATTCCTTCCATAACACGGAATAACACAATTGACCATCCTGCTTGAGCAACACGTTGCATAGCTAAAAAAGCTAATACTCCTAAAGTTACTGCAAAGAAGAAAAATAAGGCTACATAAAATGCAGACCAAGGTCTATTTTGTAATTGATGAAGTACGTGTTCTGCATGAGCATCAGCATCACCATGATCTTCAGAAGCAGCACCGTGATCATCACCATGACCAACAACTTTTGCTTCACCGTGCTCACCGTGACTTGCGTCAGCAGCGTGCATCATTTCTTTAACTTCTTCAACATTAGATGGGCTTGTTAAAAATCCATAAACCACACCAATTGCTCCAATAACCATTAAGGCTAAGGCCCAAGTTTTTAATTTATTTGAAAATTGATACATATCTTGTATAATGCTTATTTTAACAATTCGTTTCTCAGGGTTTCCACATGTTGAACAACTTGCCAACGTTCAGTATAAGTCAACTGTGAGGAATGAGATCCCATCAAGTTTCTTCCATACATCAATACATGGTAAATTGAACCAGAAGTAATATCACGATCCTTGTAGTTAGGTATTCCTAGGAATTTTTCGTTCTTAACTAAAGTACCTTGACCGTCTCCTTTCGCGCCGTGACATACAGCACAATAAATTCCATATAATTCCTTTCCTTTTTTAGCATTCATTTCGTTTGCTTCTAAAGGATTCTTTAATTCTACTTTTGCGGCTTCATATCCTTCTTGTGAATTAGGATAATCATATACGTGCTCTCCACGAGCAATTGTTCCTTCTACACCTTTTTGAGCTTCCATATTCATTGGGAAAACTTCAGCCTTTTCATATGTTTCATAAGGAACAGCTACATACATATCCGGCATGTATTGAAGCTCTCGGTTTCTTTTATCGCTACAAGATGACACTAGCAATCCTATAACAAATAGACCTATAATTGAGTTTAATAAATTCTTCATTTTGTATATAGTTTTAGTGCTTGTCTACAACATTGATTTCAATAGCTCCCGTATCCTTCAAAAGAGACATTAACTCCTTTTGATCACCCTCTACTGGAATTTCCATTAAAAAATGATCATCTGTTGTACGAGGATCTGGGTTTTCGGCTTTTTTAAATGGCCAAATTCGAGATCTCATATAAAAGGTGATTACCATAAGGTGAGCCGCGAAGAATATCGTTAACTCAAACATGATAGGTACAAAAGCTGGCATGTTATAAATCCATGCAAAATTTGGTTTACCTCCGATATCTTGAGGCCAATCTTGAATCATCATATAATTGGTCATCCAAATTGCAAAGGACAATCCTGTAATTCCATATAAGAAAGCAGTAATCGCAAGACGAGTTTCAGCAAGTCCCATAGCTTTATCTAATCCGTGAACCGGGAAAGGTGTAAAAACCTCTTCAATGTGATGATCGTTTGCCTTTACCTTCTTTACAGCATCCAAAAGCACGTCATCGTCGTTGTATATTGCGTGTATAACTTTATTACTCATGATTTCCGTCTCTTAATTTTTTATAATTCTCTCCTGAACTCTTTAAAATTGTTTTTACTTCTGCTTGAGCAATTACCGGGAAGGTACGTGCATATAGCAAGAATAAAACGAAGAAGAATCCAATAGTACCAATGAATATTCCAATATCTACAAAAGTAGGTTCAAATTGAGACCAAGTAGATGGTAAGTGACCTTTACTCAAAATCATCACAATAATATCAAAACGCTCGAACCACATTCCAATATTAATAATGATAGAGATGATGAACGTATAAATAAAATCAGTTCTAATCTTTTTAAACCAAAGTGCTAAAGGCGCAACAAAGTTACAGAAGATAAGTGCGTAGAATGCCCACCAGTAAGGACCAGTTGCAGCACCAACAGATAAATAAGTAAAGTTTTCATACGGCGAACCTGTATACCAAGCCATAAAGAATTCGGTAGCATAGGCCACAGTTACAATCCCACCAGTAAGAATAATTACTCGGTTCATATAGTCCACGTGAAGTCTCGTGATATAATTCTCAAGACCTGTTACTTTTCTCATGATAATCAATAGCGTTTGTACCATGGCAAAACCAGAGAAAATCGCTCCAGCAACAAAGTAAGGAGGGAAAATTGTAGAGTGCCAACCTGGATTCACTGAAGTAGCAAAGTCCATGGATACAATAGTGTGTACAGAAAGTACAAGAGGTGTTGCAAGTCCTGCAAGAACCAAAGAGACCTCCTCGAAACGTTGCCAATCTTTAGCGCGTCCACTCCATCCAAAAGATAAAAGTGAATAAATTTGCTTTTGGAAAGGCTTTTTTGCGCGATCACGAATCATTGCGAAATCAGGCAATAACCCTGTCCACCAGAACACAACAGATACTGTTAAGTAAGTTGAGATTGCAAATACATCCCAAAGTAAAGGGGAATTAAAGTTAACCCAAAGTGGTCCAAATTGGTTTGGAATTGGCAATACCCAATATCCGTTCCATGGACGCCCCATGTGGATAACAGGGAATAAACCTGCTTGGAATACTGCGAAAATCGTCATCGCTTCCGATGATCGGTTAATCGCCATTCTCCACTTTTGACGGAAAAGTAAAAGTACAGCAGAAATCAATGTTCCTGCGTGACCAATACCAACCCACCAAACAAAGTTAGTAATATCCCAGGCCCAACCAATATTCTTATTCAGACCCCAAACTCCGATACCGGTACCTACGGTGTAAAAAATACATCCAAGTCCCCACATAAATGCTGTAAGGGCGATAAAAAAGGCAATATACCAGGTTTTATTAGCCTTCCCTTCAATTGGTCTAGCAATGTCCTCAGTAATATCGTGATAACTTTTATCACCAATTACTAATGGTTCTCTTATAGGTGCTTCGTAATGAGACGACATAGTTTTATAAAATTATTTCTTGTTTAATAGTTTATCCTTCTTCTGTATTTCTCACTTTAACTTGGTATACAACATTAGGTTTTGTTCCAATTGCAGCCAACAAGTGATAAGCTCTTTTGTCTTCTTTCAATAGAGAAACTTCTGATTCTGGATCGTTTATATCTCCAAATACCATCGCTCCAGTACTACAAGCATTAGAACAAGCAGTTTGGAATTCCTCATCTTTAACTTTACGAACTTCTTTCTTAGCCTGAAGGATAGTCGCTTGAGTCATTTGAATACACATAGAACATTTCTCCATAACTCCTCTAGAACGAACTACTACATCTGGATTTAAAACCATACGTCCGTAGTCATCATTCATATTGAAATCAAATTCATCATTCTGAGCATAGTTAAACCAGTTAAAACGACGAACTCTATAAGGACAGTTGTTAGCACAGTAACGAGTACCTACACAACGGTTATAAGCCATTTGATTTTGACCTTGACGTCCATGAGAAGTTGCAGCTACTGGACAAACAGTCTCACAAGGAGCGTGATTACAGTGCTGACACATTACAGGTTGGAATGCTACATCAGGGTTTTCAGAAACACGCTCTAAAGCATGATACATTTCCCCTTGACTCATTCCAAGTTCTTTAGCTTCTTTCTGAGATTCAACTTCAGAAGAATAATATCTATCAATTCTCAACCAGTGCATATCGCGTCCAACTCGAACCTCGTGTTTTCCAACAACAGGAACATTATTTTCAGCATGACAGGCAACCACACAGGCACCACAACCAGTACAAGAATTTAAATCAATTGATAAGTTGAAGTGATGACCAATAGAACGATCGTGCTCATCCCATAAATCAACTTCTTCACCTTCTACCTCGTTGTGATCATAAGAAAACATTGGAAGCGCATTCCAGCTGTGCTTAGGATCAAGTTTAGGGTTATTAAAGTCAGCTAAAGTAGCCTCTTTTAAAATTTCATCACGTCCAGCAAGTGTATGTTGTAATTGTTCACAAGCAAACTTGTGAGTTCCCGCTTCTTTAGTGATCGTAACAGTTTGCATCCAAGAACCTCCTTGCGCCAATGGGTAAGCATTAACACCAACTTGCATCTCAGATTTCAAACCAGTTGTTCTTCCGTATCCAACTGCTAAACCAACAGATCCTTTAGCCTGACCCGGTTGAATAAATACAGGAACCTTAGAAACACTAACTCCACCAACTTTAAGCGTTGCGTAATTTCCATTAATCGCACCGTTATCTTGAACAGGATTAGTAAAGCCTAAAGCATTTGCATCAGCTGGAGACATTGTTAAATAATTGTCCCAAGATGCTCTTGTAATAGGATCCGGAAGCTCTTGTAACCATGGGTTAGCAGCTTGTTGACCATCACCTAGTGCAGTAGAAACATATAATTGTAATTCCATTTTTCCAGCTTTAACAGAACTCGACAAAGATTTTGCCGCAGCACTTGCATCTACTGATTTGGAATTTGAGTTTTTAATTTTTGATTCAAAACCACCATCGTGTAACGTTTTGTTCCAAGAGTTACCTTCTAAAATATTTGATTTCCAGAAAGACTTCAAGTAGTCGTGGTAAGATTCAGATGAACCCGTCCATGCCAGTAACACATCCTGAACTTGCTTAGTATCAAATAATGGTTTGATTGTTGGCTGAACTAAACCATAAGAAGATTTAGTCATTTGAACATCTCCCCAAGACTCTAGGTAATGTGGAGTAGCCAACGCATATGTTGCAGCAGAAGCAGTCTCATCTTCGTTCATTGCAAAAGCCACACTTAATTTAGCTTTTTTCATACCCTTGGCCAGACTAGCTGATTCAGCGTATGTGTATACTGGATTCGTTCCTACAGTAATTACTGCACCAACTTTTCCAGCATTCAAATCAGCAACAAGTTGATCCATAGCAGAATCGTTACCTGATTTGAGTGTATTTGTATTATTATGATCTACAATTTCAGAACCAAGAACAGCATTGATTTCCATGGCCACCAACTGCGCTTCTTTTGATTTAAGCCCTGTGAAAACAACCGCTTTAGAACCGGCATTTTTCAATTGGTTAGCAGCTTTCATCAATTCTTGATCAGCTTTAGTGGATTTAGAACTCACACTCTTACCCGTAATCGCATTGTAAAGATTTACAAGTGCATATACCTGATCAGATGGCTTAACTACGATACGCTTATCAGCATTTGCACCAGTTAAGGACATATTTGATTCAACCTGAATATGACGAACTGGTTTTCCGTCTTTTAAAGATTTAGCTGCTGCATAAGATTTCTCTAATTCAGCTCCTTGAAATGCCCCTAAGAAATCAGCTCCAATAGAAACAATTACTTCAGCATTAGATAAATCATAAGATGGTAAAGCGCGCTCTCCATATACTTCCTCAAAAGCATCAAGAGCACCTGAATCACTAATTGCATCGTAATTCACATGTGATACCGTCTTGTATTTTTTTGCAAAATCAGCAATAATAGCATTAGTTGAAGGACTTGCCATAGAACCCGACAAAACAACGATTTGCTCACCCGCTTCAGAAAGCTCAACTAACTTCCCTTGGATTTCAGATTGTGCATCCGACCAAGAAATAGATTTTCCGTTTTTCTTTGGACCACTTAATCTTCCACTGTCGTACATCGACAAAACAGAAGCCTGCACTCTTGCGTTAGTAGATCCATTCATTAACTTGTTTGGCTCAATTTTAATTGGACGACCCTCACGAGTCTTTACCAATAAATGAGCAGCATCCATTCCATCGTACATTGTAGTTGCATAATAATCTGCAACACCAGGGATAATATCATCTGGCTTGACTACATATGGAATCGATTTTCTCACTGGACCTTCACAGGCAGCTAAAGAAGCTGCAGCTGTTGTAAATCCAACATATTTTAAGAAGTCACGACGAGAAGTACTCGATGACTCTAAAGTTTCTTTATCACCGAGGAATTCATCAGTTGGAATCTCGCTAACAAACTCATTGTTAGAAAGACCGGCCACTACAGAACTATTCTCGTTCAGCTCCTCAACACTTTTCCAGTATTTTTTATTAGATGCCATTTTATATAAAGGTATTTATAAGCTTAATTAATAATTAGTAGTGACACTTACCACATTCTTTACCTCCCATTTGAGCAACGGTAACTTTTTCAACACCGTATTTCTTAGAAAGTTGTTCATGAATGTTTTTATAGTATCCATTATCTTTCATTTTCACATCTGTTTTAGAGTGACAATCAATACACCATCCCATGGTCAATGGAGCGTACTGATACACTTCTTCCATCTCCTCAATCGGACCGTGACAAGTCTGACATTTCTGTCCTCCAACTGTAACGTGTTGTGAGTGATTAAAATAAGCGAAATCTGGCAAATTATGAATACGTACCCATTCGATAGGCTGCTCTTCACCAGTATATTCTAAATTCTCAGAATCCCATCCAACAGCAGTATATAATTTTTGAATTTCACCATCATAAAATTCTTTTGAGAATTCAGAAGTCACAGGGCCATTGTATTCAGAAATATTCTTGTGACAGTTCATACAAACATTCGCAGAAGGAATACCTGAATGCTTACTGTGTTTTGCAGAAGAGTGACAATATTGACAATCTACTTTATTATCTCCAGCATGAATCTTGTGAGAAAATGCAATAGGCTGAATAGGTTGATAACCCTGATCAACACCTACCTGCATCAACGTTCCAAAGAATACGTATACCCCGAGGAGAATCAGTACGATAGTCGTTGCAATTTTCAAGAAACCATTATTAGACTTGGTATATACCCAAACGGCTAACAACAATAAAACAACAACAACCACATAAGTCATCCATTCTGTTGAAGCCTCAACCTCAGCAACTGGCTCAGCAGCAACTGCTCCAGCTTTAACCACTGGATCTTGGTCTAAATACTTTACAATATTTTTAATTTGATCATCAGATAATTGTGGAAAAGGAGTCATTGGAGAACCACCATATTCCTCAAAAATAGCAATCGCATCAGCATCTCCAGAAGCACGTAATGCATTGTTATCTTTAATCCAAGCGATCAACCAATCCATATCACGACGCTCGCCAACTTTGCGAAGTGCGGGACCAATAAGTTTTTTATCTAATTTATGACAAGCTGCACAATTTGCTTTAAAAAGAGATTCTCCCTCTTTAATTGCGGCCTGCTCTTCTGGACTTAACTCAGAAGCAACTGGCGCTGCTTGAGCAACTGGCGCTGGCTTGTTGTCCGTATAAGCGATTAAGTCATCTACATCTTGATCAGATAAGAATGGAAATGCTTGCATTGGAACCTTGTTGTACTCCTCATAAATCTCAATCGCATCAGCGTCTCCAGATTTAATCAAAGCTTGACTGTCCTTAATCCATGATTGCAACCACTCACGTGATCTTCTCTCGCTTACACCTTCTAAGGCAGGACCAATAAGTTTTTTATCTAGTTTGTGACAAGCTACACAATTGGCGTTAAAGAGCTCTTTTCCTTTAGCAGGATCTCCTTGCTGTGCAGAAACTTGTAAACTAAAAAACAATAAAAAGGATAGACTACTGAGGACTATTCTTTGAAATTGACTGTGTTTATTCACACTTTTCATAAAAATAAATTATAAAGTTTTAACTAGAATGGCATAGTTTTTCCATACCATCATAATTAGAGTTTTTCAATTTGCACAAAAGTACTATTAAATAACAAATTCAGAAACGAATATTTAGTTAAAACACAATTTATAATAATTCTAAATAAACAAACAAACCCTTGTATTTGCTTAATAATTATAATTTTGTAATAAACAAAACGGTATGAAACACTTAATAAAAAAGGCTTTAACCCTCAGTCTGATTTTTGTCAGCTTTTTTGAACTTTACGCTCAAGAAGCAGATAAAAGCATGCAAGTTCCTGATAGTCTGATGAGTCATTTCATCGAGAAAAAATTGGAATTCAACAGTGCTCATTCCATGGCATATTGCATTCAACTTTATTTTGGAAATGAACAAAATGCAAAGGCAATCTCTAAATCTTATAAAAAACTTTTTCCAGATCAAGAAGTTGTTTTAAGATATGACCGCCCTTGGTGGAAGCCTCAAACAGGTCTTTATTTGAGTCAAAGAGAAGCCGATATCGCTTTGAAAAATTTACAACAAAACAACAAAGCTAACTTTCCAGACGCCTTAGTTGTTCCCTATATTGTTAAAGAGTAAATAAAAAAGCCTGATCGTTTGATCAGGCTTTTTTTATAAAATATCCTTAAATTATTTTAAGGTTTTCTTTACTTCTACTTCTTGGAAGGCTTCCAGAATATCACCGACGATAATATCGTTGTAATTCTTCAATTGCAATCCACAATCGTATCCTTTTGCAACTTCTTTCACATCGTCCTTAAATCGCTTCAATGAAGTCAACTCTCCAGTATGAATAACGATACCTTCACGGATTAAGCGGATTCTAGAGTTTCGGAAAATCTTACCGGAAGTAACCATACATCCTGCAATATTTCCTACCTTAGATATCTTGTAAACTTCTCTAATTTCAACATTTCCAGTAACCTCCTCCTTCAATTCTGGAGATAGCATCCCTTCCATTGCATCCTTCAGATCGTTAATGGCGTCGTAAATAATCGAATACGTTCTAATATCAACTTCTTCAGTATCAGCAATTGTTCTAGCATTACCAGAAGGTCTAACATTAAACCCAATTATAATGGCATCAGAAGCTGAGGCTAACAATACATCAGATTCCGTAATTGCACCCACTCCTTTATGAACAATATTAATTTGAATTTCCTCAGTGGACAACTTCAAGAACGAATCGGTTAAAGCCTCAACAGAACCATCCACATCACCTTTTAAGATAATATTCAATTCTTTAAAGTCTCCAAGTGCAATACGTCTACCAATTTCGTCAAGCGTAATGTGTTTCTGAGTACGAACAGATTGCTCACGTTGCAATTGCGCACGTTTTGTTGCTATTTGCTTAGCCTCGCGCTCATCATCAAATACGTTGAATTTATCACCTGCTTGAGGAGCTCCATCCAATCCTAAAATTGATACTGGCGTTGATGGGCCTGCTTCTTTTTGATTTTGACCGCGTTCATCAAACATTGCACGAACTTTTCCTGAGTGCTTACCCGCTAATACATAGTCACCAATTTTAAGCGTACCTGCTTGAACTAAGATCGTAGAAACATATCCACGCCCTTTATCCAACAAGGCTTCTACAACTGTACCAACTGCATTCTTATTAGGATTTGCTTTTAAATCTAAGATCTCCGCTTCTAGTACTACTTTTTCAAGTAATTCATCAATACCTTGACCGGTTTTTGCTGATATGTCTTGAGACTGTATGCTTCCTCCCCAATCTTCAACGAGCAAATTCATTGCCGCAAGTTGAGTCTTAACATTATCCGGATTCGCGTTAGGGCGATCAATTTTATTAATTGCAAAAATAATAGGAACACCAGCCGCTTGAGCATGGCTAATTGCCTCTTTTGTTTGAGGCATCACATCATCATCAGCTGCAATTACAATAATAACTAAATCCGTAACCTGAGCACCACGTGCACGCATCGCTGTAAAGGCCTCGTGTCCAGGGGTATCAAGGAAGGTAATTTTTTGACCATTTTTCATGCTTACAGAGTAAGCACCAATATGCTGTGTAATTCCTCCAGATTCTCCTGCAATTACATTTGCTTGTCTCACATAATCAAGTAAAGATGTTTTACCGTGATCAACATGTCCCATAACTGTAATAATTGGAGCTCTAGTCTCTAAATCTTCTGGTTTGTCAACATCCTCTACGATAGATTCCTCTACCTCAGCTGAAACAAACTCAACAGTGTAATTAAATTCTTCCGCAACAATTGCAAGTGTCTCTGCATCTAAACGCTGGTTCATTGTAACCATCATTCCAAGTGACATACATGCCGAAATTACATCATTAACCGAAACATTCATCATCGTTGCTACTTCACTAGCAGTAACGAATTCAGTTAGCTTCAATACTTTTGATTCTGCTTCAGCAGCTTCTTGTGTTTCAGACTGTACCTTTTTGTGCAAATCACGCTTCTCACGACGATATTTAGCACCTTTATTTTTAGAAGATTTCCCTTGAAGACGTTCAAGAGTTTCTCTAACTTGCTTTTGAACTTCTGCTTCAGTTGGTTCTTCCTTCTTAACAGCAGGTCTTTGTGGTTGACCTTTTCTTCCTTTGAAGTTACGTCCTCCACCACGGTTTTGGCCACCACGATTATTTCCACCAGGACCAGTATTTCCGCCTGGCTTAACAATACGCTTTCGCTTTTTCTTATCCCCAGAAGAATCAGATGCTTTATCATCCTTCTTCTTAGGTTTTTTGTCAAATTGAGATAAGTCGATAACCTTTCCTGTCAATTTTGGCCCACTTAATTTCTTATAAGCTGTTTTGACATTTCCATCTTTATCGCTTTCCACTGCCTCTTGGCTTGACTTTTCAGCAACTTTCTTGGGCGCTTCAACTTTAGGAGCTGCTTCTTCCTTTTTAGGAGTTTCAACCTTAACGGGTTTTTCCTTTTTAGGTGCTTCAGCTTTTGGTGCCTCAGCTTTAGTAGTGGCTACCTTCTTCTTTGGAGCCTCTTCTTTTTTAGGAGTTTCAACTTTTTTCTTTTCTTCAACCGGTTTTTCAACAACGGCTTCATCCTTAGGTTTTAAGTCAATTTTACCAACAGGAGTAACCTCAATCTTTTCAGCTTTCGCTTTCTGGATTTCCTGTTTTTTCGCCTCCTCTTCTTTACGAAGTTGTTCCAAGCGCTTTGCCTCTAATTCTAATTTTAGAGCTTCCTTCTCCTTCTTCTTCTCTTCACCTACTTCCTTAGAAGCAACCTTTCTATTACGGTCAGCTTGAAACCCACTTTGTAATACTGCATACTCCTCATCAGATATCTTGGTAGTGGGACGTGCCTCTACCTCAAACCCCTTCCCAGACAGATGCTCTATAGCTCTATCAAGGGAAATATTAAGTTCCTTTAATACCTTATTAAGTCGTATTTTTCTGTTTTCGGCCATACAGTGTTTTTGTATAATTCTAAAATTTGTGTGAAGATACTATTAATCTTCGAATTCTTCTCTTAATATGCGTTGCACCTCAATGATTGTCTCTTCCTCTAAATCAGTACGCTTTACTAATTCAGTAACATCCATACCTAATACATCTTTTGCAGTATCAAGTCCAATCTTACTCAATTCACTAATTACCCATGCATCGATTTCATCTGAAAACTCTGCTAATTCAACATCCTCATCAGAACCTTCGCGTTGAACATCAATTTCAAAACCTGTCAATTGACTTGCAAGACGGATATTAACACCACCGCGCCCAATTGCCTTTGAAACTTCTTCTGGTCTCAAGAACACATCAACACGTGGTCTCTTACCTTCCTCAGCTTCGTGAATCTCCATTGACGCCACTTTTGCCGGGCTCAAAGCCCTAGCAATAAATAATTGCGTATTCTTAGTGTAATTAATTACATCAATATTTTCATTTCCTAATTCACGTACAATTCCGTGGATACGAGAACCTTTCATCCCGACACATGCCCCTACTGGATCAATACGGTCATCATAAGAATCTACGGCAATTTTTGCCTTCTCACCAGGAACACGAGCTACACCTTCAATCGTAATTAAACCATCAAATACTTCAGGAATTTCTTGTTCAAAAAGTTTAGTTAAAAATTCTGGCGCAGTACGCGACATCATAATAACTGGCTTATTTCCTCTTAACTCTACCGTCTTAATGATACCTCTTACGGATTCACCTTTACGGAAATAATCTGACTTGATTTGCTCACTTTTAGGCAAAACCAATTCATTTCCTTCATCATCCAATAGGATAACAGCGTTATTTTTAATGTGGTGAACTTCTGCAGCATAAATATCTCCTTCCAATTCTTTAAATTGTTTAAAGATGTTGGTGGAATCGTGTTCGTAAATTTTTGAAATCAAATTTTGGCGCAGTGCTAAAATCGCTCTACGACCAAGATCAATCAATTTAACTTCTTCCGATACATCTTCTCCGATCTCAAAATCTGGCTCTATACGACGTGCTTCGGCAAGAGCAATCTCTTCATTTGGTTCCTCAACTTCACCATCAGCAACAACCACACGGTTTCTCCAAATTTCTAAATCACCTTTGTCTGGATTAATAATAATGTCAAAATTGTCATCAGAACCGAACTTCCTTTTCAAAGCAGCTCTAAAAACCTCCTCTAGAATAGACATCAACGTTGCTCTGTCAATACTCTTATCATCTTTGAATTCTGAAAACGAATTAATTAAATCTAAATTTTCCATTTAATCCTTAGTTAAATTTTATCTTTACTTTGGCCTGGATTATATCTCCAAGACTTATTCTCTCTATTTTTTCTACAGTATGCTTTCCTTTTCCAATTGGCTTAGGCTCACGTGCCTTCCAAGTCAAAACCACTTCATTGTCATCGGCAGAAACTAATGTTCCCTCAAATTTATCATCTTGAGTTTTTACTTCCAAAGTTCTACCAATATTTTTGCGATACTGCCTCAACATCGTCAATGGTCTAGCGATATCAGGTGTAGTCACTTCCAAACTAAAATCAGCTTCTTCTCTATCCAAATTGTGCTCAATATGTCTAGAAATTCTGATGATTTCTTCTAAAGACACTCCTTGATCACCATCAACCTCAACCAAAATCTTGTCATTCTCTGAAATTTCAAGATTAACTAGAAACAAACTTTCATTTTCAGCAAGTGCTTCTACTACCAAATTTGCGACTAATTTATTATCCATAATTACAAAAAGAGGGGACTTTTCGAGGTCCCCTTCATTTAATTTTTCAGTGATTTCGGTGCAAATATAAGTAGAATTCACAGAACTGACAAAAATCATTTATAACTATTTGATTTTTACCTAAATTTAAATAAAATTAACAATCATGAAAAGAATTTTAGTACCCATCGATTTCTCAGATCAAGCTCGAGCAGCAGCTATGGTTGCTGCCGATATTGCAAGAAAAACAGACAGCGAGATTCACCTGCTTCACATGCTTGAATTGCCGGTGGATATGGTCGATCCAACAGGAATCACCAATGTAACAGGACCAACAGCGCTTTTCTACATGGAACAAACGCAGAAAGAATTCGAAGAATTTGCAAAAGACCCCATGTTTAAGGATCTTAAGGTTGTTCAAAATTTACAGTTCGCAAAAACCTTCTCTGGTATTATTCAAGGAGCTGAAAAAGCGGAAATTGACCTTGTTGTAATGGGGAGCAAAGGAGCAACAGGTTTAAGCGAAATGCTTATTGGGTCGAATACTGAAAAAGTGGTTCGCAAAAGCCCAATCCCGGTCTTGGTGATTAAAGAAGGAATGCCATTATTTTCACCAAACAAAATATTGTTTGCCTCGGATTTTGATCCAGAGAGTATTTCCACACTACAAAAACTCGAAAATTTTAACGCCGTGTTTAATGCACGAATAGAAGTTTTGAGAGTAAATACCATTAACAACTTTGAAACGAGCTTGGAAAGTGAAGAAAAAATTCAAGCGTTTATAGATAAAGCTGGAGTTCCAGTCGCCGCAAAACATATCTATAATGATGAAAGTGTTGAGCGTGGCGTTCTCAATTTTGCAAAAGCGCATAATTTTGACCTCATCGCATTGACCACTCATGGTCGTAGCGGCTTATCTCATCTATTCAATGGAAGTATTGGTGAAGATCTCGCCAATCATGCAATGAGGCCGGTAATTACTTTTAAAGCCTAACCGTGTTGACTCAATACATTTTGGAGCTGGGCGGAAGACAATACTCCGCTCTGCCTCCATTTAATTTCCCCTTTTTTAAACAAAATTAAGGTAGGTACCCCTCTTACTCCATAAACCGAAGCGGCTTTAGGGTTTTTGTCTACATCAATTTTTATAACCTTTACTCCATCCCCTACTTCGTTTTTAAATTGATCCAGGATGGGGCTCATTTGCTTACAAGGCCCACACCATGTAGCAAAGAAATCAACCAGAACCGGCTGATTTCCACTTATTATTTCTTTAAAACTTTTATTTCCCATACTTGTTTGTACTCAAAGCCCGTACCATTCTTTATTCCCTGACTTTTTGTCCCAAAAAAAAAAGAGACAACTGAAAAGTTGTCTCTTTGTTGACCCACAAGGACTCGAACCTTGACTGACGGTACCAAAAACCGGAGTGCTACCATTACACCATGGGTCAATTGCTTAATGCGGGTGCAAATTTAAAACATTCTTTGATTTCAACAAGAAATTTTTAATTTTTTTTTCATTTTAACATTTCTTTAAACGCTAGGAAAATCTTGGGTCGTATTTTCATTTTTTAATTATTAAATTCGCCTCATATAAAAATTAACATGACAGTAAAGAAATTTGAATTTTGGGACCGAATCCTAGGTTGGTCCGTGTTTGTAATCGCCCTAATTACATATACCCTTACCCTAGAACCTACAGTTAGTTACTGGGATTGCGGAGAGTATTTGTCCACAGCCGTAAAACTTGAGGTTGGTCACCCACCAGGAGCCCCTTTATTTCAGATGTTAGGAGCCTTTTTTGCCATGTTTACCACTGACCCAACTCAAATCGCATATTTAGTGAATTTCATGTCGGGATTAGCAAGTGCTTTTACCATATTATTTATGTTTTGGTCCTTGACCATCTTGATAAAAAAGGCGGCAAAAATCACAGATAATTTTGAGTACGGTCAAGGAATTGCAGTTCTTGGAGCAGCAGCAGTTGGTTCTTTAGCCTATACATTTAGTGATAGTTTTTGGTTTAGCGCAGTAGAAGCAGAGGTATATGCAATGTCTTCATTTCTCATGGCCATCTTGTTTTGGTTAGGGTTAAAATGGGAACAACATATGGGGGAACCTTATGGACATAAATGGCTATTATTAATATCATTGGTCGTAGGCTTATCATTTGGGGTTCACATCCTGTCATTACTTGTAATTCCTGCGATTGTTTTCCTATATCTTTATAAATATTACGATTTAAGCAGTCCCAAGAATTTCATTATTGCAAACGTTGTTGCAGTTGTTGTTTTGGCACTAGTATTTAAGGTGCTCTTCCCATTTACGCTTAAATTCTTCTCTGTCTCAGAATTATTTTTTGTTAACACCATAGGTCTTCCGTTCAATAGCGGTTCTATTATCGCCATGTTGATCATCGTGGCTCTGTTTTATTTTGGTCTGAAAAAAACCCGCTCAAAAGGGATGATCAAAGCAAATACTGCCATCCTTGCGACCTTGTTTATCATGATTGGATTTTCGTCTTGGATGATGCTTCCAATTAGAGCAAATGCAGACACTACGATAAACGAAAACAACCCTTCAAGTGCAAGAGAATTATTGGCCTATTACAACCGCGAGCAATACGGTGATGCCAATGTGTTTTATGATACTTATTACTCGGTTACTTATGACCGAAGCCAAGATCCAAGAGATCCTTATAGAGACGATACACCTAAGTATGAAAAGGACGAAAAACTAGGTAAATACATAATCGTTAACGATTATGAAATGGCTATACCAAATTACGGCCCTAAGCATAAAGGATTTATTCCTCGAATGGTGAATCCAGCGAATGCAAATAACTACAAATCCATTGTAGGGATCCCTGAGAATTCAACACGAAGACCTACTATGGGAGAGAATTTGTACTTCATGATTGATTATCAGTTCAATTATATGTACTTCCGTTATTTCATGTGGAATTTTGTTGGAAAGCAAAATGATATTCAAGGTAATTTAGATATTTTCAACGGAAACTGGATTTCTGGAATTGACTTTGTCGATGAACTATTTTTAGGACCACAGGACAATCTTCCATTAGATGCAAAAGAAAATAAAGGACGCAATACTTATTATTTCATTCCTTTAATCATTGGATTAATTGGTTTGTTTTGGCAAATAAAAAGAGATCCTAAAAATTTCTGGGTCTTATTTTTGTTTTTTGCTTTCACAGGTCTTGCAATTATTTTTTACACCAATCCAAGACCGTTTGAACCAAGAGAACGCGATTATGCAGTAGTTGGTTCCTTCTATATATTTGCAATATGGATAGGGTTCGGGGTATATGCTTTATTTGACAAATATAAATCCAAGCTGAATGCGAAGTCTCTTGCCATTGGATTAACAACAATAACCTTGATTGCAGTTCCAGGTCTTATGGCCAGTCAAAATTGGGATGATCACGATCGTTCAAATCGCTATACGGCTCATTTAAATGCTCAGGCCTATCTGGACTCCTGCTTGCCAAACTCCATTATGTTTACCATTGGTGATAATGATACCTTCCCGCTGTGGTATATGCAAGAGGTTGAAAATTATAGAACAGATTTAAAACTTGTCAATACGAGTCTTTTTAATACGGATTGGTACATCGATCAAATGAAGCGAAAAACCTACGACGCTGAGGCGATTCCTTCTCAATTGACCCATGACAAATATAAATACGGAACCCTAGATGCGGCTTATTATGTTCCATACCCTCAATTGAAAGATTCAATCTTAGATATTGAGTATTTTATGAGATGGATGGAATCTGATCGAGACATTACTTATGTAGAGGCTGATGAGCGCGGGACCAAAGTCAAAATATACCCAAGCAATAAAATTAGAATTCCTGTAAATAAAGAAAATGTTCTTGCCAGCGGAATTGTTAAGCCTGAAGATGCAGACTTGATTTTGCCTTATATCGATATTGAAATCGATGAAACTGCAATAGGAAAAAACAGAATTATGATGCTAGATATCATTGCTAATAATGATTGGAAACGTCCCATCTACTTTACTGGCGGTGCCAATGCAGATGAAGAATATATTTGGATGAAAGATTATCTTCAATTAGATGGTCTTTCTTACCGATTAGTACCAATCAAAACGGCAATTAGTTCAAACCTATTTGATTTGGGAAGAATTGATACGGAACACATGTACAAAATCATGATGGGATGGGACTGGAAACGCTTTGATTCTGATCAAATGTACGTGGATCCTGAAACGCGTAAAAACGCTATTTCATTGAGAAATAACTTTACTCGATTGGCTGAAGAGTACCTTAAAGAGGGCGATAGTTTGCGTGCTCAAGAAGTACTTGACTTCTCCCTAGAAAAAATGCCAATTCGTAGATTTGGACATTATGGAATGTCCCTTGGATACCCGCAACTGTATTATATTTCTGGCGATCGTGAAATGGCTCGCCAAACAGCAAATACGCTAATTAGTATATTCCAAGACAGACTCCGTTATTACAGTAGTTTTGATCAAAACTACCTTCCTGTAATCTTTAATGAGATCGAAAACAACTTAAACATGTATCGATCAATTATGGGGGACTTCTCACGTTTTGAAGACGAAGCGTATTTAGAAGAAAAACAAAATGAGTTTATTGCTCACATTAAATTATTTGAAGGACTCATTCAAGAAGAATAATGAAAAATTATCTCGTTGCTGTTTCCAAAGCCTTTAAGTTAGTTTATCCTGAACTGATTTGGGAGCAGCAGCGAGAAAATTCAAAGACCATTTATCTGACCTTTGATGATGGTCCCACTCCAGAGGTAACGGATTGGGTGTTGGATTTATTAGCAAAATATGAAATCCAAGCAAGTTTCTTTTGCATTGGAAAAAACATAGAGAATCATCCCGCCATTTTCAATCGAATTTTAGAGGCAGGCCACCGCATCGGAAATCACACTCAAAATCACCTGAATGGATGGGATACTAAAACTGAGAAATACCTTAAAAATATTGAGGAAACAGCGCAGTTAATCCCCAAAGAACAGGGGTTGCTTTTTCGACCACCTTATGGACGTATCCGAAAAAAACAGATAAGAGCATTAAAAAATCAAGCTTATAAAATTATAATGTGGACGGCTTTGAGCGCAGATTGGGATGTAAAAAACAGCCCTCAAGTGTGTGTCGACAATTGCTTGAAAAATGCAAAAGACGGAAGTATACTAGTCTTTCACGATTCAGTTAAGGCACAAAAGAACCTTTACGGTAGTCTAGAGACCGTAATAATGGAATTAAAAAATCGCGGATTTGAGTTTAAAACACTTTAGCAGTATTGCTCAACAGTGGAAATAAGGGCATTTGCTTCAAGAGTTCCTGTCTTTCTCCATTTCATCTCACCGGACTTATAGATCATAAAAGTAGGGTTTGCTTTTACCTTCAAAGCATTGGCTAATTCTTGATTTTTTTCAATATCAATTTTTACCACTTTCGCTCTATCTCCAAGGGCTGCAGCTACATCACGTAAGATTTCTTGATCTTCTAACTCATCTTGTAATTCAAAATAAAAATCAATCAAGACAGGCCTTTGCTCGTCAACGATTTCTCCAAATTTTGCCATGGCTTTTGTTTTTTACGACCGCAATATACTGTATTTATGGGTTTTATAAAAATACCAAACTTCACTTTAGCATTCTTTTAATAGATGCGTCTTTTGTGTACATTTACAATCCAACCAATTTAAGTGACTATGGCTCGCAAAAAACTGTATTTACTAGATGCATTTGCTTTGATCTTTCGAGGCTACTATGCCTTTATAAAAAACCCAAGGATAAACTCAAAAGGAATGGATACCTCTGCAATTCTAGGATTCACCAACTCCCTTTTTGAAGTTATCAGAAAAGAAAAGCCCGATTTATTAGCAGTAGCATTCGATAAGGGTGGGTCTTCTGCTAGAACAGAAGCTTTTCCAGAATACAAAGCAAATCGTCAAGAAACTCCTGAAGCCATTAAAATTGCAGTCCCTTATATACATCAATTGCTTGAGGCAATGAATATTCCAATTGTGGAAGTTGCAGGGATTGAGGCAGATGACTTGATTGGTACATTGGCCAAACAAGCTGAAAAAGAAGATTATGACGTTTACATGGTTACTCCAGATAAAGATTACGCTCAACTCGTTTCAGAACACATCTTCATGTATCGACCCGCTCGCATGGGAAATGGAATCGAGATATGGGGAGTTGAACAAGTAAAGGAGAAATTTGAGGTTGAAGATCCTCTTCAGGTAATTGACTACCTAGGCATGATGGGAGATGCCGTTGATAACATACCTGGTTTACCCGGAGTGGGTGACAAAACAGCAAAAAAATTCATCAAAGCCTACGGTTCTATGGAAGGCCTTCTTGACCACACTCATGAGCTCAAGGGCAAGATGAAAGAAAAGGTAGAAGCCAACAAAGAATTGGGTTTATTATCTAAAGAATTGGCAACCATTATGTTGGATTGCCCTGTTGAATTTCATGCAGAAAATTACAAATTGACCCCCCCCGATATGGAGGCAACTCAGGCGCTTTTTCAAGAACTCGAGTTTAGGAGGTTAAATGAGACTTTAAAAAAGATGTTCGCTCCATCGGAAGAAGAACCAGTCAATAGCCCAATTTCTTCTAGTCAAAACGATCAATTGGATTTATTCTCCGCCGGTAGTGGAAGTCAAGTAGAAAAGGTTGAAAAAGAGCATTTATATCAACACCTCACAAGTCCTACAGGATTGAAAATCTTGGCAGAAAAAATCAGAACGAAGAAATCTCTTGTTGTGGATGTCAGCTTCAATGAAGTCAACGTGATGAACGCGGCATTGGAAGGTATTGCCGTAAGCATTCGATCTGGAGCAGGTTATTTTATTCCTTTGAATAAAGAGAATCTTGCTGAATTTTCTCTTGTTAAAGACTTATTAGAAGATCCTGATATTGCAATAATTGGTCACGATTTAAAAGAGCAAATTAAGGTTTTGGCACGTTACGGAATTCAGGCAGAGGGAAACCTCTTTGATACAATGATTGCACACTATCTTATCAATCCTGACCTCAGACATAGTCTTGACCTTTTAGCAGATACCTACTTAGGCGTGAAAATGATGAATCTCGATGAAATTCTAGGCCGAGGTAAAAAACGTGGGGTCATGAAGGAGATGAGTCTAGAAACTAGGAAGGATTACAGTTCTCAAAGAGCCGACATTATAGGAAGACTAGCCACTCAATTTAAGCAGGAATTAGGCTCAGAACATTTATCAAAACTTTTCTACGATATTGAAATGCCGCTTTTGCAAGTTTTGGCAAAAATGGAACTCGAAGGAATCAAATTAGATGTACCGTATATCAATAGTTTAGCAAAAGACCTTGAAACCGATATTGCAAACCTTGAAAGTCAAATCTTTGAACTCGCTGGTGAAACTTTTAATATTGCTTCTCCTAAACAGTTAGGGATTATTCTCTTCGAACATATGAATTTGGTCGAAAAACCAAAAAAAACGAAGACTGGTCAATACGCTACGTCAGAAGATATTTTAAGCGCTTTAGCATCAGAACACGCGATTGTGGCCTCAATTTTGGAATACCGAGGTTTGGTGAAATTAAAAAACACTTATGTTGAGGCTCTTCCCAATGAAGTCAATGAAAAGACGGCTCGAGTTCATACAACATACAGTCAAGCGGTGGCGGCTACAGGAAGATTGAGTTCCAACAATCCAAATTTACAAAACATCCCTATTCGAACAGAGCGCGGGAAATTAGTGAGAAAAGCATTTGTTGCCAAGGACGAGAATTATACTTTAATGGCGGCAGATTATTCTCAAATTGAATTGAGATTAATCGCTCACATGAGTGGAGACCCTACGCTTGTAGAGGCCTTCAATCAGGGTGAAGATATTCATAAAGCAACAGCAGCAAAGGTGTTTAATGTGGCTTTGGAAGAAGTTACGCGTGAACAAAGAAGCCAAGCCAAAACAGTAAATTTTGGAATAATTTATGGAGTTTCAGCTCACGGTTTATCTCAACAGACAAATTTGAGCCGAAAAGAATCAAAAGCACTTATAGACACTTATTACGCAACCTACCCAAGTCTCAAGGCGTACATGGATAAACAAATAAACATTGCTAGAGAGCAGGGATACGTAGAGACCTTAATGGGAAGAAGACGTTATCTAAAAAACATCAATTCTAGAAATGCTATTGTTCGTGGGGCTGATGAAAGAAATGCTATTAACGCCCCCATTCAAGGATCAGCTGCAGATATCATAAAGTTGGCGATGATTAGGATTCAAAATTATTTAGAAGAAAATAAAACTCAATCTCGTATGCTATTGCAGGTACATGATGAATTAGTTTTTGATTTACACAAATCAGAAGCAGAATTACTCAAACCTGTGATTCAAAACTTCATGGAAAATGCTTTTAAACTTCAGATTCCACTATCGGTTGACATGGATGAAGGAGACAATTGGCTCGATGCTCATTAATAAAAAGTTAAGCTCAAAAAAAAGGCAAAAACACTATTGGCTGTAACAATAATTAATTCTATCTTTGCAGTCCCTTAGAAACTAAGGAATTAATTATTGTTTAATTTACAAAAGCTAATCGTGTATGAACACATTAAGTTACAAAACAGTATCGGCAAACAAAAACACTGTTAATAAAGAGTGGGTTGTTGTTGATGCGGACGGGCAAAACTTGGGTCGTCTTGCTTCAAAAGTAGCAAAACTACTTAGAGGTAAATACAAGCCTAACTTCACACCTCACGTGGATTGTGGAGATAACGTAATTGTTATCAACGCAGAAAAAATTAATCTAACTGGAAACAAGTGGACTGGAAAATCTTACATCCGTCACACAGGTTATCCAGGAGGACAAAGATCGCTTACTGCTACAGAAGTGTTTGAAAAAGATCCAACACGTTTAATCAGCAAGTCAGTTAAAGGAATGCTTCCTAAAAACAAATTAGGAGCTGCAATCTTGAGAAACTTGTACGTTTACGAAGGAACTGAGCACAAACAAGAGGCACAAAAGCCAACATCTATTAACTTAAACGATCTTAAATAATTATGGAGACAGTTCACAAAATCGGAAGAAGAAAGAAAGCTGTTGCCAGAGTATTCGTTTCAGAAGGAAAAGGTAACATCGTAGTAAACAAAAGAGAATTAAATGATTATTTCTCTACTGCTACATTACAAGCAAAAGTTAAATCACCTTTAGTATTAACTGATAACTTAGAATCTTATGACATTTCTGTAAATGTTTCAGGAGGAGGAGTTACTGGTCAAGCTGAAGCTGTTCGTTTAGCAATCTCTAGAGTGCTTTGCGAAATTAACGAAGAATTCAGAACGGTTCTTAAGCCTGAAGGATTACTTACTCGTGACCCTCGTATGGTTGAGCGTAAGAAATTTGGTCAGAAGAAAGCGCGTAAGAAATTCCAATTCTCAAAACGTTAATCGTTTATTGGAATCTTTACAGAACCTATTTAATAAATTTTTAAAACAAAAGTTGTCGTACTATTTATAGTATGTTTAGCATCTAAATGAATAGGACCGCTTATTGCGCTACCTAATCATTGCTAAAGAGAGAACGTAAACAAAACAAAAATGGCAAAATTAGAAATTCAAGAGTTATTGGATGCTGGTGTACACTTTGGACACCTAACAAGAAAATGGAACCCAAATATGGCTCCGTATATTTATACTGAGCGTAATGGAGTTCACATTATCGATCTATACAAAACTGCAGCAAAAATGGAAGAAGCTGCTGAAGCAATGAACAAAATTGCTGCTTCAGGTAGAAAAATTCTTTTCGTTGCAACTAAAAAACAAGCTAAGGACATCGTTGCTGAAAAAGCAGGAGCAGTAAATATGCCATATATTACTGAAAGATGGCCAGGTGGTATGTTAACAAACTTCGTTACGATTCGTAAAGCTGTTAAGAAAATGGCACAAATCGATCGTATGAAGCAAGATGGATCTTTTGCTGCACTTTCAAAAAGAGAGCAGTTGCAAATCAACCGTCAAAGAGAAAAATTAGAAAAGAATTTAGGTTCTATCTCTGATATGACTCGTTTACCAGGTGCTTTGTTTGTTGTAGATGTTAAAAAGGAGCACATTGCTGTAGCAGAAGCTCAAAAATTAAACATCCCAGTATTTGCAATGGTAGATACAAACTCTGACCCTAGAGGTATTGATTTCGTTGTTCCATCAAATGATGATGCATCTAAATCTATCGATAAGGTAATTTCTTTCTTAACTGATGCTGTTGCTGAAGGATTAGCAGACCGAAAGGCCTCTAAAGAAAAAGCAGTAACTGAAGCAGCTACAGAAGAAAAAAAATAATTAAACACTAATAATCATGCTACCGAGTTTCCTCGGTAGCATATTTTAAATCTAAACAACATGGCAAAAATTACCGCCGCTGACGTAAAAAAATTACGTGAAGTTACTGGAGCTGGTATGATGGACTGCAAGAAAGCTTTAGTTGAAGCTGATGGAGACTTTGATACTGCAATTGAAGTTCTTAGAAAAAAAGGTCAAAAAGTAGCTGCAAAAAGAGCCGATAGAGAATCTACTGAAGGTGCTGCTATCGCTGTTGTAAACGGAGATAACACTGTAGGTGTTTCTATCGTTTTAGGTTGTGAAACTGACTTCGTTGGTAAAAATGATAACTTCGTAGCTTTAGCAAAAAGCCTAGCAAACGAAGCATTGAACCATGCTTCAAAAGAAGATTTCTTAGCTGCTACATACGAAGGTATGACGGTTGCTGAAAAATTAATCGAGCAAACTGGAGTAATTGGTGAGAAGTTAGAAATTGGTGCTTTCTCAAGAATTGAGGCTCCATTTGTAGGATCTTACATCCACGCTGGTAACAAAATTGCTACTTTAGTTGGTCTTTCTGCAAATGTAGCAGGAGCTGATGTTGTAGCTAAAGATGTAGCAATGCAAGCTGCTGCAATGAACCCTGTCGCTCTTAACGAGGAAGGTGTTGATGCAGTTATTATTGAAAAAGAAATCGAAATTGCAAAAGAGCAATTACGTGCTGAAGGGAAGCCTGAGGCTATGTTAGATAACATTGCAAAAGGAAAAATTAAGCGTTTCATGAAAGACAATACTTTAGTGAATCAAATGTTCATTAAAGACAACAAACAAACAGTTGCTCAATATGTAAAAACTATTGGTGATGTTGAAGTTGTTGCTTTTTCAAGAGTAGCTTTAGGATAATTTTTTATCCCCACTATAAAACTGAAAAGCCTTCCCAATGGGAAGGCTTTTTTTATACTTTAATAATTATATTTCGTTTAAATAAGAAATAAGCAATGAGCCAAAATAAAAAGGCTTGAAATAATGCAAAGGCAAAACTTCCATTCAAATGCCCTAAAACAGGAACGAACCAATCTGTGTACATATAATTATAGAAGCTAACCAACTCGTTGTTGTGATTCTTAACTCTGACTAGCATTATTATGGTTTCCACATAAAAACCCGATAACACATATAGGAACAGAGGATTCCGCCCATAATGCACAAAAGGTTTTGCCCATGACTTCCATCCTTTATAATCAATTAAAAAAATCAAAAGCGCCCAGACAAGTGAAGCCCAAGCTGTTGTCACTAGCACGTAAGAGCTGGACCAAAGCGGCTTGTTAAAAGGTAAGACTAGATTCCACAAATAAGCGAGAACCATTAATAGGCCACCACTTATAAGGAGGTAGTATAGTTTAGTCTTAATATGCTCTTTAGATTTAACTCCTAAACTAATATAAACTCCCAAGAAAATAGAAGCGACTCCGGGCCAAGAGGAAAGTAATCCTTCGGGGTCAAAAGGAATTCCAAACCCACCATATAAATGCTGTTCCCCAAGAAGTTTTAAATCTAAAATACGGACCAAGTTTTCTTCAAGACTCATTGGAAAAACTCCTGGAGATAAATACAAAATTCCCCAATAACTGAATAGGACAAATAATATGGCCGGAATAAGATATTTTGGATTGAGGTAAATCAAAATAACACTTGCTAATAAGTAGGATAAGGCAATTCGTTGCAATACCCCCATAATTCGTACCGTATCCATTTTAAAATAAGGGAAGGCATTGAGCAAAAAGCCAAGGCCAAAAATTATAATACTGCGGCGAAGAACTTTCATCCAGGCTTGTTTTCTGCTAAGTGCTTTAAATTTTTTTAAGCCAATTCCAAGCGCAGATCCAACAATGAACATGAAGAAAGGAAATACTAAATCCGTTGGGGTATAACCATCCCATGCCGCATGGCGTAATGGTGGATATATATGGGCCCAAGATCCTGGGTTATTTACGATAATCATGAAGCAGATTGTCAACCCTCTCAAAACATCAAGAGAAATTAAACGCGTGGTAAGTTTGGTCATATTGCTTTAGTTAGTTGATGTAATAAACTTAAAAAACTATTGGGAAAATACTTATATTTGCCAAACTTTATTTACAAGATGCAATACAAAAGAATACTTTTAAAACTTAGTGGAGAAGCCTTAATGGGCGAAAGAAATTATGGAATTGACCCACAACGATTAGCTGAATATGCTCAAGATATTAAGACCGTTGTCGATCAAGGCATTGAAGTAGCTATCGTTATAGGAGGAGGAAATATCTTTAGAGGTGTTGCAGGAGCAAGTAATGGAATGGACCGTGTTCAAGGAGACTATATGGGAATGCTTGCAACTTGCATTAATGGGCTGGCCTTACAGAGTGCACTTGAAGATGCTGGTATTATGACAAGGCTTCAAACTGCCATTAAAATGGAACAAGTAGCAGAGCCTTTTATCAAAAGGAAAGCGGTTAGACATTTGGAAAAAGGTCGTGTAGTGATTTTTGGAGCCGGTACCGGAAATCCTTATTTTACAACTGACACTGCAGCTGTACTTAGAGCCATTGAAATATCTGCTGATGCCATCTTAAAAGGAACACGCGTGGACGGTATTTATTCTTCTGATCCTGAAAAAGACAAAGATGCCATTCGTTTTGAAAACATTACTTTTAAAGACGTTATGGAAAAAGGCTTAAAGGTAATGGATATGACTGCATTCACCTTAAGTGAAGAAAATAAATTACCAATAGTGGTTTTTGATATGAATACTCCAGGAAACTTGGCAAAATTAATATCAGGTGAACCTATTGGAACTGTTGTAGAAAATTAAAATTACAGATATGAACGAAGAAATGGATCTCATCTTAGATGATGCAAAAGACCAAATGGATCGTGCAATTGATCATTTGAAAAAAGAATTTGTAGCCATTCGTGCAGGAAAAGCATCTCCTGCGATGTTATCAAGTGTTATGGTAGATTATTATGGTTCCTCTACTCCATTGAGTCAAGTAGCGAACGTAAATACTCCAGATGCAAGAACCATAAGTGTTCAACCATGGGAAAAACAGATGATTACCGAAATTGAAAAAGGAATCATGTATGCCAACCTCGGTTTAAATCCAATGAACAACGGAGAAAGCATTATCATCAACGTTCCTCCATTAACAGAGGAAAGACGTCGTGATTTATCAAAACAAGCAAAATCTGAAAGTGAAAATGCAAAAGTTTCTATCCGAAATATCCGAAAGGAGGCAAACGGCGAACTGAAGAAATTGGATTTATCTGAAGATATGTTGAAAATTGGGGAAGGAAACGTACAAGACCTTACCAATGAATATATTGCTAAAGTAGATTCAGCATATTCAAAGAAAGACAAAGAAATTATGACGGTATAATTACCGACAAAGTTAAAATTAGCACATCTTCGAGATGTGCTTTTTTTATGTTAGGCCAGTGGAATTCACTACATTTGCAAAAAAAATTTAGATGGGGTTTTGGAATAAATCAGCAAGTATCATTTTGAGAAACCGTTATGCGGTGTTAGTTTTAATAGCAGCAATTACGGTTTATCTAGGTTCATTTGCTACCAATATGAGGCTGTCATATACCGAGGCCAATATGCTTCCTGAAGATAGTCCAGCCAACATCAATTACAATCATTTTCTTGAAATTTTTGGTGAAGAAGGCAACTTGGTCCTACTTGGAGTAAAGGACACTACCTTATTTACTCCGGAAAAATTCAAGGCATGGAATGAACTCTCAGAAACCCTGAATGCTTTTCCGGAAGTTCAAGCTACTATTTCAATTAGTGACTTAAAGGTTTTGGTCAAAAACCAGGACAAACAAGCCTTTGAATTAGAACCATTAATTCCAAAGAGTGAGAACTTTAGTCAGGAAGAAATCAATCGCCTCAAAGATGAATTATTTAATAAGTTGCCTTTTTACGACAACTTGTTATACAGTAGCACAGGTCACACCATTCAAACGGCAATTTATATCAAAAAGGATATTGTTAATTCTAAATTGAGAAAAGCCTTTATATTCGATAAACTAAACCCGTTAATTGCTGATTTTGAAAGGGCTGAGAACCTGGATGTTCATATTTCTGGTATGCCTTATATCCGCTCGATGAATTCTCAAAATATTGTAGATGAAATTGGAGTTTTTGTCGGTTTGGCGCTTCTGGTTACCTCCCTTATTTTCTTTTTGTTTTTTAAATCCTGGAGGGCCACTTTTATTACACTTCTTGTAGTAAGTATTGGGGTAATTTGGTCTTGTGGATTCATTGGTTTATTCGATTATGAAATTACCGTTCTTACTGGTTTAATCCCTCCACTGATTATCGTAATTGGAGTTCCAAATGCGATTTTTCTGATTAATAAATATCAACAAGAAATTAAAAAACACGGAAATCAGGCCAGGTCATTACAACGTGTAATAACTAAAATTGGAAATGCCACTTTGATGACAAACCTGACCACAGCTTCAGGTTTCGCTACTTTTATTTTTACCAATTCTCAACTTCTTGTGGAGTTTGGTATTATTGCTTCAATAAGTATCATGGCTATTTTCTTTTTAGCGCTTTTGATTATACCAGTTATGTATAGTTTCATGCCGCTGCCAAAGGACAAGCACCTGGATCATCTCGAAAGAAGATGGATGAATTCTGTAGTTGTTTGGATGGAGAAAATGGTGAAAGAAAAACGAATAGAAATCTACATCACCTCAGTGATCATAATCATTTTGGGAATCATCGGTGTATACCAAATCAAAGTATCTGGTAGTTTAATCGACGATATGCCTAAGGAAGCCGAGTTCTTTCATGATATTGAATTTTTCCAAGAGGAGTTTGGAGGTATCATGCCGCTTGAAATTCTTATTGACACGAAAAAAGACAAAGGGGTTTTGAAACTTTCAACGCTTAAAAGAATTGAGCGTATGAATGAAGAAATTGCCATGATTCCAGGACTTTCCAAGCCCATGAGTATTAACAATGTGGTGAAATACGCAAAACAGGCCTTTTACAATGGCAACCCGAAATACTATCAATTACCTACCAATCAAGAACGCACCTTTATTTTGTCGTATCTGCAAAATATGGAAGGAAACAACAGTGATTTACTAGAGAATTTTGTAGATAAATCGGGCCGTTACGCTCGCGTGACCACTTATATGAAGGATGTAGGTACTGATCAAATGCAAGAGATTCAAGAGCGAATAAACGAAATTGTCGCAAAGGAATTTCCTGAGAGCCGTTACGACACTTCAGTTACAGGAAAAGCATTAGTTTTTCTAGAAGGTACTCATTATCTAATTAAAAATTTAGTGATCTCACTTTCATTGGCCATCATATTAATTGCCTTATTTATGGGCTATATGTTCCGATCTTTCCAAATGATTATCGTATCTATTATTCCAAATTTATTGCCTTTGTTGACTACTGCCGGTTTAATGGGATATTTAGGAATTCCGATCAAACCATCGACAATTTTAGTGTTTTCGATTGCCTTTGGGATTTCAGTAGATGATACGATTCACTTTTTGGCAAAATATCGCCAAGAACTTATGGCGAACAACTGGAAAATTAGAAAATCCGTTTATGCAGCCTTGAGAGAAACTGGTGTAAGTATGTTTTATACTTCCATAGTTTTATTCTTCGGGTTTTTGGTATTTACCGTTTCTGATTTCGGTGGGACCAAAGCCTTAGGTGGTTTGGTGTCCATCACGCTGTTGTTTGCGATGACTTCTAACCTACTTTTACTGCCTTCTTTGTTACTTTCCTTTGAGAAAAAATTATCAAACAAAAAAGTCTTTAAAAAATTGAGTATAGATATTCTTCCCTCAGAAGAAGACTAGAATTTTGCTCAATTTTTGCCCTATTTTTTAAGCGAATAAGTATCTTTGTGTTCAAATTTTAAGAACATGCAAACTAGTAGCGTAAAAGACTTACTAAATTCAGAAGATTTATTACAGGAAGTTAGCCTTAAAGGTTGGGTAAGAACATTTAGATCAAATCGATTTATTGCCTTAAATGATGGGTCAACTATTAATAATATCCAATGTGTTATTGACTTCGAAAATACTAGCGAAGATATATTAAAGCAAATTACAACTGGGGCAGCTCTGTCTATAGAAGGAGAACTTGTTGCGAGTCAAGGAAAGGGACAATCGGTAGAAGTCCAAGTAAGTAAATTAGAGGTACTTGGAACTTCAAATCCTGATGAATATCCTATTCAACCAAAAAAGCATTCCCTTGAATTCTTGCGAGAGAACGCACATTTACGTGTTAGGACATCAACTTTTTCTGCAGTTATGAGAGTGCGTTCTAAACTTTCTTTTGCCGTACATAAATACTTCCAAGAAAACGGTTTTAATTATGTCAACACCCCTATTATCACTGGGTCAGATGCCGAAGGAGCTGGTGAAATGTTTCAAGTAAGTACGTTAAAGTTAAATGATGCGCCAACTGATGAGCAAGGGAATATCAACTATAAAGAAGATTTCTTTGGAAAAGAAACTAATTTGACGGTTTCAGGACAATTAGAAGCAGAAACATATGCAATGGGATTAGGTAAGGTGTATACCTTCGGACCTACTTTCAGAGCAGAGAATTCAAATACAACAAGACATCTAGCGGAGTTTTGGATGATAGAACCTGAAGTTGCTTTCAACGATTTAGATGCTAACATGGATCTTTCTGAAGATTTCATCAAGTCTACGATTTCATATGTTTTAGAGCAGTGTGCAGATGACCTAGCCTTTTTAGAAAAGAGATTGCTTGATGAGGAAAAGTCTAAGCCTCAAGCTCAACGCTCGGAAATGGCCCTTATTGAAAAATTAAATTTTGTACTGGACAACAACTTTAAAAGAGTGAGTTATACGGAAGCGATTCAAATTTTGAAAAATTCTAAACCGAATAAAAAGAAAAAATTCCAATTTCCAATTGAGGAATGGGGTGCAGATCTTCAATCAGAGCACGAACGCTTTTTGGTAGAGAAACACTTTAAATGTCCGGTGATTCTATTTGATTATCCTGCGGATATTAAGGCCTTTTACATGAGACTTAATGAAGATGGCAAAACCGTAAGAGCAATGGACGTTCTCTTTCCTGGTATCGGTGAAATTGTTGGAGGGTCTCAAAGAGAAGAGCGCTTAGAAGTTTTACAAGAAAAGATTGAAGCTTTAGGAATTGACGAAAAAGAATTGTGGTGGTATTTAGATACCCGAAAGTTTGGAACAGCAGTTCACAGTGGATTCGGGCTCGGTTTCGAAAGGTTGGTTCAATTTGTAACAGGAATGGGGAATATTCGAGATGTAATTCCATTCCCGAGAACCCCACAAAACGCAGAATTTTAATATCTTTATAAAAAAGCCATGATTATCAAACATGGCTTTTTTTAAATAGGTCAATGTTAAAACAAAATCTACAACATAAGCTTTTACAAAAGCTATCTCCTCAACAAATTCAGCTCATGAAGTTGATTCAATTGCCCACACAGGCTTTTGAACAAAAATTGAAAGAGGAAATAGAGGAAAACCCTGCTTTAGAATCAGGGAAAGAAGAAGTTGTGGATGAGTTTAATTTGGATCAGGATTACGGTGATGATCTAAATAATAATGACGTTGATTTAAAAGATGTAAATATTGATCAGTACATCTCAGATGATGAGATTCCAAGTTACAGAACTGCAAGCAATAATTACAGCGGAGACGAAGATGATAAGGTCATACCTTATGCTTCTGGGAAAAGTTTTCAGCAAACGTTGCTCGATCAGCTACACACATATAACCTCACTGAAGAGCACGAATTAATTGCAGAATTTCTTGTCGGTTCTTTAGATGAAACTGGGTATTTGAGAAGGGATTTAGAAGATGTAGTTGATGATTTGGCTTTTACACAAAATATTTACACAGAAGAACGAGTAGTTGAAGCCATCTTGACTGAGATTGTTCAAAAGTTAGACCCCATTGGAGTTGGTGCTCGTAACCTTCAAGAATGTTTATTGATTCAGTTAAAGGATAAAGAACCTACTTCAACAGTGGATTTGGCAATTGAAATAATGGACCAAGGTTTTGATCAATTTGTAAAAAAGCATTACAAAAAATTGATTCAAAAATTCCATGTAGATGAAGATCAACTCAAGCAAGCAATAAGAGAAATTGAAAAGCTCAATCCAAAACCTGGAGGGTCCTATGAATCTGGAAATAAGTTTACACAACAAATCGTTCCAGATTTCACTGTTAGACTTCAGGACGGAGAACTAGAATTAAGTTTGAATGCAAGGAATGCACCAGAACTTCATGTTTCTCGAGAGTATAACAATATGCTTAAGGGCTATCAAGAGAGTAAGACCAAATCCAAATCACAAAAGGATGCTGTCTTATTTATCAAACAAAAATTAGATGCAGCCAAATGGTTTATTGACGCCATTGTTCAAAGACAGCAAACTCTTATGATGACTATGGGAGCAATTCTTGATTATCAAAGAGAATACTTTATGACCGGTGATGAACAAAAAATCAAGCCGATGATTCTGAAGGATATTGCCGATAGAATTAACATGGATGTATCAACCGTTTCAAGAGTGGCAAACAGCAAATACGTGGCAACCCCTTATGGCACAAAACTGATCAAAGAATTCTTCTCAGAATCCATGAAAAATTCTGATGGAGAAGACGTCTCTACTCGAGAAATCAAATCTATTTTACAAAAAGTTATTGGAGAAGAAGATAAGAGAAAACCATTGACGGATGATAAATTGGCAAGTCTTTTAAAAGAAAAAGGCTACCCAATCGCTCGTCGAACCGTAGCAAAGTATCGCGAACAATTAGATTTACCCGTAGCACGACTACGTAAAGAAATCTGATTATGAATACGGCAAAAATCATTTCTTATACATTTCATCCGGCAGTAGTTCCAACCATGGCATTGCTGTTGTATTTTATACTACTTCCAGGTCCATATAATACGGATCTAAAAAGCTTAGTCATCCTGATCGTCTTTTTGGGCACCTATATTATTCCCATACTCTCTATGGTGCTATTCAAGCAATTAGGACTTATCGATTCTTTACAAGTAGAAAAAGTTCAACAGCGCAGTTATCCCGTATTATTAATGCTTGTCATTAGCTTTATATTCTACTATATATTTACCATTAAATTCAATAATTTAGATTTAAGTGAACTCTATTTAAGTAGTGGATTATCTATTGCCATTCTATTTTTCATACAATTGCGCGGCTATAAATTGAGTATACATATGATGGCATTTGCGGCCTTACTGGGCTTTGTGATAAAATTGAGCATTTCCTACCATTTAGCGATGTTATTACCTATCATGCTAATTACATTATTACTTGGCTTGGTAGCTAGTGCGCGATTAAGTTTAAAGGCGCATTCAGCAATTGAAGTATTGTTAGGTTTAGCTTTGGGATTACTTCCTCAGCTGTTATGGATTTAAAAAATAAATATTTGAAATCCTAACTTCAATTCTTGAGACTCAAAATAAACGTTCTGCTCATTTAAATCATCCGAGAAAATATTATTGATATTGTAGTAAATGTAAAAGTTCCATATTCCATAACCAACATTTGCATGCGGTCCATATCCCCATCGTTGAAATACGTTGGTATTCCTGTAAATATAGGTGTCCGTAGCAGTCTTAAACTTCAACCGGTCCTGAATACGGTAATCAAAAGTAAATCCAGCATACATCCTCCAGAAACTGTATTTCGTTGCTGTAGAGGTCCTAAAACGGATTTCAACAGGGATTTGAAGACTATGAAGTTGACTAGTAGCAGATTCAACCTTGGAGAACTCTTCAAGTCCAACAGGATCGAGAAGGTATTTCAGCTGATACCTGGAATAATCGTAACCAATACCAGCGGCTAGTGCAATACTCCCTCTTTCATTCAAAGGAATGTCTCGATAAAATCCTAAAGCAAAGGCATAGGAAAAACCATCCTGCCCCAATCCACCTTCAGCGCTCGTTAAACGAATACTTGAAATATTAAAGTAAAGTTGATCTTCCCGATAATAATCCCCATTCTTAACTACAGGAAGTTGGAATCCTAAGGTATCTTGGACTACCTGCGAGGACGCAGAAAACCAAAATGACAAAAATCCAATGAATAGGAAACGGTTCAACATAAATCAAAGATAAAAAAAAAGGCAACCAATTGGTTGCCTTTTTATATCTGTAGAATTAATTAATTCTTTTTAAGATTCATTGCTGGATCTCCACCTCTTGCAGAGTAAGAAATCTTCAATGCACGTACATCTCTCAATTCTGAACGAATATCAATTATTGTACCTACATTACATCCAACGTCTGCTTTAATAGAAGTCGTCATCGCAGGGATTTCTTCTTCTTTACGAGTTGAACGCTCAGAGTAAATGAAATTTGCCACCTCAGTAACCTGAGCCAACTTATCATTTAACTGAATTTGATCTCCAGTCCCATACTTCGCCTCATCCTTAGCCTTACCTACATAAATAGTAGATACCAAAGATTTGTGCTCTAACTTCTTCGTTTCAGAAGCGTTAGGAAGTTGCTGAGATTGGATTAATAGATCCGTCTCTCTCATCGTAGTTGTTACCATGAAAAAGAACAAAAGCATGAATACGATATCAGGTAAGGCCGATGTATTCATCGCCGGCATTCCTTTTTTCTTTTTTCCAAACTTTGCCATATCTATTAGTTTTGAGGTTCAGCATCCGAAATAATCTGAGGATAAGCCTCTTTTACTTCATCAATTTTCTTCTTTAATTCTTCGTTCTTGCGATCTCCTTTGTAAATTTTTTCCATCTCTTGAAAAGACATTCCAAATTTATCGAGCGCATAACGGTCTCTTAATTCTGTATAAGCCGCAAGCAATTCATTCTGAACTGTCATGTACATCCCGTAAGAAGTACCTCTATCAGATTGAACTGAAATAATTGCCTTATTCGGGTGATCTGATGATGAAGCATCCTTTTTACCGTTACAGTAATCACAAGGTTCTCCTGCTTCTCCATCTGGACCAGGTTTCCCAACTCCTCCTCCATTGTCGATGAAATCAATCGCTGCTTGGCGAATATCATCAACGGTCATGAACTCATCCTCCACTAACAAATCGTTATTACGGTTAATGTTAACTTCGAATACGTTCTTTTCCTTCAGAATAGGTGGAACGAAATCCTTCGGCGGCTTTTCAGATAGTTTACGAGAAATCCCCGCATCTACATCCATTGTTGTAGTTACTAAGAAAAATACAAGTAATAAGAAGGCGATATCCGCCATCGAACCTGCATTAATTTCTCCTCCATCTCTTCTTGCCATAATATCTTATTTAAATAATCCTTTAATAAAATCAATCATAAAGAATACTAAACCTACTATACCTAAAACTCCGGCATAGTTAATTCCAGTACTCACCCACTTAGAAGCGGAAACAGCAGCGTCTCCAGTTAAAATACTTCCATCAGCAGCTTCGATTGGAATTACTTGGTTATTCACATCTAGCACAGTATTATCAGGAGCTGTTGCATAAACAACTACTAACATTACAACTAGTACACCTAAACTAATAAGTGATTTCTTTAATTGCTCCGGACTCTTGATTAAGTTCCATATAGAATATACAACAGTGATTAAAATCGTTGCATATAATAAAAATAATGAGAACGAAATTAGCGGATCAATAACTGACGCTTGTGCATCTGCATCGATTTCAAGGGTTTCATCCCCTACAGAGATAATTCTCACTAGGAAATAAACACCTATAAGACCGATCACAGCGCTTACGGCAGTAAGTATTTTTGATAAATTATTCTTGTTCATCTTAGTTAAAATTATTCTTACTTAAATTATTTTTTATATCTCACTAACATATCGATTAACTGGATAGAGGCATCCTCCATGTTGTTAACGATAGCATCAATTTTAGAAATGATGTAGTTATAAAAAATTTGAAGAATAATTGCTACTACAAGACCAAATACAGTTGTCAATAAGGCTACTTTAATACCTCCAGCAACTACTGTTGGAGAAATATCACCAGCTTGTTGAATCGAGTCAAAGGCTCCAATCATACCAATTACAGTACCCATGAACCCAAGCATTGGTGCAAGAGCAATAAATAAAGATACCCAAGATACATTCTTCTCTAATAATCCCATTTGAACTCCACCGTAACCAACTACAGCTTTCTCAACGTTTTCGATACCTTCATCCATTCTATCTAAACCTTGGTAAAAGATAGATGCAACAGGTCCTTTTGTATTTCTACAAACTTCTTTAGCAGCTTCTACACCACCTTCGCTTAACGCAGCATCAACAGAAGCAACTAATTTCTTAGTATTAGTTGTAGCCATGTTTAAGTAAATGATACGCTCGATAGCGATCGCTAAACCTAAAATCAAGGCAACTAATACGATCCCCATGAAGAAAGGTCCTCCTTCAATAAAACGTTGTTTTAAGATTTGGTGGAAAGATTTCTCTTCAACAACTTCCTCTTCAACAACAATCACTTCTTCTTCAACTACTTCTTCTTGTGCATCTTCTGCAACAACTTCTTCAACTACCTCTACATCAGTCGTCTCAGCAGTTTCTTCTTGGAAGGCATACATGTTTCCTGTAAGTCCAAAAAACAATAAACCAGTAATCGCTAGGATTGATAATACTCTTTTCATTTTGTAATAATTAATTTATAAAATAGTTAACGGGTTAATTTATTTATTTCACAAACCTCTGCGGAGAGGAAGGGATTCGAACCCTCGATACACTCACGCGTAAACACGCTTTCCAGGCGTGCGCCTTAAACCACTCGGCCACCTCTCCTAAACTCAATTTGCGCTTGGCAAGTAACAAAAAATTAATCAATTGAAAAAATCAATCTAGCTTAATTTTAGTTAAACTTTACAGTGAATTATAGGTTTTAACTCGATTTATTAACAAAGTCGCAAAAAACGTTCCAAAGATTTTAATCCTTTAAATCCGACAATTCTCCTCGTAAAGAAGATTCAAAAACCTTGGAAAAATCATCGAGCTCTTCTTGAGCTCCCAGTAAATACATCAATTTTGCAAGGGCTGCCTCAGTAGTCATATCTTTTCCATTAATGACTCCCATATTTTTAAGAGCCAAACTAGTTTCATAATGACCTTGAATGACGCTTCCCGAATTACACTGAGTAACATTTACAATTTTCACACCTCTTTTTATGGCCTCTTCTAAAGCCGATGTAAACCACTTATCACTTGGTGCGTTACCCGCGCCAAAAGTTTCTAGGACAACTCCTTGAAGATTCGGTAGGTCCAAAATATGACTCAAATATTCTGGCTTTAAACCTGGAAACAACTTTAGAATAATCACATTATTATTTAATCTTCGTCGCAGAATTAATTCTCTTTCAGGATATGATGGATGATGCAGCAATAAGTCGTTAAAAGATAAATGTACCCCACTTTCTGCTAATGGTGGGTAATTGGGAGAATCAAAAGCTTCAAAATGCTCAGCAGTTATTTTTGTTGTTCTGTTGGCTCTATATAATTTGTATTCAAAATACAAACCAACCTCCTTTAAGATGGGCTCATTATTTCTGTAGGCAGAAGCTACCTGAATGGCTGTAATCAAATTCTCTTTTGCATCAGTTCTCAAATCTCCAATCGGCAATTGAGACCCGGTAAACACCACTGGTTTTTGAAGGTTCTCAAGCATGAAACTAATGCATGAAGAAATATAGGACATCGTATCCGAGCCTGTTAAAACAACAAAGCCATCATAATGATCATAATTATTGTAAATCTGCTCTCCCACAGCAATCAAGTCCTCTAAATTCACATCCGAAGAATCAATGACTTCCTCAAAAGAATAGGTGTCTATATCACAACCCAATTGATTCAATTCAGGGATTCGTTCAGAAATTTTTGAAAAATCAAAAGCGCGTAAGGCACCGGTATGATAATCCTTGATCATACCAATTGTACCACCAGTGTATACAATCAAAATTCGCATATCGCTAATTTACAACTTAATTTGACGAGAAATCTGTTGTTCTAAGGAAATGAATGTCTCGGTTCTAGAAACTCCTTTAATTTTTTGAATTTGATGATTGAGAACTTGC
This sequence comes from Flavobacteriaceae bacterium, assembly GCA_049606855.1. Classification (GTDB taxonomy): domain Bacteria; phylum Bacteroidota; class Bacteroidia; order Flavobacteriales; family Flavobacteriaceae; genus JBELHR01. The sequence goes on along the minus strand of JBMYVY010000003.1, from coordinate 50,365 downwards.
ATCAAATGCTCATTGTCACGACACAAAATTTTGAGTAAGATGGCATAATTACCAGTAGTATAATGACTTTCGGTTACTTCCGGAATTTCACGTAAGCGGTTAATAGCGTCATTGTATTTAGAGGAAGAATCTAAAAAGACCCCAACAAATGCCTCGGTTTTGTATCCTATGATTTTTGGATTGATCATGAGTTTTGTTCCTGATATCAATCCCGATTGCTCCAGTTTCTTGAGCCGTTGATGTATAGCAGCGCTACTTATTCCAACCTCCCTGCCAATTGCAGTTAAAGAAATTCTAGCATCCTTCATCAAAGCATTCAAAATACTTTTATCAATTCCATCAAGTTTAAGGTCTCCTTGGCTCATAGGTTAAAGAAACATAAAAAAAGCGACTCAAAAAAATGAGTCGCTTTTAGTTTGCTATTCTTCCATAGAAAAATCTTCCATGAATTTTGTTGTATAGTTTCCAGCTACATAATCTGGATGGTCCATCAATTGTCTGTGGAAAGGAATAGTAGTCTTCACACCTTCAATTACGAACTCGTCTAAAGCTCTTTTCATTTTTGCTATTGCCTCTTCACGAGTCTGCGCAGTAGTAATCAACTTAGCTACCATAGAATCGTAATTTGGCGGAATCATATATCCAGCATAAACGTGTGTATCTAGACGCACTCCATGTCCTCCTGGAGCGTGGAAGTTTGTAATCTTCCCTGGAGCTGGTCTAAAGTCATTGTACGGATCTTCCGCATTAATTCTACATTCGATTGAATGAAGATTAGGGAAATAATTTTTACCTGTAATAGGAATTCCCGCTGCAACAGAGATTTGCTCACGGATCAAGTCAAAGTCAATTACTTGTTCCGTAATTGGATGCTCTACTTGAATACGTGTATTCATCTCCATAAAGTAAAAGTTACGGTGCTTGTCCACTAAAAATTCAACCGTCCCTGCTCCTTCATACTTGATGAATTCAGCAGCTTTAACAGCAGCTTCTCCCATGCGCTCTCGTAATTCATCTGTCATGAATGGAGAAGGGGTTTCCTCTGTTAATTTCTGGTGTCTTCTTTGAACTGAACAATCTCTTTCAGATAAATGACATGCTTTTCCAAAAGAATCACCAACCACCTGAATCTCAATATGGCGTGGCTCTTCGATAAGTTTTTCCATGTACATTCCATCATTCCCAAATGCAGCTTTAGATTCTTGTCTTGCAGAATCCCATGCGTCTCTTAGGTTTTCAGGTTCCCAAACCGCACGCATACCTTTACCACCACCACCGGCAGTTGCTTTTAGCATTACAGGATAACCCATTTCAGCGGCAAGCTCTTCAGTTTGTTCGAATGAATCGAGTAATCCCTCTGATCCTGGAATTGTAGGAACACCTGCAGCTTTCATGGTTGCTTTTGCAGAAGCTTTGTCTCCCATACGGTCGATCATATCAGCAGAAGCTCCAATGAACTTTATTTCGTGTTCATCACATAAAGCAGAAAATTTAGCATTTTCAGACAAAAACCCATATCCTGGGTGAATGGCATCCGCATTTGTAATTTCCGCTGCTGCGATGATATTTGACATTTTTAAATAAGATTCAGAAGAAGGTGCAGGACCTATACATACAGCCTCGTCAGCAAATTTCACATGTAAACTTTCCTCATCTGCTGTTGAATAAACTGCAACAGTCTTGATTCCCATTTCGCGACAAGTTCGAATAACACGCAATGCTATCTCCCCCCTGTTGGCGATTAAAATCTTTTTAAACATAACCGAAAAATTAAATCGTTAGTACTAAGATGGATCTACCAAAAATAATGGTTGCCCAAATTCTACTGGAGTACTGTCCTCTACCAATACTTTTACAATCTTTCCACTCACTTCTGATTCAATTTCATTGAACAGCTTCATGGCCTCGATTACACAAACCACTGAATCAGGAGAAACAGTATCCCCTACTTCAACAAACATAGGTTTGTCAGGAGAAGGCTTGCGATAAAAAGTTCCAATAATTGGTGATTTTATCTCAATATAATTTGAATTTTCTTCTTCTTTCTCAGCTGGTGCTGCCGGAGCTGCTGGAGCTGATTCAACTGGAGCAACAGGTGCTGCTGGCATAATAGGCATCTGTCCCATAGCCATTCCTGGAGACTGAACAATTGTAGTCTCTGTTTTTTCTCCACCTGTTCTAATGGTGATTTTTACATCCTCCATTTCTAATTTTACTTCATTTGCACCAGATCTGGCAACAAATTTGATTAGGCTTTGAATCTCTTTTAAATCCATTGTTTTAAGTTTTACGTTAGATTATGCGTTATAGGCCCATTTTAAATAAATGGAACCCCATGTAAATCCACCACCAAAGGCAGCGAATATGATATTGTCTCCTTTTTTCAAATTCTCTTCATAGTCGGCCAACAACAACGGTAAAGTAGCTGATGTAGTATTCCCATAATTTTGAATATTCATCATTACTTTATCACTTTCCAAACCAACCCGGTTTGCAGTTGCCTCAATAATTCTCTTATTTGCTTGATGAGGAGCCAACCAATTTACATCGTCTTTAGTCAGTCCATTTCTCTCAAGCATCAAAGCACTTACGTCTGCCATATTGGTTACTGCATATTTAAATACATTTTTACCATCTTGATATACGTGGTGTAAACCTTTAGCTACTGTTTCTTCTGTAGCAGGTAATATCGAACCTCCAGCTTGCATATTTAAGAATTCACGTCCAACCGCATCCCCTCTTAAATATTCATCTTGTAAACCAAAACCTTCGTCATTCGGTTCAAACAAAACTGCACCTGCACCATCACCAAAGATAATACAAGTTGTTCGATCTGTATAATCAATAATTGAAGACATTTTGTCCGCCCCAATTAATAATACCTTTTTATAGCGTCCTGCCTCAATATAAGCTGCCGCAGTTGACATTCCGTATAAGAAGCTTGAACACGCTGCTTGCAAGTCATAGGCAAAAGCATTTACAGCTCCAATTTCAGTAGCCACATAAGTCCCTGTAGAAGCCACCATCATATCAGGTGTTGCAGTAGCCATGATGACTAGATCAATCTCCGCAGGATCAATTCCACGCTTTTCAATCAAGTTTTGCGCAGCTCTAATCGCCATATAGGAAGTACCTGCTCCTTCTTCTTTTAAAATACGACGTTCCTTAATACCAGTTCTCGTCGTAATCCATTCGTCGTTGGTTTCTACCATCTCCGACAACATCTCGTTGGTCAAGATATGGTCTGGAAGGTATTTTCCAACAGCTGTAATTGCAGCACTAATCTTCGTCATAATTTTAGTTTTTCTATCTGTATAGGGTCAGTTAAAAAAATAATGCGCCAAAGTAACTAAATAAATTTCAAATATCTTCAAGAAAAATTTGAATTTAACTACTAAGATAATGCAAAAAAAAACCCTCATAAAACATGAGGGTTTATTTTTTCTAGCTCTATATCACTAAATTACACTTAACTAAGGTGTATTTATGCTTCTGCCTCAGCAGATTCCATTACAACTTGTCCTCTGTAATACAATTTACCTTCGTGCCAGTGAGCTCTGTGATATAAATGAGCTTCTCCTGTAGTTGGATCAACGGCGATTTGAGGCATCACAGCTTTATAGTGAGTTCTCCTCTTATCTCTCCTTGTTTTTGATATCTTTCTCTTAGGATGTGCCATTTTATGCTTTTTTACCTGTTATTAATTCGTTCAATTTATTCCATCTAGGGTCAATGCCCTTTTTTTCCTCTAATTCCTCTTCTTTAACATCATCCAACTCTTTTGCTTCGGGATTCACTCTTTTTAGAGGAACGCTTAGCAGACAGAATTCATATATGTATTGAGAAACATCCAATTGATAGGCCGAGTGCGGAATTACAAGAAGCTCTTCATCAACCTCTTCAAATTCTTCCCCAAATTTAACAATTAGAGGATAAGATCCTTCGATAGGCATATCAAAAGCGTCTCCACTGCGGTCACAATCTACATTAACTGTCCCCTTAACATGAAACTCTAATTCAAAGAAGGTTGGTTTTTTAACAAAATCCAACTTCACCTCTAAATTAGCGCTATGAAATTCATCATAGTTGAACCATTCAAAGAACGTATTATCGATTCGATAATCAAATTCATGTTTGCCGTCCTTAAGGCCAACAAAAGGAATTACAAATTCTCTTAAGTCTTTCATCTTCAACATCAATTTGAGCGTGCAAAGATATAAAATAATAAATGATAAATTCAACAATAAAGTTAAATTTTCACTAGCCTCGTGTTTTCAGCACGTTACGTGTCAAGTCTTGATAATTCTTTCTCAACTTAACAAGTTCCAATCCGGTGTACAAAGCCTCTTTAAAAGAGTCTGGATTTGCTTGATTCAACCCTGCGATGGCATAACCCGTTCCATGATCAGGGGAGGTTCTGATAAATTTTAACCCCGCCGTAAAGTTCACCCCATTCCCAAAGGCTATGGTTTTGAATGGCGCCAAACCTTGGTCGTGATACATCGCAAGTACCCCATCAAACTCCTCATAAGCCCTTGAGCCAAAAAATCCATCTGCAGCATAAGGACCAAATACCAGAGTTTTCGTTTCCTCTTTAATTTTATTAATTGTAGGCCTTACCAAATCTTCATCTTCACTTCCGATTACTCCCTTATCTCCGCAATGAGGATTAATTCCAAGAACTGCAATTTTTGGACGATCAATTCCAAAATCTTGTTTTAGGCTCATATTCATTATTTCAACCTTCTTTTTGATCAACTCCTCATCAATAGTTTCACTTACCTTTGAAATTGGAATATGCCCCGTAATCAAGCCTAACCTCAAGGAACCATTAGTAAGCAGCATTAAAGGCTCTCCTTCAAATTGCTCTCCTAAGTATTCTGTGTGTCCTGGGAATTGAAAATCATCATTAAAAATATTGTCCTTATTAATCGGTGCAGTTAATAAAAAGTCAACCTTACCTTGCTTGACAGCTTGAGTTGCGGCATCGAGAGATTTAAACGCAAATTCCCCTATTTCCTTTGAAGGTTTACCCAATTCCATAGCTACATCTTCTTGCCAAACTTGAATACAATTAATTTTATCTGGATTAAGCTCTGATTCATTCTTAGCAACGAAAATTGGAATATTTAAATTCAAGGCTTTTTTATGATAAGAAATCACTTTGGAAGAGGCGTATATGACAGGAACACAAAAATCCATCATGCGCTTATCTTGGAATGTTTTAAGAATTACTTCCATTCCGATTCCATTTAAATCTCCAACTGAGATCCCAACCTTTATTTTTTCATTTGCCGTCATTAATTGCGTATTTTTGTAAACCAAAAGTAATCAATATAAATTACAAATATGTTCACAGGCATCATTGAAACCCTAGGTAGAGTAGTTCAGCTTGAAAAAGAAGGAGATAACTTGCACATTACAATGCAGTCAAGTTTCACCTCAGAACTGCAAATTGATCAAAGTGTTGCCCATAATGGGGTCTGCTTAACAGTGGTATCTATTGACGGGGAGTATTATACCGTAACTGCCATCAAAGAAACTATGGACAAAACCAACCTCAACGAGCTCTTTATTGGTCAAGAAATTAATTTAGAAAGAGGTATGAAATTAGGGGCGCGATTAGACGGTCACATCGTACAAGGACACGTTGATCAAACTGCTCAGTGTGTTTCTGTGCAACAGGAAGATGGTAGCTGGAGGTTTAGGTTCCAATACGACCCAAGTTTAAATAACTTAACTATAGAAAAAGGCTCAATTACTGTAAATGGGGTTAGTCTCACAGTGGTTGATAGTCAACGGGATTCATTTTCGGTGGCCATCATTCCATACACCTTTGAGCACACTACCTTTCACAATTTTGAAAAAGGAAGCCTCGTTAATTTAGAATTTGACGTCATAGGAAAATACGTCAGTCGTCTTGAGGCTTTGCGTAATGAGTAAAATTTCAAAAATCTTTAACAGTGAACTCGCTCCGAGAAACGACATGAGTTTTAAGGAGGCTATTCTACAAATTTTGAGTCTAGCCTTACCCATAATGGGTGCCTCATTTTTGCAATTGGCTTACAATACCGCAGATATTTTTTGGGTAGGAAGCCTTGGTAGTGATGAAGTCGCTGCAGTTGGTACCGCGGGTTTTTATATGAATCTAGCCTGGTCCTTGACCAATTTAATTTCGGTTGGAGCGGGAGTAAAACTCGCTCAATCAATTGGAGCCAAGGATTATAAACAAGCAAAAAAAATAGTGAGAACAGGTCTTGCTGGAGTTTTCAGTTTGATTATAATTATTGCGGCTTCAACCATTCTTTTTAGAAGTCCACTGATTGCTTTTTTTGATTTAAACAGTGATTTAGTTAGCATGATGGCCGAAAACTATTTGGCTCTGGTCAGCATCGGATTCTTATTCAGTTTTCAAAATTATTTCTTCACTGTGATGTTTAACTCTTATGGAAAAAGTAAACTTTCCTTAAAAGCAAATAGCATTGGAATCATTATCAATATAATTTTAGATCCTATTCTTATTTTCGGATTTGATCTCGGAGTAATGGGGGTCGCTTGGGCTACAGTAGTCTCCCAATTAGTTACAACACTTTATTATTACAGGTTGCTGACCAAAGACCCAAATATCAATCCATTGGAAAGCTATTTTGATTCTTCTACCCTTAGAAATATCGTCAAAATTAGCAGTCCAATTGCTGCCCAACGTATCCTATTTACCATTATTGCTATTATCATGGGTAAAATCGTTGCAAAATACGGGGTAAATGCCATAGCTGCTCAAAGAATTGGCTTTCAAGTGGAGTCACTTTCATTTATCATGATTATGGGGATTCATCAGGCAGTTTCAACGTTCAGCGGAAACAGTTTTGGCGCTAAACAATACAAAGCAATTTTAAAAGGATATAAAGCTGGACTGGGAATCGGTCTTATTTACACTGCCTTTGCTACATTTATTTTGGTGAGCTTTCCCGACCAATTAATTGGAATTTTCGTAGATGATCCTGCAACTATTGAGGCAGGAAGGTTCTATTTAATGATTATTGGACTCAGTGCCATGTTCGCTTGTTTGGAAATGGTCACAGCAGGAGTTTTCAACGGACTAGGAAAGACAAAATACCCGGCAATCAACAGTATCATATTGACTTCTTTGAGGATCCCGATTGCCTTGGCGCTCTCCGCGACTAGCTTAGGCCTTAATGGAGTTTGGCTTAGTATATCAATAAGTAGTATCTTTAAGGGACTCGTTTTGGTGGTATTGTATCATTTAATTTTGAAAAAATACATCCTCAAAACCTATCAAGATTCGATCGCATGAAGAAAGGAGTTTATCAAAAAGTAATTCAATCTGATGCAAAGCATTTTTTGTTTGATCTCAATTTGGGATTAGAAAAAGAGTGTATTCGAGTAAATAGCAATGGAGAAATCATGGACACTCCACATCCAAAAAGGCTGGGTGATAAATTAACCAATCCTTATATCACTACGGATTTTGCAGAATCACAACTTGAATTAATTACAAAACCCCTTCCAAGCATCAAGGAGTGCTACGGATTTTTGGAGACTTTGTTTGACGTGGTTTGTGAAGCTTTGCCCAAAAATGAATATCTATGGGAACAAAGCGCTCCACCTGCCATTAGGAATGAAGATGATATTCAGATATCTTCTTTTGGTCCGGAGGGTGCAGATAAAGAAGCGTACCGCCAGCATTTAGCGCTGTCCTACGGTAAAAAAAGACAATTATATAGCGGAATTCACTATAATTTCTCTTTTTCTGATAAATTCCTGCACGTTTTGTACGAAGAATACCAAGAGGAATATGATTCATTTGAAGACTTTAAAGACCAAGTATATTTAAAGGTGACGCGTCAACTTTTAAAAAATCGCTGGATGATTATACAGCTTCTTGGCGCCAGTCCTGCCACTCATGACAGTCTTATGGGGCGATTAGATTGCAAAATGGACTCCACCCAAGATTTTGACTATTTGCCTTTTGGAAATTCAGCACGCACAAGTGTTTGTGGATATAGAAATAAAGAGGATTTCATATTGGATTACAGCACTGTTCAGGCTTATCTCGAGAGTATTGATCAACTTTTAAATTCGGGAAAAATCAGTTCATCTAAGGAACTTTACAATCCTGTTAGAATTAAGCTTGACAGTAAAAACCGCGTTTCTTATTTAGAAATTCGGTTGTTGGATAATTTTCCGTTTTCTAAAACCGGGGTAAGTGAAAAAGCCCTTTACAATTTGCATTATTTTATTCTGAACAGTTTCCTTTTTGATGAAGAAACTGGCTTTGGTAAAAAAGAGCAACTAGAGGCTTCCAATAATCATAATTTGATAGCAAGTAAAGGACGAAAACCAGGGATACTAGTTGAGATTGATGGCCAGCCAATAAGCCCGGAAACATACTTGAATAGCTTAAAACAACGTTTTGTTGAAGAGCTGTTACCTTTGACCCCTGATCATTTAAAGAAAGAATATGATGATGCATTTCAGCGCTTGATTCATCTGGTTGACTCGCCCGAAGACAGGCCTGCCGCTCAGCTTTTAAAAGCAGTAAAAAAGGAAGGTTTTGTCAATTTTCACATGAAATTGGCCAAACAAAATAAAGATGAAGCTTTAAATAAAAGCTATCGTTTTCACGGTTATGAAGATTTGGAACTATCCACGCAACTTTTATTAAAGGACACTTTGAGAAGAGGAATCTTTTTTGATATTTTGGACCGTAAAGCCAATTTTATTCGCCTCTCAAAAGATGGCCGGACTCAATACGTCCAACAGGCTACCAAGACCGCTCTTGATAATTATGCCAGCATTCTTATGATGGAGAATAAAATAGTTACCAAAAGGGTGTTGGAAGAACATGGTGTACGCAGCCCCAAGGGTGCGCATTATCATCAGGATTATCTGGCTAAGGCAGATTTCAACATCTATAAAGGTAAGGCCATCGTCATCAAACCAAATTCCACAAATTTTGGATTGGGCATTACGATTTTAAAGGAAAACATAAACCAAGACTTGTTCAACAGAGCCGTAGAAATGGCTTTTGAACATGATCACACCATATTAATCGAAGAGTTTATCTCAGGAAAAGAATATCGGGTGTTTTTGATTAACCATGAAGTTGTCGGAATCCTCCACCGCGTTCCAGCTAATGTAGAGGGAGACGGAGTACATAGTATTAGCAAACTGGTCGATCTTAAAAACCAAAATCCGTTAAGAGGGAAAGGGTATAAAACTCCATTAGAAAAAATAAATAAAGGAGAATCTGAAGCTCTTTTTTTAGAAACACAAGGGCTTAATTTTGACAGTATTCCCCAAAAAGGTGAAGTGGTGTTCTTAAGGGAAAATTCAAATATATCAACAGGTGGAGATAGTATTGATTTTACGGATGATATTGATCAAAGCTATAAGGATATTTCAAGCCAAGCTTCAAGGGCTTTAGGAGTTGCAATAACTGGTTTAGACATCATGATTGATGATTATACTCAAACAGCCAGTCCCGATAATCAAGCGATCATTGAATTAAACTTCAACCCGGCTATCCATATTCATTGCTATCCTTTTATAGGAAAAAACCGCCGTTTAAATGAAAAAATATTAGATGCTTTAGGCTATTAAAGTAAAAAAGCTCCTTTCGGAGCTTTTTTTATTCTTAATCTTCCGTAGATCTCTCATAAGAAAAACTTCCAGATTTATTTTCTCCCCAGCTCAAAAACTTTACCGAAAGATATACATCCTCTTGCTCAATATACATCACAAGATTCTTACCGACTACTTGTTTTGGGCTTCCCACAGCGCTTCTAAATGAAACAAAAGTTAAATCCGCAACATTCTCAATTTCGCCTTGGGCCCATAGGGTCCCTGCAGGACTTGACCCTTGAGTCGCCCCGGATTCCTGCAAAATATTATAGATTTCACCTCCATTGTTACCGCGAGTGATTGCAACACTCCCTGTAATTTGATCTTGATTCTCCGCTTGAGTTGGATCCGTCTCGGCTGCCTTTGAAAAAGTAATTAAGTCGCCCGTCCACGTTTCAAATGTTTTCGGATCCTCAGAAATAGGATCTTCTGGGATTGGGTCCACTGGCATCATGTCACCATCAGAATCATCTGAACAGGAAATTATAAAGAACATCGAAAATAAGAGCAAAAAATGTTTCATAAATATGAATATTAAGTTTGTTAGTACAAACTTAGTCTAAAGAAACGAACAATCCTTTCAGCCTTTTTCATAATGATGTTTGGGAAAAGTTCGCATTTTAATCAAAATCAACCGGATAAAAAATTTATGCTAAATTCAAGGTCTTGATTCTTACAAAATAGAACTAGTAAATATGCTAAAATCAATATTCTTTTATGTGACACTGATTACCACATCAATTACAATGGGGCAAACTACCACAGTCTCCCTTGAGGAATATGAATACAGCTATCAAAATGATATTGAAATACCGGCCGGGTCCTATATTAAGGACATTAATAATACATTAGATAAATTCGAGGGTTCTTATACAGGAAGGCATAAGAATTGGAGCTACAACATAAAGTTGACTAAATATGTGAATCGAAAGACGCGACGAGGATTTTTTGAGGATTTTGTTACGTTTGAATATACAATCACAAATACTGTTACTGGTGAGTCATACACTAATATAGGAGAATCTGTTTATGAAATGTACAAGTCCCATGGCTATTATGATGCAACCCACCTTTGGATTTTATGGCATGATCCAATTCAACAAAGAGCAGGCAATATTCTTTTTTCGCTAAGTAAGCTTAGAGATCGTGGTGCTGGAATTATATTTGCTCAAAATTCACGTGTTTATGGGAATGATGAAGAGTATAAGGAGCCTTTGATTCCAGAAGATGCCAATGTGCATTTAACAAAAATAAATGATTGTGAAGAATAATATTATTATAATAATTATTGTATTGTTTAGTATACAGCCCAATATGAATGGTCAGCAAACTAATTCACCGGTAGAATTTTCTCAAGCAAGAGATATAAAACTTTCTGGTATTAGCGTAAAAATAATTAAAGGGTCTGATTTAAAAACTATTTATGGGGTAGTAGGAGAGAAAACCACAGTATATGAAGATCTTTATGGTGTAAATATTAATATTGTAAGTTTCCAACCCGAAAATGATCATTTTAGTTTCGATATAGTTAACGAAACATGCTGGGCTTTCGATTTAAGAGGTTCTACTATTGATGTAAATGGAATTAAAGTTGGTGATAGTATTAACAAAATCGAGAATATTTTCCCAGAATCCTATCAAAATAGAGCTAAAGATTACATTTTTGTTGATTTAATAGGAACAACTCATCACTTATATATTAAATTTAGTCCATATACAAAGGTTATCGAAAGAATAATATTTTTTATGGATTAATTTTATGAAATAATCACATTACGGCCTAAAATGCAGTAATAAAAAAAAGCCCTGCGGACATGCAAGGCTTTTAAAAGGGTGGACCCACAAGGGCTCGAACCTTGGACCCCCTGATTATGAGTCAGGTGCTCTAACCAGCTGAGCTATGAGTCCCTTTTTGTGGATGCAAAACTAAGATTATTTATATTTTTGGCAAAACATTTTTGTCAAATAAATGATAAAATTATTTCTTGCCTAAACCTTTCTTTTCATCAAGTAGTGGGCAAAGGCTTTGAGTTGATCTTTTTTCGCTTCAGAAAGGTTCAATTTCTCCAAATCATTGATGGCTTGATCTGTATACTTTTCAATCTCATTTTGAATGGCTTTTTTTGAACCAGAGCGCTCAAAAATGGCCTTGACCTCAAAAATCTTTTTTTCTTGATCAAAACTTTCGAGTGTAAACCACTGCTCCAAAGCCTTGCGATCCTCGGCTGTTGCAGTTTTAAGACCTTCTATATAAAGGTATGTTTTCTTATTCTCAATTATATCACCCCCGACCTGTTTACCAAAAGTCTCAGGGTTCCCGAAGGCATCTAAATAGTCATCTTGTAATTGAAAGGCCAATCCGAGATTTAAACCAAATTGATACATGGCTTGAGCGTCTTGCTTTGAGGCTCCTCCGACAAGGGCGCCCATTTTTAATGCGCAAGCCACAAGAACAGAGGTTTTGAGTTTAATCATTTTCATATACTCCTGGATAGAAACATCATTTCTGTCTTCAAAATCGACATCCATTTGTTGACCCTCACATACTTCAATTGCCGTCCTATTAAATACAGCCATCAATTCTGCAAATAATTGCGGCTCATAATTTCTCAAAAACTCATAAGCGTAAATCATCATCACATCTCCAGAGAGGATTGCTGTATTCACATCCCATTTTTCATGCACAGTTGCCTGGCCCCTTCTCAAGGGTGCATCATCCATGATGTCATCATGCAATAAAGTAAAGTTGTGAAAAACCTCAACTGCCATTGCCGCCGGAATCGCATTATCATAGGACTCATTGAATAATTCGGCAGACATTAAGGTAAGTATTGGTCGCATTCTTTTGCCCCCTATGGAAAGAATATAATTAACTGGCTCGTATAAATTTTGAGGCTCTTGAGTGTACTTATTCTCTTGTAAATACCCCAAAAAATCATTTTTGTACTTAGTGAAATCCAATGATAAAGTTTTTGAGTAAAGTTAGCTAACCTCACAAAAGTAAACGATTTTTTAACAAAACTTTAGAAACTTTGTTTGTTTTATAAGTTTCCAAGTCCCTATTTTTGTTCTAACCAACTTTTTATGAAAGAAAAAATTATACTGACTTCAAAGGACTTGTTTCTCGACTTGGGATTCAAGACGGTAACTATGGATGATATCGCTCAGAAAATGGGAATATCAAAAAAAACCATATACAGTCATTTCTCCAATAAAACAGCCTTGGTTAAGGCGTGCGTAGCTTTTATTTTCAGTGATATTACTTGTGAGGCTGAGCAAATTTACGGATCACAAGAGAATCCTGTCCTAGAGTTTTTCTTGATAAGAGATTATATCAAAAAGACCTTGGCTAAACAAAAACCTATCGCTAGATATCAATTAGAAAAATTTTATCCCGAGTTATTTCGTGAAATTCAAATCAAGCAGTTAACACTCATGATTTCGTGTATCACCGAAAATATCGAACGAGGAATAGAAAAAGGTTGGTACAGAAAAGAGATCAATCCGGCATTTGCCGCGAGAATCTACTTTGCAAATATGACCGCAATAAAAGATCCGGTAATTTTTCCACATGAACTATTTCCAATAGATGGACTCTTTGATCAGGTTATAGAACAATTCCTCAATGGAATTTGTACAAAAAAAGGAATAGAAATACTTAACAATCAATTCGAAACTAAATAATTTATGAAAAAACCAATTATGCTTTTGGGCTTTATGTTCCTCAGTGTTATGGCGTGGTCTCAAGAAGAACCTTTAAGGTTCAGTCTTCAAGAGGCGATAACCTACACTTTTGAGAACAACTATAATGCGCAAAAAGTGAGCAATGAAATTGACATTGCTAAAAAAAGAGTGTGGGAAGAGACTGCTGCAGGTCTACCACAAATTAACGGTACGATCGATTATCAAAACAATATCGAACAACCTGTTATTTTGTTCCCAGATGGAGATGGTGGCTTCACCCCTATTACTTTTGGTACCAAACAAAACATAAATGCAGGAGTTAGTTTATCTCAGTTAGTTTTTGATGGGGCTTATTTTGTAGGCTTACAATACACCAGAACCTATTTGAAAATTAGAGAAAATGCTCTTGAGAAAACAGAGTTTGAGTTGAGAGAAGGAATCGTTTCTGCTTATACCAGTGTATTGTTTACTCAAGAAGGAATTCGCATACTGGAGGAAAACATTTCGGTTCTGGACAAAAACCTCAAAGAGACGCGAGCTTTTGTTGAGGCTGGTTTCGCTGAAGAGCAAAATGCAGAACAACTAGAAATCACTCTTGCGGGATTAAAAAATGAATTAAACAGGTCCTACAGATTGGAAGAAATAGGTTTTAAAATGTTGAAACTCGCTATGGGTATCGATATCGAAAAAACCGTTATTCTTACTGATAATATGGAGCAACTATTGATACAAAACATTGATTTAGAAGTTTTGAATCAAACTTTTGATGTCACCAATCATATAGACTATGAAATCGCCTTAAATGATAAGGTGGGGAGTGAATTGTTAGTAAAACTAGAAAAAACCAGGTTCTTACCCTCAATTAATGCCTTTGTCAACTATCAGACTATGGCCAATAATGATGAGTTTAAGTTCTTTCAAGACGATCAGCAATGGTTCAATTCATCGGTTGTTGGAGTTTCATTAAACCTTCCGATTTTTTCTTCTTTTCAAAGAACATCAAGAACTGCACAAGCTAAGATTCAATTAGAGAATTCAGAAATTAATTTGATTGAAACTGAACAACAATTAGAACTTGACTTAAGAGAAGCTCAGAGTCAATATCAGTTCTCACTTGACAATTTCGACACTGCGAAACGGTCCTTGGATTTAGCTGAGCGCATCGAAAGAAAAGAAAATACCAAATACTTTGAAGGGCTTTCTACGAGTTTTAACCTAACCGATGCTCAAAATCAATTGTACAGTTCGCAGCGAAATTACCTTCAAGCGATTTATGAAATAATCACAGCAAAAGCCAAATTAGACAACGCCCTCAACATCAAATAATCGAATATGAAAACTATATTATACCTAAGCTCTTTCGCCCTAATTTTAGCATCCTGTGCTGGTGAAGATAAAGAAAAAACACTGGAGTCCGTTTTAGCTTCAAAGGACCCTGTCCTCTTGAATGAAAAGAAACTTGAACTCAGTAAAGAAGCAGACAAATTAGCTGAAGATCTTGCAGCGATCAATAATGAATTGGAGGAATTAAAAGATGAAAAAGACTATCCTTTAATTTCTACTTATCAAGTAAGTCAGTTGGATTTCGAACACTATATTGAACTACAAGGAGATGTTGAGACTAAACAAAATATCATCATTTACCCAGAGTACTCAGGAGTTCTTGCCCAAGTTTATGTCAAGGAAGGAGATCGCGTGAAGAAAAACCAACTTCTCGCGAAAATTGACGATGGGGGCCTTTCTCAGCAACTGGCCCAATTGGAAATTCAATTTGAATTGGCCAAAACTACTTTTGAAAGACAAGAGCGACTTTGGGACCAAAAAATCGGATCTGAGATTCAATATTTACAAGCGAAAGCAGCATATGAGTCTCAAGAACGCGCTATTGAACAATTGCAAAACCAATTGGAACGCGCCTATGTACGTGCCCCTTTTACCGGAATCATTGACAATGTATTTACCGAGCAAGGTCAAGTGGTAAACCCAGGACAAAACCAGTTGATGCGTATCGTAAATCTTGACCATATGTATATCAAGGCAGAGGTACCAGAAAATTACATTTCTACAATAAAGGTTGGAAGTACTGCTCTAGTTAATTTCCCTTCTTTGGGTAAAAGTTATGAATCAAAGATTAGACAAGTAGGATCTTTTATTCATCCTGGGAACAGAACGTTTACTATTGAAATTCCTATCAGTAATAAGGAAAAATTAATCAAGCCGAACTTAATCGCAAACTTAAGTCTAAAGGACTATGGAAACACTAATGCATTAGTAATTCCTACTGAAATTGTACAAGAGGATGCGACGGGTAAACCTTATGTTTATATGATTGCAAAAAAACCTAATTCTAATATTGCCTCATTGAGCCAGCAATATATTACGACTGGCTTCAACTACGGTGGATACACTGAGGTAAAAGAAGGTTTAGAATTCGGTGACGTCATTGTTAGCGAAGGTGCAAAAAACATGAGAGAAGGTGTAACTGTTAGCCTAAAACAATAGACCATGGCAAACTTAAAAAAAGAATTTAGCCTCTCTTCGTGGGCTATCGATAATAGAATGACGGTATTTGTCATTATGGCAATTATCTTCATCGGAGGGATCGTTTCTTACAACTCCATGCCTCGTGAATCTTTTCCTGAAATCGTGGAATCCAAGATTTATATTTCCTCAGTATATCCAGGAAATGCAGCAGAAGATGTAGAGAAATTGATCACCAAAGAATTGGAGGATGAATTGACAAACATTACGGGTGTTGATCAAATCACTTCAAATTCATTTCAGGATTATTCCATGATTATTGTGCAATTCGAGGAGGATATCACTCCAGAAGAAGCCAAGTCAAAAGTTCAAGACAAAGTAGATATTGTAAAAGCTACTGAAGATTGGCCTACATTGGATGCAGGGGGTAAAGTAGATCCTTATGTCTTTGATTTGAATATTTCAGAGGCTATGCCGATTATGAACATCAACTTAACAGGAGATTACTCTTCTCAGCAGCTCAAGGAATACGCTGAATATCTTCAAGAAAAAATTGAAGAACTTCCAGAAATTAAGGAGGCTAGTATTCGAGGTGTGCAAGACAAAGAAGTTGAAGTTGCGGTTGATTTATATAAAATGACTGCAGCACGAGTATCAATCAATCAGGTTGTTCAAGCCATTCAAAAAGAAAATATTACCATCTCAGGTGGAGATATTATCAATAATGACGTAAGAAGAAATATTCGCGTTATTGGTGAAATTGAGCGTCCGGAAGACTTAAACAATTTTGTCGTCAAGGCCGATAACGGTGTGGTGTATATTCAAGACATTGCAACGATAAAGTTTAGAGAAAAAGACCGAACGACTTATGCTCGTGAATCAATGAGTCCGGTAGTAATGCTCGACGTTACCAAAAAAGCCGGTCGAAATATGATTGAAGCCCGTGAAAAAATCGACGTAATTGTTGAGGAAGCACGTGCGGTAGAATTGCCGAGTAATTTAAATATATCCATTACCAATGACCAATCAGAACGTGTGATTGCTCAAGTAAACGAGTTAGAAAATTCAATTATTCTCGGGGTATTATTAGTGGTTGGAGTATTGATGTTTTTCTTAGGGGTAAGAAATGCTGCCTTCGTTGGTATAGCCATTCCGCTTTCTATGTTGATGTCCTTTTTATTGCTACCACAACTCGGTGCGGCATTAGGCATGAATGTTACCCTAAATACCATGGTGCTTTTTGCTTCTGTAATGGGACTTGGTATGTTGGTTGATAATGGAATTGTGGTGGTAGAAAACGTTTACCGCCTCATGGATGAAGGCTATTCAAAAATTGAAGCAGCCAAGCAAGGAGTTGGAGAAATTGCATGGCCAATTATTGCCTCTACAGCGACTACTCTTGCTGCATTTTTACCTTTAGGTTTCTGGCCGGGAACTATCGGGAAGTTCATGATTTATCTGCCGTTAACCTTGAGTACGGTTCTGGGGTCATCATTATTTGTAGCATTGGTAATCAACTCCATGTTGACTTCTCGTTTTATGGAAATTGACGAAAAGCCGATGACCAAAGATCGCTTGATAAAAATCTCAGGGGGACTGATCATTTTAGGTGGAGTTCTGACGATATCTGGACTTTTAAAGACCAATATTGTCGTTAACTTTTTAGGTGGACTATTTGCCATTACCGGTTTAATCATGACTGTTTACGGGTGGTATAATAGAAACAAAACCGCAATGATGAAACAAGGTTTCGGGATTCTTGCTGTAGGTATATTATATCTCGTTATTGGACAGACCGGAAGTTTTAAAGCGTATTTCGGTTTTGGAAATCTAATGCTTGTTGTAGCCGCTATACTTTGGATACATCGTTATGCCTTATTACCTGTAGCGGATAAATTTCAAAACAAATGGCTTCCCGCTTTGGAGAATTGGTATGAGGAATTTTTGAAAAAAGCGCTGAGAAAAAATAATGCCTATTACTATTTTATAGGTTCTATTGTATTGTTGATTTTCTCATTTGTATTACTAGGTGTTTCTAATATTAAGACGGAATTCTTCCCTGACAATCAACCGAATCAAGCGATTATCTATGTGGAGTATCCTATGGGTACTGATATTGAAAAGACCAAAATCCTTACCGAAAGTATTGAAGAGCGCGTCTTAGACCTATTGAAAACCTATGAAGTGAATCAGGACGGTTCTCCATATAATTACATGATTGAATCCGTTATTTCTCAAGTAGGTGAAGGGTCTGGAAATTTCATGGTGGATGGTCCATCTGAAAACGAAACTCCGCATAAAGGTAAAGTAACAGTATCTTTTAGGGAGTTTAAGTACCGTAGAGGAATTTCAAGTTCTGATGTACTTACAGAAATTAGAGAAACAGTGGGTGGTTATCCTGGGGTTTCCGTAATTGTTGAAAAGGATCAAAATGGTCCCCCTCCTGGTTATGCGATTAACTTGGAATTGAAAGGTGAGAACTACGATGAGCTTTTAAGTTTTGCTGAAGATATTCGAGACGAAATCAATGGAGCTCAAATTGCAGGAATTGAAGAGCTAAAGGTAGATGTTTCTAGAAACAAACCTGAAATGGAAATCTATGTTGACCGAGAAAAATCAGGTAAATTGGGAGTTTCTACCCAGCAAGTAGGTTTTGCACTGAGACAGGCGATTTACGGTATTGATGCTTCAACTTATAAGGATGATCAAGATGATTACGATATTGTAGTGAGGTTTGACGAAAACAGTCGCTATAATGAATCGAGTCTCTTAAATCAATTTATCACTTTTAGAGATCAAAACTCTGGCCAATTGAAAAAAGTTCCGATTTCATCAGTAGTAACTACTCGAAAAACGACGACTTTTAGCTCGATTAAAAGAAAAGATTTAAAACGAGTAATTACCATTTATTCAAACGTTTTGGAGGGTTATAATGCGAATGAAATTGTTCAAAAAATTGAAGACCGCATGGCGAAGAAAAAGCTTCCAACTGGAGTGAGTTATAAATTTACTGGAGAGCAAGAAGAAATTGAAAAGAACATGTCTTTCTTGTCAACTGCGTTAATCATTGCACTAGCCCTTATTTCAATAATAATTGTAGCACAGTTTAACTCGATTACCAAGCCTGTTATCATTCTTTCAGCGGTAATACTTAGTTTTATTGGAGTGCTTTTAGGTACCGTAATCTCAGGAATGAATTTTGTTGTGATCATGACCATGCTTGGAATTATTTCACTCGCGGGAATTGTTGTGAATAATGCCATTGTACTTATTGACTATACTCAGTTAATTATTGATTCTAAAAAGGCGGAACAGGGTCTTGGAGCAGATGATTTATTGACTCGAGAAGAATATTTCAACGCTATTGTTGCTGGAGGGAAATCCAGACTTAGACCGGTATTGTTAACAGCAATTACCACGATACTTGGATTGATACCCTTGGCGATAGGATTAAATATTGATTTCTTCAGTTTGTTTACTGAATTTGATCCAAAATTCTATGTCGGAGGGGATAACACCATATTCTGGGGACCGATGTCTTACACCATTATTTATGGATTAACCTTTGCGACCTTCTTAACACTGGTCATTGTACCAGTTATGTTCTATCTGCTGAATAGAGCGAAAATTAGATTAGCATCATAAAATAATAAACGGCTCAATTGAGCCGTTTTTTTTATTTTTACCCTGTGCATAAAGAACCTAAATACTACAATGTTGATCAAGCAAAATTAATGCTTGAACGATTTTGTATATATCAAGAACGATCTCCATTTGAAGTAGAGCAAAAATTATTGAAACTCGGACTAATTAGAGAGGCCATGGATCAAATTCTAATGCATCTACACCAAGAGAATTTCCTCAATGAAACAAGATTTGCTGAGGCTTATGTTCGTGGTAAATTCAATCAAAAAAAATGGGGACGAAATAAGATAAGTCAAGGACTATTTCAACATCGTGTTTCTTCATATAATAGCAAAGCGGCTTTGGCACAAATAAATGAGGAAGCCTACTTAAATACAGCCACAACATTGGCTGAAAAGAAATTGACTGTACTAAGTTCAGAAAATGAATTTGAGAAAAAGCAAAAAATAGTTCGCTATCTCGTTCAAAGAGGCTTTGAACAAAATATTGCCTTTGAAATTATAAATAATCTATTTTCCAGCTGAAGCCGGACTGTACAATTTGAGCTGCTCTTCTTTGTCCTGAATTACCTCAATTACCGCATCCATATCATCGTTGGGAACGGTTAAAGAAAGTACATAATGCTCCAGGTACCAAGAGCCCTGTTTGTATTTTAAAACACCAGAACCTCTGCATAGACCCATCCAAGTATCTAATACCTCATCAAACCAAACGACAGGATAGTCTGTGTCAATCACTAGGTTTCTATCAATCACTTTAAAATCCCATGTTGATTCTTTGTCAAAATAGGGTTTGGAAAACTCCATGAACTGATCTTTTGTCCAACGTTCATTGGCATCTGTTCCAATAAAAAAAGAACTCCCTCCCATACGATCAAAATACCCATCAAAGTTTGATTCTGCAACATCAACGTGCCATTGGTCGATAAGGGCATTTAATTTTTCCGGATCTTTATTAATTGGTGATGTACAAGCCGTAAATAACACCAGTGCATTAAGGGCAATCAGTAGTTTTTTTAAAGATATTTTCATTAGTCGGAATTTGATTAGTAGTTGGTGATACAAGCTCTTCGTCTAACTGAGATTCATATTCAGCTTTTAAGGCCTCTGTATTAATTTTATTAATAACTGAATTGTATAAACCTACAATTTGGTCTCCTGTAGCAAACACTTCCTCTGCTGAAATACTCGGAATATCTTGCATGTCCTTCAACCTAAGACTTATGGTATACAGCGCATTTAAACGTGCACGCATCGCGGGCTCATTCATCAATTCATTTTCAGTAGAATCTTTTAAAGACATGGTTAGTAAAGTCAATCCTTCTCCTTGATTCAAAATTTGATCCTTAGTTCCTCCTTCAAGATTTTCTATTTGCGAGGTTAAACTAGTATACAAATCTAAGTCCTCTACCAGATAGATTGCATAAGGTTCAACTTTAAGAACGGAGTCATTCTGATAGACCTTTTTCTCCAGTTGTACTTTTTTAATGACAGGTTTGTCATCGACATTTGTTTTGGAATCCTTATTCCCACAAGAGAACAGCAACAGGATAAAATATAAAAACAGGCCGTAATTCTTCATTAGTTGATATTCCAAAATTGCTGACCTCGAAGTAATTCATCCAAATCTAAATCTTTAGCTTGGTGTTGAGCTTCACTAATTTGGCTTTCGGCCAAAGTCTCATAAATAGGTCGATCTTCTTCCTTAAACAACACACCAAAAGGTCTTGGCATTAAAGGATCTTCGGCTAGAGAACACAACAAAAATGCCTTATATCTATCCGAAGAATCATGTATCCATAAATCATCTTGATCAGCATTCACAATCATTACACGACCTCCTATAATTTTCAATGCCTTTTTTCCATCATCAAATATCAAAGGCTCCCCCTCCTCCAAATGCACACTTCGTTGCTCTTTGGTATCCTTATTTGAAAATTCCTCAAACACACCATCGTTAAATACATGACAATTTTGATAAATCTCAACAAAAGAGGTTCCTTTATGTTTGTTTGCCTGGGACAAAACCGTTCTCAGGTTTTTGGGGTCGCGGTCCATACCTCTTGCAATGAATGAAGCACTTGCTCCAAATAATAAACTCGCAGGATTAAAAGGCCTATCAATAACTCCCATAGGAGAAGATTTAGTCTTCAAGCCCATTTGAGAGGTTGGAGAATATTGCCCTTTGGTTAAACCGTAAATTTCGTTGTTAAATAACAGGACATTCACATTGACGTTTCGTCTAGCCAAATGAATCAAATGATTCCCCCCAATAGACAAACCATCACCATCACCTGTAATCACCCATACATTCAATTCAGGGTTTGCCATTTTTAAACCAGTTGCAATGGCAGGGGCCCTTCCGTGAATAGAGTGAATACCATAAGTATTCATATAATACGGAAACCTCGAAGAGCATCCTATACCAGAGACAAAAACCACATCTTCTGGTTGATGCCCAGTCTCTGGAAGTACGGATTGTACTTGTTTCAAAATCGAATAATCTCCGCATCCTGGACACCATTTCACATCTTGATTTGATGCAAAATCCTTTGCCTTTAATACTGTTTCTTGCATAAGGTGAATTTACGAAACAAATATACTAAATAATGGCGGGGAAGCGTTTTAATACATTCTCAAAAAAACTGTAAATTTTAAATTACTTTTTGCTTTTTTTCTAAATTTGCATACTTATATAAACAATTCTATAATGAAAGAGCGCATTATGATTCTCGGAGCATGTGGCCAAATTGGTACAGAGCTCACCTTATCACTCCGTAAAAAACACGGAAGTCAAGCTGTCGTGGCTTGTGACTTAAAAGAAGGAAGTGAAGAACTCATGAACTCAGGGCCCTTCGAGCAAGTCAACGCTATGGACGCTGAGGCCGTTGAACAAATTATAGATAACTATCAAGTGACTCAAATGTATCATTTGGTGGCCATGCTTTCAGCAACTGCTGAGCAAATGCCATTAAAGGGCTGGGATTTAAATATGCAATCTTTGATGATAGCCTTGGAATTGGCAAAAAAAGGGAAGCTTAAAAAACTCTTTTGGCCCAGCTCCATGGGAGCTTTCGGACCAAGCTCTCCGAAGACCATGACACCGCAACATTGTGTGATGGAGCCAACGACTGTTTACGGTATTTCAAAACTAGCCGGAGAACATTGGTGTCAATATTATTTTGATAAATACGGAGTAGATGTTAGAAGTATTCGATATCCAGGAATTATTTCATGGAAGACCAAGCCAGGTGGAGGAACAACGGATTATGCCGTAGATATTTACTTTCAGGCCCTTGAAAAAGGTCATTATACAAGTTTTTTGTCCTCTAAAACTAAACTTCCAATGATGTATATGGATGATGCAGTGAAGGCCACTATTGAGTTGATGGAAGCAGATCCTGAAAGACTTAGAATTCGAACTTCTTATAATCTTGCTGCAATGAGTTTTGACCCTAGTGAAATGGAAGCAAGTATTAAAAAACATCTCCCTGATTTCACCTTGGATTACGCTCCAGATTTTCGCCAAGAAATTGCAGATTCATGGCCACAATCCATAGATGACACTTATGCGAGAAAAGACTGGGATTGGAAACCAGATTTTGACCTGGATAAGATGACAGCTACCATGATCAAAGCCTTAACAAAAAAAAGCTAAAACCTTAACAATTAGAAAGATTGGTTTTTCAAAATTCTTTTATACATTAGGCTTATCAAACCCTTAAAGCCATGAGAAAGTATATTGAGAAAAGCTTGGTCAAGGCACTCTCCTACCAAGATTACAAAATTAAATTGAGTGTTATGCTCAACAAAGAGAAAAATAAGTCCAATCCAGACTTAAGTTTGCTTCAGTATTTACAGCTGAACCAAGCGAGAATGCTGAGAAATGACAAGCAATTTTCTTTGCAAAAATTCTGTAGAGAAACATTGCCGAGTCAGGCCAAAGAAACCTATACTTGGCTGGTCATTTCGGAACCTTGGTGTGGTGATGCTGCTCATGTACTCCCTGTATTGAATAAAATGGCGTCAAACTGCTCTGCCGTTCAATTAAAAATCGTCCTTCGCGATGAAAATTCGGAATTGATGTCTCAATTTCTAACACGAGGTAAAAAATCCATTCCAAAACTCATAGTTCTTGATGCTAATCACAATGTTTTGTTTACCTGGGGCCCTAGACCAAAAGAGGCACAGAAACTTATCGACAACGATTTGCGTATCCATAAGAAACTCAGTCGTGAAGCTCAAATTAAGCTTCAGAAATGGTATAATGAAGATGCCGGAAAATCAATTGAATCAGAATTATACGAACTAATTAATGTAACTTTGCAAAAAGTTTAACATGTTCGAAACCATTGATTCTTTTAGCGGAAATGATTCAGTTCAGATCTTCCCGTCATCAAGAAAATTGTACCCGCAAGAAGTAGCCCCTCTCAAAGAAAAAATAGAAGATTTTAAGATTCAAATTAGCAAAGAATTTGATGGTAAAGTTGAGACGCTTTTGATTTATGAGCGATTCTTGATTTTTGTTTTTCATTTCGAAGACAAAGCCCAGATGAATGTCACCTATAATTCGTTAAATGCTTTTATTTCGAAAATAGAACAGGAGTTAAATATTACCCTGATGGATAGAATGAACGTCTGTTTTAAGCAAGGTCAATACGTCCAATACAAAGATTTAAAGGCTTTCAAAAAATTAATAAAATCAAAATCGGTAAATGCTCAAACCATAGTATTTGACAATTTAGTCACTACGATTGATGATTTAAAATCATATTGGGAACTGCCGATTTCTGAGACTTGGTATAGCCGATTTCTCTAATGAGGTAAGCTGGATAAAAAATCCTCAATACTTTGAGCATCTTTTACATCATAATCTCCAATTTTCGTTCTTCTCAAAGCTGAAAGATAGGCGCCAGAGCCTAATGACTTTCCGAAATCATGAGCTAGTGAACGGATATAGGTTCCTTTAGAACAACGAACCTCAAAATTAATCTCCAAGCCTACTCGACTTGTGATGTCAAAGTCAAAAATTTCAATTTTTCTAGACTTAATCTCTACCTGCTCTCCAGCACGAGCAAATTCATATAATTTCTTGCCATCTTTCTTTAAAGCCGAAAAAACTGGTGGGTACTGATCAATAGGACCCAGAAACTTAATACGACTCTCTTCAATTAGTTCAGGACTTATATGCTCCGTTTCATAGGTTTGATCAATCTCGGTCTCCAAATCATAACTCGGTCGGGTCGCCCCAAGCGTAATGGTACCTGTATAGGTTTTTTCCTGTGCTTGGAAAAGCTCTATCTTCTTTGTGAATTTCCCGGTACAGATAATGAGTAATCCCGTAGCTAAGGGATCCAAAGTTCCGGCGTGACCAACCTTAATTTTTTTGATATTAAAGGCTTTTCTAATTCCCCATCTCAGTTTATTTACCACTTGAAACGAAGTCCAATCCAAAGGCTTATCAATGAGCAAAAGCTGTCCTTGTTTGAAATCCTCTTCTGTTTTCATTATACTATCGTCAAAGGTTGAATAAAATAATGAATCATAAACAAGAGTAGTCCTACAACTATTCTGTAATAGCCGAATATTTTGAATCCATTTTTAGTCAAGAAATCAATAAAGGATTTAATTGCAATAGTACCGACTATAAATGCAATTACATTTCCAATAATCAAGTAATTTACTTCTTGTGAAGTGAGAACAAAACCATCCAAATAATAATCTAGTGACTTCTTTGCAGTTGCTCCTAGCATGGTAGGTACGGCCAAAAAGAACGAGAATTCCGCCGCAGCCTTTCTCGATAATTTTTGAGTTAAACCTCCCACAATTGTAGCTCCTGAACGAGAGGTTCCTGGAATCATGGCTAAACATTGAAAAAAACCTATTTTCAAGGCGGTCAAATATGACATTTCAGAAATCTCTTCATTGGATGATGTATCTTCCAGCTCTTCAGTGTGAAACCAAGTATCTACTTTGAGAAGTATAATACCTCCTAATATTAATGTAGTAGCAACGACCAGTACATTTTCTAAAAAAGAATCAATTAAATCCGAAAGCAATAAACCCAGCACTACTGCAGGCAAGAAGGCTACGAAAAGTTTAAAATAAAAGTTCCAAGACTGAAAGAATCTCTTCCAATATAAAATTACAACTGAGAGTATAGCTCCAAGTTGAATAACTATGGTAAAGAGTTTTGTGAAGTCTTCACTCGCAATCCCCATAAACGAAGATGCAATAATCATATGCCCAGTAGAGCTAACAGGTAAATACTCCGTTAATCCCTCGATAACGGCAAGTATAATTGCTTCTAAATAATTCATTATTTTTTCGGCTTAAGAAGAATGGCATAGATTTCAATAGCAAAACCAATCAATACTAATGTTGGCGCCAATCTAATTCTTTGAAAATTATAAATTTCAGGATTAAAGAAATCGGGGTCATCACTTCCTCCACCGGCCATCAAACCAAACCCAAGAGCGATAACTCCAAGGCCAATAAGCATGAAAATATAGTTGGGCTTTTCAAATAGAAAAGGTTGGGTCTTAGTAGATGTTTTTTTAGCCATAATCCTAATTGTATAATTGTTCTGTGCGCAAATTTAAAAAACGCGTAGTTGCTATAAAAGTACTGAAGCTAGAAATAAGGATTGCGGTGAGAAATACTCCTGCACCTACAAAAACCAACAGCTCCTTGTCGGCAATTAATCCTAGATCTGGAAAATTTTGATCCAAATAGTACAATACAGTACCCAAACCTATGGAAGCTAATAGTGCAGCAATTAGTCCTAACTTTACATTAGTCCAAATAAAAGGCCTGCGAATAAAGCTCTTAGTTGCTCCGACCATTTGCATGGTTTTGATTGTAAATCTTTTTGAATACACTGAAAGTCTTAAAGATGAATTGATCAGGATTACTGAAACCACGGTGAAAAATGCACAAACAATCAAAATGTACTTAGACATTTTTTTGAGATTTTCATTCATCAAACTCACTAAAGGCTTATCATAAGTAACTTCAAACACATAGGCATTTGAGAGCAAATCTTTTTCTATCAAGTCCATGGATACTATGTTCACAAAATCTGCTTTCAGATAAAGATCTACTGAATTCTTCAATGGGTTACTTCCCAAAAAACTCAAAAAATCCTCTCCAAGTTCCGCAGAAAAGTCTGCCGCTGCATCTTCTTTGGAAATAAACGTCACACGGTTGGTGAATTGTTCCTCCTGAAGGCTTTGAACAAACCTATTTATTTTGTCCTGACTAACCTCATCCTTAATGAAAATAGCAACTGGCATTTGTTCTTTAAAATAATTACCAATACTAGACGATTTTGCAAGTAAGGTTCCTAAAGCTCCAATTACAAAAAGAACAATAGTCATACTCAACACCACCGAGAAATAGGAACTTTTCAGTCTACGATTCTGATATTTTTCAAATGATTTAGACATCTTGACACAATTCTATTAATACTCCATTACTGTCTTTTGGATGCAAAAAACAGACGATTTTTCCGTCAGCTCCTTCAATTGGACTTTCTTGAAGTAAACGAAAACCTTCATTGCGCAATCTATGCATTTCTGCGTGAATATCAGCTACAGCAAAGGCAATATGATGAATCCCCTCCCCTTTGCGCTCAATGAACTTTGCAATAGTTGAGTCTTCACTTGTCGCTGCCAATAGTTCAATTTTATTGGGTCCCGTTTGGAAGAAAGCTGTTTTGACTTTTTGACTCTCTACTTCTTCAATTTTATAACAAGAAGTATTCAGCAGTTTTTCATAAGTTGAAATCGCCTCTTCTAAATCCTTAACAGCAAGTCCTAAATGTTCGATTTTATCCATCATCAAGCCAAAAATAAACATTCTTTTATATTAATTTATATTTTACCTTTGCAATATGGAAAGTAACAGACAGAAAAAGATCGCAGGAGTGCTGCAGAAGGATTTAGTAGACATCCTTCAATCGGCAGCAAGAGACGGAATGAAAGGGGTAATCATTTCTGTAACTAAGGTAAAAGTAACGAGTGACTTATCTCAAGCCAAAGTATACCTAAGTGTATTTCCATCCGACAAAAGAGATGCCATTTTAGAGGGAATAAATACAAATATATCAGCCATTAGAAATGAGATGGCTCAAAAAACGAGACATCAGCTTCGTCGAATGCCAGAATTATTATTTTTTGGAGATGACTCATTAGATTATATCGATGCAATTAATGAATCATTGCAAGGTCGTGACGAAAACCCTATCTTGAACCCCGATGTTTTAGAGAAAAGAAAAAAGACCTAATTGAATTTCCCCTTATATATTGCCAAACGCTATCTGATTTCGAAAAGCTCCAATAATGCTATTAATATTATTGCGGGAATTTCTGTCCTAGGAGTTGTACTAGGAACCCTGGCTCTATCTATAGTTTTGGCAGGATTTTCAGGTCTCAAAACCTTTAGTCTCTCTTTTTTAAATGCCTCCGATCCAGATATTAGAATAAGTGCCCAAAGAGGTAAGACTTTTATCCCCAACGAGGATTTGGTGAATTTTCTAAATGAACAATCCAATATCTCGGCATACAATTATGCCCTAGAAGAACGCGCTTTTTACAATTATAAAGGCAAGCAAGTGGTTGCCTATCTTAAAGGAGTAGATTCGAACTTTCAAAAAACTTCAAATATCTCCCAAAAATTAATTGTAGGAAAGTGGCTAGATGGTTCTAGGCCGAATCAAGTTGTTGTAGGAAATGGGATTTCAGGTCAGCTAGCACTTGGAATATTAAACTACGGGGACCCACTTAGAATTTTAGTCCCCAAACCCGGACAAGGTTATGTGAGCAATATTAGAGATGCCTTCAATTTAATTGACACTCAGGCAACAGGGGTTTTTGCATCTTCTGAGGATCTCGACAACAACTATGTTTTTACAAATCTGCCAACGATCCAAAACCTTCTAGGACTGCCGGAAGGAACAATTTCAGAAATTGATATTCGACTCAAAAACCCTGACGAATCTTCAATCCTAATAGCTCAATTAAAACAAGATTTCGGAAGCTTTTATAAAATTCAAAATCGACAAGAGCTGAACGCTGTTTTTTATAGAATGCTCAATACAGAGAATTTAGTTTCTTATCTGATTTTTACCTTTATAGTCATAATTGCTTTATTCAATGTTATAGGGGCAATAATTATGATGATTCTTGACAAGAGATCAAATCTCAAAACCATGCATGCCATGGGGGCGCGAATTCGAGACATCAAACGAATTTTTATCCAACAAGGATTTCTTTTGACGCAAATTGGACTTTATTTAGGAATAGGAATCAGTTTAATTCTATTGCTGATTCAAAAAGTCTATACCCCTTTTATGATTACATCTAGAATAGCATATCCAGTTGAACTAAAACTGAGCAACTTTATCCTTGTAATCGTAACCATCTCCTTCCTCGGCTATATTTCAGCCTTGATTGCAGCGAGTCGAATTAATAAAGAGTTTATAGATAAGGCTTAACGTCAGCGAATTTATCTTGAATCTCATCCATCGCAGCGAAAACATCCTTTGGATCGAATTCAGTGACTAATTTGGTTCTATATTCTTTGAAGTGAGGAATTCCTTTAAAGTAGTTGGCATAATGACGTCTAGTTTCCAAAACACCTAAGGCCTCTCCTTTCCAGTCTATCGACATTTCAAGATGTCTTCTTGCCATTTCAACGCGTTCATTTACCGTTGGAGGAGCTAAATGTTCTCCAGTTTCGAAGAAATGTTTAACCTCTCTAAAAAACCAGGGATATCCAATCGATGCTCGACCTATCATCGCACCATCCAAACCGTATTCATCCCTCATCAACATGGCCTTTTCAGGACTGTCCACATCTCCATTTCCGAAAACGGGAATGTGCATACGAGGGTTATTTTTCACTTCCTTGATTGGTTCCCAATCTGCAACCCCTTTATACATTTGAGCACGGGTTCTTCCGTGAATTGAAATTGCAGCAGCTCCTGCATCTTGTATACGTTCTGCTACCTCTACAATTTTGATGGATTCATGATCCCAACCTAATCTGGTTTTGACCGTTACCGGCAGTTTGGTATGCTTTACCATAGCCTCAGTGAGCTTTACCATCAAATCAATATCCTTAAGTATACCTGCTCCCGCTCCTTTGGAAACTACTTTTTTAACAGGACATCCAAAATTAATGTCGATAATATCAGGATTTGACTTTTCAACGATCTCTACCGTTTTGAGCATAGATTCTAAATTCGCACCAAAAATCTGAATTCCCACTGGACGTTCTTTTTCATAAATATCCAATTTCATCACACTTTTCGCTGCGTCTCTAATCAGTCCTTCAGAAGAGATGAATTCAGTGTAAACCACATCCGCGCCCTGCTCCTTGCAAAGAGCACGAAAAGGAGGATCACTAACATCTTCCATTGGAGCTAACAACAATGGAAATTCACCTAACTCTATATCACCTATTTTCGCCAAATCATTCTAATTTTATTTGCTGCAAAAATACAAAGTTTTCTCTTTTAAAGCCTTATAAAATACCTTACCTTTAAGCATGCGACTCATTTTAATGATTTTTCTTCTTTCTAGCTTCAGTCTCATGGGGCAAAATGTTGATGGCTGGGAGCTTAAGCGCGACAGCAAAAACATTAGGATTTACACCCGAGAAATCCCAGATTCAGACATAAAAGAATACAGAGCACAAATGCTTGTCAATGCTCCTGTTCAGCGTGTGGTAGACTATGTTTTAGATTATGATTTGATGATGCAATGGAATAAAACTGTAGTTGAATATAAGGTTTTGGAACAGAAAGAGGAAGGTGATTTGGTTTACATGGAAAATTCTGCTCCTTGGCCTGTTGAAAACAGAGATAATATTTCTTTGGTACGCTTAGAATATCTTCCTGATGGATCTGCCCGCATTTTTTTAGAGGGAATTGCAGAGGATTTGGTTCCGCTTAAGGAAGGAGTAGTTCGCATGAGGGATGTAAAAGGGTATTGGGAAATCAAACCCTATCAAGATAAAACCATGGTAATTCAACAAATGTACGGTGATCCTGAAGGAAGCATCCCGCCCTCATTTGTCAATGGATTTATGGCCAGTTCTGCGCACAAAACCTTTAAAGCACTTCGCGAAATTTGTGAGTCTAACAAAGCAAATCATTAAAATATGAAATCGTACAATTGGGCCATAATTGGATGTGGGAAAATCGCCCAAAAATTCTCTGAAGACTTAGGAATCACTGAACGAGGAATAAGATATGCAGTGGCATCCAGGCAACTCAGTAAAGCTGTCGATTTTGCCGAAAACCAGGGGTTTGAAAAAGCGTACGGGAGCTACCAAGAATTAGTTTCTGACCCCAAAGTTGATGTGGTTTATATAGCGACACCACATGTCATGCACATGGAGCACAGTATTCTGGCGATGCGTCATGGTAAAAATGTGCTATGCGAGAAACCCTTCGCCATGAATGCACATCAAGTCAATAAAATGATTCAAGTAGCTCGAGAAAATAAGGTGTTTTTGATGGAAGCCTTTTGGACAAGATTTAAACCAAAGTTTGTGAAATCTTTGGAACTAGTACGTTCAAACGCTTATGGGAAGTTAGAATTTCTCAAATCTGATTTTCTTTTTAACGGCCCTTATGATCCTAAAAACAGATTGTACAATATTGATTTGGGAGGTGGTTCTTTGTTGGACATTGGAATTTATCCGGTTTTTATGGCCTTGAGCTATTTAGGGGTACCCGATGAAATTGCTGCAATGGCTCAATTCAGTCCAACTGGCTCTGAAAAGAGTTTGAGTTTAATTTTCAAATATAAAAACGGCGCTCTTGCCAGTTTAAACTCTAGTTTTGAAGCTTGGTCAAAAAATGAGACAGAGCTTTGTTTTGAGCAGGCCTCCATTCGATTTTCACGTGAAGAGTCCGAAGATATTCTAGAATACAAGGACAAAAAACACAAATACTTAAATACAGAATCGCTCAAAGGACATGGTTATTATTTGGAAGCCGAGCACCTGATGAAATGTTTAGACGACAAGCTCATCGAGAGCCCTCTTTTGCCCTTAAAATTCAGTCAAGAACTCATAGAAACCTTAGATAAAATAAGATCTATCATCGGAGTTCGATATCCTTCAGACAAAATTGATTAACAAATCACTTATTTAATTATCTTTGCGCAATCTCAGAGACTGAAATTGAAGTATGAAGAACATTAGAAACTTTTGCATTATTGCACATATTGACCACGGTAAATCAACCTTAGCGGATCGTTTATTGGACTACACAAATACGGTAACCGAGCGTGAAAAGCAAGCTCAGTTATTAGACAGTATGGACCTAGAGCGCGAAAGAGGAATTACCATCAAGTCACATGCCATTCAAATGGACTATATCCAAGATGGACAAGAATACATTTTGAATTTAATTGACACCCCTGGTCACGTAGATTTCTCTTATGAAGTTTCTCGATCTATTGCAGCATGTGAAGGCGCTCTACTAATTGTAGATGCTGCCCAAAGCATTCAGGCTCAAACTATTTCAAATCTTTATCTCGCTTTAGAGAATGATTTAGAGATTATTCCGGTGCTCAACAAAGTGGATCTTCCTAGCGCAAATCCAGAAGAAGTTACTGATGATATTGTAGATTTATTGGGATGCGACCCAGAAGAAGTGATACATGCTTCGGGTAAAACCGGTTTCGGAGTTGACAAAATTCTCGAAGCCATTATCGCTAGAATTCCAGCTCCTAAGGGTAATCCAGAAGCACCGTTAAAAGCATTGATTTTTGATTCTGTATATAATTCATATAGAGGAATCGAAACTTATTTCCGTGTAATTGACGGAGAAATAACAAAAGGTGAACGTATTAAGTTTATGGCTACCGACAATGAGTATTTTGCTGATGAGGTCGGAACATTAAAACTAAATCAAGTTGCTAAAAAAACTATTAAAACCGGTGATGTTGGTTATTTAATTACAGGAATTAAAACGGCCAAAGAGGTAAAAGTTGGTGATACCATTACCGCTGCTGCCAAACCAACAGAAGAACATATCTCTGGATTTGAGGATGTAAAACCAATGGTATTTGCTGGTATATATCCTGTAGACACCGAAGATTTCGAAGAACTTAGAGCTTCTATGGAGAAGCTTCAATTAAACGATGCCTCTTTAGTATTCCAGCCGGAAAGCTCAGCAGCACTTGGATTTGGATTCCGTTGTGGGTTTTTAGGAATGCTTCATATGGAAATCATCCAAGAACGTTTGGAGCGTGAATTTAACATGACTGTGATTACAACAGTTCCCAACGTATCCTACCATGCTTTTACCAAAAAGCATCCGGATGAAGTCATTGTGGTAAATAATCCATCTGATCTTCCTGATCCGAGTTCGATGGACCGTGTGGAAGAGCCATTTATTAAGGCAACAATTATCACCAAATCAGATTTTGTCGGACCTGTAATGAGTCTTTGTATCGAAAAACGAGGACAAATTGTAAATCAGACCTATTTAACTACGGAACGTGTTGAATTAAATTTTGAAATGCCTTTGGCAGAAATTGTTTTTGATTTCTATGATCGTTTGAAAACAGTTTCAAAGGGTTATGCCTCTTTTGATTACCATCCAATTGGATTAAGGGCCTCTAAATTAGTTCGTTTAGATATTCTTTTGAATGCGCAACCAGTAGATGCATTATCTGCTTTGATTCATACTGACAATGCATACTCTGTAGGTAAAAAGATGTGTGAAAAATTAAAAACATTGATTCCACGTCAGCAGTTTGATATTCCAATTCAAGCCGCTATTGGAGCAAAAATTATTTCTAGAGAAACCACTAAAGCTTTAAGAAAAGATGTAACAGCTAAATGTTATGGTGGGGATATTTCTCGTAAGCGTAAATTACTAGAAAAACAGAAAAAAGGTAAAAAACGAATGCGTCAAGTAGGTAATGTTGAAATCCCACAAGAAGCATTTATGGCAGTTTTAAAACTGAATGATTAAAAAAAAGCTCCACTTTTAAGGTGGAGCTTTTTTTATTTGAGCTTACTCTCGTTTTGAAGCTTTCTTTTCCATGTTCGCATTGAGAATCAGTGAGCCTCCCCCGAATAAAAGAATCATAGAGAAATACGCTATTGCTTCTTCATTTACATATGGAGCTAATAATGCACCTGCCAAGATACCAACTGCAATTCCAACAAATAGCATCCC
Source organism: Flavobacteriaceae bacterium (assembly GCA_049606855.1). Taxonomy (GTDB): domain Bacteria; phylum Bacteroidota; class Bacteroidia; order Flavobacteriales; family Flavobacteriaceae; genus JBELHR01. The sequence goes on along the minus strand of JBMYVY010000003.1, from coordinate 16,705 downwards.
AAATTTGAGTGTCATATTAGACGTATTCTTCTTTTTCGTGACGAAAATTGAAGGGTCAACTCCCTTTTCAATCATTAATAATCGCTCCTTATTTCGTGTTGTAAAATACACATACAAAACTCCAAATACTGCGGCGAACATACTTATTGGTATTAAAATGCCTTCCATAAAATTTAATTTTTTAAGTTATGTCCATTAGAGTCTTTGAATTCAAAAAAGGTTACAAAAAATATTTATCTATTTTTATTGTAACCTTTTTATTGATTATACGCTCTTATAGGCAAACCAAACTCATTTAATGACTGATCAAGAAATAATTGAAGAGATTCTAATTAAAGGAAAATACAATTCCTTTGGATTACTTGTAGATCGATATCAGCATATGGCCTATACGATAGCCTTTAAATTAGTGCAAGATTCAGACTGTGCTAAAGACATCACCCAAGATGCTTTTCTAAAAGCATTTGAGCAACTAAGTACTTTTAAGGGACAGAGTAAATTTTCTTCATGGTTGTATACCATTGTATATCGGCAGGGTCTGAATGAATTGAGGAAATCAAAGGACAAAAACTTTACCATGGAAGTAAAACATGAAAATCTTCTTACCGTGGAAAACAAAGATTTGCCTCTTGAGCAATTGAGTAAGAAGGAGCGCAGCAAATACATCACCCTTGCTATTGATCAACTGAGTGAAATAGATCAGTCATTAATAAGCTTGTTTTATTTGGGTGAAAAAAATTTAAAAGAAATTGAGGAAATAACAGGGTTAAGTGAATCAAATATAAAAGTTAGGCTGCATCGATCGAGAAAATCACTGGCAAATATATTAGAAAACATGTTGAATTCTGAAGCCAAAAGCATAATATGATGAAAATAGAAGAATTGTTAAGAGAAATGGATATGCAACAAGCACCTCGTGGCTTGAAGTCTTCGATTATGGAACAAATCCAAACCCACAGATTACTTGAAGAGATAGAACCTATCAATGCACCTGCAGAGCTCAAATCCTTTATCATGTCTTCGATTGATAAAAAACAAGCCTATGAGCCTGTGATTTCTAAAAAGTCCTGGTTGATTATTGGAGCAACTTTGGCACTCACTCTGGTTTGGTCTTATAAAAACCCTGTAGGCTCATCGAGTGAAAAATTATGGCAAAAATATTTAAACAATTTAGATCTCGGCTGGTTTATTAACGCTGAATTTTCATCTTTCAACCAATGGCTACCTTTGGCTGGAACTGTTTCAGCAGCCGTAATTTTCTTACTTGCCTTTGACCAGATTCTACAAAAAAGATGGACATAAAAAAGGCCCCATCTCTGGAGCCAATTTAAACTAAACTAAAAACAAACTTCTATTTATTTGACGTCGACAAATTCGAACGTTCTAAATGCTTTATTTGAGGCAAAAACTTTATAAGTCCCTTGAGGAAGTTTTGAAAGATTTAAACCCTTTCCATTTGTATTTGTTGGGCTAATTGAAGTTTCATATACCTCTTTACCTTCAGTATCAACAATTGTTACGGTAATATTACTTTGATCCAATGCATACTTTGAAATATAAACTTCACTTCCTTTTACTCTAAGAGAAGGGCGAAAAGAAACTGATTCTCGAGCAGAAGCTACGTCATGGTTTTCGATAACAAACCATTTTGAAATCTTTCTTACTTCTGTATCAATACTCATATAATACTCCCCATCAGGAAGCTGACTGAAATCATACTCCTTAACAATGTAATTTCCATTGTGTGCTTCAGTGTAAATTACCTCTCCTTCCGAATCAAAAACCTTCACTGTAACTGAACCTTCATTCTTGATAGAAATCTTATTGAATGCATCAATAATGGTTCCTGCAGTTGCATTGCTTACTGTCAAAACCAAAGCTAGAACCAATCCTAAATTTCTAAATACTTTCTTCATCTTGTTCTGTGTTAATATTTGATGACAAAGTTAAGTAGGCTTCTAAGCGCTAAAAAACTCAATTTTGCTTAATAATTATGCTATATTAACTTCGAAAACGTTTTCTTTTATTGTTTACGTTAAATTAACATACAATTTTGAAGGTAGGATAAAAAAAAGGCTCCAAATATGGAGCCTTTTATTAAACTAAACTAAAAACAAACTTCTATTTATTTAACGTCTATAGATGCCGACGTAGAATATGCATTATTTGAAGCAACAACTCGATAAGATCCTTTTGGAAGCTTCTCAAAACACAGCCCCTTTCCTTGATCCATCGCGGAAACAGTTGTTGTAAATAACTCCGTTCCATTTTCGTCCATTACAGTAATGTCCATTTTATTTTGATCCAATGCGAATTTTGAAATATACACTTCTGTACTTTTCACTCTTATTGATGGGCGATAGTAAACAGTTTCTGTTGCGGCAACAACTTTGTCATCCTGTATACTAAACCACTTTGATATTTTTTTCACATCAGTGTCAATACTCATATAATAATCTCCATCTGGCAATTGGCTGAAATCGTAAGACTTCACTACTAAATTTCCATCATGCGCCTCTGTGTAAACTACCTCTCCCTCAGTGTCAAATAATTTCACTGTAACTGATCCTTCGTTCTTGATTGAAATCTTGTTGAATCCTTCAACAATTGTTGTTGCATTTGCATTGTTAATTGTTAATGCAAAACCAAAAACCAATCCTAAAATTCTAAACGCTTTTTTCATGTTGATTGTTTAAATTGTTAATAATGACAAAGTTAGACCCAATTTAAGCCTCTAAAAAACGCTTATTTGCTTAATTAATGTGTTATTTTAACTTCGAAAACGTTTTCTTTTGTTCTTTACGTTAAATTAACACACAAAATTGTCGTATATTTGATTAAAAGTTGAAAATTCAGCCCTATGAAACAGTCGAAGCCAGAATTAAAAAAAATTATTCCAAGTTTTGGATCCTCTCTTTTTGTAAAACAACACGACGGTAAAAAGGCAGCAACTGAAGTAGCCTTTTGGCACTTTCATCCAGAATTGGAATTGGTTTATATTAATAAAGCGAGAGGGAAAAGACATATTGGAAACCATTTAGCTTATTTCAACAATAGCCAACTCATTTTAATGGGGTCCAATCTCCCTCATAACGGTTTTGCTGATGGTTTCACTACAGAGGGGAAGGAGACTATCATTCAATTTAAAGAAGAGTTCCTCGGTGATAAGTTTTTTAATATTCCTGAAAGTTCAAAAATCAAATTCCTCTTTGAAAAGGCCAAAAGCGGAATTTTATTCGGAAGAGCCACCAAGAATCTACTCGGAGATCGCATAGAAGCCTTATATCATCTTTCAGGCTTTGAAAGAATCCTATCCTTTTTAGAGATATTGGATATTTTAAGCAAAACTGATGATTACACCCTTTTAAACGCTGATGGTTATAAGTTTGAAGTGAAATCTTCTGACAATGAAAAGACCACAAAGGTTTATAAGTATATCCGTAAAAACTTTCAAGAACCTATTAGTCTAGAGGAGGTTTCCTCTTTAGTAGGCATGACTGTTCCGGCTTTTTGCAGATACTTCAAGAAAAATACAGGGAAAACTTTCACTCAATTCGTTAATGAATTCAGAATTGTTCATGCAACTAAATTACTATCTGAAAGTAAGGCTACCATAAATGATATTTGTTTAGAAAGTGGTTTTAATAATTTTTCTCACTTTAATAAATTATTTAAAAACTATACTGGAAAGAGTCCACTGAAATATCGCAATGAAATGAAACAGTTAATTAGTAATTAAATTAGTTTTTCTATTTTGGACAAAAATTAAATAATGAGATACCTACCTATTTACCTATTTGCAAGTGCATTAAGCATAATTTCTTGTAAAAAAGAACCTACGCTTGAAGAGAAAGCACGTGTTATACACGAAAATGTTTTAACTCTTGACACCCATAACGACATCAATGTCGCTAATTTCACAGACAGCATAAACTACACCCAAGATTTAGACAATCAAGTAACACTTCCTAAAATGAAAAAGGGAGGACTCGATGTTTCTTGGTTTATAGTTTATACAGGTCAAGGTGACTTAGATTCTATAGGTTACGCCAAAGCCTATGATAATGCCATTTCTAAATTTAACGCGATTCATAAGCTCACAAAAGAAATTGCTCCTGATGACATTGAATTGGCCGTGACCTCAGAACAAGCGCGTGAAATAAATGCTCGAGGAAAAAAAGTAGCCATGATTGGAATTGAAAATGGATACCCGATAGGAACAGACGCTAGTCGAGTCAAACAATTTTATGACCTTGGAGCTCGATATATGTCACTTTCGCATAATGGACATTCCCAACTATGCGATTCCAATACCGGTGAAGCAGATGATATTTGGCTACACGACGGAGTTTCACCTTTAGGAGAAGAAGTAATTGAAGAAATGAATTATTGGGGAATTATGATAGATGTTTCTCATCCATCTAAAGAATCCATGCGTGATATGATAGCGCTTACCAAAGCGCCGTTAATTGCGTCTCATTCATCTGCAAGAGCACTGTGTGATCATTCTAGAAATTTAGATGATGAACAATTAGAGTGGATTAAAGAAAATGGTGGCGTAGTTCAAACCGTTGCTTTTAGGTCCTATATTAATACAGAAAAGTCGAGTAAATTTAGAGCAGTTCGTCAAGCTTTAGTGGAACAGATTGCGAAAGATGAAGACTTTGAACTTTATTCTCGAAATGAAGTTAGAGCAATGAACTCAGAGGACCAAAATAATTATATCACTAAATATCGTGAAATAATGGCTGATGCTGAATCAAAAATGGTTGATGCAGATCCAGTTAACGTCTCTGATTTCGTTGATCATATAGACTATTTAGTAAGTAAGATAGGAATAGAGCATGTTGGAATAAGCTCTGATTTCGATGGAGGAGGTGGCGTCGAAGGCTGGAATGATGCTTCCGAAACCTTCAATGTCACTTTAGAACTTGTCAAACGAGGTTATACCGAACAAGAAATTTCAATGCTTTGGAGCGACAATTTACTCCGAGTACTTGATCAAGTTCAACAAACTGCCCAAGAACTGCAAGCTCAAAACAAAGCTTAATAAAAAAGCCCTTGATCATTCAAGGGCTTTTTTTATACTAAATCGTGAAGGCGACCATTTAATCGCTTCTCTACTTTTCTCTTTATTACAGTCAATCTCTTCATCAAATCCATCAAGGTTTGATCTTGTGTCTTTTTATAGATTTCATTTAACCCTAAAATAAGTTCCTTAGCCTCTTTTGAAGCTATAATCTTGTCGTTTCTAGAGCGAAACTTCTTTGTTTCAAACTCTAATGCTCTTTGTTGCAAATCCATGATGCTATCGAATTAAGTTAAATAATCAAAAAAATCATCATGATACACTGGACCTAAACTTCATCTGTATAATTCACACGAGTGTGTATCAAAATTAACAGGGGTTTGAAATTTTTGGGGGAGAAGAAGGAGCAATTGCTCATATTAAAGATAGAATAAATTTTTAAATCACCAAATAAAATGCTAAAACTTAGTGAGGCAACCGCGGTTTAAGATAGCCATAAGAGATTCCACCCAGTAATACTCCAATAAAAATAACTAGAACAAAAAGATTACCGTAACCCAGGATTACAAAAATAGGCCCCACACAATATCCAGTCAGCGCCCATCCCATTCCAAAAATAATTCCTCCAATAAGCTCAGCTTTAGGCTGAACTACTTTTTTCTTAAGTACTAACTCTTCTCCTGTTGAGGCTTTGACCTTTAAGGTCTTGATAATTCGAATACCGACAAACCCAATAACAACAGCCGTAATTATAATCCCGTACATGTGAAATGATTCAAACCAGAACATCTCTTGAATCCTGTACCAAGAAAAAGCTTCACCAAGATAGAGCGCCAAACCAAAAACGAATCCTAATAAAGTGTATTTCATCCTATTAAATGCTTTAGTAAAAAATGAGACATTAACAGACCTCCGATAAAAAAACTAATCGTTGCAATTAAAGAAGCACGGCTTCCTAAAGACAAGCCCATAATGGCATGGCCCGAGGTACAGCCGTTCGCATATCGAACTCCGAATCCAATAAAAAAGCCACCTAAAAGCCCAAAAACTAGAATACTATAAATATTAGTAAGGTCAAAAACTTCTGGAGGCATGATGCCACTCACATCATCAATACCCCAATTCTTTAATCGCTCTATGGTTTCTGGGTTAATTTGACTTGAATTCGGTTCGGGACCTATAAAGCGCATCGTTAATCCAGCTAAAAATAAGCCTAATATAAATTTCAGATTCCAAGCTCCCTCAGCTCTCCAATCGTAAGAAAAGTATGCTGTTTTAAATAATCCCGAAGCTGCACATAGATGTCTAATTGAAGAAGATATCCCTAGTTGCTTATTTGTCCAAAACAACAAAAGCAACAGACATAAACCAATTATCGTTCCACTAATATACCAAGGTAAAAACTCTATCATACCCCTAATATCATCAATTCTTGGATAATATTATTTTAAAAGTTTGATAATTAACAATTTCATCACATATGTTATTTAAAATTCAATGCTACATCTATAATCGCTAGATGCGAATAGGCTTGCGGAAAGTTTCCTAACATTCTTCTAGACTCAAAATCCAAATCCTCACTGTATAATCCCAAGTGGTTTCCATAGGAGAGCAATCGATCAAACCATTCTTTGGCTTTTTTCTCTTGACCTGTTTTAAAAAGGGCTTCAATAAACCAAAAAGTGCAGACTGTAAAAGAAGAACTTGGCAGACCAAAATCGTCCTTGTTTTTGTAACGATATAATAAACCGTTGTGGACCAATTCTTCTTCGATTTTCTTCACCGTAGAAACAAATCTAGAGTTTTTACCATCGATAAACCCATAAGCCTCCATTAAAAGAACTGAGGCATCCATATCAGAAGACCCATAACTTTGAGTATAGGCTTGGTCCTTTTCATTCCATGCATTTTGATAAATATCGTCTCCAATTTGCGATTTCAAAAGTTCCCAATCTGCAAATTTTTTATTTGGAAAGAGTTTCTGCGCGATCAAAATTGCTCGGTCAATCGCCACCCAACAAAGCAGTTTAGAAAAAGTAAAATGCCTATCTTCCGCTCTAAATTCCCAAATCCCTTTATCCGGTTTTTGCCAATTCTGTTCCACTAGCCACACCACATTTTTAACAATCCCCCAAAGCTCTTCCTCTTGATGTACCTCCAAACCGTAATGATCAATTTGGAAGTAAATGGCATCCATCAAAATTCCATAAATATCGTTCTGTTGTTGAATATAAGCTGCGTTACCTGTTCTTACTGGCTTAGACCCCTCATAACCCGCCAGATGGCCCAAGCTTTTTTCAGTTAGGATTCGCTCTTTATTAATCCCATACATGATTTGAAAAGACTCATCTTTCTCTGGAATTAAATCAATGATATAATCAATATATTTTTTTACCATATTTTCATGACCCAACTTAGAAACTACTTTAATCACCATAGAAGCATCTCTAATCCAACAGAAACGGTAATCCCAATTTCTCACCTCCCCTATTGTCTCTGGTAAAGAGGTTGTTGCCGCTGCCAAAACCGCCCCGGTCTTTTCATAATACAGTAATTTCAAGGTCATCGCTGAGCGCAAAACCGTTTCTTTATATTGGGAATCCACTTCAGTTTTCGCACACCAATTCATCCAATACATGCGCGTTCTTTCATAATCCAATCTCGTACTTTCAAGACTTGGTTTATCGACCTTTTCGAAATAGCAAATCGAAAAATATAAATCTGATATTAAACTAATTTCCTTAGCCCCTACAATTGCTTGCATGTCGGCATTAGTATAGCAATACAGGGTGTCAAATTTTGGCTCTTCTAAAACACTTACAATAAAATCCTCTTTTATATAAGTTTTTGTATGACCAATTGCATACTCTAAATTGGGTTGATAACTTACCGAGAATTTTGGAGCCCCGGTAAGGTGCTTTACATATCTAGTAACTTGAGGGGGTGCAAAATATTTACCCGGACCAACCTTGTATCTTGGCATAAAATCCAAGACTTCAAAACTTCCTTCTTCAGAGACAAAAGTTGTCATTAATATACATGTATTCTCTTCATATTTTTGATAAATCCTGTAAGAGTCGTCCACTTGAAATTTGAAATTCCCTCCTTTTTTGTCATCTAAAATTTTTCCAAAAACCGATGCTGAATCAAATTTCGGCAAACACAACCAGTCCATTGAAGAATCCTCATAAATCAGCGCAGAAGATTTACAATTCCCTATAATTCCATAATTCAAGTTCCCCATGCTTGTATGAAGTTTTAATTTAGCATATATTGAGAAAGATAGCGCAAAATAACCAAACTCGGGAGGGAAATGAAAAAAAACATCATTGTTTCAAATAGATTACCAGTACAAATAATAAAAGAGGGAAAATCTTATAAAACATCACCGAGTTCAGGAGGATTAGCCACAGGGTTAAAATCTGTTCATCAAGAGGGGAATTCAATTTGGATTGGATGGCCCGGAATCGAAGAAGAGTCCATGAATACTGAGGATAAGACTGATATCAATACACAATTAGAAAAACTACGATTTGAAGCAATTCATCTCAATCACGAGGAAATTGAAGACTTTTATTATGGACTATCCAATGAGTGTTTATGGCCACTTTTTCATTATTTTACAGAATTCACAAATTTTGACGAAAAACAATGGGAATCTTATAAAGCCGTAAATCAAAAATTTGCAGATAAAATTATTGCTTGCTCAGATGAAAATGACACCATATGGATTCATGATTATCAATTACTCCTTTGTCCCGCCATGGTCAGAGAGCAACGTCCAGGGGTCAGTATCGGTTTCTTCCTTCATATTCCATTTCCATCTTTTGAAATTTTTAGAATTTTCGCAAGGAGAGAGGAGCTTTTAAAAGGGATGTTGGGAGCTGATTTATTGGGATTCCATACCTATGACTATCAACGTCACTTCATCAGTTCGGTCACTCGTTTATTGCGGCTTTCTGTAAATTTCAACGAAATCGAATATCAAGGGAGAAGAATTACAGTTAACACCTTTCCGATGGGAATTGATTATGAGAAATTTGAACAAGTAGCTCTTAAACACAAATCTCATGAAGAATCTGAAAAATCGGAATTGAGAAAACAATTGGATCTCCATAAAAAACAAAGCACAAAGAGCTCACTCATTCTTTCTATCGACCGTTTAGATTATACTAAAGGAGTCGTTAATCGCTTGGAAGCTTTTGAGCTTTTCTTAGAAACTTATCCAGAATATATTGGCAAGGTCAGACTCATCATGTTAGCTGTTCCATCTAGGTCAAACGTTTATCATTATCAACAACTCAAAAGGGAAACCGATGAAGTCGTTGGAAGGATCAATGGGAAGTTTGCTCAAGTCAACTGGACACCTATATGGTATTTCTATCGTTCTATGCCTTTTGATGATTTAATTGACCTGTATATTTCTTCAGATGTAGCGATGATTACTCCGGTAAGAGATGGTATGAATTTGGTTGCAAAAGAATATTTAGCTACTCGAACAGACAATGATGGAGTACTTATTCTAAGTGAAATGGCAGGAGCCTCAAAAGAAATACATCAGGCTTTGCTTGTAAATCCTTTCGATTCCAAAAGCATGGTGCAATCCATCAAAAAGGCTTTGGATATGCCCAAAGAAGAACAAGAAAAGAGAAATAAAATATCTCGAAAAAGAATCAAACGCTACCACGTTGAAAAATGGGCCATCGATTTTATGCAACAATTAAATGAATCCAAGCAATTGAGTGAACAGCACCAAACACCACGATTAAATTCAAAAAGAAGAAAAGAGGTTACCAACAAATTTCACAAGGCAAAAAACTCCATATTATTTTTCGATTATGATGGAACTTTAGTTGGGTTTAATGAAGATCCTTCTAAGGCTATTGCGACGGAGGAAACGATTTCAATAATTGAAAAATTGAGTCAAACTAATGGAGTTAAAGTAGTAATCATTAGTGGTAGGGATCTCGAGTTTTTATCCAAACTTTTCGGCCATTTAAACGTGACTCTTGTAGCAGAACACGGTTATCAAATAAAAGATGGTGATCGTCTTTTAGATAAAAAGGAAAGCGGTTCTCAAAAATGGATGGAACACATCTACCCTGTTTTACAAACCTTTACTGATCGCACACCAGGTACATTTATCGAAGAAAAAACGAACTCTTTAGTTTGGCATTACAGAAAATCAGATCCTGAATTATCCAATAAAAGAGCGGTTGAACTAAAAACATTATTGAATAGCATGATCCCTGCAGAATTAAAAATTCTAGATGGTGATTGTGTAATAGAAGTGGTCAATTCAAGTGTGAATAAAGGTACGGCCTCTTCTTATTTATGTTCTGAATCCAATTACGACTTTATTCTCGCTATGGGGGATGATGTAACGGATGAAAACATGTTTGTTCAATTACCAGAGTCAGCGACCACTATTAAAATTGGAAAGAAACCAACTCAGGCAAAATATTATATAGCCACCGTGGAAAAAGTACATGAATTTATTGAAGAATTGAGTGAATGATTAAAATTGCTTTTAGGGAAGAATACATTCTGCCTTTAGACAAAAAACACAGGTTCCCAATGGATAAGTATGAACTTATCCCTCAACAATTGATGTATGAAGGAACGCTGCATTACTCAGAAATTAAAGCTCCAGAGTTATGTTCCCTTCAAGACATCGCTCGCACACACGATGTGGATTTCATCAAGAGAGCTCAAGATCAAACCCTGTCAAAAAAAGAGGTTAGGAACCTTGGATTTCCTCAATCCAAGGAACTATTTGAACGAGAACTATACATCACTCAAGGATCCATTGACATGGCACTTTTTGCATTAGAAAACACAGCAATCGGTTTAAATGTGGCAGGAGGAACGCATCATGCTTTTAAAGATAAAGGAGAGGGCTTTTGTTTATTTAATGATTTCGCAGTGACGGCAAATTATCTTCTCGATAGCGAATTGGCGACTAAAATTTTAATCATCGATTTAGATGTTCATCAAGGCAATGGTACAGCTTCTATTTTTAAAAACGAGCCACGAGTATTCACCTTTAGCATGCACGGTGGAAAAAATTATCCGTTTCACAAGGAATCTTCAGATTTAGACCTTCCTTTAAAGGATGGAATAAACGGTATAGAATACCACGAAATTCTTGACAAATACCTCAATAAAATTCTTGATGACAACAATCCGGATATTGTATTTTACCTTTCCGGAGTTGATGTTCTCAGTACAGACAAACTCGGAAAACTCAGCCTTAGTAAGGAATCCTGTGCCTTAAGAGACCGTAAAGTTATAGAAGCATGCTTCCATCGTAACCTTCCTATGCTTGTTGCCATGGGGGGAGGATACTCCCCTGAAATAATTGATATTGTTGATGCTCATTGCAACACTTTTAGATTAGCAAAAGAAATTTATGATTGACAAATAGTAATACTATTAATTCAAATAGTTTTAATATCTTGAGAATCTAAATTATCAACACATGAAACCAAAATTATTTTCAAACTTAAAAAATGATATACCTGCAAGTATAGTCGTTTTCTTTGTTGCCCTTCCTTTGTGTTTGGGTATTGCTTTAGCCAGTGGAGCACCGTTATTTTCAGGATTAATCGCTGGTATTATCGGTGGTATAATAGTAGGAGCCCTAAGTGGTTCAAATATTGGAGTAAGTGGACCTGCTGCAGGTCTAGCAGCGATAGTATTATCAGCTATTGCTACCCTTGGAAGTTATGAAAATTTCTTGGTAGCCGTAGTTTTAGGTGGTGTAATTCAAATTCTATTTGGAGTTCTCAAAGCAGGAATTATTGGTTATTATTTCCCTTCATCTGTGATCAAAGGAATGTTAACCGGTATTGGTATTATTATCATACTTAAACAAATCCCTCACTTTTTTGGTTATGATCCAGATCCAACTGGAGACTTTTCTTTTATCACTCTTGATGGGGACAACACCTTTCATATGCTGTTTGAAACCCTAAATCACTTGATTCCGGGATCTGCATTGATTGGACTTGTTTCTTTAGGTATTTTGATTCTTTGGAGTCAAGTTCTATCTAAAAAAGGAAAAATATTTCAAGTGATTCAAGGACCCTTAGTTGCCGTAGCCGTGGGTATTATTTTTTATGCCTTAACTAAGGACAGTAATATTCTAGCTATTGGAAGTACTCATTTGGTGAGCGTTCCAGTACCTGAAAGTATCGATATGTTTTTGGGTCAATTTAGCTTCCCTGATTTTACAGCCATCACTAATTCTGATGTTTGGGTAACGGCCTTTACAATTGCACTTGTAGCGAGTTTAGAAACCTTATTATGTGTAGAAGCAACTGATAAATTAGACCCTGCTAAGAATGTAACTCCAACGAATAGAGAATTATTGGCTCAAGGAACAGGAAATGTTATTTCTGGTATGATAGGTGGACTTCCAATTACTCAAGTAATTGTGCGTTCTTCTGCAAATATTCAGTCTAATGGTAAAACAAAACTATCTGCAATAATTCATGGATTTTTATTACTGATTTCTGTTGTTACCATACCAAAATTGCTAAATATGATTCCATTGTCGGTATTGGCAGCTGTACTTTTAGTAGTGGGGTATAAATTAGCTAAACCTTCCTTGTTTGTTCAAATGTATAAACTGGGGTGGAAGCAATTTATTCCATTTTGTTTGACTGTTCTTGGGATCGTTTTTATTGATTTATTATACGGAATTGGTCTAGGTTTAATCTCTGGTATCGCGGTCATTCTTATCAAAAGTTACCAAAACTCTCACTTCCTCCACAAAGAAGGTGAAGATGTTGATGACGGAAAAATCAAAATGACTCTTGCTGAGGAAGTAACTTTCTTTAATAAAGGAGCGATTTTGAAAGAACTCGATCAATTAGAAGATAATAGTTATTTAGAACTTGATGTGAGAAAAACGAGGTATCTAGATAATGATATTATTGAAATCCTAGAGGACTTTGCAACCAAAGCTCAGGAGAGGAATATCACCATTAAACTGATTTCTGAACGAGGCACAGTGGAGAACCCTGATAGTTATATCGAGTTCTTTAAACTCAGTCCAGAAACTATTTAAAACAATAAAAGCAACACTTTCGTGTTGCTTTTTTTTGCTCCCCCTATTATTCAAAGATGCAGCCAAGAATTTCTTAATTCACCTTCCTCGCTACATAGAAACCATACCCAAAGTAATCCTTAAACCTTTTGTATAGCTCTATTTCATCTTTGTAAGATTGAACAACTTCTTTTGTCTCTTCGTCTTTGGAAAGATCTTTCTTAAGAGTTGCGAGCTCCTTTTCTAAAGGACTATAGTAATTGCTGAGCCAACTTTCTTCAGATAGAATGAAATGATCAAGGAGTTGGTATCCGGATTTTATAACTATGGGATTGCTTTTAATGCGCAATTTCAAATGGGGAACAACCTTTGTAAATTTTGAAAACTTTACAGACAGAAGACAAAGTAGGTTTTCACCTTTGGTTTTGCCACCACACGACAATCCAGAATTTCCAGAAATTTATGCGCCTACGGACGGTTTTATTTTTAGTGTAGGAGTAATTATTAAACCTTTTGGTCAAAAAAGATGAAAGGTTTGCATTGTCCTGATTTTCGATTTTTTTTATGAGCGCAATTTTTATTTCCTCTATCAAAATTTCTGTTTCATCCTTTATGATTTCAAAACCGTGTTTGCTCAGCACTTTTTCTAATTCTAATGTTTGGATGCCTGTCTTTTTGTTTAGAACAATTTGTCCAAGCTCAACCGTTTTTATGTCACAACCCAATTCTTCCAACTCCCTTAATACAGTTGATTTGCATCTGTCACATACCATATTCTTTATGTTAAGGGTTTGTTTCATAATACTTTTTATAGTGCCTGAAATGGGAAGGGCTATTAACCAACCAACCAGTATTTCCTTCCCATATCAGGGCATTATTTTAATGTTTCTTTTAGGTTCTTCATATAATCAATAATCAAGGTCTTTTCAGAATTGGACAACTTAGCATCCTTGTGAATCAAGGTGTAAGATGCTAGTGGCATCTCATCATCTTTAACCTGACTAATTATTGACTTTAGTTTGCTGTTTTTTCTTCGGTTGGAATACGCATCCCATTCATTGAAATTCAATTCTTCCTTTCCTTCATTAATGTGGTCTTCTAAAAACCAAGCAACAGGTTGTACCTTATTGTACCAAGGGTATTCTGTGTTATTACTATGACAATCATAGCAGGACTCTTGTAATAATGCGCTTATGTTTTCTTGGGTGTTGTTTACCAACAAGAAGTCAGTTTTTGGCACAGTATCACTTTGATTGAGGTCTGTGGGCACAAACTGTATGCCCACAAATCCAACCAATAAAATCAGTGCTATGATTTTTACAATTTTCATTTAGTTAATTTCTCGCTGTACTTTACCACATTTCAACATCTGGCTTCCATAATATGGATTGCGTATTTCTTCCTTTGTACTCAACCAAGCTGTACCGCCATCATACATTGGACAAAATTGCTCGTATAGTTTCACTTGTGTTCCCGTAATAGCTACCATATCAGTAACATCTTTGCTCAAAACTTTAAAATGTTCGCGTTGGTGTTTAATATCACTTTCACTGATATGTTCTGCGTGCTCGATAGCATCTTCCATAATGTCCTTTAATTCTGATTGCTGAGCATCCGTATATTTTGAAATGTCAAGCTTTCCTAATGATGTTGCGAGGGTTGCACCCAATTCTTTAGCTTTGGCATTATCATCTGCCACTAAGGCATCCTTTAAGTTGAAATAGTCATTTAATATTGTTTGGGAATTTCCATCTCCGTTCATTGCCATTTCCTTTTTATCCACATCGTGGTGACCATCGGAATTATCGTGGTTCATTTTTGAATGGTCTTCCTCAGTAATCATTTCAGAATTGGTACTGTTTTCTGTTTTCGCATCTTTACAAGACATTGCTGATAAGCTTATAAATGCCATTACCATAATTGTTGTTAATCTTACTTTTTTCATTGTTTAAAATTTAATTGTTATTACTTGATTTATTATTCTATTACTTGTTTTACTTCTCCACAGGTTAGCATTGCGCTGCCAAAATATGGATTGATTACTTTTTCTTCTTTGCTCAACCAATATGCACCATTGTTGTTATCTGCCATAGGGCAAAATTCCACATAAACCTTTTCATTAACACCAAACAATTGAACAGCATTGATTAGATGTGATGATAAATATTTAAAATGGTCTCTTTGTGCTTTTATATCGGATGTTTCAGAAATTGAGGTCGCTGAAGGTTTTATTTCCTTTTCTAATGACATCCAATGATTATGCGCCTTATTGTTTGATAACAATTTCATATCTACTCTGGTTAAATTGTTTAGTAAACTTATTACACTTTCAGAAGCGCCTTTTGAGTCTTCTTTCACTAAAGCATCTTTTAAATTGATATACGCATTGAAAACAGCTTTTAACTGCTCTTGAAATTTCGCTGATACTTTCAGACGCTCATTCATAATAGTGTGGTCACTTTCTGTGTTGGGTGAATTGTTATCCATACCTAAATGACCCTCGTGACCTGTCATTACTTTACCACCATCTTTATTCATCAAAGACTTTTTGCCTTGTAATTGTGCTGCTGCATCAACCGTAAATGTACCGTTAGTCACTATTTCATTTCCAACAAATAATCCTTCTAAAACTTCATATTCATTACCAATTTGATTGCCTAATTTAATTTCACGCATTTCAAAAATAGGTTGGTCTGGATTTGTTTTAAGGTACACCACAGAACGTTCACCTGTCCATAACACAGAAGATGAAGGAATTGTTAATACTTCGTCATTTTTAGCTGTACTGTCTTCAATATTTGCGATTACAAACATTCCTGGTTTAAATACATCGTCCTTATTGTTTAAAACAACACGCAAGGTAACAGTTCTTGTTTTGGTGTTTAAAACTGGGTCAATGAAATCAACTTTACCTTTAAATTCTTTATTAGGATAGGCATTGGTTGTTATCATCACTTCCTGTCCTTTTTTAAAGCGGTTAATCTGATTTTCATACACATCAAAATTTCCCCAAACTGTGTTGAGATTGGCAATTTTTAATATGGGTTGACCTTGTTTAATGTAATCGCCTTGCTCTACTAATTTTTCTGTAACAGTACCCGAAAAGGTTGCATACACAGGAAAGTTTTCTTTCACTTTTCCTGTTTCTTCAATCTTATTAATTTGATTTTCAGAGAGCTTCCATAATTTCAATTTATTACGGACTGCTTTGTATAAAGCAGGTTGTGATTCTTTTAAAGATGCTGCTGTAATTAATTCTTGTTGTGCTGCATAGAGTTCTGGCGAATAAATGGTTGCCAATAATTGACCTTTACGAACTTCTTCGCCTGTAAAACTCACATTCAAACGTTCAATTCTTCCAGCGAAATAACTTACCTGTACTGCATTGGCTTCTTCGTTTTCAGCAATTTTACCAGATAATTTGATAGTATTGCCTTCAACATTGCCTTTACCAACAATAGATGTTTGAATATTAGCTAAAGCAATTGCGTTTTCAGTCAATTTGAATTGGTCTGCTAATAAACCATCACTTACACCATCAGCAGGAATTAAATCCATACCACAAATAGGGCAATCTCCTGCTTCTGGTTGCATAATCTGTGGATGCATTGAACAGGTCCACA
>JBMYVY010000002.1:0-303086 GCA_049606855.1 Flavobacteriaceae bacterium | reverse complement strand
CTAATAAGAGTACATGAAGGTCAAGAAAATTCGATTAAAATACATTCAGAAATCAGTATAATGAACTCTTCAGATGAAACAAAATCCTTGATGGATCGTGTTGATGTAGAGGTAGTGCAAATTGGAAAGAGTATTCAATTGGAAACTAAAATAAGTCAGAAATCAAGCTCTGCTTTTGGGCAATTTTTCGAGAAGAATAATCCTTTAAATAAAGAGTCTTCCCAAGTTATGGTGGTTTATGACTTGTTCCTTCCTAAAGGTATGAAATTAATGATTGATGGACAGTTTACCGATGTGGTCAATGCGGATTGGAAGGGTGATTTAAATCTAAAAGCAAGTCATGGAGATTTTGATTTAGGTGGAAGTCTTACAAAGCTCAATATAGATCTCAAATATGGTAGCTTAAAGTTGCATAATCAAAATAAGGGCTCCATTAAACTCAAGCAAATAGATGCGTCGATTAGTTCAAGTTCGGACTTGATCTTGGAGTCAAAAGAAAGTACTTTAAACCTCAGTGACTTAAAGGATTTACAGATTAATTCTAACAAAGATCGTTTAGACCTGGGGCAAATTGAGAATTTGAGTGGGCAAGTTGATTTCGGTACTGGAAGTATTATAGAACCTCGTGGAAAACTGAGGCTGAATATGAATACGACGGAGATTGATTTAAGTGAAATAGCCTCGAGCTACGTGGAAATACAAGAGAAAAATAGTACTGTGAATTTTGACACGAGCAATTGGTTTATGGACCTTGACATAACGATTGAAGAAGGACAGGTTCGATTGCCAAAAGATTTTATGAATATCAATTCTAAAATGATTGACAAGTCATCAAAACATAGAGAGATAACAGCGCAAAACCACGAGAATCCCACGAATCAACTAATTATTAAGGGAGAAAAAGGAATTTTAAATTTTATAAAATAAAAAGAGATGAGAACGATTTATATAACTTTATTAGCACTTATAGCTTCGGTTAACCTAACTAGAGCTCAAGAAGATTATGTAAACTTTGACGATACAAGCAAGACCGTTAATGGGGTGTATATGGGCTTTGCTCCAACTTATGGAGTAATTGATGGTGAATCTGCCTATATGTTTGATTTTAAGGTTTCCTATGTCGCCAATAAATCTATAGAATTAGGATTTGAAGGAGTTGGTTTTTTTATGGATAATGGAGTTCAGGGCGAATTCAACAATTTAGATGTTACCGGAGGGTATGGTGGTTTACATGTTGAACCTATACTTTTCGGAGATTCTAATGTGAACCTTTCTTTTCCTATCTTAATAGGAGGTGGTGCCATAGGGTATATTGAAGGGGATTATGATGACTCTTGGCAAGCTTTTGGGATTGTGGAGCCTGGAGTTTCTGTGAATTTCGGGATTTCTAATTATGTCCAATTGGAGGTGTTTGGTAAATACCGTTGGTCCTCGGAGATGAGCGCTCCCTTAAGCCCGGTTGACAACATGAATGGTTATAGTGTGGGACTAGGTGTTAAGGTTGGAGTGTTTAATATGAAGTAAATTGGGGTTAGTATTAATTCTGAGTTTGATGGAAACTATGCTGAAAAAAGCATTTCCAAGATTTAGATAAATTCAAAAACGGGGGCTTATTAGTTCCCGTTTTTTTTCCATTCCAGTGTTTTGCTAATGAATCCCACGCTAATGGTGATTTCTAACAGACCTGCTTTCGGACTGATCTCTGCATCGTACCATTTGCCTCTTTTGGCAGCATATAATTTTGCGCTGTAGTGATCGTCTTCTTTTTTAAGATCCTTGAGAATGACATTTCCGATTTGAGCCTTGCTGTTGTCAGAGGATTTGATGATTCCGGTCATTTGACCCTCGGTTTCTGCAATTTCAATCAGGGTGTTGTCGTCTCCAGTATCCCAAGTCCCGGCTAATTCAGATTGAGCAAAAACGGATAAGGAACAAAAAGTCAGAGCAACACTTAAAAGCTTTTTCATACGTGTGAATTTTTCGATTAAGATACTAAAAGAATTTTACCGAGTAGCGGCTCATGGTCCAACCTCCAGATAACCGTATTCTAAGAGCTCTGAATATTCCATATTGATTTTAAGCTAGGCTGCATAGACCTCTTGGGTGATCTTCCATAATTCGTCTATGAGACCTTGATCGGTAAATCCAGAGTTTAGCAAACTCTGATCTGTTATTTTTCCTAGGGTAGTTCCTTTGGGTGCTCCGAGTAAGTCTCCGCTGTGTCCAATCTTTCTTGTGAGTACGTCGGCATTTTTACGACCTCCTTCAGAAGGATTCTGAGATTTACCTAAGAGATTCATGGCTCCAAAAAGGAGTCCCATCTTCCAAAGAATTCTTCAATTTTTTTATTTGGGCATAAAAAAACTCCCCGAAGGGAGTTTTATAATTTTAACGTTTATTAGCATCACTTGCGGCAGCAAATGGACTCCACATTTCATCCACATCCATAATGTTATGCTTTTTAGCATATTCAAAATAGGTGTTTTTCAAGGCCTCAAATTTTTCAGGCATTTGTTCTTCAAGAGGTTTTGACTCAGAAGGATCGTCTACAACATTGTATAAATGCCATTTTCCATCTCCAAACATTCCCTCTCTCACTTTTGATGCTTTATAATTACCACTCATTACATAACAGTTACCAAATAGCTCAAAAGCATACCACTGATCTTCTGTTCTTACAATATCAGTTTCTCCTTCTAAAAAGGGTCGCATAGAAATTCCTGAAGGTTCAACGACTTGTCTTCCTTTGTATTCTGTTCCAGGGTGATCAAGACCTGCATAGTCCAAAATAGTCATTGGTAAATCTTTTACCGATACAACCGCTTTTGATATTTGTCCTGCTTTGTCATATCCTTCAGTTAAAGCCCCTGGAGGCAAGATCATCATTGGTACACGAATTCCTCCTTCACCAGTAAACCATTTCCAGAATCTTAAATCTCCAGTTGTGGCATTCGCCCAAGAAGTTCCTATAGTATTGATTGAGTTCGCAGTACCAATGGAGTCTAATTCAGTACTAAAGTTTTTCTCAATCCATTGCTGGTATACAGCATTACCCGTCTTAGGGTTTGTAGGCTCAAGTCCTTCTGCTCCGTTATCAGTTAAGTAAATGATAAGGGTGTTGTCCAATTGGTTTGATTCTTTTAAATAGGCTATGATTTCTCCAATTCGTTGATCTTGATCTTCGATCATCGCAGCATAATTAGCCATTACACGTGCTTGATATTTTTTATCGTCTTCGGATAAATCATCCCAATTCAAGGTCAACGGGTTCTCTGGAGCTTGTTCAGCTTGTTCAGAAATTAAACCGTGTACTTTAAGGCTTTTATAACGTTGTTCTTTAAGCCCATCAAAACCTAATTCTAAATACTGCTCATAGTATTTTTCTACCAGCTCTGGACGTCCTTGTACTGGAAAGTGTGCAGTTGTAAAGGCCATCCACGAGAACCATGGCTTACCGTCTTCTTCTCCTTCTTTAATGAAGTCTAGCATGTAGTTGGTATAAATTTCTCCTGAATAAACTCCACTTGGTCTATCAAAAGGTTCTCCATTTAGCGTCCAATCTTCCACTCTTCGTTTGTTCATGAAATCTGGATCTGCAAAATCTGGAGTCATCGCTAAGTTGTTCCAGTGGTTTGATCCACCAGATAAAATTCCAAATTCTTTTGTGAATCCCCAGCCTAAAGGACCTTCACCACCGCGAGCTTCTCCTCCTAGGTGCCATTTACCTGATTTGTAAACATTGTATCCAGCGTCGTTAAATAGCTCACTAATCGCTACCGTATTTTTAGTAAGATATCCTTCATATCCCGGGTGACCCTCGGTCGGTGGATATATGGAATAATCAAAGGTGGCTAGTCCGGCTTCAATATTATTCGCTCCAGTTATAAGCATAGAACGTGTTACAGAACATACAGGAGAGGCATGAAAATTCGAAAAGCGAATTCCGGCTTCAGATAATTTATCCATATTTGGAGTCTGAATTTCGGATCCATACATTCCAAGATCCGCAAACGAAATGTCATCCCCAATTAATAATAGGACATTGGGTTGAACAGGTTGGTTTGCCATTTCATCTTTTTTTGCTGTCGAACAAGCAATCAAAGAAAAAAGACATAACATTAAAGCATACTTCTTCATATAATATAATTGAGGTTATATCATAAAGATAAGCATATTTCACAACACATTGATTATGTGTGTATTAAAAAAACATGAAACCAGGTGGCTTACTTAGGCGCGGTTTGAAGTGCGTGTATAAAATTCCTCAAGTACTGATCCATACAGTAACGGTAGGACTTGTGGTTTGGTTTTCTGAAAAAGGCACTCAATTCGTGCTTACTTAAGGTCTTGTCTATGGCTTTGAACTTTGCAATGACATCATCCGAAGACAGGTTCATTGCAATCTGTATCTTTTTAAAGATCATATTGTTGGTAAGTGGATCTTCCGGCTCTGGAAGAGGTCCCTCTCTACGACCGCGTTTATCGATGATCAAACCGTTTAGGAATACTGCTAAGTCACGGTCTGAAATTTCTACCATCTCTGGGTCTTCTTCTTTCTTAAGCCATGTATTTACCTGGGCTTTGGTCACCGTATGTTCAGCTAGGGCAAAAAGATCTACCACTTGTTGATCTTTAAATTGAAACAAGTAGCGTAAGCGTCTTATGATATCGTTGTTTGTCACCTTTTTTTTGCAAATTTACAACATGTTGGGCTAAGGGGATTGATAAAAAGCAATTTTTAAACCCTAAACGAAAGAAGGACTGATTAGAGCAGTCCCTTGTAAATCATGATCATGACCACAGTGTTGTAAACTCCATGGCAAATAATGGAATACCAAAGGTTTCTTTTAAAATAGACATAGAGTCCGAGGTAGACGATTCCCACTAGAGTCGCATTGATCATCCCCGCCATCCCGAGTTGGTAATGGTAGGCCCCAAAAATTAATACAGCCAGCACAAAGCTCACAGGCCCTGAAAGCATGTTTTCC
This sequence comes from Flavobacteriaceae bacterium, assembly GCA_049606855.1. Classification (GTDB taxonomy): domain Bacteria; phylum Bacteroidota; class Bacteroidia; order Flavobacteriales; family Flavobacteriaceae; genus JBELHR01. Next base: position 298,098 of record JBMYVY010000002.1, on the reverse strand, counting down.
AATCGCGTGAATATAAAGCCATGAAAGACGATTTCTTCATAGAAACCTCCAACAATCCACCCCATTATAATCATAAAAGTTAGTTGGGTGGGATTCTCTTTAATAAAATCGTATAGGCCCAATTCAACTTCTTCAAATACGATGAATTGTTCCAAAATAGGAAAGAAAATCAATTGCATAAAACCCAAGATAAGCACCGCCGAAAGCGGACCTACCCATAACGCCTTTTTGGGGAAATTTTTAAAACTGAAACCAAGGTCTTTAAACCCTTCTCCTTGATATTTAAGGGCGCCCCAAACCACGAGAATGAGAATTAGCCCATAGCTGAATAAGGGCGTATACCCTAAGTGAGGGAGCGCGGGGATAAGACCAATGACAATAAGGTTTAATAGGGTGGTTTTTAAAGACATTTATAAAAATTTATAGTATTAATTCACTAACGCACATCCAAGTCCCTTTTTTCAGCGCTGATCCCATATAATGTACCTTTCCAAGTTGAAGTTGGCAATCTTTGGCCAAAGTATGAAGTTCTTGGGAACCAGCACCCTGGAATGTGATTCCATATCCGAATTCTTCTTGAGTCAATTCCATCAATTCTGTTCCCTTGATTCTTTTCCCTTTTACGAAATCTTCCCCGTAGAAATCCGCGACTATGACACTTCCTTTAGCTCCGTTTTTTTGAATTTCTTGCAAGGTCATATGCACTTGTTTGGCGCTGAGATACAAACTCACTCCTTCCCAAAGAAATGTGGTTTTTTTGGTCGAATCATAGCCTGCCTCTTGGAGCTTTTCAGCCCAACTTTCTGTGTTGAAATCCACATTTACAAATAAGGTGGAATTCAAATCTATTCCTCCTTTTTTAAGGGCTTTGATTTTTAAATCTTGAGTGTTTTTTTTGTCCAGTTCAAATCGCTTGATCAAGGTTGCAGGAGGTAAACTTCCAAAGCATCGGGTATCAAATCCTGCACCCAAGACCACAAATTGCTCTGAAGTTTTAAAAGACTGTTCCAAGATTTGATCAAAGTACACGGTACGGGTAGTTACTAAATTTGCCAGACCTGCCTCTGGGGCCTTTTTAAAGTTGGGATAGATCAAGTGCTTACCACTAATTTTTTGTAAGATATATAAGGGGGTCAAAGTCAGCCACTGTCCAACTGCCGTCGTATTAGGAAGTGCTTGAAATAATTTTACTGTGGCGTGATCTTTCCTTAAACCGAATCGATCCATGGTCCAGCGTCCGTTTATGATTTCTATAGCAGTGGAAGAAACCCCCAGCCTTCTGCTGACAAACATTTGAGTGTAAAAGATCATAGTCGCTCCAACAATAGTCAGAGGGAGCGCCGCAATTTGCACTGGGATATAAATAAGGTATGCGATAACAGTTCTCATAACAGTATATTTTACACTTGCTTAAAAATACAAAAATGTATTTTCCATCTCTTCTAAGGTGGATTTTATAGCTTCAGCATATGAAAGTTTTGGATCGAAGTGTCCCCGAGCTCAATAAGGTAACCGAAGTACTCTAAGTTTTTGTTGAATTCAAAGCTAACCTCCATAGAAGATTCAAGAGTTCGGTTTAAAATCTCATCCTCTTCATCCAGTAGATGGTCCTTGATTAAGATATCTGGTTGCACTCCTTTTGGTGATTTATCCCCAGATAGACGCTCCATATATCCTTTTGCAACTTTGATTTCTATTTCTGAATTGGGAGTTTTGAAGGAGAAAAGAGAGGCAAATAAATTGGCGTATTCAGCGGTCTCTTCTCCCACGATCAGTGCCCAACCATAGTCTTGAAGTTGCGCAGCCGTTACCGTTGCTTGAGAATAGGATTGCCTATTGACAAGAACTATTACTTCACCTTTAAACCTTTTATGCTCTGCTTGGGGTTCATAATCCTCAAATTGGTATTCGAAAACTTCTTCATCACCTTTTTCCAAAATGGTTTGCCAATATACACTAGTGGTGTCCATGTGTTTTCTGACGTGTTCTTTTAAAAATGAGGAATTTTTCAATTCAAATTTCGCATTCCATTTAAAAGGTCGGTCTGCGATATAGGAAACTAAATAATTACTAAAGGAATCATCGCCCCCAGGATTATTTCTTAGATCGAGAATCAGCCTTTGCGTAGATGATTTTTTAATATCTGCGAAGCTGGAGTCGATAAAAGATTCGTAGTACTTTTGATCTCCCCCGAATCCACCGGGCCTGAGATAAGCGGTCTTGTCATAGTATTTGAAAAGGGGTTCATTAAACATGAAATCCTCTCGCGTGTACTCGAAATCTTCCATTGCTGTGATGGATTGGAGGGTAGTGGATTGGCCATTTATGGTGACTTCGAATTTCTTTTTCGAACCATAAGCCCACCAATAGTACCTTGGAAAACTCAAAGCTTCAAGTTGCGCATTTTTCATGACTAGATCTTCCCCTGAGATCAAGGGGTATATTCCCTCAAGGATCTCGCTGATTGGACGGTTGTCGATTTTTGTGATTTCGCTTCCTATAGCAATATCAGTTGTCGATAAATTCTTTCTAACATATACTTTTCCCGCCTCAAATGCCAATTCTAAAGGAAATACCGTTCCCCCATTTTCAGCATAATTGAAATAAAAAGAGGCCGGAAACTCTATTCGTGTATGGGCATTATTTGCCCCTGCAACGATGCGCTGTAGGTATTTATGAGCCTCGAACATGGAGATGCTATCAGAGTTAATTTCACGTTCAATGTTTGTTACATTGTTTTGAAAATCAACTTTAGAGCTATAGGCATAAAGATTAAAATGACTCTCTTCTAATGCAGAGGTAGCATAATCGATATCCGAAAGGAATTCAGCTTTAGTGATGTATTGTTCTTGCGCCCATACCGAGGTTGTAAACAGAAGTAAAAATAGGTGTTTCATGGGGTCAAAAATAGGTTTTTTTCAGTCCTTTATCGTCCGATTGCTTCCATTTGGACCTTTTTAAGATACTGACTTGGAGTCATTTGTGTTTTTTTCTTAAAAACGTGATTAAATGAGGACTTGGAATTGAATCCGCATTCATAGGCAATTCCTAGAAGCGATAATTTTCCGCTAAGATCAGTTTTTACTTGTTTTTTAAAGGCTTCAACGCGGTAATGATTTATCAAGTCATAAAAGTTTTGCTCATAAGATTGATTGATTTTTTCCGAGAGTTTTTTAGGTTTCATCTCAAGGAGTTCTGACAGTAAGGATAAATTCAATTCTGGATTCAGATAAGGTTGTTGCTCTTGCATTAAGAGCTCCAAACGATTCATGAATTCTTGGTCTTTTTTGAAGGAAGGTTTATTTTGTTTGCCCAAAACCTTTATGCCCAATGAAGGTACAGTTTGATTGATATAGGTAATAAAACTTAACCAAGTGCAGGCAAAGGAAAGCCCCACAAAGGAAGGCAGAAAATAATAGGTTCTTAGGGTTCTATCAAAGAAAAAACGATCGACTTCTCCAATGATATTGTAGAGTATAAAAAATCCAGCAAAACAATATATAGGGAGCTGAAGCCAGGTCAGCGTTCGATTTCCGAGCTTGGAATAGTATTGTTTTAGTAGGTTTTGGTGGGTATAAAGTAACCTTAAAGAAAACAGACTATAGGTCAGTATTGAAAGCACTCCAATCCATTGTTCAGCCAAATACACATAACTTAATCCTGGCATAGGGTTGAGGTAGAGGCCATTGGATCCCTCGCGATATAGAGCGGTTCGGTAATAGATGAATTCAAGGACCAAAGGCAAAAAATGTATCCAATCTTTTTTGTCAAACTTAAATCCAGGGGTAGTGATACTTTTGGTATAAAAATAGAGTGCAGGTCCTATTCCGTAGAGCATTTCCAGTTGTACAAAACGAAAAATGTGCATTAACCCGCGGTCTTTTAGAATATTCACAAGAACAATGTTCAAAGGCATGATTGCACAGAAAAAAATGAGAATCACCAAGAAAATTTGAGCTTGGTCTTTTGGTTTTTTATAGTAATTCAATAGACTGAGTGCTATAGCTTGGAAGCTAAATACACAAATTATGGTGAACAAAACCGGGTTGGATGTTATCATGAGTTCAAAGATAATAAACCCGTTGACTTGTACTACTTCAAAGTATCGGTTAAAGTTCCACTCATCGAAGCGGGAAAAGCAACCAAAATGACCCTTCTAATTGCTGTTGGAAAATCGGTAAACCAAGGACATTTTTGAATCAAGGTCAAAATAACTGCTACCACTAAAAGCGAAATAAAATAGGTTCCTATGACTCTTTTAAAGAATTCGAACTCGTATTTTTTAAAGGTTACACTGTAGAAATTAAAGTAGACAAAAACTGAAATAAACAAAAGTGAAATTAAAGCGAGAATTACCGTATTTACCGCTGGGAGTTCTGTTCCCAAATTCCAAATTTCTTCTGTAAAGGAAACCGGAATAGCAAGCATGGATGCTCCGATGACTACTTGCATAATGTCTCGACCCTTAAACTCGAGCATTATGGGCTTGAGGGCATAACTTATGACATCACCCGCCTCATTGGAAATTGGAATCAATCGATGTAAGTATCCCCCAATGCGTTGCAGCGTAGAATCATCGTGTTTTGATTTTTTTTTCGCAGTTTTCATACCCTTTAAAGATAATGAATTATTGCTTCATTTGTTCTTCAGCCAAGGATTCGTTGTCGATCCTTCTGAGTAATTGATGGTAATAATGCTTCCCTTTATTATTTCCGTATTGGGTATAAGAACGTTGCGCCCATTGAATTGAGGCATCCATATTCCCAAGAATTTCATAGGCTATAGCAATGTTATAGGCCAATATTCCAGATTCTTTTTCAGGAGCAGTATTCAATCCGTTTTCCCATACTTCAATGGCCTTGTTCCATTGCCCCACATCTGCAAATCGTGCGCCTTGTTCCACTGCTGGGGCTTTTTTTGCTTTCCCGACAAAGCTTCTATTCAATTGTACGGGCATGGGAGCGATACGATAGGCGTAATCCCTACCCACCTGATTAGCCAGATAACTGCTTGCGTCTGCTTTAGAAATTAATTTCGCCAATGCTTCTGCTTCAGAACGTGAAACAGATTCCCAGGAATTGGTTTGTCTAAAAAGGTCCTGATCTATAATCGCTTTGGTTCGTGGATTATACATGCGCACCCCCAAAGTCATATTTGCAACTCCATCAGCGTGATATTCTGCTACTTTTACTTTTTGACCTTCTTTATTTTCGACAACAATCATTTTCTTGGTTTGGGTGATGATGAAATCCGTATCCAAAATTTCTATGGCCAAAACCGCATCGCTATTGTATTCCTCACAAATTGCCTCAATCATCCACCAACTGATGGGCTCTGGAAAGCTACGGGTCAAGCTGTTTCCAGCGAGTACCTCTGTGGCCACTTGAGTTTGAAAACGAGGAGAAAATTGAAGTTGATTGTCCAAGCCAACAATGAAGGCCTGCACTGCAGCTTTGTCTTCGTTTAAGAGTTCTCCGGTTAAAATACCCTCAACGGTATTTAAGAAATTTTTGGAGCCATCGGCTCGATTTACGATAAGTAATTTTTGAATTGAAGGATCAATATTGATGTCTGCAGGTCGTGTAGAGTCAATAGCTACTTGTCTTGTCGCACCACAATTTATCAATAGCAGAGCGAAAACGAGCATTAAAGGGGTTTTCATAGCGAGGTTTTTCTAAAGATAAATATAGAAAAAATCCATAGATTAATATTTTAGATTCCCAAAAGGAATACTCGCTTTGACTCCAACGATCAAGTCGCTGTTATAAAGTTCATTTATGCTTTTGCTCTGATCGAGGTCGTTCAATATAAATTGGAGTTCTAGAGAAATAGGAGCGTTTTTTTGATTGGATGTAGCGAGCGTAAAGGGCAGCCCCAATTCTAGATTCAAGGGGTCGAAATCCCCGAAATATTTCTCCATTGACGCTCGTAAGCCTGCCGATTGAACATAAGATTTGAATTTCTTAACCAGCATGACTTCCCCTTTTAAACTGGTCAACAAAAGGTTCTCAAAATTACCGACATAGAGGCTTTCAGATTTGATGATTTGCACTAGATAGGGGTCGGTATTGACCACCAGTTGCTCCTCTCTTGTAGCACTCGTGATTTCTTTGGTGAAAATATTATTGCTGTTTTGAGCAGCCCCTTCAAGAGACATAAGCACTCCTATCTTAGAGGCGTTTTGGTAAATATAATTTAAGCTAAGCCCTCCACTGAGCGGATAGGTAGTAAATGCCTCACCGCTTTGATTCGAAAGATCTTCCAATACGGTATAAGTCGTTTTTGAAAAAGGGATGAAGACCTCCAGTCCTGTCCAGAACATGTGACTCCCTTTTATAGTTTTAGGGAGTAATTCCAGTTGTTTTTCCGTAAATGCCTCTTTTTTTGCCGCCAGTAATTTTTTGTCGTGCTTTTCTCGGAGCTCATTTTTCAGTCCTTCATCATCAATTTGTGCCAAAACCTCTTCGTAATTCGCACGGTCAACAATGAGTTGAGCATTTTGGAGTTTTTCAAACTTCTCCAGTTCCACTTTAAAATTATCCTTGTCTTTTTTTAAATAGGTAATGCTTTTTCCAAAAAAGAAGTTGAGTTTAGGGTTTAGGCCGAACCCTTCTTGAAAGTCTCCATTTTTATAAATGGTTGACAGGTCATCGGATAAACTTCCCTTCAAGTTTAAGGCATAGGAAAAACTCAGGTTTTTGTCTTTGTCCTTATCGATATTGGATCCTTGGTAACCCAAATTAAAGCTGTTGTTTCCCGTGTCAACCGAGAATTGCACCTTAAATAGGTTCATGTCCGCCTTGGAAGTCAGGTAGAAAGAAGCTTGCTTATTAAAATAGCGATTAAAGGCTTCGTAGGTCAACAAGAGTTCTTGACTTTGCTCAAATGCCGGAAGGTCCTTTGAACTGACCAGTTGAAATTGCTCTTTTTGAGCATGAGCGCTCAAGCCTAGACTGAGAATAATTAACAGGGATAGTAGTTTTCTTGTCATAGAACGGTTTTAGTAGACCCCAGAAATGCTGTAGCCTTGATTGGTGAGATAGTCGTTTAGTTGGTCTTTTTGATTTTTGTAATTCAGCCAGGTCCAAGGAGGCATATTGTTGTATTTAGTCATCACAACCAGCCATTTATCATTGTAATAATCCCAACAAATTGAGGATAAAAAATAGCCTTGACTTTTTTTGTTATTAATCAAATCACGAGGAAATTCAGTCCGACTTCTCATAATTTGAGGCGGGTTTCCTTGCATTTTTGGCATGAATAAGGAGATATAAGAACGACCATCAGCCATTCCCATACTTCTTGCATTATCAACGCGGTAGTCTTTTTTCCAACCTGCCTTGATTTGGTCGGGAAGGGTTTTCCAAGGCTTGTAGCCAAAGAGACCCGCTTCTCCTGAGAAATAATACAGACTTTGGGGATTGGCAGATACCTTAGTAAAGACATAGAACGTTCCGCGTTTGTTTCCTTTTACATAAGGACAGTTGTCTTGAATCTTATAACCGTCTTGGAGTTTTTCTTTAATAATATCATTCGAGGGGCTAAAATAATAGGCTTGTTTTTTACCTCCCTTTTTGTTCATCACCACAAACCACTCTCCTTTTTTAAAATTGACAGAATGAATATTATAGCTTTGATCCCAATGCTTTTTAACCCAATCTTTTGGGAATTCTTTTGCCGTAGTGTAAATCTGTCCACCGACATTTCTTTTACTAATAACGATGAGGTGATTTTGTTGAGCCCATAGCCCAAGGCAACTGAATACAAGAATCAGTGTGATCAATCGAGTTTTCATGATAGGGTTGTTTAGATTATATAACGAGCACCGCGAATCCTTGCATTGGTGGTTGTTGCTACCCCACTTGTTCGCTTGGATCCTATTCCTTTTATTTCTCCAGGTTCAATATTGAAAGTTCGGGTCCAACGGTCCCCGAAAACGATTTGTCCTCTCCAAAACTCTACCGTAAAACGTATTGCTCTGGAAGTTGATAGGTTTCGAACATACCAATTTTCTTGCGGGTAACCTGGTACACCATCGTGTTGGGAATAAAGTCGTAAATCAGCGAGTGCAGTTTGGGTTTGGATAATTTCTTCTTCAGCCATAGTCATAAATTTTTAGTGAGTACTAAATTTCTTGGCGAAAAAAGATATTCGAAATATAAGTAAAAAATTGTAAATGAGAACATTACAAGTATATTCTTTTGGTTTGAACTCCAATTTGATTACTTTCTTTTAAGGGGATAATGGAGGTTTGCATTTGTATAAAACGATTTTCACTTTTATAGGTTCTTAAAATATCATAAGATGGAATGACATCTCTAAGCAAGGTTCCATTTCTTCTAAAAAGCTCATCATCCTTATTTTTTTGCAATTGTAAAGCGGTGAGCTCTGCGATCTTTTGCAGTACATTCAGTGCTGTAGAATAAGTTGGTGTGGCCGCTAAGAGGACCTTTGCACTGCTGTTTATCGCTTCTGAGGTCAGAATGTCCTCAACCATTTGCCCAAAGTTTCTAATGTCTCGATCACTTTCCATAAATAAAAGTGAATAGGCCAAAAATTGGCCAGGGTTATTTGGCCCATAAATCAAATGTCCCTGGCCATCAAAGGAGACCGTATCTCCTTTTTTCACATTAGGGAATGGGAGGATGTTAAAGTCTATTGCAGGGCTTTTTGCCCCATTTTCATCTATTGCCATGGAAACGATGTAGGGTTCGCTGAAGCGATCTAATAATCCATCTGATTTCCTCTTAAGGGTAAATTCCTTAAGAACCACAGCAATTTTGTCTCGATGTGGGTTGAAAGATTCCATAGCCCTAACAATATAAACTTAAATTACTGAAAGTCAAATAATTGCAGGATTACGCAATTGATGGATTAGGGTTTTAGTCCAGTTTAAAAGTCAGGTAAATGTTAATTGTAGCGCTCATAACTAATTTACTTTTTTAACATCCGGCATCTTCCATGATTTATCGTAATATGACTCAAGCGGTCCGTAGAGCCTTAGGTAAGCGAAAAATCCTTTTTCAGGATTGGATTGTATCCAATTCTTTTCATATCCTTCAGGGGCTTGAGGGCCCACATAGACTTTTACGCTTCCATCTTTTTCCGTTTTCAATCCTTTCATAACCGAACTAATGTCGGATTGCCCCTGAGCATTTTGAATGATACAACGCGTATCGTTATCATAAATAGTGATTGACCAAAACTGATTCGCTGGTGCATCCTTAGGAATCACAAATTCATAAGTATGCTTTCCATCTAACCAATTTCCTTGATCGTCGATATAAGCTCCTAAATACTTGGAACCACTTCCAATATTGTTGAGAACCATCCCTTTTGAGGTAGTAATCGCTTCATAAGTATAAGAAGCAATCTCTTGAACTTCATAATAATTAGGAGCGTACTGATTGAGGTATTCCATGTTTAAGATATATAACCAGTTTCTATCTGGCCAATGGCGTTCCTTGTATGATTCACGACTAAAAGTATTAACCATTGCAATGGCATTTCCCATTTCTTCGGCCTCAATCAATATAGATTTCTGATATTCAGACGGATTAAAAGGCTTTTCTTTTTCAATCCCTGTCCCTCTTAATTGTGTTAAAATAAACCGATTTCTATCTACTACAGGTTCATTTTGCAGAACATCATTTACCATTTTCCAATAAGCTAAACCGTGGGGTTGATCTCCCATCCATTTTGGAGCATTTGTCGCATCGATGAAGACTTGATTAATGCCATCTTGGGTAATGGGATAAATTTGATGCTTCCTTAGCGCCTGCTGATAAGCTTCTCCCTCCAAGCCAATAATTCTTGTTCCTAGAAAGATTAAATTACTTGAGGATTGAATGACATAATCAGCTTTATGTTTTTTTGGAGCAGTAGCATGCGGCCCTAAAAGAAGATAGGTTCCACCTTTACCTTGATCCGGACCAACTACACCGAGGTCTGAAACTGGACTCTGATATATATCAATCACTAAACCTCCAATTGGTCCAGCAGGAATTTCTACATAGTAGCTCGTTTCTGAAAGATCTAAAAAGGAGATTACATAAGGTGTGGTGGTATTGGCGGTCAGAATTGGAATTTTTGATTCATACCCTTTGTAAACCAACCAATCTCCGTGTTCTGCTTCCATCAAAAAACCTTGATGCCATTGTTCAAGCCCCACAATAGGTAAGGCATATTCATAGGCAGAAATTGCTTTAATTTTTAAATGTTCCGCTCTAATCTTTGGAACACTATTTTGATCTAAATACCCGTTAGATTCATATTTAATCTTTAATTCTGTTTGCTCTTCGTTAATGCATGAACTGGCCAAAACCCCTATGGCTAGAACGCTGTAAATAAGTGATTTCATTTCAAAAAGATACAAAAAAAACCTTACAATAGGGTTGTAAGGTTTGGGTTATTGGGGGGGTAAAAGGAATGGTTTTCTAAAATTCTTTGGCTAATTTAGTTTAACATTTTTAAAAAAACACTAAACAAATGTTGAAAAAAAATCAATGTACCGATTTTCTTACTCTACTCAACTGAGTTGGGGTGACTCCAATCATTGATGCGATAAATCTCAATGGAAACTTTCGCAATAGATCAGGGTTATTTGCTATGATCATTTCATAGCGCTTTTTTGCTGGGGCAGTGAGAAACATATAATGTTTTTCGGTTACTTCTACCAATTGTTCTGTGACGTGATTACGAATCAAAATATTCGCAGTCAAATTAGATTTGAGTATTTCTTGGAAACGTTTTACAGGAATCACCAAAATTTCCTGGTCCTCCATGAATTCTACATCATGAGGCTTGTCGAAATTGGGTAGTTGCCCGATGAAAGCATTGGTTTCTCGTATTCGTGCGGTAACTTCAGTTCCATCTTCTTTGAAAAAGATATTTCTCAGTGGACAATTCTCAACAAATCCAAGGTATTCTTCACCGGGGGTGGACCTGTGGAAGTAGGCTCCTTTTTTATAAATTTTTGAAAAAAATTCTTTGACGATTTGATCAACTTCTTGGGGATTAGCTCCATCTACCTGATCGAGGATATATTGTTTTAGGGGACTCATTGAGACCAATTTAAGAAAATTATACGACAATTAGAAACTAAGCCCCTGTTTTTGAGTACTGTGGAAATCACGATATTTTTGTTCCACTTGATTTTTAAGAGTTGAATTGTCTAAATTGATCTCAACCAGGTTTAAGTTTGGATGATTTTCTTTGAGATGTTCCTGACTCCATACACTCAATTCGATTAAAGTAGGGCCAAGTGCTAGTCCTTTTTTAGTAAGCTCGTAGTGAACGGTTTTTTGATTATTGGGGAGCTTGTATTTTGAAATAATGCCAAATTCTTCTAGTTTTTTTAATCGTGTAGTCAGCATATTCGAAGCGATTGCTTCATCACTCTCGCTAAATTGCTTAAAGGTGGATTTGAGCTCAAATAGCATTTGCTTGATGATCACAAGAGACCAGCGATCTCCCAGCACATCGATTGCTGAGGTAGTTGGACATTGACATCTGAAATTTTTTACTTGCATATTAAAAGTAATGTTGTATTTTTACTTGCAAAACAAAAGTAATCAAACTGAAACAATGAAAAAAGTTTTACTCACTGGAATATCTGGATTTATTGGGCAACACTGTGCTCAACAACTATTATCTGCTGGTTATGCAGTAAAAGGATCGGTAAGAAGTCTTAAAAAAGCTGATGCGGTTCGCGCTGCTGTTGGGGATTCAAAGCACCTCGAATTTTGTGAATTGGATTTATTGGACGACAAGGGTTGGGATGCCGCGGCTGCGGATTGTGACTTTTTGATGCATGTAGCCTCGCCTTTTTTTTCCAAGGAACCAAAGGATGAAAATAAATTGATTAAGCCGGCCGTGGAGGGAACTTTGCGAGCACTGGGGGCCGCTCATAAGGCCGGAATCCAGCGCGTTGTATTGACCTCTTCTATGGTTGCAATGCTCGGTGAACTCAAAGGAGATGCTCATATCACTGACAAGAGTTGGACTGATGTCCATGCCAAACATGCCACAGCCTACCTCAAGAGTAAAACACTAGCAGAAAAAGCTGCTTGGGAATTTGCCAAGGATAAATTTGAATTGGTAACGGTTCATCCTGGCCCTGTTTTCGGACCGCCTTTAAATGACAACATTTCTGGAGAATCCATGACCATGATTAGCAATATGATCACAGGGAAAATTCCGATGATGTTCAAAGCCGCGATCAATATGTCGGATGTTCGAGATGTTGCAAAAATTCATGTGGCTGCTCTTGAGAATGCTGCAGCGGCAAATACCCGTTTTGTAGTAGCTTCAGAAACGGCACATCCTTTTACAGAAATGACAACCATTCTTAAGAGTGCGGGATATGAAAAGGTCAGTACAAAAGTAGCTCCCACTTTTATGGTGAAATTTATGGCCAATTTTGATGCAGAAATGCGCGGTATGCTTCCTTATGTTGGAAAAACCTATCAAGCAGATGTGCGTCCAACCATGCAAACATTCGACTGGCAACCCATGCAAGTAAAAAAGATGGTTCTTGAAACTGCTGAGGCAGTGGGTAAAATTTTAAAATCTTAACTAAGATCCTATTTCTTTTTCTTGGATTGAAATTTTTTGCGAGCGTATTCTTGCATATCAATTACATGATCGGTCTCATCAACAATTTCTTTACCTAAAAGAGATTCAATGATATCTTCCAAGGTTACGATCCCTTCAAGACCACCATATTCATCAACAATCAAGGCGATGTGCTCTTTTTGATCCACTAAACGTTCAAAAAGGGCAAGCGCTTTTGTTGATTTAGGGCTTTTGATGATGGGTCTTTTGATTGTTTTAAGAGGAGCATCAAACTCCTTTCCATAGGCTTGATTGCGGATCACATAACCTGTAATATTTTCATCATTTCCACTATAAACAGGGATTCTACTGAAGGATTTAAACAATTCGGTTTCAATAAATTCTTGGAGACTCATATCTTCATCTGCTACTGCAACAACAACTCTTGGAGTCATAATACTCGTCACCTCGATGGATTTGAGACTAAGTACATTTTGAATAATTTTATTCTCGCTCTCAGAAAATAACCCTTCTTCCTCTCCTATGGTGGCCAAAGCCGCAATCTCTTCACGACTGGTCGTTTTCTCATCTCCAGACTTTGAAAATAAGCCAGTAATAATTCCCGAAACCCACACTAGCGGGTAGGTTATAAAAATCATTCCTCGAATAATATAAAACGAAGGCTTGGAGAGTTCTCGACTGAAACGAGCACCCATAGTTTTCGGGATAATTTCCGTAATTACTAAGATTAAAATAGTCAGTATTGCTGAGACCCATCCGAATACTTCTTCACCCCAAATCTGCGTGGCTTGGGCTCCAACTCCTGCTGCACCAATGGTATGAGCAACTGTATTTAAGGAGAGTATAGCTGAAAGAGGTCGATCAATATCTTCCTTGAGTTTTAAGAATTTTCCGGCCCAGGTTTTGCCTTCCTCTTCCTTAACCATAAGATAGGTTGGGGGTGTAGATAACAAAACTGATTCCATGATGGAACACATAAAGGACACAAAAAGCGCCAAAAATAGATAAGAAAAGAGTAAAACCATACCCTAAAATTAGTGAAAAATTTGCAAGCCTACGGTTAAATAGTAATTTCTCCCTGGAGAAGGAATGATACCGGGTCCAGGATATCCTGTTGCTCTTCTGGTGAAATAGGCCTCGTTTAAAAGGTTGTTGATTCCGGTTTCTACGCTTAAAAACTTATAAGAATAGTTCAACGACAGGTCCAGTACATCGTAGGCTGGAATTAATCCAATAACTCCACTCAGATTGCTGTCCACAGCATTGGTTGCGTCTGAAAATTGATCGGCAATATAGGTGTATTGCAAACGAGCCATCAGGTTTCGGTAACCCGCTTGAACTCCCGTTTTGATGTTTACATGGGGAACGAATTCCACTTGATTTCCTTCGATACCCACCGTTTCCGAGCTTAAGTATCTCGATCCTGTTAAGGCCAGGTTCAAAAATAAATTGACCTGTTTGTCTTTTTGGTCTATTAAGGAGTAATCTACAAGAGATTCCAAGCCATAGAGAATCGCATTTCCGACGTTGGTTCGCTCTGTTTTCACACTGCCGTCAGGAAATTCCTTTTGCACAAAACCAATGCGATCTTGGTAGGATAAGGCAAATAAACTGGCATCATAAGAGAATTTCTTTTTGTAACGCCCTCGCATCCCTAAATCAGCAGTAAACCCTTGCTCGTCAATAATATTTGGATCTATGGCATAGGCCGGGTTGACCGTACTGATGTCCGAGAAGGTCACCGAACGGTAATTTTGAGAGATATTTCCGTAAACCTCGAGAGATTCATTGGGTTTATAACTCGTCCCAAGTCCCAATAGAACAAAGGTTCTTTGGTTGGTTTCGCTCTCGTGAATACTGTCGTTCTTAATTACATTTCCCGCACCATCTGTATTGATTTGTCTGTAGTATCCGTCGCTTTGTGTATTGATATACTCTAAACGGGCACCAGGGGTGATCGAAAGCTTATCATTGATTTGAAAAATATTTTCGGTAAATAAGGCCAAATTCAAATTGGGATAGACATAGTCATTTTGATTGGCATAATTGGGATATTGCTCGGTCTGGAAATTAAAATTCGCATCTGACCCATCACTTCCAGGGCCTTGAGCATTGGTGTTGTTCGCTTTGTAAAACTTTCCTCCAACCAGTAAGGTTCCAATGGAATATTCATGAAGTATTCTCGCTTCAAATCCATAATTATTAAACTCCCCTTTAATCAAATCCCTTACTCCACCGGGATCGACTTGATCGACTCTGTTGGTTCTAAACCCTAGCGCATTTCTTGTGGCTTGAAGACCGAAGGCACTAAAATTAAAATGAGTTTGATCCGAAAAGTCGTGATCCAGTTTAAAATTGTAAAGCAGCCAATTGACCTCAAACCAATTTCGTGCTCTATTGCTTTGGTAAGGGTCCTGCTCAAACATTGAGTCGGTCAATCCACCGGCCTGTTGAGCCAGATAATTCATATAGGTAAATGCTGCAGATATGCTTGTTTTTTCTGAGAATTCATAGCCCAAATATCCATAAGCATTTTTAGAATCAAAGCCTGAATTAGGGCGGAAACCATCTCCTGTTTTGAAATTGAAGAAACTGTAGTAAGAAAGCTTACCTTCTGTTCCACTCACACTGGTAAAATTGGTATATAGGCCGTTTGATCCGACGGTATTTCTAAAATTAATATCAATTGCTTTATTGGGGTTGGGCTTTTTCATTATGAAATTTACCAAGCCTCCAAACTGAGTTCCGTACTGGAGGGAGGCGGCCCCGCGAACTATTTGGATCTGTTCTGTGGCTTCTGCCGCCGGAGTGTAGTAGCTTTCCGGGTAGCCCAAAACATCTGCTGATATGTCGTAAGAATCTTGTCTTGTATTGAAATTTGAACTCCTGTTGGGATCTAAGCCTCGACCTCCAATATTGAGTTGAATTCCTGCATCATCGTTTTGAAAGATATTAAGTCCTGCTACTTGAGCATAGATTTGTCGAGCATTATTGCTGGCCAAATTTGCCATGGTTTGATCGACGAGTACTACTTCGGATTTTTTTCCTGCATAGATCGCTGTTCCTGAAACGTCTTGTAAGCGCTCGAGATTGAATTGCTGCTTTTTGCGCGCATATACTTCAACCGTACTGAGTTGTTCTGAGAGTTCAAAAAGTTCAATTTTAAGGTCAGTTCCCGATTCCAGGGTGTATTCTAGAATCTCAAAATTTTCCGCAAAAACGGTGATATTTAGTTCTGATTTGTTGGATTCAAAATTGAATTTTCCCTTATAATCTGTATCGGCCATTGCTCCAAAATATATGGAAGCTCCTGCAATGGTTTTGCCCGATTGAGCATCGATAACAGTTCCTGAATAATTGTATTGAGCAAACCCTACAATTGGAAGAAGGAAAACCAGGATAAAAAAGTATTTTTTACAGTCCATATATTTTGTCCTTGAATGGCAAGATCCACGTTTTGGGTTTAAATGTTTCAGTTTCTTTATACAGGTCTACATTGGGGTCTATAAACTGTTGACTTCTCCTGCCGTTTAGAGCGACATAACTCTCCGTAAAAACACGAACCTTTTTAAATCCGTGCTCGCTATAGTGATCCCCTAAAAAATGAGCATATTCTAGAATCATATCGGGTTGAAAACTCATTTGTTTAATCTGATATGAGGTCAAAAAGTCTTCGTTATTGACCATAAAAGATCCGCCCTCATGCACCACTTTAAAAGAGGTATAACCGGATTTTTCCATGAGCATCACCCGCCACGAGAATCTAAAGCCTTCTTCTGTCCAAAAGAGTTCTCCTGGATAGGCCAAATAACGCCAAGGTAAAAGCACTTGGATCAGTAGTAGGGCAATGACCATATAATAGCCCCATGTTTTGCGTGGAGTTGGCTTTGGTAGAGGCCAGGTGTTGGCTCCCAGTCTTAAAATTTTGCGATGCCATTGAGCAGGCAGAAAGATTAAGCTGCTAAAAATCATGATATAAGGAAACATGCCAATAGGAAATAAAATTCTCGTCAGGATGTGAAAAATCACCACAAGTACAAGGGCGTATTTTTGAGTCTTTTTGTTCCAAAGAAGAAAGGGAATTATCAAATCATAAATAGCTCCTCCATAACTCATCAGGTAATGTACCCAGCGTTCTTGAAGAATTGGAGCCAGGTCATATTTGGAGCGCAACCATAAGCCTAAGGGTTGAGCTTCTATGAGCCAGTCTGAATTTAATTTTGCAAGACCTGCATAAAAATAGACAATAGAAATCAGTATTTTCAGCGCATTGACCGACCATGTAGGAACCCAGCCTTTTCGATCGGCAGGTAAAAAAATTAGAATAAAGCTCAATACACTGATGAAATAGTAGTGATTGAGGTAAGTGGTTTTTTCTAAGAGTTCAATATAAGTAAAACACAGAAAAAACAGGGTTGCTGCTATTTTGTACCAACGACCCGTAGCCATAAGCAAGGCTGAAATAGCCGCGAGAATAAATAAGGCATAGGTCCACAATCCAAGCTCTGGAATCCAAGAAAATCCAAAGTATTTAAAATGGAAAAGGGGCTCAATATACACGCTATCGACCCAACCCTTGAGCATAAAACGAATCATGCTCCAGGCCATCAACAGCCCAAACCCTATCCTGTAGAAGGTCAGTGAAGCAGCGTCTGTATAGGTTTTAGTCCCCGTCAGCATCGACATAATCCACAGAGATATTCAATTCTTGAAGCATATCAACTTTTAACAAAACCACTAATTTTTGGATCTCGTCATAGGCTCTTAATAGTGCTGTATTATCAGTTTCTACTTGTTGAAAAAAATTGTCATCTAAGGGGTCGATTGCATTTCTTGCCTCCTGAATTTGCGCTAAAATCTCTTGTGCAAGTGATGCATTTCCTAAAAAGTCTAAATAGTCTTCCAATCCTGTTGCTTGTCCTTGAAAAACAGCTTCAATATTGTCTAAAGCTAGAAGACACAGTTCTTTTGAATAAACCTCAGCATAAAGCGACTCTACGCGATCGGCTAAAGGTTCAGTAGAAAAAACACCTGCGGGAATACCTATTTTATTCGCACGGAAGCTTTTTTCTACATAGTAGATATAATCGTTTACAAACATGTTTACCGCGCTTGTTGCGGTATTATCAGTACTGCTTATGAATGTTTCCCTATAGCCAGTATTCCATCCCTCAAGAACTTGAGAAGTTAATGCGGCCATGCGATCGATAAGGTCTGATAAATAAGTTTGAGCTTCAGGTACAGATAAATTATCGTAGGAATACAATAAATATTCAACCGCTGGAAATCCAACGGCGTCGTTATTATTGGCTGATGCTAAATCATAACTACCACTTGCAATATTCGCTGAAATATCTCCCAAATTCGTAGGGTAAATGTTCATTTGGTAGGTATATAAAAGGTCATCTGAAGGACCAATATTATATACTGCTACTGATTGCCATGATTGATAGGCCGTATGCCAATCGCTCTTGAGTTGATCAAGTGTTGCCGAACCAGAAAGGTAGGCGTCTTTTGTAGTTTTTAGGTTTTGGAGTTTAGTATTTAAATCCTCATAGCCTGGAATTATTAATTCATCCGCTAGGGATTGCATCATTGCGCTGCGATCATAGCCATCTCCATCTCCTGGGGTTTGTGGATTATCTCCTGCATCACTACAAGAGATAATCACAAACATCAGACTCAATAAATAAAAAGTTTTTTTCATGTTTAGTTTGCCGCTTCCGCTACTGTAAAGTCAAAATTAGTTGCAATGGTGGTTGATAGGGCATCCAAGGTAGCTTCACTTACCTCCCAAAATCCATTTCCAAGCATCAGTTCCTCAATAAACTGATCAACTTCTGATTTCGTAAAGTAAGGACTTGAAGTACCAGGTTGTCTTGTGAATTGTAGGCTGTAAATAAACCCATATCCTTCAGACAGATCATGAAAGGCCGAAGCCATATCCTTGTTTAAGTTCAATTTTCCTTGTTGTAAGTAATAGACAGCTCTAATCCCGATAACTTTCGAAAGTTCTTCTCGAATAATATCAGCTTGCTCATCTCTTACTTCATAATTTTTTGCTACAATCGCAGCCCTACCAAGGGTAAAAGCGTTGTAAATTATTTCCGCAATTCCTTGGAAATCTTCATCTCCTTCAACACGTCCTAAATATTTATTTAAGAAACTGTCAGCGCTAAGTGTAGGGTTAGTAATGTCGGTTTCAGCTCCGTATAAGTAACCGAAAGCCTCATCCCATTTGTGCTCCATTGAGGTGTAGTTCTTGTCCATAACTAAAATATCCTCATCGTTTTCAGCACGGTTTTCTCCAGCATCTAAAACTCCAACACTGAGGTAATTATTTACAATTTGATCGAGCATCAATCCTCCAATCAATGATTTGGCAAAGGCTTGATTGTACTCCAGACCTTGAGCATTTACGTTTCTAGTTGAACCTCCTCCCAGCTCTTGAATTCCTCCTGATTTACCAGCAGTAGCCTCTTGATTCCATGTAGGAAACACCTCAGTTACTTGATTGCTGATCCATGTATCTAAATCAGATTTGATTAGGGTAGATTCAGTAGCATTGCTGTTAAAGTAGTCATATGAGGCAGCCATTTTACTTCTTACTGTTTTTCCAGATTCATTAAGACTCGCATCGCTGAAACCAGTTCCTTTAGCGAACATTTCATCGAGTTGCTCCTCAGAAGTACTCGGGTCTACTAAAGCAGAAGAAATTTCTTGAGCCATAGCTATTCGAGCGGTTTGACCGGAAAAACTCACCGATGAAAGACCATTTCTTTCGAAGGTATAGGTTGAAGGCGCGATCACTTGTTCTTCAGGAGATTCGTTTGAATCTGTACAAGAACTTAGAATTAATACTAAAATAAGGGCGGGATAAGTGTATAATTTAGTCATTTTGCGTTTTGTTTATGATGCAAAAATAAATCACAATCTGAAATCCACCAAATTATTTAGAATTAATCTTAATAAAAATACGTGTTAAAAAAAATGTCAATAAAACTTGACATAATCATAATTATACCTATATTTGTGTCAATAAAACTTTACATAATATCAAATTAACTTGACTATGAAGCATTCATTTACGGAAATAACTAAGAAAAACACGATGAATTTGGCCTATTGGACTTTTGCTTGGCTGATCAGTATGGCTATAGCCACTTTTGGTCCAGAGTTTATTTGGGAAGATAATACTCCTTTAACTATTATTGGAATAGCCGTTAATCTAGCATTAGGGGTTGGAATGATTGTGGCCAATATGCGTTATATAAAAGGACTTGATGATTTGCAGAAAAAAATACAATTGGACGCAATGGCAATGGCATTAGGTGTGGGGGTAATTGGAGGTTTAAGCTACTCTTTATTAGATACCACAAATATCATCAGCGGAAATGCTGAAATTTCTATTTTGGTAATTATTATCAGTATCAGTTATATGATTGGAATATTTATCGGACAAAAGCGTTATAACTAATGAAAAATAAACTCAAAGTACTTCGCGCCTCTGAAAATATCACTCAAGCGGAATTGGCTGAACAATTGGGAGTATCTAGGCAAACCATAAATGCAATTGAAAAAGGAAAATTTGATTCAAGTTTGTCTTTGGCATTTAAAATGTCACATCTTTTTAATCTCAAAATAGAAGAATTGTTCGAGACGGAATAGACTTATGCTCCCTTCAAGTATATAGAATACCGCAGTTATGATTTTGTAATATGTTGATATTCAATTTATTTGTAACTTTATGTAATTAAATACTTATTATGAAAAAACTCGTTATAATCTTGTTTGTGGGTCTTTCAATTTATTCTTGTAAAGATCAAAAGTCTTCAGAAAAGAAAGACGATGCTACCGTTAAATTGTTAACTCAAGCTTATTTATATGGTTATCCTGTGATGACTATGGATTATACTCATAAGGTTTCTACCAATGTGGTTAAACCTGATGGTAGAGGTAAGGCACCATTGAATCAATGGGCAGGGATGACGACTTTTCCTAAAGCAGGTTTTACTGCAGTTGTTCGTCCAAATTTAGACACTTATTACAGTTTGGTATATGCTGATTTAAGCGATGGGCCACTATATTTATATATTCCTGAAACAGATCGCTATTATTTGATGCCAATTCTTAATGCCTTTGGAGATGTTATCGAATCAGTAGGGTCGAGAACAACAGGTCAAGGAGCTCTTGAAATTGCTTTTGTTGGTCCTGACTACAAAGGTCCGATAGATGATGATTTAATGGTAATCCGCTCAAGTACTAATTTGAATTGGATGTTAGGTCGTGTTGCAGTTAAGAATGATGAAGATGGTAAAAGTGAGGTGGCGAATTTCCAAAATCGACTAATTTCTAAACCCCTCGCGGAAAGAAGCAACCAAAATTATCAGGCTCCAAAAGGCAAAGTAAACCCGAAGTACACGGAAATGGTTCCGATGGACGCGGTGGATGATATGGATATCAGCCAATACTTTAATGAAATGATGGCATTATTGGCAAATAACCCACCTTATAAAGCGGATAAAAAACTAATGAAAGCTTTAAAAAAGTTAGGAATCGAACCTGGTGGGACTTTTGATTTATCTCAGTTTTCAATGGAGCAACAAAAACAAATCAAGGCCATACCAAAGTTGGTTCAAAATGGATTTCAGAAAATGACTGCAAAACCAAATGAAGCGACTATGCAAAATGGATGGAATGTAAATACATCAGGTCTGGGAGAATACGGAACCGAATATGCCTTAAGGGCCTATGTTACCAAAATTGGTTATGGAGCAAATCAAGCGGTTGATGCAGTTTATCCAAATGCCGCTGTCGACGTTAATGGAGAAGATTTTGACAGCAAAAACAGCTATGTCTTGCATTTTGATAAGGAAATGATGCCTCCAGTAAAAGGGTTTTGGTCCTTGACCATGTACTCAAAGAAAGGGTTCTTGGTAGACAATAAGATTGACAGATATAACCTAGGAAGCATGAAAGAAATGACTTTTAACGAAGACGGTTCTTTAGATGTTTATATTCAAGCCGAAGCGCCTAAAGGCAAGGAATCGAATTGGCTTCCTTCATCACAAAAGGGAGAGAAGTTTGAATTGACCTTTAGAATGTATTGGCCTGAACAAGAGGTGATCAACCGATCATGGATTATGCCGGGGGTTGAAAAAATGGATTAATGTTTATTAGATGAGCGGTTGATTATTTAACCGCTCATTTTTATAAAAAACGTAATCCTCCAAGGAAATTACGACCTAAGACACATGACTGACAGAGAACTTGATCGAATTATAGAAATGGCCTGGGAAGACAGAACCCCATTTGAAGCAATTAAACTGCAATTTGGATTAGCAGAATCTGATGTAATTGTATTAATGCGTAGAGAACTCAAAGAAAAATCTTTTAAACTTTGGAGAAAAAGAGTAAACAGTGGAGTGAGTAAAAAGCATCTAAAAAAGAGGAGTCCTGAAATTCAAAGATTTAAGTGCAGTCGACAGCGCAGTATTTCGAATAATAAAATTAATTAGTACCTTTAACTAACCCCCCACCCTTATAATCTAATTATTCTGATTATGAGAATTTTATATCTTATAGGACTGTTTCTTTTTATGTCCTGCACTCAAAACTCAAACCAAAAGGACATGGGGAGAGCAACTAATCCTTATTTAGCGAATGATAAATTAGCTACCACGCATTTTGATTTGGCTCAATCTGACAATTTTCCTGACCCTGTTCCAGAGGGTGAATTTAATATAGATCCACAAAAACTGGATCGAATTCCTGGAGGTCCTGTAAACATTATTACACTTAAATCAACAGAAGAAGGATTCTGGTGGGGGTTAGGGACGGATAGAATTTCCTATATCGACGGTAGAAAAGGTAAGTGGAATGAAGTGGCTCGCTATAATTGGCCTCAAGTAGCGCAAATTGAACAATCAAATTTAGATGCAGTCCTTGGAAGTAAATATGCATCGAGCGATGCTTTAGCCCGAGACTATTATAAATTGTGGGCGCCTAACAAATTGGCAAACCCTACCTTGAGAATGATGACCGGAAATGCAATTTATGCCGTTGTAAATAATAAAAACGATGTTTATGTAACGGCTTCCGGCCATATCTATAAAATGGGAATTCAAGAGGGAAAGGTAATTTTGAAGGCTTCAATAGAATTAAAATCTAAGATGAGTGTGCCTGACCAATTAAAGGCAGTAATTCCATTAGACAAAATTCCCGGTGGGATTCAAGGGGTTAATATTGCTTATGATGGAAGTGTTTTTGTGGGAACTATTTTTGGAATGATGGCTGTAGATGAAAACCTAGAGAACATTATTGATAATATGAGTTTTCCGATTGAACACTTTTATTCAACTTTCCCTCCAAAAGTAGGTGGTACTCCAGAGTTTATTTCAAATTCTTTTGCAATAGATTCTCAAAACTCTATTTATGTGGCAACAGGTTCTAGAATGAATAAGGTTATTTGGGATGGAAGTCATTTTTCCAATCAATCTGAGGATGGTGCTTGGTCTCAGCCTTATAAAACTGGAGATTTGGCACCTACAATTAAGTATGGAAAAGGTACAGGTTCTACACCAACTTTGATGGGCTTCGGACCTGATGAAGATGAATTGGTTGTAATTACTGATGGCCAAAACCAAATGAATTTAGTGGCTTTTTGGAGAGCTCAAAAGAAAGGAAGTCAAATCGCTGATCAAATAGATGTTCAGTGTGGCTTTACAGATCCACCTGAATTTATCCAATCTGAACAATCAGTAGCTGTTCTAGGGGATGGAGCTTTTGTAGTTAATAATATTGCTCCCGATCCTCAGGGCCTTAGAAATTTTGATGAGGCAAATGATGTTGCAGATTTGATTTTTAATGTTTTAGCCGTAGGGCCAATTGTTAATCCAGGACAAGGGGTTGAGCGATTTCAGTGGAATAAGGAGCTTAATAAATGGGAACGAGTATGGGCCGATTCTTATTTGAGTTCCACTAGTATGGTTCCTGCAATAAGTTCAACCTCGGAGATCGTATTAATTAACACCTATGATGTAGATTTGGGCTGGCAGGTTGTAGGTCTTGATTGGAATTCTGGAGATGTTGTGCATCAAGTAAATTTCGGAAAAACTTCCTATGGTAATGGGGCTTATGCTTTAATTGAATATTTTAAGAACGGGGACCTTTTATTTAATGGAATTGGTGGTCCGATGAGAGTTCCTCTAAGCGAGGATTAATCCTCAAAGTAACCTTGATACATTGCATTGATTTGTAGTTGAATTTCCAGACGAAGAATTTCTGGATGTTCAACTACAACATCATCTCCTTTACTTAATATGAAAGAGATGAAATCGGCGTCTGGATTTACATTAATTGATATAAGAATTTGACCATCATTTCTTTGTTCAATTATTTTTTGGCTATTGTGAATAGGGTGAGTAATAATGCTTTCTGCAAAGGAACCTTTCACTAAGATTTGAATTTTTTCTGTTTTACCAGGACTTAATTTTGGGATTAAAGGATGAACCGAAGCATTTATGCTAAAATAGGGGTCTTGATACCTGTAATAGACCTTGCGACCGTCTCTAGTCTTATTTAATTCAATGGACCATCCTTCCGGACTTTCCATAAATTTTAAGTCCTCAAAAAACTGTCTTCTCTTAATTGGATGACCGCCTTGGTCACAAGCGATTAACAGATCTTCTAAAAAATATTTTTTGGAAGTGTCTCTAAAACAGGTGTCTAGAATTTGGTAGCGTTTGGTGTTCATGGTTCAAATATATTATTTTTTCGTATTTTTTGTGTTACCTCCATACCCAGGAATTGAAGTTGACAGTTTTTTGAAAACTTTTGACATTTTTATGAAATTCAATTCTTGGAATCTCCTATAATTTTGACCCACGAAACCAATTAAATAATATACTAGAAATTATGAGTAACAAATTAGCAGTAATTATCGGAGCGGGACCAGGTTTAGGATATGGTTTAGCAGAAAAATTTGGAAGTGAAGGATTTGATATTGCACTTGTGGCAAGAACTACCTCAAACTTAGAAGAGTTATCGAGCAAACTTTCAAAAAGAGGGATTAATGTATCTTCTTATGAAGGAGATGCGGGGTCAGAATCTTCAATGCATGACGCTATGGCTAAAATTATTGACCAACATGGAGATCCAGAATTGGTTATATATAACGCTGCTAGAGCGGAAAAAAGGAGTTTGTTAAAAGAAGAATGGCCAAGAATTAGGGAGACCTTTGATGTAACAGTGGGTGGAGCATTCAATTTAATTAAGAACATGCTTCCGGCGATGATGTCAAATAACAGAGGTAAATTGTTATTTACAGGGGGAGGATTCGCAATAGAACCAGATCCAGAATTTTTATCACTTTCTATGGGTAAAGCTGCTTTGAGAAATTTAGTCTATGCAGCGCATAAAACTGCAGATAAATCTCGAGTACATGTTGGTATGGTAACTGTTAATGGGTTTATTAATGCAGGTGACACAAAATACAATCCAGGGTCAATAGCTGAGGAATTCTGGCGTTTATACGACCAGGAGCCTGATGGTTATTCCGCAGAATTTTTATATTAAAAACTTAAAATACGATCATTTTGAAGAAGCTGTAGTGGGAAAACTACAGCTTTTTTGTATTTATACAGGAATTGAATACTAATTGACAGATATGTTACACTTTGACAGTCAGCGTGTTAGTAATTTTGCATCAGAATTAATAATCAAAACACAATTAAAACACATTCAAAATGGTATTAAGCAAATTAAAAATGGCTGCTATTGCAGCACTAACTTTCGCAGCAGTTTCTTGTTCAAATGACACAGATTCAATGGATCAACCAGCAACACTAACTGTAAACTTAACTGATGCTCCTGGAGATTATCAAGAAGTAAACATTGATGTACAAGACGTAATGATTTCAACTGAAGATGGTGGTTGGGAATCTTTAGCAAATGTAAATGCTGGAGTATACAACCTATTGGACTTCACGAATGGTTTAGACACTTTATTAACATCAAGTGATATGCCAGCACAATCAATCTCGCAAATTAGATTGATGTTAGGTTCTAACAACACCGTTATGATTGACAGTGTAGTTTATGACTTAGACACACCATCAGCTGAGCAATCAGGATTGAAACTTAATGTACATGCTGAATTAGAGGCAGGACAAGAGTATGCAATTTGGTTAGATTTCGATGCTGGGAAGTCAATTGTAGAAACTGGATCAGGATCTTACAAACTTAAACCGGTAATCAGAACTTATACTCAAGCAGTAACTGGTACAATCCAAGGTTCAGTTTGTCTAATCGATTCAACAGTATACATCGAGTTAACCGATCAAGACGGAGTGACTTATGGAACTTATGCAGACACTGAAACAGGTGATTATCAAATCAACGGTTTGGCTCCTGGAACTTATTCAATCACAGCATCTGCAGGTGAAGGATATACAACAGCGCAGGCTTCTGATGCAACAGTAGTTGCTGGAGAAACTCAAATAGTAGAGGAAATTTGTTTAACATCTTCAACTACAGACGAGACTAACTAGTCAAAGTTTTTAAAAAATTAAAACCCTCATTACAACAGTAATGAGGGTTTTTTAGTTTAACAATTTATGCTTTATACAGGAATTGAATACTAATTGACAGAGATGTTATACTATATGGAGCAATGTGTCAGTAATTTTGCATCAGAATTAATAATCAAAACACAATTAAAACACATTCAAAATGGTATTAAGCAAATTAAAAATGGCTGCTATTGCAGCACTAACTTTCGCAGCAGTTTCTTGTTCAAATGACACAGATTCAATGGATCAACCAGCAACACTAACTGTAAACTTAACTGATGCTCCTGGAGATTATCAAGAAGTAAACATTGATGTACAAGACGTAATGATTTCAACTGAAGATGGTGGTTGGGAATCTTTAGCAAATGTAAATGCTGGAGTATACAACCTATTGGACTTCACGAATGGTTTAGACACTTTATTAACATCAAGTGATATGCCAGCACAATCAATCTCGCAAATTAGATTGATGTTAGGTTCTAACAACACCGTTATGATTGACAGTGTAGTTTATGACTTAGACACACCATCAGCTGAGCAATCAGGATTGAAACTTAATGTACATGCTGAATTAGAGGCAGGACAAGAGTATGCAATTTGGTTAGATTTCGATGCTGGGAAGTCAATTGTAGAAACTGGATCAGGATCTTACAAACTTAAACCGGTAATCAGAACTTATACTCAAGCAGTAACTGGTACAATCCAAGGTTCAGTTTGTCTAATCGATTCAACAGTATACATCGAGTTAACCGATCAAGACGGAGTGACTTATGGAACTTATGCAGACACTGAAACAGGTGATTATCAAATCAACGGTTTGGCTCCTGGAACTTATTCAATCACAGCATCTGCAGGTGAAGGATATACAACAGCACAAGCTTCTGATGCAACAGTAGTTGCTGGAGAAACACAAATAGTAGAGGAAATTTGTCTATCATCTTCAACTACTGATGAAACGTATTAATCTTATATTATTTATCATATTAACCTCATCATTACTCGTTTATTGCAGTGATGAGGTTAAATTTGAAAATTTACCTGACCCAGCGGTTGATTATCTCGCACAGCACATGCATGATACTCGCATTCTGGAGATTGCTTTTCATGAAGGTAAATATGAAGTCGACTTAGCCAACGGATCTGAATTTGAGTTTAATGAAAACGGAAAAATTCAATCTATAGAGAATGATGAACAAGGTATTCGAGCTAATTATTTACCTCGAAAAATAAACCTTTACCTCATAAAAAATCATCCACAAAACTATGTAATAAAATGGTCTCGTGAAGATAGATATCAACGTGTCAGACTAGATAACCAAATGGTTTTGGTATTCAATAAAAATAATGAATTTATTTTAAGTTTAGATTAAAATGGGCTTTATAAAAACACTAGGAATACTTTTTCTAATTGGACTGGGGATGATTTGGTATAGCGATCAAAAATTGGAAAATCATCGCGTCGAACTTCCTGCTATGGTTCAAGTTAGGATAGATTCTTTGGGGGCAAAGGTATTTGAAATTGATCCGGAATTGAATCAAGTAAAAATGAATTCAGGCATTTCACTGAGATTCGATGACTACGGTAATTTAATCGAGATTTATAATGAGGGTAGTTTTATTCCAAACTCAATTCTAAAACAATATGGCATTTCAACAGGGACTAAGATTAAGCGGTGGTGTAAGTCGTCTTGCGCAAGTTAGCAGGCGTAACGCCGTAAACCTTCTTGAAAGAAGAGATAAAATGAGAAGGCGAACTAAAGCAAAGGTCAGCCGAAATTACATTTATCGGGAGGTTCGAAGAGGTGAGCAGGTCTTTGGCCTTTTTAAGACGTTCAGACTTGATATAATTGTAGGGACTTTTGTGGATAATTTTCTTAAATAATTTATGGAGCGAACTCTCTGACAAATAAAAGTCTGAGGCGATTTGTTCAACTGTTAAGTTCTGATTTAAGTTTTGGAGTATGTAGGCTTGAATATTTAATGCTTGTTTTAACTGAAGTGGGTTGAGGTCTGATAAGGCCAGAGGTTCATTATTTCTCATCAATAAATAAGCCTCAGCCATAAGCTCTAATCCAATTGACTTCTCCATTATTTTTCTCCAATCACGAGGGCCAGTCATTTCATACATCCTTTTCATCAAAAGTTCCATATTATAGGGCAAGAAATGATGAAAGGAAAAGGGTTTTTCTCTTAATACGAGTTGTTTATATCGAGAGAGTTCTATGTCTTGATAAGCGGCAAAGTGGTCTTTTTTAATCCTAAAAGTTACAATTTTAAAGGTCTTATTGGCTGGGATGACTACCGAGGCAGGTAAAAGCGTATTGGATAAACTCAATTGAAAAGTTTTATCAATATTTCTAATCTTTTGAGGGTCCCCAGTTTCATAATAGGTGGTAAAGTTTGACAAGGTCATCAATATGAGGTTATCTTCAGGATTTGGATTACGGTTAACTCGAATATTTTGACCTGTCCTGAACTCTACAACGGAAATATCAATAAAATTTGTCAAAACAATATTAGACATCCTAATTCTGAGTTTATCTCTTTTAAGATCTATTCCGCCATATTTAATTGGAGTTTGAAAAAACTCGCTAACCATTTTTATTGCGGTTTTGTTATCCTTTGGATTTATATTGAATTCCATCATGTTACAAAGATACGAAATACAGATATTTTATACTACTTGATATTAATATAACATTTATTATCAGTAACTTATAGTAAATTTGTTGTTATAAAAATCACTTTAGGATGAAAAGTTTATTGTTTTACATAACGGTTCTTGCCGGTTTTAGTATTCAGGCTCAAGAACAAAATGATTATTTAGCGAATTCAATATGGCCGATTGGTCACACAAATTCGGCACAAACTAATTCCGTTGAAATCGAAGGGCCAGTTGCAGACACGAGGCAGCTTGGACAAGATGAAATTCAGTATCAGGATTTAGGTCAGTTTTATTTAGGACAAGTGATTTCAGGACCTTACAAGGATTCAGGTAAAAAAGTAATCTGGGTCAATGGTTCTAGTTTTGTTGCAAAGCTTGACTATGACAACTATAATATTATCTCACTATTGAGAATTACCGATAAGGTTGAAAGCACCGGTAAACATGAAGCCTTTATAGACCTGATGGATAGCAATGCCCCGGTAGAGGAAAAAATTAAGGCGGGTATTACTGCAGGAATTTCTGGTTTATCATCGGTTTATATCATGATGAATTCGAATAATGAATTCCTAGCTGCTCAGCCAAGGGCAATTACTGTTTACGCAGATCAGATAGAAGGGAATCCAAATTCTGGAATTCGTATAAAAAAGACGTTTACACTTCCTGAAACTGTGCAAGGAAAAATTACAGGGATGAATATGACTTTTGATGGTTATATCGTTGTGGTCACTGATGCCGGTTATTTAATGGCTATAGATCAAAATTTTGAACAGCTTTCTGTTCACCGAATGAAATACAGCGCTGAATACAATAATCCTAAGGTGGCATTTGTAAGAAATAGCATTGCAATAGATAAGGATAATGGAATTTATATTGCATCGGTTAATCATATGCATAAGGTGATTTGGGATGGCCAAAACCTTAGCGCGAGTGAAGATCTTGGAGCGTGGACGGCGCAATATCCAAATGGTTTGGGATTGGGCTCTGGTTCAACTCCAGCATTAATGGGATTTGAGGATGGAAAAGATCAGTTTGTGGTTATTACTGATGGAGACTCTGTAATGAATATGACCTTGTTTTGGAGAAATAAAATTCCTAAAAACTGGAAAGGGATAAAAGGATTACCCTCAAAAAGAATAGCAGCATCTGAGCCTGTGAATTTTGGAAATGAGGAAGCGACATATGTACAGCAAGAGCAGGGAGTAACCATTAATGGCTACGGAATGATTGTGGTAAATAATGTTCCTAAAAATGTACCAAAATCAATTTCAAATCTCGCAAAGAAAAAACCAGGAGTCATGTGGCTTTTTATGGGTTATATGAACGGTTATGAACAATTTTCTCCTAAGGGAATTGAAAAATTAGTGTGGAACCCGAAAAAAAGAAAAGTGGAATTAGCATGGATTAATACCGAAGTATCGGATCCCACTTGTGTACCTTTTGTAGCTGATGGAAATGATATGTTTTATACCATTGGTTCTAGAAATAATAAATTTACTTTTGAGGCCATTGATGCCAAAACTGGTGAATCCGTTTTTCACTACAAGATTGGAGGCGCACGTTACAATGGGTTTTATTCAGCACCAACTCTAGATGAAGAGGGCAGAATACTTTATGGCGGACTATGGGGGGTAGTAAGATTAGCTCCAAAATATTAAACACTGAAGGATGAATTCATTTTTTTACAAAGTATACGCTAAAATAGCAGGGCCAATTTTTAAAACGGTTCCTTATTCTCCACCTGAGCAGTTAGAGAATCAGAAAAGCTTGGTCAAATTATTCCTGCAACAAGGGGTGAAGAATCCTGTTTTAATCACAGATAAAGTTATTCGTTCTCTAGGGTTAGTTGATCGTTTGGTTAAACTTTTTGCGGAAGAAAATATAAACCTTGTAGTATTTGATGATGTGGAAGCAGACCCTAGTTTTAAAACGGTTGTTAAGGGAGCTGAGTTTTGTAAAAATCATGATTTTGATGGAATTATTGCTGTAGGGGGTGGTTCTGTTATAGATGCAGCTAAAATTATTAACGTAACCGCTTCCTCAGGGAGGAAACCGAAGTCTTTCAAAGGGATGTTTAGGGTTTTGAAAAAAGGGAAGTTATTTGCTGCTATTCCAACTACTGCAGGGACAGGTTCTGAGATGACGGTTGTATCCGTAATTACGGATCGCGAGAAACAAATAAAAGAAACTATAATTGATCCAGCAATTCTGCCAAGTTATACTTTACACGACCCCGAACTTCTCACGGGATTGCCTAAGCGAATAACAGCAGAAACAGGAATAGATGCATTATCTCATGCTTTTGAAGCCTATATGAGTCGCTATTGTACTCCACAAACAGATGCTCTCGCTGAAGAAGCGATTGCATTGGTTTTTAAAAATTTAAAAAACGCTGTCAATGATGGAGGTGATTTAAGTTATCGCAGTGCTATGCTTGATGCCTCTAGCAAGGCAGGGATGGCTTTTACCAGAACTTCAGTGGGTTGGGTGCATGCTTTGGCTCACCAATTTGGAGGCATCTATCATTTGCCACATGGTCGTATGATTGGTTTAGTGATTTTGGATATTGCAAAATTTTACAGAGATAGTCAAACTGAACGTCTGGCCAATTTGGCTAAAGTAATTGGAGTTGCTACAATTTTTGAAGATAAAAATAAGGCGGCGGATGAATTTATTAGTGCTTTAGCAACGCTATTGAGAGATGTGGAAATTCCTGAAAAACTTGAGGAACTCCAAAAAGAAGACATCCCTGAAATAGCTAAAAGAGCATTGTTGGAGACTTATCAAAAACCTTATGGAGTTCCGAAATATTTCAAAACTCCAAAAGACTTAGAATCTTTTATTAAAAGATATTTAGTGGAATCCGAATGATTTCAAACCTTCATGCGAAATTTTAACAGCTTCTAATGGAGGAGTATCAAAGGTCATGTCTTGTTCGACCATATAATAGAGCATTCCAGATTGTTTTTTAAGCTTTAATATTGCGCCAAAATCGATCGTTCCTTGACCTACAGGAGCAAATAAACCCTCTTTGTTCATGTCTTTTACATGCCAAATTTTAAAACGCCCAGGGTATTTTTCAAAATACGCTTGTGGACTAGCACCAGCTTTTGTAACCCAGAATAAATCCATTTGAAAATTCACATATTTGGAGTTACAATGCTCCAATAAATAATCAATTACCACTACGCCATTCTCATCTGCCTTAAATTCGAAATCATGGTTGTGATATAATAACTTTAGTCCTGCCTCATGGCATTTTTTGCCCCAATCATCTAACATGGAAGCCAAAGTTTCTACGCTTCCTTCCATGTACATGGATTTCGTTTCTTGATCAAATTTAAACATGTCCATCGGCGGTACAGGAATCACAAAATACTCAAAACCTGCTGCCTTAACATCTGCAATCATTTGGTCAATGTTCTCAGGGCTTGCTCCTCCTTGATGTGTGCTAATTCCTTTAAGATTATTTTCTGCTAAAAGCGATTTAAAGTCCTGAGGGGACATCCCGTAAAACGTTCCGTTTTGATAGCCTGCAGCTTCCACATATGCATATCCAATATCGGATACGTCTTTAAGGGTTTGTTCTGGGTTGTTACCCATGTCTGCGCGAAGTGTATAAAGTGCAAGCCCACCAAATTGCTCCTGAGCTTGTATGCTGAAAAGGCATAAAAATGCCAATAGACTGAAAAGGTTTTTCATTTGTTTTTAATTTAGTGAATGAAAGTTAGTGAGTTTTATGCTTTAGCTTGTGCAAAATTTATCTCTGAAGAATTTTAAACGCAGTGTAAGGATGTTTACCTTGTTGCTACAAAGCCTCAAAATTATATGATATGAAAAATTTAGGAGTTCAAATTATGAGATTCTCGTTGGTGTTAATTTTATTGTGGTATGGCATATTTAAATTTACCCCAAGAGAAGCCGAGGCAATAGTAGATTTGGTTGAAAACTCCCCTTTTTTTAGCTGGATGTATCAAGTTTTTTCTGTTCAAACTTCCTCAAATATTATAGGGGTGTTTGAGATTATAACAGCAATCCTCGTCATAATAGGTTACTTCAAGCCTAAAATGGATTTTTATGCGGGAATTGCATCAACCATTATTTTCGTAGGTACACTTTCCTTTTTATTTACTACTCCCGGGATGTTTAAAAAAGTAGATTGGCTTTATGTTCCCAATGGTTTTATAATTAAGGATTTGATGTTACTTGGTTATAGTGTATATCTTATCGGTATCTCAAACCGTGAAGAACGTCGAAGTCAATCCTAACTCCAAGTATTATTTGAAAGGCGGCATTGTATCCAATTTTAGTATTTCCAGGATCTTCGATTGGAGGAGCATAGTTCACTACGTCTTCATCAAAGGAGTAGCTTGTTACTAGGTGAAACCTCAAGTTTTTTTCTGGGATTGGAAAGTATTGAATTCCGCCACTTACCGTGTGCAGAGTTGCTTGCTCTAACCGAACTTGTTCTCCGCGGTAATCGATTTCAATTTCTTTAAGAGGGTTGACAATATTGTAAATGTATTTGAAAGTAGGTGACCACTTTCCTTCTACTCGTGCGAGTTGAACTGGGAAGGAGTAATAAAGGGTTTCAGGGTAGAAATTCCTAAAGTTATACATTATCGCAGCATCCGTATCTAAGCGATAACTTCCAAGTTTCCATTGGACTCCGCCATTGAGCGTGTAAGGGGTAGTATTCTGATTGGGGCCTATAATAGCCGTGGCACTAAAAAAAGCATCTCCAATTTCTCCAATTTCACCAAACCAAAATAAATTGTATTCTAGGCTTTGTACCGCGTTGTTTTCATTTAAGTTCCCATTTAAGATCTGAAAACCAATCCCCTGGTTGTTCCCAAATCGATACTCACTTGTAAAACCTGTTCTGTAAACTTCAACATTTCGAGCTATTATACTCCAACTGTACACATCGGCTCCCAGGTATTGTTCTTCCACGGTCCCAAGTTTTAAAAAACTTTTTCCAAGCTCAAAGTACCAACGTTTATTTTTGGTGAGGTAATTTAAATTTGCCAATTGGATTACATTACTTATCCCTGAGGTGCCTATGGTGGATGTTACCGGAGAATATCTTACCCGAAAATTTAAATTTTCGACAACATTTCCAAGGACGTCTATTTTAAAATATGAGAACTGAAATCGAGCGTCATCCGGGAGGTCCGTAGAGTTGTTTTCATAGTTTAAATACCTAAAGTCAAGACGCGTGTTTATTGGTATTTTTAATTGTTCAAGGAAAGTGAGTTTCTCTTCAGATTCTTGACTGTATGAATTCGTTAAGAATATTAGAGTAAAAAACAAAAGTAAACACCTGTAATTCATGAAGTTAATTTACGAATAATATAGCCCCCAAAAAAAAGACCACTTCGAAAAGTGGTCTTGGTAGTTTATTAATTAACCTCCTACCCCTAAAATGTTACTAACAAACATACCTCAATTTAGGGATATTCAGTGATTTATTAGCTACATAAAGATGTAGTAGTTAATTGTTTAGGTAAATATTTACAGCCTCAATATTAGAATTTACTCCTAGTTTTAGATAAATATTTTTGCAATGATACCTTACTGTGTCTAGGGAAATGAAAAGTTCATTTGCAATTTTCTTCTGAGTTAAACCTTTTGCCAAGAGTTTTAAAACTTCCTTTTCCCTTTCGGAAAGTTGTTCAATAATTTTATTAGAGTTAACCCCTTGTATGTGATGGATTAGATGTTCCGCTATATGCGGTGAAAGACTTGCTCTGTGACCTTCAATCGATTTTTGGACCTCTTCCAATGAGGCACTTTTATGGATGTATCCATCTGCACCCAATTTTAGTGCATCCAAAACTGTTTGTTCATCTTCAGAATTTGAAAATATAATTATCTTACTTTCTTTTAAAGTATGTCTTAGTTTTGGTATCGCTTCATGTCCTTTTGTACCAGGAAGCTGAATGTCTAACAATAAAATGTCGGGGGATTCGTGTTTAACAAATTCTTTGTAGAATTCTTCCACACTGTTACTGCAATGGGTAACTTCATAATCTTTTTGCTTGTTAAAATAGGCCGAGACAGCATCGCGAATTATTTTATGGTCCTCGATTAATGCTATTTTCATAGTTTGGGGATTTTTAATGAAATATTCCAATTTGAAGTTTTATCAAACAATATAATTCCGTTTATTGAAGCTGCTCGATGTTTCATATTTTTAATTCCGTAGCTACCAAAGGATTTTGATTGATCTTTGTTTAATTTTTTTCCAGATTGGTGAATGCTTACCTCCACTCCTTTTTTAAATGGCTTGAACGCTATATTAAAAGTGTCGTAATCACTGTGTTTTATAAAGTTGGACAAAGCCTCTTTAAAAATGAGATATAGATTTTGTTTAATATCTGGATTTATTGATTCTTCCAAGTCTAATTCAGAATACTGAAAATTATATTTCAAGTCACCTTTAGATAATCGCTTCTCTAAGATTTTTTCGATTCTATCAAAAAGTAAACTAACAGTGATTTCTTTAGGCTTGAGGCTCCAAATCAAATCTGAAATATTGATTTGTGTATTTTGAAGGATCTCTGTAATCGTGTCCAATTCTTGTGCTTCCTCCTGGGGAATGTGGTCTTTTAATAATTCCACTTTGTATTTTATGGCTGTTAAATCCCCACCCATTTCATCGTGCAGATCAGTAGCGAATGCATTTTTTGTGTTAAGAATGATTTTTTGATGCCTTTTATTTAAGAAGATGATAGATATAAAAAAGATACATAAAACCATAATTATTAGAACAACAAACCCCAATGATTTATAAAAAACTTGCTTAACCTCAATGTTAATTTTGAGTTGGTTTTCAGACCACTGTTTTCTGTGATTGAGGGCTTTAATGGTCAGGTTATATTTCCTTGCAGGTAGATAAGGTAGTAATAAATCTGTATCTTCAACAAGGGCACTGGATTGGTCTCCTTCAAATTTATAGAAGAGCATATTTGATCCTGGATGATGAAGATCATTTATTTTAAGATTAAATTTAATCATGTGAGATTCTGCTGGAAATTTAAAATCAAGTTGCTCATCTGTTATCTCAAGAACGTGGGAAGTTTGATCAGAATCGAGATATGATACTTGATCAAGGTAGATTTTAAAAGGATCCTTTTTCTGAAGAAATTCATCTTTTTCTATAATGGTAATACCCTTTTGTGTCCCCAAATACAAGGTTCCATTGTAATCAATCAGGTCTGAATTAGAATTAAACTCGGAATCGCTAAGACCGTCAGACTTGTAGGTTTTTATAAATTCCTTTGTATCTAAATTATAGGTTAGAAGTCCATCATGAGCTCCGGCAAACAAATAGTTGTCTCGAATAACGATATTATAAACAGTTTCCTTATTTAACCCTTCATTTATACCTAGCCGATTAAACATTTCAGTTTTGGGGTTATAGGATACAATGCCGTTTTCTTCTGTCGCGATGAAAATCTTTTCATTGTACTTTTGCAGAGCTCTAATTTTGAAATTCTCTTTATTGAGTTTTATACCTAGTATTTTTCCATTTTTAATGCAAGCATAATAGAGTCCAGTTTTACCACCAACAAGAGCTCCTTGGTCAAAAGGCAGAATATCATAGACTCTATTTGAAAGATACAGTTCCTTAAACTCATTTTCAGAGACCACAGAAAGTCCTTTTTGAGTGGCTATCCAAAATTGATTATTGATTTGTTTTATATCCAGTATTTCGGCATTTTTTAAAGAATCAAATAAAGGGTAGGGTCGCAAATCCAACTCTTCAGTCAATTTATAAATCCCCTTACCATCAGAACCAATCAAAGTTGTGGCTTCATTCAAAGGGAATATACTATAGGGTCTTTTTTGGAACTTTTTAGGCCAAGGAATATTTTTTACAATCTTTTGATCTTTGATTTTCAGAATTTCGGTAGTACTTAAGGCTAAGATTGTGGAGTCTTTTAACTGTGAGATCCCTCTTATTTTACCATCGCCAAGATTTTTTACTCCAAACAGTTGATGATCAAATTTAAGCACTCCATCATTTGTTCCCATCCAAATTTCAGTAGGTGAATAAAAGTGGATAGCGGTTATTTTTGCTAAATTTTCGGGCCCGAGATCAAGATTGTTAGTCCAATTATAATCGATGTTTTCATCATTGATATACCTGAGGTAATTTCCTAGATTAATTATATCTCCATCTTGGCTATAGGTTTTGAGCAGGGGGTTACTCCAACTTTCAAGCAGCTTGGTTTTTGTGTTGTATTGATAGGAAGAGCTACCATCAATGGCATCAATCCAAACAAGAAGCTCCTTATTAGTTAGTTCAATTATTTGAGTTAAATTAAATAACTTGGGGTTTAAGGGGAGTTCAAGATTAAAGGACTCTATGGAATCTTGTTTGATCCTATAAATATCTAAAGACTTGGTTCCGATTAGTAGGCTATTATTGAGTTTTTTAAGGATTGTAATTTCCTGGTTAACCAACCAAGACTGTTCAATTTTATTGTTTGTTACATTGTATGAATAAAGTCCAGCTCTAGTTCCCACTATAACATGTGTACTGTCCGGATGAATCACTGAGGTTATCCTTATGTCTTGAAGATCCTTGGCGCCTAGGGTTTGCTCTAATTTGTCTCCGGTGTAGTAATAGAGGCCATTACTCGTTCCAAAATAAATGAAATTTTTATGATCCTGTGTTATGCTATTGACCCGCGGGTGAATCGCATCGAAATCCAATGGAACTCGATTAATTTGGCCATGATTTGTCCAAACAAAAAACAATAAAATAGGGGTCAGTATAAATCTCAAGACAATAAATTTATATTGAAGATAGTAAAAATAAAAAAAGCCATCTAAATAGATGGCCAATAGGGTTGTTGGAGGTTTTGTTTAATGTTTTGTAAGATTGTAAATATAGTCTTTTTCGCAAAAATTAAACAAAATTAATCAGACATTCTTACTGAAAGTATTTTTATATCCTGAATAGGTCGGTCATTTTTATCTGTTTTAACTTTTGCAATTTGATCAACCACTTCCAGTCCATCTATAATTTCACCGAACACGGTATAACTTTGATCAAGACGAGGAGTACCTCCAATTGTCTTGTATATTTCACGATGATCTTCTGGGATTTTATAATTAGGGAAATCCTGATATTCCTTTGAAGCTTCTCTCCATTTTTTGCTTGATGTTATATAGCTTGAGTTGGCTTCTTGGTCATCTAAATCCATCAATAGCTTCTTTAATTCCATGTTTTCAGAATCTTGAATGAAATAATACCCTTGCAAGTAACGGTTTATTCTTTTCTCAGCTAAAAGTAAGGTTGAGTCATTGAACACTTTCCCTTGAACCAAATAAAACTGAGTTGAAGACGATTTTCGATCCGGGTTATTTGTTCGAGCCGCGGCAATAACTCCTTTTTTATGAAATCGATTATTATTTATTTCTGCTGGAAGGGTGTATCCTAAATCACCATTACCAAGCTCAATACCTTTAGGAGCATTTTTACTTTCTATATCTCCACCCTGAATCATAAAGTTTTTAATTACGCGATGAAACAGTAAACTATCGAGTGTTCCATTTTCAGCTAATTCGATAAAATTCTTTTTGTGAAGTGGGGTATCCTCATATAATTTTATTGTAATAGTTCCTTTTGTTGTTTCAATTAAGACAAGGTTCTCATTTCTTTTATCTATACAAGAAAAGATTAAAAATAATAGGGAATAAAAAGCGAACTTTTTCATGGAATTAATTTTCCTTGAAAAATATAAAATTTTGTTAAAATAAATGAAAAAAAGAGGGTGGAGGTGCGGCGATAAATTATTTTCATAAAATTTCGCCGCAATTCCTTTATATAGTTTGGTGTACTATATACCCATAGTATCATATGCAATATATGATAAATACCTGAATATCAGTGTTAAAATTTAAATAATTAATTGTTAAAGTGTTTTTCCAATACGTTGAATCGATAATCAAATATTTCTCTCAATTTTGATTTAATGGTCAATGAATTGGCAATTCTTCCCAGGATTCCGAAGGGGGGAGCATAAGAAACGATATCAGTCATCAATATTCCATCCTCACATTCTTCAATATGGTGTTGATGGTGCCAAAGCTTGTAGGGACCAATTCGCTGCTCATCAACAAAATACTTTCCTGGAGTAACTTGTGAAATTTCAGTAACCCATGTCATTTTAATCCCTAATAAAGGGGAAACTCTATAAGCTATTATCATTCCTTGATACATCTTTTCAGGCAGCCCTTCTGAGATAATATCGAAACCCATATAATCTGGTGTGATTTTTTTTAAATTACTCGGGGATGAGATGAAATCCCAAACCTCTTCTTTGGACGCCTTTAAAACTTGTGTACTTTTAAATTGGTAAAAACTCATTAGTAGATTTTTATATAATCAATTTCGATTTGAAAAGGACCTGGTTGTTTGTCTGATTTCATAATACTCAGTCTTCGGGCATTGATTTCCTGATCTTGTTTTACAACTCCCAATTCCTTACCCATTTTCAAGACCTTTAATTCTGAGGTTTTGATTTTTTGCACGGTCCACTTTGAGCTTTGCGGAAGTGTCATTGCTAAATAAGGATTGAAAAAATAGCGCGATTGCTCAAGTCTAAAATTAAAATCACCACCTTCGGAACGGTATTTAATCTCAATGAATTCAGCATCTGAAAAGTTATAATCTTCATAGGGACTTCTGATCGAAGCAAAACCTCCGTTATTCTCTAAAGAAAGAGTTCCCTTAAATAGTAAGCTGTTTTCCAACAGAAAAGCTTCAGATTCGCTTTTACCACCCATGACACCGTCATTGACGATATTCCAGTCAATTTCTTGGTTTTTATTGCCAAAATCTAATATCCATGGGTTCGTCACGATCAATGAGATTAATAAAATTATTTTCATACGATTTTGGACGAAGTCCGATACAATCCTTACAATTCAAAGTCCATGATATCTCCGTCATACGGAACGAAAATATTTTTATCATCACCAACTTCCCCAATAAGTTCTATTTCTTCTCTACTCACTTTACAATGATCTAAGGCCTCCAGATGTACTCCAATTAGTAAGTATGGAAATATATATTCCGCAAGTAATGCTGCATCGGCAGCATCCATAATGATGTTTTCAGATTCAAATCCTGGTATAATGGCTCCTCCTAAATTTGCAATCACAATTTCAGGTTGAAATCGATCGAAATTAGCTCTAACATTTTCGGTTAA
This sequence comes from Flavobacteriaceae bacterium, assembly GCA_049606855.1. Classification (GTDB taxonomy): domain Bacteria; phylum Bacteroidota; class Bacteroidia; order Flavobacteriales; family Flavobacteriaceae; genus JBELHR01. The sequence continues at coordinate 258,058 of JBMYVY010000002.1, read as the reverse complement.
TATACTATCACCCACAATGTAAACTGTCGGTTCATCACTTGAATCTAGCACATAGCCTGAGGCTTTACCCATATGTTCAAGAATTTTTCCACTTCCGTGTTGAGCTTCAGTTCGGTAAATATTAATTCCTTCGAATGAAGTATGCTCTTCTATGGGGCTTACTCGAGTGAAACCTTGATCCTCTATTCGGCCTTGATCTCCCGGTTGACAGAAAATAGGCATTCCTTTTTCAATCAATGCTACAGCTTCTTCATCCCAATGATCGGCATGAAGGTGTGTCAGTAGAATGAAATCCACTCCTTCTAGGATTTCTTCAGTAGTATAAGGAAGTTCTACTGTCGGATTTCGCTCTATATCCCCAAAGGACTCAATACATCCCTTAGGGCCTAGCATTGGGTCAACGAGAATTAAGCGATCATTTATATATATTTTAAGGGTGGCATTTCGAATTAATTGAATTTGCATCTTGACAATAAGTTTGTTCCATAAAGATACATTTTATTCAATGTTAATCCTCAACAACAATGGCTGATTTAATCTTCATTGGAATAGTCATTTCCATTGGAATTTGATCATTAGGTTTAGTTTTTGCTTCACCGGTCATGTCTTGTATAATATTCGCCTCAATTATCCACCCTGTGCTGATGTCGACTAATATCATAGCTTCTTGGGTTCCATTGAGGTTATACGACATTTCAATTCCTTGTTGCATCACCGACGGGCTGTCTTGTGGTGTTGAGATACTTGTCACACTTTTAATTTTTGCAACATTTCCTTCGACACTTTCTAAGGAAAATTCTCTTTTCGAATTCAAGGTTACCATATTTATCATTTGCGTTTCTATCATCCATTTGTCTCCAACTGCGACTGATTCTTTAGGGTATATCTGAGTAACCAATTGCATGTTTGATGCAAAAGCTTCTAAACCGTATTGTTTTTTTAATTCTTCTGTCAAAGCCGCAATTTGTTCTTCATTTAGACTTGGAAGACGATCTCCTAAGCCATCCCAAAGCACCGAGGTATTTCGAATTTCTATAACTCGACCATCTTTGCTCAAAACCATTTCAAAAGTTTTCCCAATAATATTAGCCATCATTTGAGATACAGGATCATCGTCCTTTGGTTCAGAAGCTTTGTAGGACATTTTTTGTGTTGCGGCTTCCATTTCGGTAAGCATATCTACATAGCTAACTTGAAGTAAAAAAGCATCATCATTTGCTTCTATTACCCGAAACTCAGTGTCCGCCATATTGGTCATGATAATTTCCATTTCAGTTCCCATTGCCGTCTGAGTGATGGTCGATTGGTTGCTCAATTTTTGATGAAAAACCTGTTGAGGTTTAAGTTTGAGTTCTAGATCCGTTTTCTGTCCTAAAACATGGAGCGAAACAAAAAGACCGAGAAGGCTAAATACAAAAGTTTTCATAGAATTTTAATTTAGCACAAGATACATGCTTAGTTTAATTCTTCCAAGCGATTTAAAATCTTAAGCACTTGTTTATAGGAATGAAATCCTGATTGCTTATAGATTAATTCGTAGTTTTCATTGAGAATGACTAGGCTTGGATAGGCTATCCTGCCATTTTCTTCTGCTAGAGCCAATGCCAGTTCGTTGAGTCCCTTATTGTGGGAGAAGGTTTTTCCAGCGAGTTCAAAAGTTTCTTTGGACTCAGCATCTAAACTCAGGAAGTAATATTCTTCATTTAGGAGGGAGATTAACTCTTGGTTGGTCCAGGTTTTGGCTTGCATCTGTTTGCAAAACCCGCACCAATTAGTATGAATAAAAAAGATCATGTTTCGGGAATCAACGGATTGAAATTGATCTAAATCATTAATCTCTGTAACCTTTAAGTCATTCTGAGCAAAAGCCAGAATATTGACAAATAATAAAAGGTTCAGGAGTAAAATTTTCATAGCACTAATATAATTTATATCTCAATCCTAAAAAAGCTCTACGTCCTTGATTAGGTGCATAGACATAGGAAGGGTCGAATGTCAATGCATAGGGATTGTTAGGGGTTGAGGTTGCTTGACCTTGATCGTCAAAAACGACCTCTTTGTCAAAGGGGTCAAATGACCTTGCAATAATTGGATAATCTGCATTCTTCCATGGAGTCCAGTTCAACAAGTTTTTTATACCTGTATAGATTTCGAAGTTACCAGTTTCATAAGTGACTTGAATATTCTGAATGCTCCACCATGGAGATGTATCGGGTCTTGGGTCTAAAGGACCAAGTGTTGGCAATAACATTGGGCCGTAGAGGTTTCCTGTGTAATCCGCAGAAAATAGATTGCCGAAAAAGCGGTAACTCAATCCCCAGGTCGCTGAAAATTGTTCGGTTAGTACTTGTCTTGATTTGATTCCATCTTCATAAGTAGAAACATCCATCAATGTGGCACCAATCTGACCTGAGAGCCCTCGTGCATTATTAAAATCGAGTTGAAGACTACTTCCCATCGATTGTGCATGCCCGTCCAGGTTGCTATAAATAATTTCATTGGGATTACTATCGTAATCCGGTAGGATTAGGTTAGTGAAATAGGTAAACCAAATGGAAGCATCCACGCTTATGAATCCACCATTTACGAAATTGAATCTTTTGACATAATTGAAATTTGCATTATAGGACCTTTCGGGCTTTAAATCCTCCTGAATAATTACTTCCCGTGCTCCTGTAAGTGCTGCGTGATCTTCCGTAAACAAATTGACTACACGGAATCCTGTACCGAGATTTAGCCTTAACACTTGTTGCTCATCAAATTTGTACTTATAAGCTATTCTTGGGGTAAAAATACCTTTGTGATCCTTGTGATAATCATATCTCAATCCAACTAACACTTCGTTTTTATCATTGAATTGATGTGTATTTTCTGCAAAAATCCCTGGCAATAGATAACTGTCAGCATCTGGTGTAGCCGGAGTATTATCGTCGTAATAATTATAACGCGTTGCTGTCCCTAACAACCAATCACCACTGACATAAGTTAATTGCCCAAATACAATATCTTGATCAGCTATATAGAGCATATCACCATAGGCTGAATCCTGATGATGAGAATTTGCACTGAGCGACAACATGAATTTGTCCAAGAAACTGTAAGATCCCATAAGCTCCCATCTTGTAGTTTCAATTGTTTCGCCATAAATTTCATCAGAACCTTTATATTCAGGGGTCCACTGCATCTCACCTCCCCAGCGATTTTCATTGTAGAAACGAGCTGCTAAATTAATGTTCTCGGAGATGTTGATTTTTTGGAAAACAGATAGGCGTTCTTGAATCGCTAAGTCTGTGAAATTATCAAGATTATTATCTTGAGGGTTGTTGTAATTAAAATAGTTTATTCCTGTTAATAAATCAATTTTGTCAGAAACTTTGGCGTGATAACCTAAGTCAACATTGTATTCTTGCCAAGTTGTTGACATCAGGTCGATGGAGAATTTTGGCGCAGTTAGAGGGTTAGTGGTGATGATGTTGATTAATCCCCCGATTGCTTCAGAGCCGTATAATGTGGAGGCAGGTCCTTTAACCACTTCCATACGGTCAATCAAGCTGTTGGGGATTCCCGATAGTCCGTAAACTGTTGCGAGACTTGATACAATAGGCATTCCATCAATTAATACCATTGTATATGGGCCTTCTAGACCATTTATATGTATATCACCGGTATTACAAACTTGGCAATTTAATTGAGGACGTACCCCGTTGACGTTTTGCAAGGCTTCATAAACATTTGTTGTAGGATTCTTTTGAAAAAAAGCGGGGCTATATACTTCTACTGGAACGGGGCTTTCAAGTTTGGAGACGGGTTTTAAGGTTCCAGAAACAACTACTTCATCCATCGTGTTGGGTAGTTCTTGCATGACGATATTCAGGTTCGTCCATGAAACTCCTTGTTTAAGTTTAATTTTTTGAGATTCAAACCCCATAAAAAAAATACTCAATACTGCTTGTTTTTCAGGGCTCTGCAGTTCAAAATAGCCCTCTGCGTCGGTGCTGACTCCATGCTTTCCAGAATCTAAAACAATTGTAGCATATGGGAGTCCTTGACCTCTCACGTCAGTGATTCTGCCCGAAATATTACTTTGGGCTAGAAGTCCTAGAGGGATCAATAAAATGATATAAGTGAGTATTTTGGTCAATTCATTGTTTTTTAGTGATGTAAAAGTATAAAAGTTAGACTAGTCTAACAATATGTTTTTTATATTTGTAAAAAAATATTCATGCCGACTATTACCCATGAGAATTATTTAAAGGCCATGTTCGCTCTTGAAGATCGTGGTCAAGCCATCAGTTTAACCGCATTGAGTAAGCAACTAGAAGTCAGTATTCCGACCATAAATGCTATGGTTAAGAAAATGGAAAATCGTGGATGGGTAAGTTATACAAAGTATCAACCATTAGAGCTTACGGAGTCTGGCAGAAAAGAAGCGGCAGCAATTGTAAGAAAGCATCGTTTATCTGAAATGTATTTAGAGAAAATGATGGGGTTTGGATGGGAAGAAGTTCATGATATTGCTGAAGAATTAGAACATATCAGTGACTCAAAACTGTTTGATCGTATGGATGAATTATTAGGTTTTCCTACACATGACCCGCATGGATCTCCAATTCCTGATAAAGATGGTCAGCTCCAAAAAAACACATTCAAAAAACTTGGCGAACTTAAACCTAATGATCAAGGGGTCTTGAGGGGTTTGAGAAATAGTTCAACGGAGTTTTTGATGTACCTGAATTCAAAAGACATTCAATTGGGATTGTTGATTAAAATTCTACATATAGAGGATTTTGATCAAACGATGAAAATTGAATTTACAAATGAAGAAGGATCTATTAAATCGATCCATATCTCGAGAGAAGTAAGTTCGAGACTATTGTTGGAACCTATTTAAACAAAAAGGAAAAGTCCAATCGCCACATTCAATAAACATTAGCCACCAAACCAAAAACCGCTTATTGAAATAAAGTCTTGAGAAATTTTGTTCTGCGATTGAACTTTCCTACCCTATTGTTACTTCAAAAATACGTCGGTGAATTGGTTGCTTTCAAAAAGTTTCGACGAATGGTCGAAAAAATTCGACCAATGGTAATTGTAACTTTTGTAATTTTGTTTTGACTAACCAAGTACTATGAAAATCAACTTTATAAACCTAGGGTGGAAAAAATTCTGGCGCTCCCCCTACTGGAAGAAAAGCCTTTTGTCGAACATTTTATTAGGATTCCTTGGTGTATACATGCTTGTCAGCCTTTTGGCGCTTGGATTGATTGTATATCCATTAATGGAAAAAGCTAATCCAGATGTGTCTCCTTTTATCAGCATAAACAATTTTTTGCCTTATGTGATTATGGGGGATCTCGTGTTTAGATATTTCCTACAAAAAATCCCTGTAGTAGATATTAAATCATTTTTACTGCTCAATATTTCCAAATCTCGAATTGTTACCTATGTATTAAACAAGTCAATCATAAGCTTCTTTAATGTAGTGGCTCTGTTTTTCTGGATCCCTTTTAGTGTTTTTGTAATTATGAACGGCGGAGATACCCTTGGAACTATTACTTGGGTTTTAGGAATTTGGGCATTTAGTTTTATAAATAACTTCACCAATTTTTTAGCAGAGAAAAACAATTTTTTCTTCGGAATCATTTTATTTGTTTTGGCCGTTTTCTCCATTAATAGATATTTTGGCTTCTATGAATTAGACAGCTATTGGGGGGAATTGTTTATTCAATTCTCAACCCATCCATGGTCGGCAATCCTGCCTTGGTTGATTGTAGTATTACTTTATTCTTTTTCGAGAAAGGTGGTTTGGAATTCACTGTATTTAGATACAGGATTGAAAACAAAGAAGGTTGTTGGTAAAACCTCAAATTTAAATTTTGTAAACAGATTGGGGTCTGCGGCTCCATTTATGAAGAACGATATTCGAATGATTTGGAGAAACAAACGGCCTCGTATGACGTTTTTGATGAGTTTCTTATTTGTGTTCTATGGATTGATCTTTTTTACTCAAGAAATTTATCTTGAAATGCCATTTATGCTGATGTTCGCCGCTATTTTTACTACGGGAGGTTTTGCGATAAACTTTGGGCAATTCATTCCGGCTTGGGATGCTAAATACTACAATGTATTAATGACTCAAAGAACCTCGTACAAGGATTATTTAAACTCTAAGTATATTTTAATGGTTACAGTAAATATCGTGATGTTTATTCTTGCGAGTTTTTATGCTTTTATGGGTTGGAAAATCTATAGTTTAATTGTCATTGGAGCGATCTATAATATTGGAGTAAATAATCAATTTTTGTTGTGGGCTGGAGCCTTTAATAAAAAAGGAATAGATCTCGATGGGCCAGCTGTTGGAAATATGCAAGGAAGTAGTGCCAATCAATTTCTGATGATCATTCCTCTTTTAGGATTACCTGCAGGTCTTTTAGCTCTGCTAGATTACTTATTCTCCTACGAGGTTGGATTGATTGTTTTAGCCGGAATGGGAGTTTTAGGAATGATACTCAAGCCCTATTTATTGAACAAAATCACCAAATTATACATTAAAAGAAAATACCAAACGATACAAGCTTTTAACTCATGATACACGCTCAAAATTTAACCAAAAAATATAAAGGAATAGAAGTTTTAAATGTAGCAGACCTCAATATACCAAAAGGTGAATCTTTTGGATTAGTAGGGAATAATGGTGCTGGGAAAACGACATTCTTTAATTGTTTACTAGACCTTATCAAGCCTACCACAGGTTCAGTGGATTCGAAGGGTATTCCTGTTAATTCCTCTGAAGATTGGAAAAATTATACAGGTTCTTATATCGATGAATCTTTTTTGATTGGGTATTTGACTCCTGATGAATATTTCAGTTTTGTCGCAGATTTAAGAGGAATGAACAAGGCGGATATGAATGATCATTTAAGTCAATTCAATTCCTTGTTTAACGATGAAATCATTGGGGTAAAAAAATTCTTAAGAGATCTTTCAAAGGGGAATCAAAAGAAGGTTGGTATTGCTGCTGCCTTGATGGGAGAACCAGAGATTGTGGTGCTGGATGAGCCCTTTGCGAATTTGGACCCAACTACTCAATTTCGCCTTAAAGAACTTTTAAAGGAATTGTCACAGAAAAAAGGAATTACACTTTTGGTTTCTTCTCATGATTTAACTCATGTAACTGAGGTGTGTGAAAGGATTGTCGTTTTAGAAAAAGGCCAAGTGATTAAGGATATTATTACTTCTGACGATACTTTAGCTGACTTAAATAATTATTTTAAAGAACAGCTGGTTTAATTTATTTGCTATGCATGCATAATAAATGTATATTTGAGAAAAACATTATCATGCAGACAGCACTTACTGAACTTTTAAAAATTAATCATCCCTTTATTATGGCACCCATGTTTTTGGTGTCGAATACTGAAATGACAATTGCTGGAATGCGACGTGGAATTGCTGCATGTATTCCAGCACTCAATTATAGAACGCTGGATGAATTGCGCCAAGCGATATGTTTGCTCAAGGAAGAAAAAGTTCAAGGAGGTGCTTTTGGTATTAACTTGATTGTAAATAAGAGTAACTATAAATACAAGGATCAACTTGCAGTATGTTGTGAAGAAGGAGTAGATTTTATTATTACTTCTCTGGGTTCTCCAAGACATACTATTGAGATGGCAAAACCTAAGGGGATTAAGGTATTTTGTGATGTTGTAGGGGCAAGTCATGCAAAAAAAGTAGAAGATTTAGGTGCTGATGGCGTGATTGCAGTAAATAATCAAGCTGGTGGGCATCGTGGAGATCAAGACCCTAAATCCTTAATTGAAGACTTGAATAAGGTACTCAATATCCCAGTAATATCTGCTGGAGGAGTTGCTAGTAAAAAAGATGTTGATAAAATGCTTGAATACGGTGCAGTAGGAGTTTCGGTAGGGAGTCCATTTATAGCATCAAAAGAAGCCCCAGTATCAGAGGAATACAAGCAAGCTTGTGTAGACTATGGCGCCAAGGATATTGTGATGACCGAAAAGATTTCGGGTACCCCCTGCACAGTAATAAATACACCTTATGTTGAAAAAATTGGAACCAAGCAAACTTGGTTAGAATCCTTTTTGAACAAAAACAAACAACTCAAAAAATGGGTAAAAATGTGGCGATTCTCTGTAGGGATGTCTCAAGTTACTAAAGCAGCAACTTCAGCTACTTATAAGACTGTTTGGGTTGCAGGTCCAAGTATAGAAACTACGCATGATATTGAGCCGGTTTCTAAAATTTTAGATCGTTTCCTACAATAGATTTACTACTTTTGAGTTTTACTAAGGTAAAATGAAAAAACACATCCTATTTCTTCTCACTTTTGTTGTGATTTCTTCCTGCGGAAGGAAAAATACGTTCGTTTCCAGAAACTGGCACGAATTTACCGCAAAATACAACGTGCTTTACAATGGTGAGCTGGCATTAGAAGACGGAATCAATCAACTTAACGATGGTTATGAAGAAGATGTGTTCGTGCGCCTCAAGGTTGAGCCAATTTTAATTCAAGATTCTTTAAAGGAAAAAAACAGCTTGACTAAAGCTGCTGAAGCTTCTTTTTTCAAAGCTGAGGAAAAGGCTGTTAAAGCAGTTCAGAAGCATTCTATCCAAGACTACGGAGTGGAACAAAACGCTAAAATGGATGAAGCTTATTTACTTCTTGGGAAGGCAAGGTATTACGACGGAAGAATGGTTCCGGCACAAGAGTCTTTTGATTATGCGATTCGAAATAACCCTATTGCCAGTTTAATTGATGAAATGCGTATTTGGAGGGCCAAATCCAGTATCCGTTTAGAGAATGAGGCTCAGGCCATCAGAAGAATGAAGCGCTTAGTAAAGGAAGATGATTTGAAGGACGGCATCTTAGCTGAAGGACATACTGCCTTGGCTCTAGGATACGAATCTTATGATAGTATAGAACCCTTGAAAAAACATCTAAAACTTGCTTTTGAAGCTGGGGGTGATCCCACCCAAGCGGCCAGAAACCGCTTTTTACGAGCGCAGTTATTAATAGAGCAGGATTCCCTACAAATAGCCCAATCAGAGCTTGAAACCCTTGCTTTTGGAAGAAAGACGCCAAAAAAATACCAATCACTTTCACTACTTACCATGAGCCGTTTTATACGTGATACAGTATCAACAGCTAATTACTTAGAACGGGTAAATGCCCTGTTAAAAGATCAGTATTACAATAATGAGTTTGCACGTTTATATTTTGCGAAAGGAATATTATTGGACTCAGCTGAATTTTATACCAGGTCCAAATCTCATCCATCTTCTGATTTTTATCTTCAGCAAAGGGCCTTAAGTGCTTTAGGAGATGATTCGTTTAAAAAAGGTGAAATGTTACTAGCGGGTAAATATTTTGATTCGATCTTGTCGAATTTTGAATCGTATAATACTCTGTATTTACTTCGTTTGAACAGGAAAAGAGAAAATTTAGAAGAACTGATTGTTCTTGAAGAGGAAATTCACCGTTCGGATAGTATTATGAATTTGTGGTCTATGAACGATGATCAGCGCTATGCTTATTTTGTTGCTGAAGCAAAAAAACAGGGTAAGCAGCGTTCAAAAACTCAGAATTCAGTAGGCGGAAAACAATCCGCTTGGTATTTTGATAACCCTCAAGTAGTCGCTGCAGGGCAAAAGCAATTTGAACAAACGTGGGGAAATATTATTAATGAGGATGATTGGAAATTTCAAAAGTCCAGTTCTAGAATCCGATCAAACAATGAAGATAATGAGGATCTCGATGCGAATTTAAGAGCTGCACAAATGCAAGCGGAACTTCTTGATGAACAAATTCACAGAGACTCTTTAAATCTAGTTCTACAAGAAGCATTGTACGTATCAGCGCTTCAGTATTTTGAAGTGTATAATCAACCCGAAGTGGCTTTGAGTAGATTAGAAAGATTAGCAGACAAAAACCCCGTTGAAGTAACGTATTATTTATATCAAATTCACGAGGCTTTAGGTAATGAAAAAGACCAACAAGTTCACGCTGAGAGATTAATTAATAATTACCCTGATCACCCCTATACGTTGTCAATACAAGGTGTTGCAATTGAAGATTCTTCTGTATTAACTGATCAAGAGGTCTACCAAAAATGGTACTTGGAATTTGAGCAAGGTTGTTATGATGAACTCATAGTATATGTTGAAGAGAATCTCGAAAAAATTGATGATAAGCAAATTATTCTTAAATTTGAACTTTTACGGAGCTTAAGTGTGTGGAAAATGTTTGGTGATGAAGAAGGAATAATCAGCATGCAAAAACTCATTGAAACTTATCCAAATTCGAAAGAAGCGGAGTATTTAAATCAACTGATAACAAAACTTAAAATTACCCCTTAATTATGTTTAATGAAAAAAAAGGAACTCCTATGACGGAGGCACAAAGAAACGTGATAGCAGCGAACACAAAGATTGTAGGAAATATCGAATCTGATGGAGATTTCAGAATAGATGGAAGAGTAGAAGGCGATGTTCAAACACAAGGTCGTGTTGTAATCGGAAAACAAGGAGAAGTGAAAGGAAGTATCACTTGTACAAATGCAGATATTGAAGGAGTTTTTGAAGGAAACCTTAAAGTCTCAGATACTTTGAGCTTAAGTGCGACTGCTCAAGTTTCAGGAGATACAGTAATAGGAAAATTATCTGTAGAACCAGGAGCGTCACTTAACGGAACTTGCAGTATGAAAAATTCTGTTAAAGAGTTAAACAAAAAGCAGATTGAAAAAACCGCTTAATAAGTTTATCCGACTCAGTGGAGTTGGTATTCAGTTCGGTGTCACTATATGGTTGTTCTCATTGCTTGGGAAATGGCTGGATGGAAAATTTAATACTGACAAGACATTAACGATTATAATGGTTTTAATTGGTTTTGTTTTGTCAATGTATTCACTGATCAAGCGGCTGAAGGCTATGGAAAATGAATAAGCAAATTCTTTTATTTTTCACAGTGCCTGTAGTCGCGTTTTTCCTTCATGACTGGGTTCTTGGAGTAACAGGAACACAGTTTAGTCAAAAGTGGTTAGAAAAGTCTTATTTCGCTAATGGGCTTATGGCTGTGGGAATCTATCTCATTATTTACTTTTTTCGAAATAAGTTTAGAGATCAACTCGGATTTCTATTTCTCTTTGGGAGCTTTATAAAGTTCGGTGTGTATTATTTGTTTTTTCAAGGGAATTTAGGTGAAGGTAAATTAGCCTTCTCTTTATTTTTTGTTCCTTATGTCGTCTGTTTAATCATTGAAGTTTTGGCCTTGAGAAAGATCTTAAATCAAGGGGATTAGCAGGTTTTTTTTTGAATTCTAAAGGGGGGCAAAATAATAGGAGAAATCGTTTTTTTTATTTGGTTTAAAAAGATATCTTTGCAGCGTTTTTTAGACACTGATATTAGAACGAAATGACAAAAACATTTTTTAAGACCTTAGTTGTGTTCATCGGATTAACGGCGTTTGCCCAAGAGGCGCACAATGTAGAATATGATCTAGAAGGTGATAAAGTAAATGGAGTAGAGAAGGAAGAAATCACGGAATTCATTGATCACCACCTTAAAGATTCACATGACTTTAACCTGTTTTCTTGGACTGGTTCTGATGGTCATCAGCATCATTTTGGAATGCCTTTACCAGTAATTTTATATGATTCAGAATCTGGATTAACGGTATTTTCTTCTTCTAAATTTCATCATGGAGAATCTGTTGCTCAGGCAGGAGATGACTATTATATGTTATATCATGGCCTAGTGTACAAGACTGATGCGGCAGGTACAATTACTTACGATACAGAGCATCACCCAACAAATATTAAACCATTAGATCTATCTATAACAAAAAACGTTGCCATGATTATCTTGGTTTCAATTATGATGTTATGGATGTTTAGTTCTTTTGCGAAAACTTATAAAAAAGGACCAATTCCAACTGGAGCTGCACGTTTCTTTGAGCCAATCATCCTTTATATTAGAGATGATATTGCTTTACCGAATATTGGAGAGAAAAATTACAAGAAGTACATGCCTTATTTACTTACTGTATTCTTCTTTGTTTGGTTTTTGAACTTATTTGGATTGACGCCACTTGGTGTAAATGTAACAGGAAATATTGCTGTGACCATGTCATTGGCTTTGATTACTTTCTTTATTACGAACTTGTCGGCAAATAAAAATTATTGGGGACATATTTTCTGGATGCCAGGAGTACCTGTTTTGATGAAAATTGTTTTAGCTCCAATTGAATTACTTGGAATATTCATTAAGCCTTTTGCGCTTATGATTCGTTTATATGCGAATATGGTAGCAGGTCACACGGTATTGATGAGTATTATTGGTTTGATGTTTATTTTCCAAAACTGGATTGGATCTAGTCTTTCTTTCGGATTGGCTTTTGCATTATCTATTTTGGAATTGCTTGTAGCAGCACTACAGGCGTATATTTTTACAATGTTATCAGCCCTTTATTTTGGTTCTGCCAATGAAGAGCATCACGATGACCACTAATTTTTGAATGTTTAATTTTTAAAATAAATATATTATGGAAATTCCATCAATCGTAGGAGCAGGATTAATCGTAATCGGAGCAGGAATGGGAATCGGTAGAATCGGTGGTTCAGCAATGGACGCAATCGCTCGTCAACCAGAAGCTTCAGGTAAGATCCAAACTGCAATGTTGATTGCAGCTGCACTTATTGAAGGTATTGGTTTCGCTGCATTATTTGCTGCTTAATCGAAACACTAAACAATTTAGCTACAACGGTTGGTTGTAGCTAATTGTTAATTAAAATTAAAACAAAAAGCTTTAAATAACAGTATATATGGAGTTGTTAAATGATTTTCCTTTAGGATTGTTTATTAGTCAAACAGCGATTTTTATTCTTTTAGTATTCTTGCTAAAAAAATATGCTTGGAAACCTATTTTAAATGCGGTAGAAGAGCGTGAAGAAGGTATTAAGTCTGCTCTTGAGTCTGCGGAAAGTGCAAAGACAGAGATGGCTAATATCGCTGCTGACAATGAGCGTATTTTGAAGGAAGCAAGAGTGGAAAGAGATGGGATCTTGAAAGATGCTAAATCTATGAAAGATGCGATCATCAATGAAGCTAAAGAAGAAGCTCAGGTTCAAGCAGATAAGATTATTAAGCAAGCTAAAGAAGCTATGGAAACAGAAAAAGCTGCTGCTATTTCTGTATTAAAGGCTCAGGTTGCTGAATTGTCGATTTCAATTGCTGAAAAAGTTGTTGCTAAAGAATTATCTACTGACAAAGACCAATTGGCTTTGGTAGAAGATAAATTAAAAGACGTTACCTTAAACTAATGAAAGATATTAGAGCGCCACATCGTTATGCAAAGGCACTTCTAAACATTGGTTTAGAACATTCTAAAGCAGATGCATTAGACGATCAGATGAAGATGATTGTTAGCACAATTGATGAGAATCCGGAACTGAATGTTGCCTTGAGTAGCCCAGTTGTTAGTGGAGCAGCAAAGTTGTCTATTTTGAAGGATTTGTTTTCTTCTCATGTAGATGGAATTGTTGTTGGTCTTTTCAGTGTGTTGGTTGAAAATAAACGTTTGCCGTTACTTCGTGATATTGCAGCTCAGTTTGCCGTAATTTACGATCATCACAGATCAATTGATCTTGCTGTTGTAACGACAGCCGTTCCTTTAACCAAGGATTTAGAAGCAAAAGTTCTTGCAAAAGTTAAAGAACTTACGGGAAAGGAAACTGCCATTGAAAATGTAGTGGATCAAGATATTTTAGGTGGATTTATTTTGCGTATTGGAGATTTACAATACGATGCGAGTATTTCTAGCCAGCTTAATTCTTTGAGAAGAGAATTTGATACAAGTGACTTTGAAGCAAAGATATAAGCGAATTAATTAAGAACCTTCGGAATTAAAAATATATAAGATGGGAGCAATTAAGCCTGCTGAGGTTTCAGCAATTTTAAAGAAACAATTAACGAATTTCGACACTTCAGCTAGTTTAGACGAGGTGGGAACTGTATTACAAGATGGTGATGGTATTGCCCAAGTATATGGTTTATCAAATGTACAATACGGTGAATTAGTAGAGTTTGAAGGTGGACTTGAAGGAATGGTACTTAACCTTGAGGAAGACAATGTCGGGGTGGTATTATTAGGAGAGGCTACTGGAGTAAAAGAAGGATCTACAGTAAAACGTACAAAAAGAATTGCATCACTTCAAGTAGGTGAAGGAATTGTTGGTCGTGTTGTAGATACTTTAGGTAACCCTATTGATGGTAAAGGACCTATTGCTGGTGAGACTTATGAGATGCCACTAGAGCGTAAAGCTCCAGGTGTAATCTTCCGAGAGCCAGTTACTGAGCCAATGCAAACTGGTATTAAAGCGATTGACGCTATGGTGCCAATTGGACGTGGACAACGTGAGCTTGTTATTGGTGACCGTCAAACAGGTAAGTCTACCGTTGCTCTTGATACTATCTTGAACCAAAAAGAATTTTACGATGCTGGTGAGCCAGTATTCTGTATTTATGTTGCTATTGGACAAAAAGCTTCAACAGTTGCAGGAATTGTAAACTTATTAGAAGAAAAAGGAGCTTTAGCCTATACTGTAGTAGTTGCGGCAAACGCTTCTGATCCAGCACCAATGCAAGTATATGCTCCATTTGCTGGAGCTGCGATTGGAGAGTATTTCCGTGATACGGGAAGACCTGCTCTAATTGTATATGATGATTTATCTAAGCAAGCAGTAGCTTACCGTGAGCTTTCATTATTATTGAGAAGACCTCCAGGACGTGAGGCATACCCAGGGGATGTATTCTATTTACACTCAAGATTATTAGAGCGTGCAGCAAAAGTAATCAATGATGATTCTATCGCAGCTCAAATGAATGATGTACCAGATTCTATCAAGCCCTTGATTAAAGGTGGAGGTTCTTTAACAGCACTTCCAATTATTGAGACTCAAGCAGGTGACGTTTCTGCATATATTCCAACTAACGTAATTTCGATTACAGATGGACAGATTTTCTTAGAAGGAGATTTATTTAACGCCGGAGTTAGACCAGCAATTAACGTTGGTATCTCAGTTTCTCGTGTAGGTGGATCTGCTCAGATTAAGTCTATGAAGAAAGTATCTGGAACATTGAAGTTAGACCAGGCAGCTTACCGTGAATTGGAAGCATTTGCCAAATTTGGTTCAGATTTAGATGCAGCTACAATGAATGTAATTGAAAAAGGTAAACGAAACGTAGAGATTCTTAAGCAGCCACAAAATTCTCCTGCAAAGGTTGAAGATCAGGTAGCAATTATCTATGCGGGTTCAAAAAACTTATTAGCTAACGTTCCTGTGAACAAGGTTAAGGAGTTTGAATCAGAGTTTAAAAATTATATGAATTTGAAGCATCGTGATGCTTTGGATCAATTAAAAGCTGGTAAATTAACAGATGAGGCTATTGCGGCAATTGAAAGTTCTGCAAAAGAAATCTCAGCTCAATTTGCTTAATATTTAAAATACCTAGTGTATGGCAAACTTAAAAGAAATAAGAAACAGAATTACTTCAATTGGCTCGACGATGAAAATCACGAGTGCTATGAAGATGGTTTCTGCGGCGAAGCTTAAAAAGGCTCAAGATGCAATTGTTGCGATGCGTCCCTATTCTAATAAGTTGACTGAATTGTTACAAAACCTTTCAGCTACTTTAGATGGAGACACAGGAGGTGTTTATGCTGAGCAAAGATCCGTTTCTAAGGTTCTCTTAGTTGTTATCACTTCTAACCGTGGTTTGTGTGGTGGATTTAATTCATCAATAGTCAAGGCGGTGAGACAAATTGTAAAGGAGCAATATGCTGATAAAGAAGTTAGCTTGCTAACTATTGGTAAAAAAGGTAATGACATCTTATCTAAGGAGTTTAACTTGTATGAAAATCGCAACGATATTTTCGATGAATTGACATTCGAAAACGTTGCGGAATTGGCTTCCCAAATCATGCAAGCTTATGCTGAAGGTCAATTTGATAAGGTGGAGTTGGTCTATAACCACTTTAAAAATGCTGCTACTCAATTGGTAATGCACGAAGCTTATTTGCCGCTAGAGGCAACTGAAGGTGATACTAATGTACAAGCTGATTATATCTTCGAACCTTCAAAAGAGGAGATTGTTATGGAATTAATTCCTAAATCTTTGAAGATGCAATTGTACAAATCAGTTCGTGATTCTTATGCTGGTGAGCATGGGGCTCGAATGACTGCAATGCACAAAGCAACTGATAACGCAAAAGAGTTACAAGATGACTTATTATTAACTTACAACAAAGCCCGTCAAGCTGCGATTACAGGTGAAATCCTTGAAATCGTTGGAGGAGCAGAGGCTTTAAATGGCTAAAAACCAGTAAGTTTCATAAAATTATGTTAAAAGCCACCCAATGGGTGGCTTTTTTTATGCGCGCATAATATTTGGCACGGGATTTGTAAATAGTAATTCAGTTCATTGAAATTGTAGAATTTACACAAACTATTAGGATAACGTGAATGAATGGAACAGGCGTTGGAGCAAGCGTTATCCCAAATAGTATAAAATATAAAGTTTGGTTAGTTGATTTTTGATTGGTTTTGGTTAGCCAATTAAAAGGGAGTTACTCCCGTAACAGGGAGTAACTTTTCTTTAGAAAAAATCATTTTTGGCACGGGCTTTGTATTAAATGAATCAAATAGAAAAGAGTTTAAGTTTTCATAAAAATAAAGTTTGGTTAGTTGATTTTTGATTGGTTTTGGTTAGCCAATTAAAAGAAAGATTGCTCTCGGGAGCGGGAGCAATCTTTTTCAAAAACCTTTAAAAGAGTACGTTCCTTAAACATAGTTTAAGTTTTCATAAAATAAAGTTTGGTTAGTTGATTTTTGATTGGTTTTGGTTAGCCAATTAAAATAGAAGCCACTTCCTTTGGAAGTGGCTTTTTTTATATCTTTATATAATGAAAACAGCATTGATTACTGGAGCGAGTTCGGGTATAGGTGAGGCCATAGCTCGCTTGTTTGCCAAACGTGGTTATACGCTAATTCTTTGTGGGCGTAATGAGGAGAAATTAACGGAGTTAATGATGGATCTCGAGGAAGATACTACTTGTTTTAAATTGGTATTTGACGTTAGAAATAAGGAGCAAGTATTTTCTCAGTTAAAATCTATTAAGACCGTAGATATTTTAATTAACAATGCTGGTAATGCCCATGGGCTATCAAATATACAACAAGGGGATATCGATGATTGGGATGCGATGATAGATATTAATGTCAAGGGCCTCTTATACGTGACCAAAGCCATCCTTCCTACAATGCTCAACAATGATTCCGGCCATGTTATCAACATTGGTTCTTTAGCTGCTAAAGATGTTTATGCTAACGGTACTGTTTATTGCGCTTCTAAGAAGGCTGTGGATGCGATTACTGAAGGGATGAGAAAAGACCTTAACGACACCCGAATCAAAGTTGGCGCCATTCACCCAGGCTTGGTAGAAACAAATTTTTCTATGGTTCGTTTTAAAGGTGATCAAGAGCGTTCTGCACAAGTGTACAAGGGCTATGATCCACTTCAAGCTACAGACATTGCTGAAATTGTTGATTTTGTAGTTTCTCGCCCCTATCATGTAAATATTACTGACTTATTGGTTTTGCCAAGTGCTCAAGCATCCTCAACTCAATTAAAAAAAGATCTTTGAAAAGAAAATTTGTCATAGGAGATATACATGGTGCTTTCAGAGCGTTAAAAGAACTTATAGGTAAAGTTGAGCCCCGTAAAGAGGACGAATTTATTTTTTTGGGAGATTATACCGACGCTTGGTCTGAGGCTGTTGAAGTTATAGATTTTTTATTGGAATTTCAGCAGGAATATTCTTGTGTATTTATTAGAGGTAACCACGATCAATTGCTCTTAGATTATTTTGAAAAAGGAAGAGCACATGAAAAATGGTTGAAACACGGAGGGCAATCTTCCAAGGACGCCTATGAGCGTCGACCTGAAAAGGTTGAATCACATGCGAATTTTTTGAGATCTTTAGTAAATTATCATATTGATCAAGAGAATAGATTATTTGTTCACGGAGGATTTACTAATCTCAAAGGAGTGGATCAAGAGTGGTTTGATAAATTATTTTATTGGGACAGAACCTTATGGGAACTTGCTTGTGCGACTCCTCTAGACCTTTCTAAAACTGATCCGTTATATCCAGCCAGATTGAATTTATATAAAGAGGTGTATATTGGGCATACACCGACATTGAGATTGGGAAAAGACGTTCCTATTATTCGTCACTCAATGTTTAATATAGATACTGGAGGTGGGTTTAATTCGGGTAAATTAACAGCATTTGATGTCAACTCAAAATCCTTCATTCAGAGTACAGAAATTAAACTTTTATATCCTGACGAATTTGGGAGAACAGTATAAAAAAACCCGAGTTTGAACTCGGGCTTTTGTGTTTTATAAATCAAATTTGATTCCTTGTGCCAAGGGCAGCTCAGTTGTGTAGTTTATGGTATTGGTTTGTCTTCTCATATATACCTTCCATGCATCAGAACCACTTTCACGTCCTCCACCGGTTTCTTTTTCACCTCCGAAGGCACCCCCAATTTCTGCTCCTGACGTACCAATGTTTACATTTGCGATACCACAATCAGATCCTGCATGAGAAAGGAATTTTTCTGCAGATCTTAAGTTATTAGTCATGATTGCTGAGGATAATCCTTGAGCAACTCCGTTTTGCATTGCAATTGCATTTTCAACTTCTCCAGTGTACTTCATCAAATAAAGAATCGGTGCAAAGGTTTCGTGTTGTACAATTTCGAATTGATTTTCGGCCTCTATAATCGCAGGTTTTACATAACAACCAGATTCGAAACCATCTAAGACTCCACCTTCCACAATTACGTTTCCACCTTCTTCTTTAGCTTTGGCAATAGCCGCCTCATACATGGCTACAGCATCTTTATCAATAAGTGGCCCTACATGATTAGATTCATCTAAAGGGTTACCGATTTTCAACTGACCGTAGGCTGAAACTAATGCGTCTTTTACTTTATCATATAGACTTTCATGGATGATCAATCGTCTTGTTGATGTACAACGTTGACCAGCAGTTCCAACAGCTCCAAATACAGCTCCGATAATGGTCATTTTCAAATCTGCTTCTGGTGTAACGATGATGGCATTATTTCCACCTAGTTCAAGTAATGACTTCCCTAAACGACCAGCTACTTTAGAAGAAACGATTTTACCCATACGAGTAGAACCGGTGGCTGATACTAGAGGTACACGAGTATCTGTTGACAAGAATTCTCCAACTTGGTAATCTCCATTTACCAAACAAGAAATTCCTTCTGGTAAATCATTTTCTTTCAATACTTCTGCAATTATATTTTGACAAGCTACTCCACAAAGAGGCGCTTTTTCTGATGGTTTCCAAACACATACATCTCCGCATACCCAAGCTAAGGCTGTATTCCAAGCCCAAACGGCAACAGGGAAGTTAAATGCTGAAATGATACCCACCACACCTAAAGGGTGATATTGTTCATACATGCGGTGTCCTGGACGCTCAGAATGCATAGTCAATCCGTGTAATTGTCTGGACAATCCAACTGCAAAGTCACAGATATCTATCATTTCTTGAACTTCTCCAAGACCCTCTTGCAGTGATTTACCCATTTCGTAAGAAACAAGTTCACCAAGTGGTTGTTTTAATTCTCGTAATTTTTCTCCAAATTGACGCACAATTTCTCCTCTTAAAGGAGCGGGCATCGTTCTAAAGGTTTTGAAAGCAGTAGTCGCTTTCTCCATGACTTTTTCATAATCCTCTTTAGTCGCTGAGCTTACACTTCCAATGAGTTTTCCATCCACCGGAGAATAAGATTCAATAAGAGGCCCAGACCCAAAATTATCAAGTCCAGTAGAGACTCCATTATTATGAGCTTTAAGCCCTAACTGTGCAATAAAAGCTTGTTCCATATATCAATAAGTTTTGTTTAGTACGACCAAAACTACAATAATTTATAGTTATTTTTGTTGCCTAAGCTGGAAATTTAATCCCTATGCGGAATTTACTAAACACGAACTTTGAACAGGCCGCTCTTGAAACTTTTTACTTTCAAGCAGTTGAAAATCCAGTGTATCAAAAGTTTCTCAATTTTCTAGGCAAAAACCCTAGCGAAATAAAGAGAATCGAAGACATCCCTTTTATGCCGATTTCTTTTTTTAAGGATTTTCAAGTGACCGTAGGGAACGATGTTCCTCAACAGATTTTTTTGAGCTCTGGAACTACGGGAATGAGTCAAAGTAAGCATTTTGTAAAAGAGCTTTCTTGGTATGAAGAGTCCTATTTAACAGCCTTTGAAGAGTTTTATGGAACTCCCGAGGATTTAGTGATTTTGGCCTTGCTTCCAGCTTATCTTGAACGAGAAGGTTCTTCCTTGATTTACATGGTTGATGATTTAATCAAGCGATCGAAACAAAAAGAATCTGGATTCTATTTGAATAATTTAGATGAATTAGCCCAAACTTTAAACCACTTAGATCAAGAAGGAAAACAAGTTTTGCTTATTGGTGTTTCTTTTGCGCTTTTAGATTTATTAGATAAGTATCAATTTCGCTTACAGAACACGATCATTATGGAAACAGGCGGTATGAAAGGTCGACGAAAAGAGATGATTCGTGCTGAATTACATGAGGTTTTGAGTAGGGGGTTCGGAGTGGATAAAATTCATTCAGAATACGGAATGACTGAACTTTTATCTCAAGCCTATTCAAAGGGAGATGGTGTTTTTTACAGCCCTTCTTGGATGCGTGTTTTGATTAGAGACCCTGAAGATGCTTTGAGCTTACTTCCGATTGGAAAGGGTGGCGGAATCAATGTAATCGATTTAGCGAATCGTTTCAGTTGCTCTTTTATTGCCACCCAAGATTTGGGTCGTATGCATGAAGATGGTGGTTTCGAAATCCTTGGACGATTTGATAATTCCGATATCCGAGGATGTAATTTACTGGTCCAATAAAAAAGGCCAAATCTTTCGAGATGGCCTTAAAATATTTAAATTACTTTGAGTAAAAAGTAAGTTTTCTTTCCGCGTTGTAGTAAAACGTATTTTCCAGAAATTAAGTCCGATGAATTAATGACAAAGTCTTCCTTGACTTTGGTTTTGTTCACTGAAACTGCGTTTTCTTTTAGCGCTCTTCTGGCTTCACCATTAGATTTCATAAAACCCGTATCTGCAAAGGCAGCAACGATATCCAATCCATTTTCTATAGCTTGTTTAGAAATTTCGGCTTGAGTTACCCCATCGAAAACATCTAAAAAGGTTTGCTCGTCTAATGATTTTAAATCTTCGGCAGTTGATTTCCCAAATAATATACTTGAAGCAATCAGTGCATTCTCATAATCCGCCTCAGAATGAACTAAAACTGTCACCTCTTTGGCTAAAGTTTTTTGCAACAATCTCATGTGAGGAGCTTCCCTATGTTCAGCAATTAATTGCTCTACTTGTTCTTGATTTAGGAAAGTGAATTTCTTGATATAGCTTTCCGCATCTTCATCTGAGGTATTCAACCAGTATTGGTAAAATTTATAAGGAGAAGTTCGGTTTTTATCCAACCAAATGTTGCCTCCTTCTGATTTTCCAAATTTACTTCCATCTGCTTTTGTAATCAATGGACAAGTCAGCGCATAAGCCTTTCCTTGGGCTTTTCTTCTTATTAATTCAGTTCCTGAGGTAATATTCCCCCATTGATCTGAACCTCCCATTTGAATTTTTACATTTTTGTTTTCGTATAAATGTAAGAAGTCATAACCTTGGAAAAGTTGGTAGGTGAATTCTGTAAATGACATTCCGACAGAAGAGTCTGATGAAAGACGCTTTTTTACAGATTCCTTTGCCATCATGTAGTTTACCGTCAAGTGTTTTCCAATATCGCGAACGAAATCAATCAAACTGAATTCTTTCATCCAATCGTAATTGTTGACAAGTTCTGCAGCATTTTCTCCTTCATTATCGAAGTCCAAAAAACGCTCTAATTGACCTTTTACGCCTGCAATATTCTTATTTAAAGTCTCTTCATCAAGAAGATTTCTCTCTGCAGATTTCCCTGAAGGATCTCCAATCATTCCAGTAGCTCCACCAACCAAAGCAATTGGTTTATGTCCTGATTTTTGGAAATGCATTAGGATAATAATTGGAATCAAACTTCCAATATGCAACGAGTCAGCAGTAGGGTCAAAACCGATATATCCAGCCGTAACTTCCTTTTGTAATTGTTCTTCCGTTCCAGGCATCATGTCAGCGACAAGTCCTCTCCATTGTAGTTCTTTTACGAAATCTTGGCTCATGTTTTTAAAAAATTTGCCCAAATATAAAGCTATTAGTCCAAAGATAACAGGAAATATTTTTGTAATTTTCATACATGATTTTAGTTACAGGAGGTACCGGATTAGTAGGAGGGCATATGTTATTGCATATTTTGGAGTCCAATCCCAATCAAGCTATAAGAGCAACATTTAGATCTGATAAAAGTAAGGTTAACACCAAGAATCTTTTCGATTTATACGATGAATTGGATTTGTTTAATCAAATTCAATGGGTACAAGCTGATATTTTAGAATTAACAGAGTTAGAGGCATGTTTTGAGGGGGTTAATCAAGTTTATCATTGTGCTGCCCTGATTTCTTTTAAGCCTCAAGATTACAGTGCCATGCGAAGAACAAATATTGAAGGAACTGCCAATATGGTAAATCTCAGTTTGTCTCATGAGGTTGAAAAGTTTTGTTTTGTCAGCTCGATAGCTGCTGTAGAAAAGAATCCCTACGGAGGTGAAACTAATGAAGAGGAAGATTGGAATTCTGAATCGGATAAAAATGGCTATGCAATTACAAAATACGGTGCTGAAATTGAGGTTTGGCGAGGTTCACAAGAAGGTTTAAAGGTCATCGTCGTGAATCCAGGAGTAATCTTGGGTCCCGGATATTGGAATCAAGGATCTGGAACACTCTTTCGTAAAATGGTCAGAGGAATGAAATACTACACAACAGGGTCAACAGGCTTCGTTGGGGTCTGGGACGTGGTCAAGGTTATGAAAACATTGATGGATTCTACCATAACAGATAATAGATATATTTTAGTTTCTGAAAATATCAGTTTCGAAGATTTATTTTTGGAAATGGCTTCTGCTTTGGGAACTAAGGCTCCTTATAAACGAGCAACAAAATCAACCTTAGGTTTTGCCTGGCGCTATGAATGGTTAAGGAATAAACTAACTGGAAAAGGTCCAAGAATAACAAAGTATACAGCTCAATCCATCTTAACTCATACGTTTTATTCCAACAGGAAGGTAAGGGAGGCCTTGCCAACTTTTGAGTTTGAACCTCTCAAAGAGGTTATTCGTAAAACAGCTAATTTCTATCCTTGGGAATAGGCTTTTTCAAAGATTTTTCTTTCAATCTATTTCTTGCGATTGAATCTTGACTTGACTTAATGGAATCGTAAAAGTCTTTTTTATTTGATAAAATAGACTTAGCATGATTGTGAATTTTTAAATAGAGATCAATTTTCGAGACATAGTATAAATTGCTTTCCGCATATTGAGCGCTGTCAATACCGTACTTCTCATATACTAAAAAAGTATAGTCTAGTTTATTGTCTTTGTTTAAATTTTTCTTCCCTTTTGCATAACGAGCAATTTCCAAATCTGCGATGAGTTCAGCCATTTGATCCTCTGGAATGAGATTTTCGGGCTTTTCATAAATCGTTGAACTGTTACAAGCTGCGAGTAAAAAGAAGAAAAAGATATATCTCATCGTATTATCGATTAAATGTTAAGCGCATTGCTGCTTGATTTTCTAAGACTTTTCCTTGATGATATACTAATTCTCCATTTACAAAGGTTCGGTCAACTTCATGAGAAAATTCCACCCCTTCGAAAGGAGACCATCCACACTGATAAAGAATATTATCTTTTGTCACGGTCCAGTTTTTGTTTGGATTAATCAAAACCACATCTGCGTAATACCCTTCTCTTAAATACCCTCTTTCGTTTATTTCAAACAAAATCGCTGGATTATGACAGGCTTTTTCTACTAATTTCTCAATGCTGATTTTGCCTTTTTTGCTGGCCTCCAACAGAGCAACTAGGGCGTGTTGAACTAAAGGTCCTCCAGAAGGAGCTTTTAAATACTTGTTGGATTTTTCCTCAAGAGTATGAGGTGCATGGTCGGTTGCAAGTACATCAATGCGATCATCATTTAGGGCCTCCCAGAGTGCATCCTGGTCACTTTGTGACTTGACTGCCGGATTCCATTTTATATGAGTGCCTTTTTCTGCATAATCTGCATCACTAAACCATAAATGATGAACACATACCTCTGCAGTTATTTTTTTATCCTTTAAAGGTTTGTCATTTTCTAAAAGTGCGGTTTCTTTTGCTGTGGATAAATGAAAAATATGAAGTCTTGCCCCAGTTTCCTTTGCCAAAGCTATGGCTTGAGAAGAGGAAATATAGCAGGCATCAACACTTCTGATTTTTGGGTGCTCTGAGATTGGAATATCCTCTCCGAATTCCGCAATGGCTTTTTCAGTATTGCTGCGAATGGTAGCTTCGTCCTCACAATGCACAGATATAGGCAATTGGGTTGAGGAAAATATATTTCTTAAAGTATCCGGGTTGTCAACCAGCATATTCCCAGTAGATGAGCCTAAAAATAATTTTATACCGGCAACTTTTTTGCCATCTGTTTTCAGTAATTCGTCAAGATTGTCATTTGTTCCTCCGAACATAAAGGAATAATTGGCCAAGGAATCTTTTGCTGCAACATCAAATTTAGCCTCTAGTTTTTCTTGAGTTGTCGTCTGAGGATTCGTGTTTGGCATTTCCATAAACGAGGTTATTCCTCCTGCAACAGCTGCACGACTTTCTGTTCTGATCGTTGCTTTGTGCGTTAACCCTGGCTCTCTAAAATGAACTTGATCATCAATCATGCCTGGAAGTACTAACATCCCATTAGCATCAATAACATTCATGTCAGATTGAACTGGAATGGTTTTGTCAATTTTAGAAATCCTACCGTCCTCAATTAAAAGATCGGATTGAAATTTCTTTCCTTCGTTTACAAGTGTCCCGTTTTGAATTAGGGTTTTCTTAGCCATGTTTTTTTATTTTATTTCCATTCAAAGCCAATTTGATGACCCCGAAAACTGCTTCATTAATAATAGAACCGTTCATTTTGGACTTACCCTTGGTTCGGTCCGTAAAAATAACGGATATCTCCTTAAGAGAAAACCCTTTTTTCCAAGCTTTGTATTTCATTTCAATTTGAAAGGCGTAGCCGACAAACATAATGTTCTCTAAATTGAGGGATTTGAGAAACCTACTACTATAACAAACGAAACCCGCTGTGGTATCATTTATGGATATACCTGTAATAAATTTTACATATTTGGAAGCAAAAAACGAAAGTAAGACTCTTTTCATGGGCCAGTTTACCACATTAACCCCATTGATATATCGAGAGCCAACTACGACATCTAAATTCTCTTGTTTGCAAGTGTTGTTAAGCCGGTCCAGGTCATTTGGGTCATGAGAAAAGTCCGCATCCATCTCAATGACATATTGATAGTCTTTTTCCAAGGCCCATTTAAACCCATCAATATACGCTCGCCCCAAACCTTTCGGTCCATTTCTTTTCATTAAAAAAAGCCGATTTACAAAAACGGATTGCAATTCTTTTACTTTTTCAGGAGTCCCATCTAAAGATTTATCATCTACAACCAACACGTCATACTCGTTTTTTTGTTTAAAAACAGCGTGAATGATATCCTCAATATTTTCAATTTCATTAAGGGTTGGGATGATTACAAGTGTTTCAGACATATTTGATACTTACTGGGCAAAGATAGTATTTTTTATCCCGAAAATTAGTTAAGCGCTCAGCATAAAACAAGGTGGATTAACATGAGTAAACTGGGTTTTTAAGACTTAATTAATTGATAGCCAATTATTTTGTAACTTTTCATAATTAATAATATTAATCTATTTGAACATGAAAATCAAATTTGCTCTAGCAGTATTAATTATACTTTTTCTAGTGGGTTTGCCCGCTAATTATATTGAATTGATCCGATATCTTCTTATGGTAGGATTCGCGTACATGGGCTTTGATTCTTTAAAGAGTTCCAGGAACGAGAGTTTTATCTATTTTGCTTTAGCAATTCTTTATCAACCAATATTTAAAATTTCTCTGGGTCAAGATATATGGAATGTAATTGATGTTATCGTAGTAGCAGCTTTGGTTTATTCTTCATTCAGAAACATGAAGGCATAAATCCAATTTAGAGCCATAATTTTGTCCATAAAAATAGCTAAGTTTGCCTACATGAACTTAACTGCAATTGAGAGAGTTTACGGAGAACAAGCTTGGCTGTTTGCCTTGTTAATTCTTGTTTTCCTGGTTTTTTCCTTAGATAAACTCCTTTACGGATCTCGATTATACGATTTAATGTTAAGTCGTTTTTCCAAAACCTACAGAATTAAATATTTTGGCGAGAACCAACGTGTTTTGACTGTTTTTAACTTGACCTTATATTTTTTTCAAATTACATTTCTCAGTCTTTTTTTAATGGCACTTTCTAATTATGGCGTTATTAGAATTGAATTGAATGAGAATACGGTTTATAATTATTTGTTGTTATGGGGCTTAGCTTTCTCGATTTTAACTTTGAAATTGGGTTTGTTGCTTTTTATCTCGTCGGTTTTGGGATTGTCAGATATTTTTATGCGCCTTTTGACCTTTACATTTAATTATTTTTCAGTAATCTGCTTATGGATGCTTCCAGCTCTTTTTATTGGCCTATTTTCTGGGATTCAAGGGGCCTCATGGTTGTTGATTTTACTTCTGATTTTTGTGGTTTTTGCGCTAATCTCTTTCTTATTTTTAATGCTCAATAACAAATACTTACTATCTAAGGGTCTGTTTTATTTTATTTTGTATCTTTGCACCTTCGAAATAGCACCTATATTAATAGTTTTTAAAGCACTTGTGTATTAAAATTATGAAAGTAAAAACAATCCTAGTATCCCAACCAGAACCTCAAGCAAAGCAATCACCCTATTTTGACTTGTCTGAGAAACAAAAAGTAAAGATTGATTTTCGTCCATTTATTCATGTTGAAGGTATTCCTGTAAGAGAGGTAAGAAATCAGAAACTAGACTTGTCCAGATTTTCGGCAGTTATTTTGACCAGTAGAAAAGGAGTGGATCATTTTTTTAGAATTGCTGAAGAAATGCGCTTTAAGGTTCCTGACGAAATGAAATATTTTTGTCAATCTGAAGCAGTTGCATCCTACTTACAACACTATATCGTTTACAGAAAGAGAAAAATTTACGTAGGAGAAAGAACTTTTCCTGAATTGATAAAATTGATTAAAAAGCACAAGAATGAAAATTACTTGTTGCCTTGTTCAGATAAGTTGAAGCCATCTATTCCAGAAGCATTGGATGCTACCGGGGTGAAGTGGACCCGTGCTGATTTGTACAGAACGGTTGTAAGCGATTTATCTGATTTAGAAAATGTCTTTTATGATATTCTAGTATTTTTTAGCCCTTCTGGAATTGAATCTCTTTTCGAGAATTTCCCAGATTTCGCACAAAACAAAACGAAGATTGCTGTTTTTGGTAATTCTACCGTAAAAGCTGCAGAAGCAAAAGGCTTAGAGTGCAATATCGTTGCACCGACGCCAGAAACCCCATCGATGACGATGGCGCTCGATCGATATATTAAAGAAGTTAATAAGAAATAAAAAAAAGCCACGTTATCGTGGCTTTTTTTATACAAATACGGATTTGATTAAGTCCTCAATTTTTTCAAGCTCTACGACCTTAATCTTATGCTTGTTTTGAATGTTTTGTTTGCTTGCAACAAAAATCTTTTCGAAACCTAATTTTTCGGCTTCACTTATTCGTTGACTTAATTTGGATACTGCACGAATTTCACCCGAAAGCCCAACTTCACCGCAAAAACAATATTCCTGAGGTATTTCTATATCTAGATCAGAGGACAAAACCGCAGCAACAACTGCTAAGTCTATTGCAGGGTCTTCCAATTTGATTCCGCCGGTTAGGTTTAAAAAAACGTCTTTAATTCCGAGTTTAAACTTCAGTCTTTTTTCCAGAACTGCTAGTAGCATATTAAGTCTCTTTACATTAAATCCTGTGGTTGACCTTTGTGGAGTTCCATAAACCGCAGTACTGACTAAGGCTTGAATTTCTACCATCATAGTTCTCATGCCCTCCAAGGTTGCACTAATAGCAGTTCCACTAAGATTATTGGTGCCATTATTCAATAGGATTTCAGAAGGATTACTCACTTCCCTCAATCCGTCTTGTAGCATCTCAAATACCCCTAATTCATGAGTTGACCCGAATCGATTCTTTTTTGCTCTTAAGATTCTATAATTATGATGGCGATCTCCTTCAAATTGGAGGACTACATCAACCATATGTTCTAGAATTTTGGGTCCGGCAATATGGCCTTCTTTGTTAATATGTCCAATTATAATGATTGGGATTCCCTGTTGTTTTGCGTAGGAAATTAATTCAGAAGATGCTTCTCTAATTTGAGAGATACTTCCCGCTGAAGATTCCACAAAAGGACTGTGGAGGGTTTGAATGGAATCAATAACTAATACTTCCGGGTTTAGATCTTTAGCGGTTTCAATGATTAATTGACTATCCGTTTCGTTGTATAAATAACATTGATCCACTCCAGGTTTAATGCGTTCCGCCCTCATTTTTATTTGGCTCAAACTCTCTTCTCCCGAGACGTATAGAACTTTTTTATTGAGTTCCAAAGCCAGCTGTAAACTAAGAGTTGATTTTCCGATCCCGGGTTCTCCCCCGAGTAAGATTACTGAACCTGGAACGATTCCTCCTCCGAGTACCGTATTAAATTCTGTAATTGGTGTATGAAATCTCTGATTTGCATCTAGGGTTACTTCAGAGATTTTTAAAGGCTTTGACTTTAAAGAAGGTGTTCCAACTTTGATATTTTCTTTTTCAATACGTTCTTCTACAATGGTATTCCATTCTTTGCAAGCATTACATTGACCCATCCATCCGGAATGTTGAGTGCCGCAGTTTTGGCAGAAGTAACTAGTTTTAATTTTGGCCATAGAGCAAGTTAGTTTTTTTGTTTCAGAAACAAAAAGGAGAGGCCTCCTAAAACAATCATCATTAATGTTTGCGTACTCCACATAATCCATCCAAAACTCAGCCCAGAAATTGCAGCAACTCCGTAAAGTTCTAAAGATTTCTGAATTGCAATTGGGTAAGATCCTATTCCTCCGTTTGTTGCGGCAATACTAAAGGTCCCAGCAAGAAAGCCGGTTAATACTGCTGATAATCCTATTTTTTCTGTATCAGGAAGTGCTTGAGTAGCAACATAAAACATTCCTATGTATAGAGCCCATATCATTAAACTATAAAACAAGTAGGCCCATTTGTATTCTAGTTTCCAAATAGAGGAGAGTCCTTTCCATACCCCTTCAATGAATCCTCGTAGTTTGAGAATGGTTTTATTCTTACTTTTAAAAACAAACCACAACCCGAATCCTATAATAATGATGCTAATCCACACAATTGGTCCAATCTGATTAGGGATTTTTGCACGTATAATTTCATTGATTGCAGCAGATTGAACCAAAATCGCCAAGCCGATAACCAAGCCTAACATGAACAAATCAATTATTCGTTCTGAAATGATGGTTCCTAATGCCTGATCAGCAGGGATTTTTTCGGTTTGATTTATGGCTGCGGCCCTTGAAAACTCGCCGGCTCTAGGAAGAACTATGTTAACCAGGTACCCAATAAAAACAGCAATAAGGGTATTTTTAGTACTTGCTTTATAGCCCAGTGGAGCTAATGAGAGCTTCCACCTTAAAGCTCGAAACAGATGACTTATGAATCCCATTAAAACGGATAAGAGAATCCAAAAATAATTGGCCTCTTGTATTGAGCTGATAATTTCCTGTACATCCTCAGAACTCAATTTTGCAAAACTGTACCAAACCAAAAAAATCCCCAATAACATGGGGATCCATTTTGCTGTATATTTAAAGAGATTGCTTTTCAAATTATGTAAAGTTTTAATAAAACAAAACTAAGTTAATTAATTCAAATCGATATTATCGATAAGACGAACAGGGCCGGCAAATACAGATATAAATGCTCTGTATTTCTTATTTGTGTCGATTGACGTTGTTTTTTTTAAATCCTTGATGTCTGCAATTTCAAAATATTCCAAATCCAAGAGGGCTTCTTTGTCGAACGCGTTTTTGACCATTTGCTCCAATTCATTTGGGTTTAAATCTTGGAAAGAGCTTTTTACTTTAGAAAGTGTTTGGAAGATCAAGGGCGCTACTTTTCTTTGTTCTGCGGATAACCTTTTGTTTCTTGAGCTCATTGCTAGCCCATCAGATTCTCTATAAATAGGACATCCTATTATGTCCATTCCAAAACCAACAAGTTCATTCAGTTTTTTGACCACTTGTAGTTGTTGAAAATCTTTTTCTCCAAAATAAGCTTTATTTGGTTGGATGATTTCGAATAATCGCTTGAGTACCGTGCCAACTCCATCAAAATGCCCAGGCCTTTGTTTACCTTCCATTTCTAATTCGATACCACCAAAATCAAAACGCTCACTAACGGGTCCGTTCGGATAAATGTCGGAGACGGCTGGAATATAGAGGTAATCACAATTGATTTTTTCTAGAAGTTCAATATCTTCTCGGTCACTAGATGGGTAGTTTATTAGGTCCTCTTTCTTGTTAAATTGAGTTGGATTGACGAAAATACTACAGACTGTTATGTCGTTTTCATTTTGTGATTGCTCTATCAAAGAAAGGTGCCCCTCATGTAATGCTCCCATGGTAGGAACAAAACCTATGCTTTTTTCTTTTCCATTTAGTTCGGCTTTTAAGTCCGAAGCAAATTGAAATATCTTCATGGTAATTGACTAAAATGTGCGCAAAGTTAGCACTTTAGGTGGGATTTCTAATAAAAATTCGTAATTTTGCTAACCTCCAATCCTAAATCAAATAATGAATGAAAGATAAGAGAATTTTATACGTTTCCTCGGAAGTAATTCCTTACCTCCCAGAAAACGAACTTTCCTTAATGTCCTTTGAAAATGCTAAGGAAGCTCATCGCAGAGGGGTGCAAACCCGAATCTTTATGCCTCGTTATGGACTGATAAATGAAAGAAGACATCAGTTACACGAAGTTATTAGACTCTCTGGGATGAATTTGGTGATAAATGATTTAGACATGCCTTTAATAATTAAAGTAGCCTCTATTCCAAAGGAGAGAATGCAGGTTTATTTCATCGATAATGATGAATACTTTAAAAGAAAGGCTTTGTTCACTGATGAAGATGACAAAATGTTCGAAGATAATGACGAACGTGCAATCTTCTTTGCTAAAGGTGTTGTAGAAACTGTAAAGAAATTAAATTGGGCTCCAGATATTATCCACGTACATGGATGGATGGCCTCTTTGCTGCCTTTATACATCAAAGAATATTATAAAGAAGAGCCATTATTTGCAGAAAGCAAAATTGTAACTTCCGTTTATAATCATGGATTTGATGGGGTTTTGAACCCAAACACAAAAAACAAAATCGCTTTTGACCAAATTGAAGACAGTCAAATTGCTGAATTCGAGCAGGCTGACTTCAACAGTATTATGAAATCTGCAATCAGAAATTCTGATGCATTGATTGTTGGTTCAGAGGATTTAGATCCCGAGCTTGAAACGGCAATTGAAAAGAGTGATAAACCTGTTTTAGAATTTAAACCACTAGAAGAATTTGCTGAAGCATATTTAGATTTTTACGAAAACAAAGTGCTTTAATTAACCCCTTTTTATGACTAAACGAATGATGAGGCTTAGAAAAGTTTTAATACTTGGGCTAAGCTTGGGAACACTGTTCTCATGTGAAGAAGATTTCCAAAATATTGGAGTTGGGATAGTAGATAATAATAGGTTTGATACCGACAAATACGTGTCTGAAGTTGTGGCTTCCACAGTTGCAATAGAGCGGCTTAATGCCTCAGGGCTTGAGTTACAGAATCAAAAATTAGATCAATATTTATTAGGAGTGTATAACTCTGAAACTTTAGGGAAACTTGAGGGAAGCCTGATTTCCCAGGTTTATATTCCTGGTTCCGTTTCAAGATATTCGACTCTTTTTGGTGCAGATACAACCATTGTATCAACTATTGATACGGTTATCTTGAATATACCTTTTCAATATTCTCTTGATGGAAATCACGAAAATGGAAGTACTAAGTATAAAATTGATTCAATAATTGGAAATCAAGATGCGGCCTTTAATTTAAAGGTATATGAGCTTGATACCTATTTGAATAGATTTGATCCTACAAACCCTTCAGAGGTTAATGTTTATTATTCTGATAAGGAATACAGTTATTCTACTTTATTGAACGGTTCAACGGATTATTCTTATACCTTCAATACTCTTGATACAATTGAAATCGTCAAACGAAGAACTTACGACACTGGAGTGGTATATGCTACAGATACTTTAAACGCTGACGGTCCAATACCACTTATTAGAATAGCATTGGATAAGGACTATTTTGATGAGCATTTCGTTCAAAAATTTGATGACCCTGAATTTGCGAGTCAAGATGCGTTTCAGGATTATTTTAGAGGATTGTATATTGAAGCAACCGGAGACGATGGTGCCCTATTAAGTCTGCCATTCGACGGTGCTGTATTATCTGTATATTACACCAATACCGCAATTGATGACCTAACAGGCCAACCGGTTGATACGATCAAAAAATCAACCTTGTTTTCTTTGGCTGGAATTAGAGCAAATAATTATACAAGAAGTGCTGCACCAGCTGCCGATCCAAATAATTTATATGTTGCAGGCGCTGCAGGAAATGAAGTAAGTTTAAAGTTATTCGGCGAGGATACTGATAATAATGGTGTGCCGGATGAATTGGAAGAGTTAAGAACCAAGGATTGGATCTTGAATGAAGCTTCCCTATCTTTTTATGTGGATACAGATGTTTATAATATGGACCAAGACTCCATACCGTATCGAATGTTTATGTATCGAGAAATTGAAGATGAGGGGGTTCAAACATTGGATATGATGACTCAAGGAGATGCCGCTTTATACGGTTATTTAGAGCGTGACAGTATCAGTGACTTTTGGCGATATAAATTAAGAATTACAAATTATATCACGGATTTGATGAGTGCTGAGCCTACTCAAACTTTAAATGATTTAAGATTGAAAATCATATCTACCTCGGACATTCCGAATTTTGTAGGTGACTCCATTGTTGAGCCCTTTAACTGGACTGGAAAAGGAGTGGTGTTGCACGGACCGAACAGTAGCGATGAAGAAAAAAGATTGAAATTAGAAATATATTACTCAAAATTGAATACTGAAGAAGATTAATTATGTGTGGAATTACCGGATATATCGGAGAGCGTAAGGCATACCCAATAGTAATAAAAGGATTAAGGCGTTTAGAATACAGAGGTTATGACTCTGCTGGAGTTATGGTTTATGATGGGCAACAGCCTCAAGTATATAAGACCAAGGGCAAGGTTTCTGATTTAGAAACTAAGGTTGGAAGTCAGGGTCTTGAGGGAACTATTGGAATCGGTCATACGCGATGGGCAACTCACGGTGAGCCTAATGATGTTAATTCTCATCCACACATTTCCAATTCTGGTGATTTGGTTCTTGTTCACAATGGTATTATTGAGAACTATGCTGCTCTAAAAGAAGAATTGATGGAACGTGGTTATCACTTTTCTAGTGATACCGATACAGAAGTTCTAGTTAATTTTATTGAAGAAGTTAAAAAGGAAAATAAGTGTAAGTTAGGTAAAGCAGTTCAGTTGGCTCTTAACTCTGTAGTTGGAGCTTATGCCATTGCCGTTTTTGACAAAAATAAGCCAAACGAGATTGTGGCAGCCCGTTTAGGGAGTCCTATTGCGATTGGTGTCGGTGTAGATAATACCGAATTTTTTATTGCCTCAGACGCTTCTCCATTCGTGGAATATACGAAACAAGCTTTGTATTTGGAGGATGAGGAGATGGCTATTATTAAGTTAGGTCGTGAAATTCGCGTTAGAAAGATCAAAGGAGATGATCAAGTTCCTGCTAAAATGCAAGAGCTTAATATGAATCTGGAGCAGATTGAAAAAGGAGGATACGATCATTTTATGCTTAAAGAAATTTACGAACAACCTCAAGCCATTACAGATACATATCGTGGGCGTTTACTTGCTGATGAGGGAATTATTAAGATGTCTTCTATTGATAATCATATTGAGAAATTCCTAAATGCAAAGCGTATTATAATAGTAGGTTGTGGTACTTCTTGGCATGCTGGGCTCGTTGGTGAATATTTATTTGAGGAATTGGCGAGAATTCCAGTTGAAGTGGAATACGCGTCAGAATTTAGATACAGGAATCCAATAATTGATTCAAATGACATTGTAATTGCTGTGTCTCAATCAGGAGAAACAGCAGATACTTTAGCTGCAATTAAATTAGCTAAAGAAAAGGGTGCTTTTATTTTCGGGGTGTGTAATGTTGTAGGTTCATCTATAGCTCGTGAATCAGATTCTGGTTCATATACTCATGCTGGTCCTGAAATAGGAGTTGCTTCAACTAAGGCTTTTACTACTCAAATTACGGTTTTGTCCTTAATTGCTATGCGTTTAGGAAAAGCTAAAGGAAATTTAAGTGAATCTCAATATCACACGTATTTAGAACACATGACCTTGATACCTGAAAAGGTAAAAGAGTCGTTGAAATTAAATGATGAGATTGAGGCAATATCTAAAGTGTATAAGGATGCTGCGAATTGCCTGTTCTTGGGAAGAGGTTTCAATTTCCCAGTGGCCCTTGAAGGAGCACTTAAGTTAAAAGAGATTTCTTATATCCACGCAGAAGGTTATCCAGCAGCTGAAATGAAGCACGGCCCTATTGCCTTAATTGATGAGAACATGCCTGTTGTAGTTGTTGCAACACGTAAAGGGCATTATGAAAAGGTAGTTTCGAATATTCAGGAAATTAAATCGAGAAAGGGTAAAATTATTGCTATAGTAATGCAAGGCGATACCACCGTTAAAGGACTTGCAGATCACTGTATAGAAATTCCTGAAACGATTGAGGAACTAACTCCGCTGCTTACAACGATACCAATGCAATTGCTTTCCTATCATATTGCTGTTATGAGAGATTGTAATGTCGACCAGCCTAGAAACCTTGCGAAATCAGTTACTGTAGAATAAAACAAAAAAGAGATAAAGAAATTTATCTCTTTTTTGTTACAAACTATTTGCTTTTTCGTCTTCTTTATAAACCCTATAAATTATGAAAAAACTAACACTAATTTTATGCCTGTTTATCGGTCTAGGTGTACAAGCGCAATCGAAAGTTCATCCGAATAAATTAAAAGGTCATTGGACTTTAAAAATCGATATTGAAAAAGAACTGGAAGAAGAGAAGGAAGATATGGATATTTTTGAACGTATGGTCGTTGGAGCTGTTGAAGGTTTGGTTGAAGAAATCATTGAAGAAATTGATATACAATTTGATTTTAAGAAAGACGGAACTTTTGATGTCACCGTAACTGCAGATGATGAAACTAATACGGAAGAAGGAACCTGGGAAATAAATAACAAGGGACAATTGATAATTCACGATATCGATAACAGCAATGTGCAAGTTAGCTCTGATGGTTTTTGGATGATGCATCATGGCAAGCTCGTACCAATCGAAGATGGAGAGATAAATGAAAATATCTATATGATAAAAGGTAAATAATTAAAAAAGGCAGCTCGTAAAGAGCTGCTTTTTTTATTTTGAGTATGCCTGCCTAATTCAATTGAAGTAAGGTGCTGATATTTGTGGTGAATAATTTCACTGAAATAGCTAGAAGTATAACTCCGAATATTTTACGAATGATTTTAATACCATTTTGCCCTATGATAGATTCAATTCTTTTAGAAGTTTTCAGAACAATGTAAATAATTACCATATTAATCAAAATCCCAATAATCATACTAATCATGCTGTATTCAGATCTCAATGATAGAATTGTGGTTAAACTTCCAGGCCCTGCAATTAATGGAAAGGCAAGAGGAAAAACTGTAGCGGTCATAGCATCTTCTTCATCTTGTTTGTAAAGGGTGATACCAAGAATCATTTCAAGAGCAAGAAAAAAGAGGATAAAAGAACCCGCAACGGCAAATGAGTTAACGTCAATTCCAATAACGTTAAGAATCTCTTTTCCGATAAACAGGAAACAAATTAAAATTGCACCAGCTATTAAGGTTGCTTTTTCTGATTGAATGTGTCCTGCTTTTTGCCTCAAATCAATAATCATCGGAATATTTCCAACGATATCGATTACAGCAAAAAGTACCATAGTTACGGTAAAAATGTCTTTGATATTGAATTCCATTTGCTTAGTTTTTAAATCAAATGTAGCTAAAAAAATTATTAAATTTGCACCATGTTTCAAGTTGGAAAAACAATTATCTCTGAGGAGATCCTGGAAAAAGAGTTTGTATGTGATTTAACTAAATGCAAGGGAGCTTGTTGTGTTGAAGGAGAGGCAGGTGCTCCTTTGGAGGTTGAGGAAACTGAAATTCTCAAAGAAATTTACCCTAAAATCAAACCTTATATGACTGCACAAGGAATTGATGCAGTTCAGAAGCAAGGGCTTTTCGTTAAAGGAGCAGATGGAGAGTTAGAAACCCCCTTAATTGACGGAGCAGACTGTGCTTATGTGACCTTTGATAAAAAAGGAACCGCTTTATGCGGAATAGAACAAGCGTATCGAGATGGATTAATTTCATGGAAAAAGCCAATAAGTTGTCATTTATACCCTATTAGAATTAAGAATTATTCCGCTTTTTCTGCGGTGAATTTTCATAAATGGCAAATTTGTGATGACGCCTGTTCATTGGGTGAAGAATTGAAAGTGCCGCTTTATAAATTTGTAAAAGAGGCTCTAATTCGAAAATACGGTGAGGCCTGGTATACGGAACTAGAAAACGCAGCGGAGGACTACCTTAAGAAATAGGAATAATTTATATTATGTTTAAAATACACGAATAAACCCTTGAATTTCAGGGGTTTTTTGTTGTCTTGAAATAAGTGGTGATAGAACTGGCTAATCAGAGATTGTGAATAAAAGAGGGATTTTGTGAATAACTGTTTCTTTAAATTATCGACTAATTTTACAATCTTTGTTTGACTTGTATGAACAATCAAATTTTATAAAAAATGTCAGTTGTAGAACCTATATTAAAACCAAACCCAGACCGATTTGTTATTTTTCCAATACAGCATCATGATATTTGGGATTGGTATAAGAAACAGGAGGCCAGTATTTGGACTGCTGAGGAAAT
The DNA here is from genome assembly GCA_049606855.1 of Flavobacteriaceae bacterium. Lineage (GTDB taxonomy): Bacteria > Bacteroidota > Bacteroidia > Flavobacteriales > Flavobacteriaceae > JBELHR01. The sequence continues at coordinate 220,546 of JBMYVY010000002.1, read as the reverse complement.
AGACCTGCACCAAGATGTTACTGATTGGAATGAAAAATTAAGTGATGATGAGAAGTATTTCATCAAACATATTCTTGCCTTTTTTGCGGCTTCTGATGGAATCGTAAATGAAAATTTAGCTGAGAATTTCGTAAGTGAAGTTCAATATACTGAGGCTAAATTTTTCTATGGATTTCAAATTATGATGGAGAATATTCACTCTGAGGTTTATTCTTTATTAATCGATACTTATGTAAAAGACGATAAAGAAAAATCAGAATTGTTCAAGGCTATTGAAGTTTTTCCAGCGATTAAAGAAAAGGCTGAATGGGCTTTGAAATGGATTGAAAGTCCAAGTTTTGCGGAGAGACTTATTGCTTTTGCTGCTGTAGAAGGAATTTTCTTTTCTGGAAGTTTTTGTTCCATTTTTTGGTTAAAGAAAAGAGGTTTAATGCCAGGTCTTACGTTTTCAAACGAGTTGATTTCTCGCGACGAAGGCCTACATTGTGATTTTGCTGTTCATTTGCACAATAATCACATTGTGAATAAAGTACCGAAAGAAAGAATTAGACAAATTATTGTCGAAGCTCTAGATATTGAGCGCTTGTTTGTGACTGAAAGTTTACCGGTAAGTTTGATTGGAATGAATTCTAAACTGATGACTCAGTATTTGGAATTTGTAACAGATCGTTTATTGGTTGAATTCGGTTGTGAAAAAGAATATAATGTTACCAATCCATTTGATTTCATGGATATGATTTCTCTAGAAGGAAAAACCAATTTCTTTGAGAAACGAGTTTCAGAATATCAAAAAGCTGGAGTCAAATCTGGTAGTACTGGTAGCATAAGCTTTGATGCTGATTTTTAGCAAAAAAGTATACCCCTAAACACACTTATTTATTAATTGTTTACAGCACTGTATTATTTCAGTGAGGTGAACTTTGTGTAAAATTTTAAAAAACTAGCCTATGTTTGTTTTAAAAAGAGACGGTCGTCAAGAACCAGTAATGTTCGATAAGATTACTGCGAGAATTAAAAAAATGTGTTATGGATTAAACGATCTTGTTGATCCGGTAAAAGTAGCCATGAGAGTTATTGAAGGGTTGTACGATGGGGTAACAACTTCTGAATTGGATAACCTAGCTTCCGAAATCGCTGCAACATTAACGACTACTCACCCAGATTATGCAAAATTGGCAGCACGTATAGCTGTTTCAAATTTACATAAGGATACTAAAAAATCATTCTCATCTACGGTAACTGACCTCTATGAGTATGTAAATCCAAGAACAGGTAAAAAGGCTGCTTTAATTGCTGATGACGTCTACGAAATTATTCAGAAAAATGCGGATAAATTGGATTCAACAATAATTTATAATAGAGATTTTAATTATGATTATTTTGGTTTCAAAACCTTAGAGCGTTCTTATTTGCTTAAGATTAATGGAAAAATAGTCGAGCGCCCTCAGCACATGTTGATGCGTGTTTCTATTGGTATTCATAAAGAGGATATCGATGAGGCTATTGAAACTTATGAGTTAATGAGTAAGAAGTATTTTACTCACGCAACTCCCACATTATTTAATTCTGGTACTCCGAAACCACAGATGTCATCCTGTTTTTTATTACAGCTTCAGGATGATAGTATAGATGGGATTTATGATACGTTAAAGCAAACTGCTAAAATTTCACAATCTGCTGGCGGTATAGGCTTATCTATTCATAATATCCGAGCGACGGGTTCTTACATAAGCGGTACGAATGGAACTTCTAATGGAATCGTTCCAATGTTGAGAGTTTACAATGATACTGCAAGATATGTAGATCAAGGTGGAGGAAAGCGTAAAGGTTCCTTCGCAATTTACCTAGAGCCTTGGCATGCGGATATCATGGACTTTTTGGATTTGAGAAAGAATACAGGTAAGGAAGAAATGAGAGCGCGTGATTTATTCTATGCCTTGTGGATTTCTGATTTATTTATGCAACGTGTACAAGATGATGGTGCATGGACTTTGATGTGTCCAAATGAATGTCCAGGTCTTTACGATACCTATGGAGATGAATTTGAGGCTTTATATACCAAATATGAAAATGAAGGGAAAGGTCGAAAAACAATCAAAGCGAGAGATTTATGGGAAAAAGTTCTAGAAGCGCAGATTGAAACAGGAAACCCATATATGTTGTATAAAGATGCAGCGAATAGAAAATCTAATCAAAAGAATTTAGGAGTTATCCGTTCATCAAACTTGTGTACTGAAATTATGGAGTACACAGCTAAGGATGAGGTTGCGGTTTGTAACTTGGCTTCTATCGCAATACCAATGTACATTGCAGAAAACGAAAAAGGTGAAAAGTATTTTGACCATCAACGTTTGTTTGAAGTAACGAAAAAAATCACTCGTAATTTAGATACGGTTATCGATCAAAATTACTATCCTGTTAAGGAGGCTGAGAATTCAAATGTAAGACATCGTCCAGTTGGATTGGGAATTCAAGGATTAGCGGATGCTTTTATCATGTTGAGACTTCCATTTACTTCAGAGGAAGCTAAGAAGTTGAATCAAGAGATATTTGAAACCATTTATTTTGCAGCGGTTACTTCATCAATGGAGATGGCGAAAACTCGAGGAAAGTATTCTACTTTTGATGGTTCACCGATGTCAAAAGGGGAGTTTCAGTATAATATGTGGGGAGTTAAAGATGAGGACTTGAGCGGTCGTTGGGACTGGGCATCTCTTAGAAAAGATGTGGTTAAAAACGGGGTAAGAAACTCATTGTTAGTAGCTCCTATGCCAACTGCATCAACTTCTCAAATTTTAGGTAATAACGAAGCTTTCGAACCATATACTTCTAATATTTATACACGACGTGTTCTTTCTGGAGAATTTATTGTTGTTAATAAGCACCTTTTAGAAGACTTAGTGAATCTTGGATTATGGAATAATTCCATGAAAGAGGAACTAATGAAAGCAAATGGATCTATTCAAAATATTGAAGGAATTCCAGCAGATTTAAAAGAGTTGTACAAAACGGTTTGGGAATTGAGTATGAAAGATATTATAGACATGTCTCGCCACAGAGGGTATTTTATCGATCAATCTCAATCATTAAATCTATTTATGGAAGACCCTGATTATAGTAAATTAACCTCTATGCATTTCTATGCGTGGAAATCAGGATTGAAAACAGGAATGTATTACTTGAGAACAAAATCTGCAGTAAATGCAATTAAGTTTACACTTTCGAATGAGAAAAAGGAAGAAGAAAAACCATTAACACCGGAAGAGTTGAAACAAATGCTTATTGAAGCTCAAAACAACCCTGACGATTGTGAAATGTGTGGATCTTAAAATAATTTTAAAAGGCTCTATTTAAATATAGGGCCTTTTTTTATCATTAAAAATGAAGGTCCATTTGCACCCTCCACCTGAATCCATCTCGTGGACCTTGGGTGTCCGTATAGCTTATGTCAGCCTGAAGTTTTAGTTTGTGACCAACGAAATATTTAGAGGCACCGAGTGTATACTCATAGAGGTCATTTAATCCAATTTGCTTATCAAAATTCACCGAAGAATACCGGAAGGCCAACTCATAGTGTTTGGGCCACAAATAAGCTGCTTGAATATTAGCTGCTTGCCCAATTTCTACAAAGTCACCTGTTAAACTCCCATCACTATTGACCGCAAAAGGGCTGTTTGATTCTCTTTTTGCGAATTCCCCCATTGCGGACCAGGCTTTGTACTTATAAATAAAATCAATAAAAAGGGTACTGATATCTGTTTGATAAAACCCTTGGTCAGTTTCCATGTATCTTCCCTGATTTGATCGCGTTTTTACAGCATTGTCATTGTATCCATAAGTAAGTCCAATAGCTAATTTTGATGTAGTTTCATATTCTAAATCAGATTCTATATAATCTCCTTTATTTTTAAATTTCCCAAAAGGCAAAAGTTCCAGTCTACCGATATAATAATACCCCCCGATATTTCCAGTACTCACATTTCGCCCCTCACCTTGCGAAAAGCTGACGATTTCCCGAAGATAGAACTGCCTTCCTAAATGATGTTCATTTCGGATTTGAATTCCCGCTTCACGGTCCATATTAAATTCGCTATTGAGCTCTGAACGGTTTACAAATTGCAAATTACCTGATGAAATCACACGTTCTCTATTTCCTGGTAATTTTGCCTGTCCTGCCCAAAACCACCAATTTTTATGGAAATTATACTTTACAACAGCATCCAGAATCATCCTTGCCGCATCATTGGTAAATGGACTAGCTCCTCCCATATCATCATTTGAAAGTCCCAGTTCTATTTTATAAACCAATTTAGGATTGAGCACATAACCATCAAACTTCAGACGAGCCCTTCTAATTTTCATACTGGTTTGTTTGGATACAAATTGACCATTTTCTAAATCCGTATTCGATTGAGCTAAAATTTGCATACGTAACCCTATTTTCATAGTAAAGCTACTGTCCTGTGCCTTGATGTTTACAATTCCTTTGCCAAAGGTAGGAGAAGAAATTGATTGTGCATAAGCACCGGAGAGACTCAAAAACAGGAGCAAAAATATAGATTTTTTCAAGTTGTATTTTTTTTGAGGAGGGACACTTCTAAGATACAAAATCTTAAATTTTAAAACTATCTTGCATTAAAATATTAATTATGACCTGGGAAAACCTCCTTTCTTTAAAACGATTTGGTGATACTCAAAAGCGTGCTAGAATTGAACAAGACGAAACTCGTTTGGGCTTCGATGTGGATTATGATCGTATAATTTTTTCAGAGGGTTTTCGTTCTTTGCAGGACAAAACCCAAGTGATTCCACTTTCTAAAAAGGATTTTGTTCACACTCGTTTGACGCATAGTTTAGAGGTTTCTGTTGTTGGGCGTTCATTAGGGAGGAAAGTGGGAAAACTATTACTCAAGAAGTATCCGAGCTTAGAACAGTCAGGGTATTCATTTACAGATTTTGGAGCAATAGTAGCTGCAGCCGCTTTGGCACATGATATAGGAAATCCACCTTTTGGTCACAGTGGAGAAAAAGCAATAGGAGAATACTTTTCTAGAGGTAAGGGAATCGTTTTTAAGGATTATCTTACAGATGCTCAATGGCAAGACCTTATTGATTTCGAAGGAAATGCTAATGGTTTTAAGATGGTTGTTGACGGTCAGGTCGGTGGAAGTGAAGGAATAAGGTTGTCTTATGCAACACTAGGAGCCTTTATGAAATACCCCAAAGCAGCGCTTCCCAAAAAACCAACCAAGGATATCGTAGATAAAAAGTATGGTTTTTTTCAGGATCAACAAGATTTTGCTACTGATTTGATGACTGATCTTGGAATGCATTCAAGATCCAATGAATTTGTTAGTTTTAATAGACATCCGCTTGCCTTTCTTGTGGAAGCTGCGGATGATATATGCTATACAATTATCGATTTTGAAGACGGAATTAATCTGGGATGGATTGATGAAGAATATGCTCTAGAGTATATGATAAAAATTGTGAAAGATAGATTGGACCGCGAAAAATATTGGTCCATGCATCAAAAGGCATCGAGAGTTGCTTATTTGAGGGCTATCGCGATAGGAGTTTTAATTGATGAGGCAGTATCCATATTTATGGAAAACGAAGAAGCAATTTTAAAAGGTGAGTATCAGCAGGGATTGATGGACAAGTGTGCTTTTGAAGCACAAATTAAAGATATCATCAAACTTTCAGTGGAGAAAATTTACAAGAGCCCGGTAGTTATTGAAAAGGAAGTTGCTGGATACAAAGTTATTCATGATTTATTGGATTCTTTTCTCAAATCAGTGTTGGATTCTGAATCATCAAGTTATCAAAATTTGATTCTAGACTTATTTCCAACCTTGAATGAAATTCGTGACCAAAAGGAAATTTATAAGCGAATTTTGAACATCTGTACCTTTGTTGCCTCATTTTCCGATGGTCAGGCCATAGAAATTCATAAAAAAATCTCTGGGATGGCCATTTAGACTAGGTGTTTGTGTATCAATATTGTATATTTGGTCAACTAATCAAACACTTACAAATGAAAAACAAACACTTATTAATAGGTGGGGTGGCTCTTTTTACACTTGGAGTCATTTTTTTTCAGGATACGCTAACAATAGAGTACAAAAAGTACAAACACAAGGAGTATCTTAAAGAAACTGCCTATTCGAAATCAAGAGGAATGAGTCGAAGCGAAAGAAAGCAGCAAGGTGCACCACCTAATGCTTATTTCGAAAGAGAATTCCACTTAAACATGAACCCAACTTTGGGTTATCCAACCCCTGAAAAACTAGCAGAAACTCAGGACAAACTTATTGAAAGAAGAAAACTACAAGGAAGAGTTCCAGGACAAGCAGAGGATATTCCATGGATTGAACGTGGTCCAAATAATGTGGGTGGAAGAACTCGTGCTGCGCTTTTTGACCCTAACGACGTTTCAAATAATAGAGTATTTGCAGGAGGAGTAAGTGGTGGACTTTGGTTCAATAATGATATTACCGATGAGAATGAGGCTTGGCAGCTAGTTGAAGATGTTCCGGGTAATATGTCCGTTTCATCAATTACTGTAGACCCAAATAATTCTATGAATTGGTTTATTGGAACAGGAGAATTATATACTTCTGGATCAGTAACAGGAAACGGAATATATAGAAGTCAGGATGGGGGTACAACCTGGGAACATGTGTTTGGTGGTCGATCGGGACCAACACAAACAGGAAGTCAGTACATTATTCCTGGGAAATATTTTGTTCAAGATATTGTTGCTAGAAACGACGGAGGAGCTACTGCACTTTATGCAGCAGTAGGAGCTAGTTTCTTTGGAGATGGATCCTTTTACATGGATGGAACACGAATTCCTGCCTTTTTGGGAGATACAGATGAATACGGAGTATATAGAAGTTTAGATGGTGGAGACTCATGGGAGTATATGACCCTGCCAAATAATAGTTCAGGACGTCAAGATCAGCCCAATGATTTCGAATTGGACAAAGACAATAATATCTGGCTTGCTACAACTTCAAATTATTTCGGAGATTCAGGAGGACGAATTTTTAAAAGTGAGGATGGAGTATCTTTTGCAGAGGTTGTAAAAATACCAGGAGTCAACAGGACGGAAATAGAAATATCAAATATTGATACTAATCTGATTATGGCATTGGTTAATGCTAGTGGAAAAACTAAAGTATATAAATCTACAGATGGATTTGCTACTTATGAAGAAATGCCTATTCCTAACGATGCGGATAATGGTATTCCTGCAGACGATTTCGCGAGAGGACAAGCCTTTTATGATTTAGTTATTGAAATGAATCCTAGCAATGACCAAGAGGTTTATCTAGGAGGGATTGACTTATTTAAGTCAATGGATGGAGGAACTACATATACTCAAATATCAAAATGGTCAAATAATAATAATTTGGCTGATCTCGATATTCCGAGGGTTCATGCAGATCAACACGTTTGGGTTTTTGATCCAAATGATTCAAACAGAGCGGTAATTGGTAATGATGGAGGGATGTATTTGGCTCCAGATTTATCAAATTTAGAAGGAGAGAATGGTATGTTGGTAAGAAATAACAACTACAATGTAACTCAGTTCTATTACGGCGCAATTACTCCCGATCCGGAAGATGAGTATTTCTTGGGAGGAACTCAGGATAATGGAACGCCTTATTTCTCAGGACCATCTGAAACTGGGCCAGACTCGTCTATTGATATCAGTGGTGGAGATGGAGGATACTGCTTTGTTGATCAAGTTGGGAATGATTATTTAATTACAAATTATGTTTACAATAATATTATCAGCCTCTATGACTTTAATGTAGGTGCATGGAGATCGGTGAATAATGATAATAATAATGATGGTGATTTTATTAGTCCTGGAGCCCTTGATTCAAATATGGATGTTCTCTATATGAATGGGACAAATGCCAATTATCAAATTTACAGATATTCTAATTTAACTGGAATCCCAGCAGGAGGTTCAGCAACGAAAGCAGCTTTGACAAACAGTTTGCTTACCGCTTCACCAACAGCTTTAAAGGCCTCTCCTTTTACTACGAATCAAACCAATTTATTTGTTGGTTTAGAAGATGGAAATCTTTTGAAGTTGACTGCGGCAAACCTAAGTCCAACTTGGGAAAAAATAAGTAATTCGAATTTTGTTGGTTCGATTTCAGATGTAGAATTTGGAAAGAGCGAGGACGAAATTTATGTGACTTTTCACAACTATGGGGTTATAAGTGTTTGGTATACAACAAATGGAGGAGATACCTGGTCGTCAAAAGAAGGTGATTTACCAGATATTCCTGTTAAAGCAATTTTACCAAACCCAGTGAATGGTGAAGAAGTAATTTTAGGGACAGAACTTGGAGTTTGGAGAACTGAAAACTGGTCGGATTCGAACCCAACTTGGGTGCAGTCTTACAACGGAATGAGCGATGTGAAAATCACGGATTTACAATCTCGTACAATTGACTTTAAAGTTATGGCAACTACCTATGGTCGAGGTATTTTTACAGGAAATTTCGAATATGATGAAAATGTAGATTCTGATGGAGATGGTTTACTTAATAAGGATGATAACTGTCCTTTTGTAGCTAATCCTGACCAGGAAGACATGGATGGCGACGGAATCGGAGATCCTTGTGATTTAGATATTGATGGTGACGGTGTTGATAACACAATTGATAATTGTGAATTCGAACCCAACCCCACCCAATCAGATATTGATGGAGATGGTATTGGAGATATTTGTGACGATGACGTTGATGGAGATTTAATTTCGAACGAGGTAGATAATTGTGAAATCACTTATAACCCAGATCAATTGGACGTTGATCAGGATGGGATTGGGGATGTTTGTGATGACGTAATTACCTTTACTCAATCGGTTCCAACTGGATTTTCGCCAAATGGTGATGGAGTAAATGATTATTGGTCGATTCCTTACTTGACCGAGATGTACCCTGAGGCCGAAGTTGTAGTCTTTGATCAAAATGGTCGAAAAGTCTATGAAATGGCTCCATATGATAATATGTGGGATGGTAGTAACTCGATAAATAACTCAGGTAGAGTCCCTGTTGGTTCCTATTATTTCCAATTGAGTACAGGAGAGCCAATTAACTTTAAGTATGAAGCTGCATCGGTTAAAACAGGATGGCTTTACATTAATTATTAAACCATGGACATGAGAAAATATATATTAATAAACGTTTTTTTATTTTTGGGAGGCTTGAGTGCTTTTGCTCAACAAGACCCAGGTTTTTCACTTTACAAGTTCAATATGAACATGATTAATCCCGCTTATGCAGGGGCTAATGGTAGTGAAGTGAATTTTAACTTCAAAACCGCTGGAATTGAGGATGGACCTGAAGCTCAAGGAGGAAGTGCCTCTTTGGACTTAGGAGGTAATTTTGGCTTAGGTGTAAGTGTGGTAAATGATCAAGTTTTCGTTAAAGGAGAAACTATGGCGACATTGGATGCTTCGTATAAAGTTCAATTGTCGGATCAAACTAATTTGTTTTTTGGAGTGAAAGCGGGAGCAAATTTTGTTTCAGTAGATTTTTCTGATATTATCATAAATGACCCCAATGACCCTTTGTTTGGAGCGAGTGAAAGCATAACAAATCCGGTATTTGGAGCAGGTGTTTTGCTTCAAGGAAAAAGTTATTTCTTACATTTTAGTATTCCAAATTTCATAGGGGGAGATCAATATCAATTGGAAGGAGACACCGATGTGTCTGTTGAGGGGCAAAGCCAAATGGCTACCTATATTGGAGCCGGAGCAGATTTAAACCTCGGAACAAACCTAGTTTTTAAACCAGCTGTTTATACAAGGTTTCAAAATGAAACCTCAACAGTAGATTTGATTGGTGGTTTTGATATTTATAAACTTGTAGAAGCTGGTGTGATTTATCGATTAGATGAGCGTGTTACGGGCTATGCTTTAATCCATGTTAAGGATATCTTGGATATTGGGTATGGATATAATGCATCTCAAGGAGACTTCCAAAATTATGATGATGGGAGTCATGAAGTTGTGTTGAAGATTAAGTTTTAGTACCTTTGTTAGGCTAAAACTCTAAGACAAAATGATGTGGAATAAGACTCAACAAACTGCCCGATTTTTAAAAGACTTTGGAATGAATAATCCAGAATTTGGAATCGTTCTTGGTTCAGGATTGGGCGGTTTAGTTGAAAAAATTGATATAATTAATCGACTGTCGTATGAGGAAATCCCAAACTTTCCAGTATCTACAGTTGAGGGGCATGCAGGAGAATTGATATTTGGAAAACTTTCTGGAAAATTGGTTTTGGCCATGCGTGGAAGATTCCATTATTACGAAGGCTGGTCCATACAAGAAACCGTGTTTCCAATTCGCGTTATGAAAGCTATGGGAATTCAAAAGCTTATAGTTTCAAATGCATCTGGTGGCGTTAACCCAAAGTTTTCAGTTGGCGATATTATGTTGATTACTGATCATATAAATATGATGCCAGAACATCCTCTAAGAGGAAATAATGATACTAGATTTGGACCTCGATTTGTTGACATGCATGAATCATACAATCAAGAAATGCTAAGACTTGCTGAACAAGTAGCAAATGATTTAGAGATTCCTGTTCAAAAAGGAATTTATATGGCATTGCAAGGACCGACTTTTGAAACACCGGCAGAATATAAAATGGTATTTAACCTTGGTGCGGATGCAGTGGGAATGAGTACAGTGCCTGAGGTTATCGTGGCCAAACACATGGGAATGGATTGTATGGGTGCATCTGTGATAACGGATTTAGGTGTCGATGGACAAGTTGTTGAGGTTTCTCATGAAGAGGTTCAAGAAGTAGCAGAACAATCTGGTGAACTCCTTTCAAATATCGTTGAAGAATTTGTAGCTAGAGCTTAGTTTATAGCTAAAAAGAATATATTAAACCAAGGCCTAATAATTGTTTAATCTGCAATTTTGGGCCTTCGTTTATTTCTATCCCTTCATCATTTGTCTCAAAAGTATCAATGTCATCATCGTAGATAAATCTCGTTCCGAAATTAGCTTTGATAAATCGATTAACAATAAAATCTACATTGAGGTTCCAATCCACATCAATATTTCCAAAATTATTCACATAATCCGTGTAGAGTCTTAACTCATTTTTCATGATCACATTCTGAACTATTTGAAGTTGATTTCTCCCTTGAACCAAAATCCCCATTTCAGTTCTTTTTGTTTGTCCTGGAGTTAGAAGGTTGCCATCTTCGTCGTAAATTGCTCCAGTTACACCGAATGATCCTGCATTTGCAAGAGTTTGATCGAGTACGAAGGTGGTTTTGTTTGTTACTGGAGAAAAATACAAGGAAGAATTTTGGTCTTTTGAAGCATATCCAGCACCAACTCCCAACATAAAATAAGCTGGAGCCATTAATCGAGAGATAGGGTTTTCAGTATCGGGATAATTATAACCGTCCGCAAATTGAGTCCTAAAGTTCATATTTGCTGAATAATACCAATTAGAAATTAAATTTGTTCTAAAACCAAAAGTAGAGTTGAATTCAAATAAATCCTCTGTTTTACGAATTGCATTTTCCCTTTCTTGATTAAAACCAATCCCAAATCTCAAATCATTTTCCCAAATAATAAATTCAAAGCGATAATCCCGTTCAAAATGTCCTCTAAATATAGTAGAAATTGAATTTTCACCCCCTGCATTCCAATTACTGAATGCATTTTGGTTAATTAAAACTGTAAAGCTATTGACGTTTTTCCAACGGTTTCGAAAAGCAGTATTTCGCTCATTGGCAAGCTCACTAATCTTGATGTTATAACTGATATTTAAGCCATGTGGTTCGGGAAATGACAGCGGTTCCTGATATCCCCTATTGACTTCACTAAAGCAAAATTTTGGTTTTAATTGTTCTTCCTTTTTAATTAGGCTATCCAATCTGTTAAATCTCATTTCTTGAGCCAAGTATGTCAGTGAATCAAGCGCTATCTTTTGTTCTAAGCTATCCAATTGAGCTTGGTACATATTGATATCGTTCAATCCCTTAACTTCTATGTTCTTGATTGAATCTAATTCTCGATATTTAAAATTATCCAAAGTCAAAGTTCCTTCTAATTTCAATAAAGAAATATCTAAACTGTCTCTACTGGATGTTTTGTCTTCAGGTTTAATCAAAGTAAAACACCATTCCTTTTTGTGTCTTGGATGTATGGTGTCTCCATCTTGTTTCCCAAATGAAAAGTATTTGTACCCTTTTAAATCCAACCAAATGGTGTCCTTTTCCTGAGCAGACCCATTCCATGAAATCAGCAAGACAAGTATTAAAAGGGGATAAATTTTCATTCTTATTTAGTGCGCTTTTGGAGTATTAAATTCTTTAAGGATTCAGCATCTAAATTAATTGATTTTTTTAATTCTTCTGTTTTGCCATGCTCAATAAATTTATCAGGTATTCCTTTTAGTATAATTTCAGGCTGAGAATAGGAATGAAGGGTTGAAAAGTATTCCAAAATAGCCGAGCCGACCCCGCCCATTTCAGCACCGTCTTCAACAATTATAATAGTATTGTGATTCAGGTAAATATCCTTCAGTTTCTTGAAATCTAAAGGCTTCACATAAGTCAATAATAGGTGCGTGTATGAATCCTCAGGAAAATCCTTTAAAGCATCGGAAATATCATAGTTTGTGGCTCCTACTCCTATCAAAGCAATATCCTTACCCGTTTGCTTATAATAGGCTTTTCCAAATGCGATTTTTTTAAAGGCTCTTTGCCATTTAACTTCTTCGGCATATCCTCTTGGATATCTAATCAAAATAGGTTTTTTGAAATTATCGAGACTCGCCGTATAAAGTATATTTCTCAAATCATAAGCGCTTGCAGGAGCATAAATTACCAAATTTGGAATCGTTCTCAAAAATGCCAAATCAAATACTCCATGGTGGGTAGGACCGTCTTGACCCACCAAACCTGCACGATCAACACAGAAGATAACGGGTAGATTTTGTAGGGCCACATCATGTATAATTTGATCATAGGCTCTTTGCAAAAAAGTTGAATATATCGCACAAAAGGGTTTGAATCCTTGAGTAGCAAATCCAGCCGCAAGCGTTACTGCATGTTGCTCAGAAATTCCAACATCATATGATCTTTCAGGGAAAACTTCAATAAAATATTTTAATGAAGAACCCGTTGGCATCGCCGGTGTAATTCCTATTATTTTATCATTTTTCAACCCAAGATCAACGAGAGTTTTTCCAAAGATATCCTGAAATTTTGTTCTCTTTTCAAGCGATGTTTTTCGGATCAAGTCTCCAGTTTCTGGGTCGAATTTGCCTGGAGCATGATAGGTAACTTGATCTCTTTCAGCTTGACTTAAACCCTTTCCTTTTGTCGTAACCAGATGCAAGAGCTTAGGTCCTTCAATTCCTTTTAAGCGCTCTAATTGACCAATCAGTTTCGGTAAATCGTGACCATCGACCGGCCCGAAATAGTCCAAATTCAAATGATCAAAAATATTGGGTAACCCTTGATCGGTATCTTGTTTGATTTTTGTCAAATAATCCTTCAAGGCTCCGACATTTGGGTCAATACCCATTTCGTTGTCGTTGAGAATGATTAAAATATTTGCCCCACTAACTCCGGCATGATTCATTGCTTCGAAGGCCATTCCTGACGCAATTGACGCATCTCCAATAACTGCAATATGCTGTTTATGAGAATCCCCATTTAGCTTTGAAGCAAGTGCCATACCAAGTGCAGCAGATATACTCGTTGAGGAATGCCCAGTCCCGAAATCATCATAAATACTTTCGCTTCTTTTCGGGAATCCCGATAGCCCTCCACTTTCCCTATTGGTATGAAATCGATCTCTTCTTCCTGTCAGAATTTTGTGGATATAAGCTTGGTGTCCAACATCCCAGATTAACTTATCTTCTGGTGTATCGAAAACCTTATGTAGAGCGATACTCAATTCAACCACACCAAGACTTGCGCCTAAATGGCCTTCCTTTGCAGCAACAATATGAATTACAAAATGACGTAATTCTTCTGCAAGCAGCATGAGTTGAGTAGTTGAGAGTTCTTTTAAATCCTCCGGTGAGTTAATATGTTGTAAGAATTTGTACTCCACAAAACAAAATTACGATTTTAATAGATACCTTTGGTTTATGGACATGTTGTTTAATGACGAATATTTTATGAAAAAAGCCTTAGATGAAGCAAAGCAGGCTTTTAATAAAGGAGAGGTTCCTGTTGGGGCTGTGATTGTACTGAACAATCAAGTTATCGCAAGAGCTCATAATCTAACCGAACAACTCAATGACGTTACTGCTCATGCAGAAATGCAGGCCTTTACTGCCGCGGCCGATTTTCTAGGTGGAAAATACTTAAAAGATTGTGCTTTATACGTTACTCTGGAACCTTGTCAAATGTGTGCAGGGGCTTCTTATTGGACTCAGATTGGAAAAATTGTTTTCGGAGCTTATGATGAGCATAGAGGTTACCAAACCCTGGGGACTAAATTACATCCAAAAACTCAAGTCATTGGTGGGGTTCTGGAGGGAGAAAGTAGTGCCCTTGTCAAGCAGTTTTTTCAATTGAAAAGAAGAATGAATTAGTCTTTAGACTCTTTTTTCTCTTCATATTGGGACTGTTCCATTTTATTCAAATCTATACCGTCTACATATTTTCTAATATCTTTTCCTTTATAGCGATGAACCAGGAATAGGGGCATAAGGACAAAAGCCATAATCAAAATTCCAACACCAATAATTCCTTCGGCATTTTCTTGCCCTTGATATTTCATAAAGTATCCAGTAGCGACAACTAGAACTACAATGACTAGTACAATATTAATAGCTATTTTCATGTGGATGATACTTGTAAAAGTTTGCTTCTATAAGCAGTTAATAATTTTGATTTTGAGATAAAACCATAGTATTTACCATGTCGTAAAACAGGTAGATTCCATGCGCCACTTACTTTAAATTTATGCATAATCTTTTGCATGTTGTCTTCTTCATAATGAATTATACCTGGGGCATTATGCATAAGCTCCTCCACATGAACAGTCTCATAAAGATTATTGTCAAACATGATCGAACGTACATCGTCGAGCAGTACAACTCCTAAAAATTCGTCATTTTCATTAACTACAGGAAAGATGTTTCTGTTGGATTTACTAACGGCATTTTTAAGCATAGACCCCAAATTCATTTCAGGATTTATTTTGATAAAATTCCGCTCTATAATCCGGTCTTTTTTCATCATCAACAAGGCATTATTATCGGTGTTATGCGTTAATAATTCTCCCTTTTTGGCTAATTCTGAGGCGTAAATATTATGAGGTACATAATGCTTTGTAATCAAATAAGATGTCGTTGTTACAATCATTAATGGGACAAATAACTCGTAGCCTCCAGTTATTTCTGCGATAAGGAAAATAGCTGTTAATGGTGCTTGAAGAACCCCAGCCATCAGGCCTGCCATTCCGACCATTGCAAAATTACCTATCGCGACTTGATGTGAAAAAATATTAAAATAGTTCGACACATAGGCTACCAAAAACCCTGATATTGATCCTGTAAATAAAGTTGGAGCAAATACTCCTCCAATTCCTCCCGCTCCAAAGGTAAGAGACATTGCAATTACCTTAAAGACTATTAATCCTAATAAAAGGATGAAGACATACCAGAAGGTTTGATGTTCAAATGCGAAAATATTTGATTCAATAACTGCAGTTATATTTCCGCTCAATACATGATTAATGGTTTCGTATCCTTCCCCATATAGTGGAGGGATAAAAAAGATGATAACCCCTAATGTAAGTCCTCCAATTAATAAACGTTTAAATGGAGATTTAAATCGTTTAAACCATTTGCCAATGGCAAAATAAACCTTGGAAAAATATACTGAAGTGTAAGCATTGAAAATCCCTAGAATAAAATAAATTCCCACCTCATTGATTTGAAAATCTTCCGTAATTCTAACGTGGAACAAAAAATCATTACCAAAAAAGAAATAAGAGGTCAGTACAGCTGAAATGGATGCTAATAGTAGTGGAATCAACGATGCGATAGTTAGGTCCAGACTGAATATCTCGATCGCAAAAACGATGGCGGTAATTGGAGCCTTAAAGATACTCGCCATGGCTCCTGCCGCAGCACATCCAATCAAAAGCGTTCTGGTTTTTTGATTGAGGTGAAACATTCGCGCGATATTCGAACCCAAAGCTGAGCCTGTCGCCACTGTTGGTCCCTCTAGTCCCACAGAACCTCCAAATCCTACAGTTATAGGAGCGGTGATTACCGAAGCCCACATTTGATAAGAGGGCATAAACCCTTTCTTTTTTGAAATAGCATAAAGCGTTGCCGGAATTCCATGTCCGATAGGCTTTTTAATAAGATATTTTGCAATTAAATAAACGATGGCCAATCCAATAACGGGTAATACAAAAAACCACGTTGCTTGAATTTCGGTAAATATTCCTTTGGTTAAAGTTTCTTGAATGAAATGGGTAAGGTTCTTAAGGGTTACTGCTGCTAGTCCAGACCCCAATCCGATGATGATGCTTAAAAAGTATTTGAATTGTGTTTCGGTAACGCGTCTATAACGCCAGATTAAAAACCGTCTAATATAATTCGTTTTTCCCATTTTTAGACCTTATTAGGGCACCTTTTACAATGTTGTTTATTTTTCTTTTTATACTTTTTACAGCATTTTTTCTTTACGGAACATGAAGTATCGCAACTAAAGCATGCATCTATCTTTGCTTGTACCGCTGTGTTTTCCATCAATTCCATTATTTATTTTTATTCAGTCTTAATAAGGCAAAAATAAAGGGAATTTTGGAACTGACAAATAGCTAAAACGTTAAAGTTTAGTCATTTTCATTACCCGAAGAGAATTTATTGATATCCTGATCGAACAAGTATAATCCACTCTTATCATCTCCGATAATACTCAACTTATCTAAAATTGTTCTTGCCAAAGCCTCTTCTTCCATTTGCTCAGCCACGAACCACTGTAAGAAATTATGAACCGTAAAATTCTTTCCTTGTAAGGCTTCAAAAACCAATTTATTCACGTTTTCTGTCACAGTTTCCTCAGATTTCATGAAGTAATTAAATAAATCATGAATGTCGTTAAAATCTGTTTTCACTTGGTCAATACTTGGGACTAGAGCCTGTCCACCACGTTCGTTAATAAACTTCATTATTTTCAGCATGTGCGCTCTTTCTTCGTCGGCATGGGTGTAGAAGAATTCAGACACTCCATTGAATCCATTACATTCTGCCCATGAGGCCATTGCTAAATATTGCATAGAGGCTTTTGCTTCCAAGACCAACTGTCCGTTTAAAGCCACTTCCATTTCTTTGTTAAGCATGATAATTGAATTTAAACTAAAGATACTTATTTTTTGATGACATTCAAGGCTAGCTCTTCTAATTGTAATTGATCTAAAGGAGCTGGTGCATCAATCATTACATCACGACCTGAATTATTCTTAGGAAAAGCAATAAAATCTCTAATGGTTTCTTGGCCACCAAGGATAGATACTAAACGGTCTAATCCAAATGCAATACCTCCATGCGGAGGAGCACCATATTCAAAAGCGCTAAGTAAGAAACCGAATTGAGCTTGAGCTTCTTCTTTACTGAATCCAAGATGCTTGAACATCAAAGCCTGAGTATCTTTATCGTAAATTCGAATAGAACCACCCCCAATTTCGTTTCCGTTTAACACCAAGTCATAGGCATTTGCTCTAACTGCTCCTGGATCAGTATCCAATAAAGGAATATCATTAGTCTTAGGTGCAGTAAAAGGATGGTGCATTGCGTGGTATCTCTCAGTTTCTTCATCCCATTCTAATAAAGGGAAATCAACTACCCACAAAGGTGCGAATTCATCAGATTTCCTTAAACCTAAACGTTCTGCCATTTCCATACGCAAGGCACTTAATTGCGCTCGAACTTTATTTGTTTGACCCGATAGAACACAAATTAAATCGCCAGGTTTAGCACCTGTTGCTGCAGCCCAGGTAGCAAGATCTTCTTGAGTATAAAATTTATCCACTGAAGATTTAAAGGTTCCGTCTTCGTTACACTTAACGTAAACCATACCTAACGCTCCAACTTGAGGGCGTTTAACCCAATCAATTAATTTATCAATTTCTTTTCTCGTCATTGAGGCACCTCCTGGAACAGCAATTCCAACTACTAATTCTGCCTCGTTAAAGACTTTGAAATCTTTATTTTGAGCATAGTCATTAAGTTCACCGAATTCCATTTTGAAACGAATATCCGGTTTGTCATTTCCGTAGGTTTTCATCGCATGATCATAAGTCATTCTCGGGAAACTTTCAACATCAACATCGCGGATGGTCTTTAATAAATGACGCGTTAAACCCTCAAAGACATTTAAAATATCTTCCTGCTCAACAAAGGCCATCTCACAATCAATTTGAGTGAATTCTGGTTGACGATCGGCTCTTAAATCTTCATCTCTAAAACACTTCACGATTTGGAAGTATTTATCCATTCCTCCCACCATCAACAACTGCTTAAAGGTTTGTGGAGATTGTGGTAAAGCATAAAATTCATTTGAATTCATTCTCGATGGAACCACAAAATCTCTTGCTCCTTCTGGAGTGGATTTAATTAGATATGGCGTCTCAACTTCTATGAAATCTTTTTCAGACAAAAAGTTTCTCACTTGCTGTGTTACTTTATGTCTAAAAATTAAATTGTTTTTTACCGGATTACGACGAATATCTAAATAACGATATTTCATACGTAATTCTTCTCCGCCATCAGTGTCATCTTCTATGGTAAATGGAGGTACTAAAGCTTCATTTAACACATTGAGTTCCTTTACCAGAACCTCAATTTCTCCCGTAGGCAAATTGGGGTTTTTTGAAACTCTTTCGATCACTTCTCCGGTAACTTGAATCACAAATTCACGACCTAAATTGCGAGCTACTTCTAACACACTAGCAGGACTTCTTTCTTCATCTACAATTAATTGAGTGATGCCATATCGATCCCTCAAATCAATCCAAATCATGAATCCTTTATCTCTAGTTTTTTGAACCCATCCTGAAAGAATAACTTCTTTACCTACATCTGCAATTCTAAGTGCCCCGTTGTTATGTGATCTATACATTGAATTTTGCTTTAAAAACAAGTCGCAAAGTTAAGAAAAATATACTGTACCTTTGTATGTATAATTAAAGATAGTCGTGCGAGATTTTAAACATATAGATCAGGATATTAGGGCGAATGTTAAACGATTCGGAGATCAGAAAATTATTTTTCAAAAGAACTCAAAATCAGGGAGCTGGGAAGGGACTTCTTGGAATGAAATGCTTCATCAAGTGGAGACTCTCGCAAGTGCGATGCTCACTTTCGGAATTGAAAAAGGCGCAAACGTAGCCATATTCTCTCAAAATTCTCCCAATTGGATCATTTCTGATATCGCGATTATGTCTCTCGGTGCGGTAACAGTTCCAATTTATGCAACTAATAGCTCGAAAGAGGCTTCTTATATAATAAATGACGCTCAGATAGAGGTCGTTTTTGTTGGGGATCAATTGATTTATGATCGATTACACAAAGTTTTTGACAAGTTACCAAGCCTTAAATTGATTGTGGCTATGGACGATGCTATCGAGTTAAAGAGCCATTCCATTCACATTGGTGACTTTATGGAGAAAACGGTTAATCGAAAAGGATTGGATGCAGCATATGATAGAGCTTCTTTAAAGGATTTGGCAAGTATTATATATACTTCTGGAACGACAGGTGAGCCAAAAGGAGTGATGCTGGATCATGAAAATTTTTTGGATTCTCTGACAGCACACGATGCCGAATTAGAGGTTAAACCTCATTTTAGATCCTTGAGTATTTTACCATTGAGTCATATTTATGAACGCTCATGGGTCTTCTATTGTTTACACCGAGGTATTGAAGTTTATTTCAACGAAAACCCTCGTGAGATGGCTTCAGTTTTATTAGAAGTTAAGCCACATGTAATGTGTACCGTTCCTCGGATGTTTGAGAAAATTTACGGTGCAATTCAAGACAAACGAAATGACGGTTCTGCGCTTGTAAAAGGCTTGATGGATTGGGCTCTCAGTGTTGGAGACAGCTATTACAATGATCATTTACGCTTGGAGAAAAAACCATCGGCTTGGCTGAATTTGAAATATAAATTTGCCAATGCGCTAGTATTTAAGAAGCTTCGAGGTGGATTCGGCGGCGAAATCCAATTTACCCCCTGTGGTGGAGCACCTTTATCAGGTGATTTAGTTCGTTTTTTCTATTCATTTGGCTTGAGAATCATTTGTGGTTATGGTTTGACCGAGACCACAGCAACGGCTTCTCTTTTTGGAAAAACTAAATTTGATTTTTCTTCTGCAGGTAGAGCAATTAAGGGAACGGAGTTGAAAATTGGACCTAATGATGAGGTTTGGATTAAAGGCCCTGGTGTGATGAGAGGATATTATAAAAAGCCTGAGGAAACCGCTAAGGTAATGGAAGGTGAATGGTTTAAATCTGGAGATGCCGGACGAATAGATCAGCATGGTTATTTGACAATAACGGATCGCATTAAAGACCTTATGAAAACTTCTGGAGGTAAATATATTGCACCTCAAAAACTCGAAATGAAATTGGTTAGTGATGAGATGATTGAGCAAATAGCGGTAATCGGCGATAATCGAAATTTTGTGACCGCCCTTGCCGTGCCGAGTTTTGAGAATTTGAAAAAATATGCTGAGAAACACAAAATCAGCTACACTGGAATAGAAGACTTAATTCAAAACTCAGAAATCATTAAGATGATGCAAAGACGTTTTGAAGATTTACAGCAAGAGTTTTCTGGGTTTGAAAAAATTAAAAAATTCACTTTGCTCCCAAAGGAATTTACCATTGAAACTGGTGAGATTACTTCAACTCTGAAGCTCAAACGCAAGGTAATTCAGAAGAAATATAAGGACCTGATTGACCGCATGTATAAAAAGGATTAGATGGAATTAAATGCGCAATTATTTTTCGTTCCTACTCCAATTGGGAATTTAGCAGATATGACTTTTCGAGGAGTGGAAACACTTCAATTGGTAGATTTGGTTTTGGCTGAAGATACAAGAACCAGTGGTAAATTACTCAAACATTATGAAGTAAGCACTCCCATGATGGCCTATCATATGCACAATGAACATAAGGTAGTCAATCATTTGATCCAAAGAATGCAGAATGGAGAACGTATGGCTCTTATTACTGATGCCGGTACTCCAGGAATTTCCGACCCAGGATTTTTACTCGCAAGAGCTGCTGTTGAAGCTGGAATTGAAATTCAATGTTTACCTGGTGCAACTGCTTTTGTTCCTGCTCTTGTGGTCAGTGGTTTGCCAAACGATAAATTTGTTTTTGAAGGGTTTTTGCCTGTAAAAAAAGGTCGACAAACTAGGTTAAAAATACTTGCTGAGGAATCTAGAACTTTGGTATTCTATGAATCTCCACATAAACTCATCAAAACGCTAAACAACTTCAAAGAGTATATGGGAGGAGATCGATTGATCTCTATTTGTCGCGAATTGACCAAACTCTATGAAGAAACATTTCGAGGGACTGTGGATGAGGCTTTGCTTCATTTTGAAAACAAACCTGCAAAAGGGGAGTTTGTAATTATACTCGCAGGAAAGTCGTAGTACACAGAATAATTCTTAATTTAGTTTCGTAACCAAATTTAACATTATGAAACTAATACAAACTAAGAGCTTGATGCTGTCTGCATTAGGTATTTCTCTTGTTGTTGCGTGTTCTACAGAACCTGCAAAAGAGGTACATGGAATTCACACCGAAAACATGGACAAGACTGTTAAGCCTTCCCAAGATTTTTTCCGATACGTCAATGGAGCGTGGCTCGATAAAACGGAAATTCCGTCTGATCGAACTTCATGGGGTAGTTTTAATGAGCTTAGAAAAAAGACCGATGACGATGTTTTAAAAATCATGAACGAGGCCATTGCAAACAATGAGAACCCCGTTATGAAAGACGCTCAAGGAAAGGAACAAGCTATTACTGACCAGCAAAAAGCCATTTATTTTTACGAATCTATTATGGATACTGTTGCTAGAAATGAGCAAGGAATTGCACCAGTGATGCCTTATCTGAAAAAAATTGATGCAATGAACTCTAAGGCGGATATGCAAAAATTGATGATTGAAATGGCTCCTTTGGGAGGTCTAGGATATTTTGATTTTGGGGTATATAATGACCTTAAGGATTCTAAGATTAATGCGGGTTATTTAGGTTCTTCCGGATTGGGATTGTCTCAAGATTATTATTTGGATCAGGATGAGGATACTGCAAAAAAAGAGAGAAGTATAAGGCATATATCACTAAGATGCTCGACGCTTTTGGAATTGAAGGAGGTCAAGAAAAGGCTGAAATGATTTTTGAATACGAATATGATCTAGCTGCTCCAAGAATGACAAAAGAGGAGCGCCGTGATGCCAGAAAAAGTTATAATCCAATGACGATTGCTGAACTTCGCGAGCTGGCACCTGAGTTTGATTGGACGGCCTATTTTGAGGGTATCGGAGTGGGTGATATCGATCGTGTTATTGTAAGCGACCCGAAGTATATGAAGGTGATGAATGATTTAGTGGCCAATAGTTCTATGGAACAAATCAAAGCCTATGCTACTTGGAATGTTGTTCGTACTTCAGCAGGAATGTTGACTACAGAATTAGAAACAGCAAACTGGGAATTTTATTCTAAAGAGTTAAGAGGAGCGCAGGCTCAAAGACCTCGTGAAGAAAGGGCTCTGTCAACTATTAACTGGTCTCTTGGAGAAGCTGTAGGTCAATTATATGTTGCTGAAAAATTCCCGCCAGAGGCAAAGGAAAAAGCGGAAGAAATGATTGCTAATGTGATGTTAGGATTTGAAGAACGAATTCAAGGATTGTCATGGATGAGTGATGAAACTAAACAACGCGCATTAGATAAATTACACAAGATGACGGTGAAAATTGCCTATCCTGATGAGTGGAAGGATTATTCCGAATTAATGGTTGATTCCCCAAAGGATGGAGGTTCTTATTTTTCAAATAGTATTAATTTGAATAAATGGAATTACAATCAAGATATTGAAAAGCTTGGTAAGCCTGTTGACCGTAAAGAATGGGGTATGGCTCCTCAAATTGTAAATGCGTATTTCAATCCTGTAAATAATGAGATTGTTTTTCCTGCAGCGATATTACAACCACCTTTCTATGATCCTATGGCAGATGAAGCTGTGAATTATGGGGGAATAGGAGCGGTGATTGGTCATGAAATTTCTCATAGTTTCGATGATTCAGGTTCTCGATTTGATGGAGATGGAAATCTAAAAAACTGGTGGACTGATCAAGATCGAGAAAAGTTTGATGTTTTAGGTAAAGCACTTTCTGAGCAATTTGACAATGTTGTTGCCATAGAAGATGTTCATCTTAATGGAGAATTTACCTTAGGTGAGAATATTGGAGATTTAGGAGGATTAAATGCTGCCTTGGCAGGTTTAGAGATCTATTATCGCAACAATGGCCGACCTGGAAATATTGACGGATTTACTCCTGAACAGAGATTTTTCATGTCTTGGGCAACTGTTTGGAGAACGAAAATGAGGGATGACGCCTTAAAGAATTTGATTAAGACTGATCCACATTCTCCAGGAATGTATCGCGCATATATGCCTTTACAAAATATGGATGCTTTCTATGAAGTATTCGAAATTAAACAAGGAGATGATATGTACTTAGAACCGGAGATGCGAGTTCGCATCTGGTAAAATTAAAAAGGCACCCATTGGGTGCCTTTTTTTATTGATGTTTTCCTTTGTTCCAACCGTGTTTTCCAAGGTATTGCTCTCCACTGGAAACGGCGTCATCTTCAAGGGAGGTTCCCATAGAATCATTCCATCTGTTGAGGTATCCAAAAAGTGAAATTACTCCGAGCATTTCTACAATTTCGCCCTCATCCCAATACTTATATAAACGATCTTTAATTTCTTGATCCACTGCATTTGGAACTTGAGAGGCAGCTAATGAAAAATCAAGTGCTGCGCGCTCTGCTTCACTAAATGCAGGATGAGTTCGGTATTCCCAAATATTATCAAGTTGTTCTTGTTCGGCTCCATAGCGCTCAGCTGCTCTGATTGCATGAGCTTGACAATATCTGCAACCTGTTGCGTTAGAGCTCACCCAGGCTATCATTCTTTTTAAAGCTGAGCTGACTCTACCGTGATTTGCCATAACTGCCATGTTCAAATTGATAAAGGAGCGAGCAATCTCAGGTCTGATTTGCATGGTAAGTACTGAATTAGGACAAAACCCTAGAGTTTCATTAAAAAATTCAGCTAATTTTTTTACATCAGGATTAGAATCCGGATCGATAGGTGTAACTAAAGGCATGATTTTATTTCGAAAGATATCATTTTTTTGTTTCTTGAACTATATTTAGAAATGAACATTAAATACCGTACATATCAGCTTGAATTAGCAAATCCATTTGGTTTATCACGAAGTGTCAGAACGGAGGTACCTAGCTTCGTAATTATTATGGAGCATGAAGGATTCGTTGGACTCGGAGAGTGCACGGTGAATCCATTTTATCAGAATTCCCTTAAATCCTTTCAGCAAACTTTGGATAAATATCTACATGCATTAACTATAGAACATTGGTTGACTCCTGAGGAATATTGGTTGCATATTTATGGAATTTTGAAAGGTCATGAATTTTTGCTTTGCGCTCTAGATCAAGCTTATTGGGATTTGTACAGTCAATTTAAAAAGTCGACAACGCGAAATTTATTAGGTTTAGGTGCACATACTGAGCTGTTGAGTAATTATACCATAGGTTTGGATGAAATACCAGTAATGCTTCGTAAAATGAAGGACCAGCCTTGGCCGTTATATAAAATCAAATTAGGAAGTTCTCAGGACCTTGAAATACTTAGAGCGTTGAGGTCTGAGACTGACGCTGTTTTCAGGGTTGATGCCAATTGCGGTTGGACGGTAAAGCAAGTTTTGGATTGGCAAGACGAGCTTATAGAATTGGGAGTAGAGTTTATCGAGCAACCTTTAAAAGTAGAAGATGTTCAAGGGGCAAAGGTACTTTTTGAAAAATCCAAAATTCCGATTATAGCGGATGAAAGTTGTTTAACGATTGACGATGTTGCCCTTTGTCATGATCAATTTCACGGGATTAATATTAAGCTTATGAAATGTGGAGGTATGACCCCTGCTCTTCAAATGATACATAAAGCAAGGGCATTAGGAATGAAAGTTATGATGGGATGCATGACCGAATCTTCCGTGGGGATTGCGGCAATTTCCCAGTTTGCCTCAGCTTTAGATTATATTGATCTCGATGGGGCTATGCTAATAAAAAATGACCCTGCAGATGGAATAAAACTAGAACAAGGACATATCCTTTACCCGAATCGATTAGGTAATGGAGCTCGTTTGTTTTAAATTTGTAAGAAAGAATATTCATTATGGAACACAATGTAAATTTAGTTTGGAAAGGAGCCATGCAGTTTGAATCTGAAGGCCCAGGAGGAAAAGTTTTGATTGCTGCAGGAAGTGATACTATTGAAACCCGAGAAGGATTACGTCCCAAAGCGATGATGCTTTCTTCTTTAGCTGGCTGCGCAGGAATGGATATTGCTTTTTTAATCCCAAAAATGCGTGTTGAGGTAGATGGTTTCGATATTGATGTGGTTGGTAGGTTGACTGATGGTTCACCACAAACATATGATCATGTTAAATTGACTTTTACCTTTTACGGTAAAGAATTGGCAGAGAAAAAATTATTAAAAATTGTTGATCGCTCGGTCAACGAAATGTGTGGAGTACTTGCGATGTTCAGAAAATTTGCTGAAATCCAGGTAGATACTGTATTTGCTGAAGCGAAACAGTAGTATGAAGTGGAAATTTAGACCACAATTATCTGCCCCTCAACTTGAGAAGGAGCTCGGAGTAAATCCGGTTCTAGGTCGTTTATTGGCCCAAAGAGGAATAGAGACTTTTGATCAAGCAAAATCTTTTTTTAACCCGGATTTAAATGCCCTGCACGACCCATTCTTAATGAAGGATATGGGCAAAGCAGTAGAACGAATTCGTCTGGCAATTTCCGCTGGTGAAAAAGTAATGGTTTATGGAGATTACGATGTGGACGGAACCACATCTGTAGCATTGATGACTTCCTTTTTAGAGACTTTGGATATGGATTTAACCCCGTATATTCCGGATCGATATCTGGAAGGTTATGGAATTTCTTTTAAGGGAATTGATGTGGCACAAGAAAAAGGAATCAGTTTGATAATTGCCCTTGACTGTGGTATTAAATCCATTGAGCACATCGATTATGCAAAGCAAAGGGGAATTGACTTCATCATTTGTGATCATCATCGACCTGGAGATGAACTGCCCAAGGCTGTAGCGGTATTAGATCCTAAGCAATCGGATTGCGAATATCCATTTAAAGAATTAAGTGGTTGTGGAGTAGGATTTAAACTTTGCCAAGCACTACAGGAAAAATTGAATCTGGAGTTTTCTGATCTGATCCCTTTACTGGATTTATGTGCCATAAGTATTGGAGCAGATATTGTGCCTGTAAATGGAGAAAACAGAATATTGGCTTTTCACGGATTAAAAGAATTGAATAAAAGAAGTCGTCCTGGATTAAAGGTTTTGATGGCGCAAAGCGATCACAAGGAATTCAGTTTGACGGATGTTATCTTTACTGTTGGCCCTAAAATTAATGCAGCTGGAAGAATGAAACACGGATTATACGCCGTGGAATTATTACTCGAAAACCGAGAGGAAGCAGCTTATTTAAAAGGGGAGGAAATCAATGAATTTAACTCCAGCCGGAGAACAGCTGATCAAGGAACTTCTCAGGAGGCTTTGGAACAAATTCTAAAAAATGAGGAGCAAAATGATCCTGCAACAGTTGTTTTTAAGGAGGATTGGCACAAGGGTGTTATTGGAATTGTAGCTTCAAGACTCATAGATACTTATTATAGACCAACCTTGGTTTTTACTCAAAGTGGAACTGTTCTTGCAGCATCCGCCAGAAGCGTAAGGGGGTTCGATGTATACAATGCACTTAATGAATGCGCTGATTTACTCGAGCAATTTGGAGGTCATATGTATGCTGCGGGCTTAACGATTAAGCCAGAGAATTTTCAAGCCTTTAAAAAACGTTTTAACCAAGTAGTAAAAGAAACCTTAACTGAAGAACAAAAAATTCAAGAAATTACTGTCGATTCAGAATTAGCATTTGAACTCATTGATGAGAAATTTTATAGAATTTTAAAGCGGATGCAACCTTTTGGCCCCTCAAACGAGCGACCTGTTTTCGTTACAAGAAATTTAAGAGATACAGGTTATGCCAAGACTGTTGGGGATGAAGGAAAGCATTTAAAAGTTCAATTCAAGGATACAGAAAAGGACATTACCTTTAATGGTATAGGCTTTGGTTTAGGAAAGAAAATAAGCCACTGTGGTCAACTTCTCGATGTGGCCTACGAATTGGATAAAAATAGTTTTCGAGGACAAGAGAACTTCCAGCTAATGATTAAAGATATTAAGCAACCTCATGACCTTTAGATGCCTGGTAAATTGCGAACCAATCTTCTAAACTGAGGTTTATATTTAATGAATCGACAGCATCTTTTAATCTCGACAATTTTCCGCTTCCTAGAATAGGACGAATTCCAGAAGGATGTTTCAGTAACCAAGCATAAGCAATTTGATCAATTCCTGAGGCATTGTACTTCTCCTTTAAATTGTCTAAAAGTTGGGTCAAATCATTGGTTTGATTGAACAAGTCACCACCCGATAATGGAGACCAGGCCATAGGTGAAATCCCTTTTGTTTGCAGAAAATTGATATTATTATTGTCAAAGTGTTCTAGACACGCAACGGATATTTCAATTTGATTGCTAATGAGTTTGTGATTGCATGCATTTTGCAATTGTTCGAATTCAATGGGAAGAAAGTTCGAGACCCCAAAAGATTTTACTTTTCCCTGTTCAAATAAAAAATCAAAGGCCTCTGCTACTTCGTCAGCATCCATAAAAGGAGAAGGACGGTGTAATAACAAAACATCTAAACGGTCTGTTGAAAGGTTTTTTAGGCTTTGGTTTACCTGATTAATGATATAATCTTTGGAATAATCATAATATTTAGTTTTGCGATCAGGGAATTTATCAGACAACAATTTAATTCCACATTTTGAAATCAATTCAATTTTATTTCGCATTTCTGGGTTTTGTTTCAAAACCTTTCCGAAGGCTTCCTCGCATTGATAGTCACCATAAATATCCGCGTGATCGAATGAAGTAATGCCTAAATCAATGGCTTGATTAGATAATAATTCCAGCTCTTTTGTACTCAAGTTCCAATCCAACAATCGCCAATGTCCCCATATAAATCTTGATTCTTTCATAATGCTAATATTTAAAAGTGGCTATAACGGGGAAATGATCTGAAATAAAATTCCCATTACTAAGCCGTGTATTATCGTGTCTTTGATTTTCTAATTTAAATCCTCGGTAAAAAATATAGTCAATTCTTCTTTGATTGTCATAATCTTGATTGAACCCGTTAAAGGTCCCTTGTTCTCCCTTGGAGTTTTTTGTCCAACTATCCTTCCAATTTTGATTTAATATTTCGATGGTTTCCTCTTGTTCCAGACAATTTAAATCACCCATCAAGATACTTTTTTTTGAGATTTTTGCAAGCGTGTTTAATTCCTGTGCTGCCTGAATTCTGGATTGCTGACCAATGTGGTCCAAATGCGTATTTACAATGAGAATCTCATTGCCGTGCTTGTCCACAAATTGCCCCCAAGTATAGATCCTTGGATAAGCTGCATCTAAATTAACTTTGCCTTGCATTCCGCCAAACCAGGAGGTTCGACTCTCCAATACCTTCCATCGGGAAGTCTTATAAAAAATCGCACAAAACTCACCGGAATCAGGTTTTGCATCGCGACTCAATCCTACAAAATCGTATTCGGGTAATGCAGATTTGAGATCCTCCAATTGGTTGTACAAAGCTTCTTGAACTCCCCATATATCAGGGCCAATAGAGCGAATCTGATGAGTCATTTGGTCCTTCCTGCTCTTCCAATTGTTTGGGGGATTAGGGTCGTAATCATTTTTAATATTATAGGTCATCACAACAATTGAATGATCGTAATGATGCTGACAAGACCAAAAAAAGCACCCTGCTAGAAGAAGCAGGGTGATTACTGTTTTTTTCATTAGTTTCTATTGCCTAAAATTCTCAACAGGTATAAAAATAAGTTGATGAAATCCAAGTATAAAGTCAAGGCTCCAATTACTGCACCTTTATTGTGGGATTCATTGTCGTGAAATTCCACACTCATTTTCTTAATTTTTTGAGTATCATATGCTGTTAGTCCAACAAAGATCAAAACACCGGCATAAGTAATTACCCAATACATCACAGAACTGGCAAAAAACATATTAACCACAGAGGCGATAATAAGTCCGATAAGGGCCATGTATAAAAAGCTTCCCATGCTTGTCAAGTCCTTTTTGGTGAACCAACCATACAAGCTCATAGCCGCAAATGTTCCTGCGGTAACGAAAAATGTTGAGGCAATAGATGAAGCGGTATAAACTTCAAAAATTACAGAAAAAGTAACTCCGTTTAACACGGAATAGAGCGTAAATAAAATGAATGCAGTGGAACTTGTCATTTTGTTTATTCTTGCAGAAAGAAAAATAACGACACCTAGTTGAGCTATCACTAGTAGAGTGAAATAAGGGTAAATAGATTCAATTAAGCCCGTTTTACTAGAAATCACATAGGCAACTGATCCTGTAATTGTTAAAGCCCCTACCATCCATGTATAAACCTTTTGCATAAAGGCTTTTTGAACTTCAATTAATTCGGCTTGTTGTGTGTATAATTGTTGCATAATCTATTATTTTAAACTGAAGCGATATTTGAGACGGATCGTGTTTATAATATCTGAATCCACTCCGGCCAATTTTCGCTCATATGAGTAGTACAAATATACTCGACTTGTTTTAGAAAATTTATAATCTGTTCCAAATGTTATTCGGTATCTATTGAATCCTGTGTCTGGAATGAAATACTCATAAGTAAGTTTCGGATCTAATTTCCAATTACTGATATTGTACGAGGTTCCTCCCTTAAAGCGAATCGCATTTTGAATTTGATCAGTTTTCGTGAAATTTTTTCGATTTTGATATCTAAATCTAAGTCCATTAGACCATCTGCCTGTTTTAAATTTATAGATTAAATCTGATTGAATTCTTCCTATGTTTTCATAACCTTGCCAAGCGCCTTGATTGTCGTTTTTCCGAATAAATCTGTACCCTAAAGCTAGGGCAAAATTATCTATAAACTCATAGGTTGCTGACCCTTGGGTATAGTATTGATCAACTGCCGAAATATCCTCTTTGAACCGTATCATTT
Organism: Flavobacteriaceae bacterium; assembly: GCA_049606855.1. Lineage (GTDB taxonomy): Bacteria > Bacteroidota > Bacteroidia > Flavobacteriales > Flavobacteriaceae > JBELHR01. The sequence continues at coordinate 190,018 of JBMYVY010000002.1, read as the reverse complement.
CTCTTAGTTCAAAGGACCATTTTTTAGATGCTTTATAATTTAATTCTACTGATGTCCAAAGTTCTGTATCTTCATTTTGTGCAAATGAAATACTTGTTACAGTTAGAAGTAAGCAAAGGATTAAGTTAGTTTTCTTCATGACGTTCGTAGTAAATTGTAATGTTCGCTGCGGGCTTGAAATAATCAATATTTCCCACTTTTATTCGGTTAATAGTTAATCCTGTTCTTTCTTCAAGGTCTTTTTTAAGTGCTTGATGGTTTTGTTTTTTAATCAAATCCATATTGTCATAAACGATTTTTTTGGAAATCTCGGTACTTAGCACGTTGATGCTCTCTAAGATAAAAATCGCCAAGGTGATTAAAGTATTTGAAGCCAAAACCTCCGCATAAGACATCTTTTTGTTGACTAAGGCATTCATTATTGAGATTCCAATAATCACGAAAAGATAGGTCATTTCTCGAATAGGTATCGGATCTGTACGATATCGGATTATGCCGAAAATTGCAAATAAACCCAGAGCCATCCCTAAATCTAACTCATACTTTTTTAAGGTGAAGCAAATGAAAAAGACGATGATTCCGATTAAGAAATAGGTAAATAGATAGTCGGTATTTCTGGATTTTTGATAATACAGATACCTTATTATTACGGTCATAAAAATAAGGTTTATGCTAAACCTAAAAATCATTTTATAAAAATCATCATCGAACCAAGGGATGTCTAAAAACTCCATAAGCTAGTATTTTACATTATTTATTTCTATCCAATATCCAGAATTATCTTGTATATATATTTGTTGGATTCCATCTGGTCGATCACTTATTTTGCTTTTCTCGCCAAGCCAGCTTTCATAGGGGACTTTGAGCTCTGTGATCAAAGAAGGTAAATCAGAACAAGCTAAAGAGAAATGTACAGATTTAGATGGAAGCTCATAGGGTTCTTCCGCTAGAATAAGGTGTAATTGTCTATTGTTTCCTAAATCAAACCATCTTAATTTTGGGTTGTTATTGGGTGTAGGAAGTTCTTTTAACTTTAATACTTCACTATAAAACTTTGAAGACTCCTCTAAATTTTGGACTTCAAGAGCCACATGGTCTAAAATTAACTCAAAGCCTTGCCCATAAGTCCAGCTACTTATGAACAAGAATAAAATAAGGGCATTTATTCTCATAAGCGCACAAGTTAATAGATTCTAATTAAATTGAATCATTTTTTTAAACTCTATCTAGAAATGGTTATCAAATTATTAAGCGAACTCCCCCTAATTCCTCTAATCGATAAGGGAATCTATCTCCTGGAGAAGCTATAAACATGAAGTTCACTGGAATTTTCCATTCTTTGGAACATTTTTCAATTAATTCCGGTCCAAATTCTCCCTTCATTGCGATAAATTCGATTTTGATATTTGGATATTCTCTATCAAGTACCTCTAGGTCTTTTAAGTAGCCGTCCGAAGGTTTCTCATCATCCTTAAAAACAGTGACAATTTTAATCCTCTTAGTATTTTCATTTTTCTTGATGTAAAGCATAACCTTATTTAAGGTTGCGATATTGTCTCCTTTAGTAAAGTAGACGAACTCTACAGAGTTGATGCGATTTATCAGACGCATAATGGTGTAATTGGATTTGGTCAAAAAGGACTGAATCGGCTTAAAAATTGCCTCAATAAGCAATAGAAGCAGCTTTAATAAAGGAATCCTGTTGAGCATTATAAACACAAAGGCCACCACCGGTAAAAAGTATTCAAAAAAGACCACGAGATATGGAGGGTTTAATAAGGCATTTCCGAGTATAGCAATGATTATGGCAATTATTGCAACTAATAATCCAATCCATGTGGAGCGTTCAGGTCTCGGCAAGTTTTTTCGTCTTCCTTTGAGTAAAATATTACCTACACCAAATAGTGCCATTACAGAGAGAAAGGAGATCGTATAAACTCCTGCCAAAGCCCCTAATTCTCCTTTAGTAATTAATAAAATTGAGACACAAAGCAAAAAGAAAAGTATAGCGATCAAATAATAGGATCCATTTTTACTTTTTTTCAATAAAAATGGGGGTAAAACACGGTCTAAAGTCATTCTGTGAATTAGTCCTGTCACCCCAACAAAACTTGTTAATACGGCTCCGGATAATACAAGAACAGCATCAATGGAAACTAATGTAGCTAGCCATGACCCTCCAGACATTTCACCCATCACTGATAACAAAGCATTTTGGTTTTCGCCTACTTGATGCGTCGTCAACATAGATAAAGCAAGGAAAGCAATAAGCGGGTTGATAATTGAAACAACCACCCACATGTTTCTCAAAGTTTTCGGGAAAACACCTTTTTTTTGTTCTTCTACAAAGTTAGCTGAACTTTCGAAGCCAGATATTCCTAGCATAGCGGCCGAAAATCCAAAAAACAAAGCTGTTGTGACCGAGCCATAGGGGACTTCTTGAGCATTATTTTGTTCAAATATTGTAAAGCCATTTTCAAACAGATAATAAAAGCACAAACTTGAAAGTATCACCAATGAGCTTAGATGAAATATAAAAATAAATATTGCGACTACAGCAGATTCGGAAATTCCAATAATGCTGAGAATCATAAATATACTCAAGAGAATAATCGTGGCGATAATAACGGGAATACTTTCCCATAAGGAATGAAGATAATGCATAGCTTCATTGGCTGATATTACAGCAGTGGCCATATAAGAGAGTATAGTCAAAGTAGCAGCTACCGATGCTGTTGATTTACTTGTGGTATTTAGCAACGCATTATAGGCCCCTCCATTGAGTGGCAGTGCGCCAACGACTTCGCCGTAAATTTTTCTATACAAAAACAGAACAGCTGCCACCATTAAAAGCGCAATCCATGCATATTGACCTGAATAAACAATGGCAAGTGCTGAAACATAAAGACAAGAGGAGCTGATGTCATTACCTGAAATTGCGGTTGCTGCTAATTCTCCAAGTTTGGTGTGTTTTTTTGAATCTGACATGATTAAGATATTTTTTTGGAGGGAGGTAAAACAAAGTTAAGATACAAAAATTCAAGGAGATAGATTAATACTTATGTATACAGGATAATGGTCGCTATATCCTCCCTGAAACACATGACCGGCATATGATCGCAATGGGTATCCTTTGTATCTGCCTTTATTTTGAATAAGGTATTCCGGGTTGAAAATGCAGATTTTTTCTACAGAGCTTGCTTTGTTAATCAAAATTTGGTCGAATAGATTTGTTCTGTCATTGTATACTAAGGTGTGATTCCCAAGTTCATATAATCGTTTAAACGGATTGTGCAATAGACTGTCCAGGTTTTTCAAACTGAGGTCATTTGGGTCATCATTGAAATCACCCATAGCAATAATTAATACTTCTTTGTTCCTCTGTACTATGGCTTTCATTCGTTTTTTTAGAACTTGACTTGCTGCTAACCTCAAATGACTTGATCTTTTTTTACCTCCTCTCCTAGAGGGCCAGTGATTTACAAATACATATACTTCGCGATCACCTAAATAACCCTGGACTTCTAGGATATCTCTTGTGTAGATTCGATAAGATTCTTTATCCCAAAGCCTTACTTCATGATACTCATAATTGATAGGAGTAAATTGATTTGGGTCATATAAAAGTGCCACATCAATACCGCGCTTATCGGGAGAATCCTCGTGAATAATATTTAATTTAAAGGACTGTAAATGTTTAGAATTAATTAAATCGACCAAAACCGCTCTATTTTCTAATTCAACTAATCCAGTTAAGGCAACTCCTGATTCATTTGCGTGATTATACAAATCGGCAAGAACCTTTGCCATATGGTTTACTTTAGTTTTATACACCTTTGAATTGTAGTGATAAACTCCATTAGGAGTGCGTTGATCATCCCAGGTCTCTGGATTGTCAATGGTGTCAAATAAGTTTTCTAAATTATAAAAAGCGACTTGTTTGAATTCTTGAGAATAGAGCTTAAAGGAAAAAAGTAAAATGATAATTGTCTGTCTCATAGCATAATAAAAACGTTCGTTAAATCGTTTTCTTATCGCTATGAAATATTTTGGGTTAAGGTTGGGTTTGTGCCTGATTGGCCTTGCTTGTCGAGGCCAATCAAGCATGCTCAACAGTATTGGCTTTTTGAATGCAAGAGAAGATTTCTATTCACGATCGGAACAATATGTTTGGTCTGGGGCCTTCTATTCCTCCTACGGCGTCGATCGAAGACATGAATTGTTGTATTTGAATAATTTTGTAATTAATGAGCTTTGGACGGGGCGAGTTGAATGGAATCAACTATCTGGAGTTAATGATTTACTGAGAAATCGAAGTAGAATCCATTGGTTTAACTCCAATGTGCATGCTCCATTTAATGGGAGTCAAATAATTTTAGATCCAAATGGATTGAGGAGTCAGTTAAGCATGACCACGAGTTTGAGTACAGGTTTGTACTCTGGGAGGCTCATGTTTAGTTCAAATAATCAAAAATGGTTTAATTTAATCGGGCTTCGGTATGGGGATAAAAAGGGAAGCCCATATCGTTCAATTAGTCTCTCTTCGGTTAAAAAATTTGAAAAATTTCTCATTGGATTTATAGGAGTTCAAACCACTAGAAATATGAGTAATCCAATGACTGAAGAACTCATCGAGTTAAAGGGTGTTCATTACAACCCCAATTTTGGAAGGCAAGGAGATGTTCAATATTTCACCAAAGTTAGAACTCAGTTTAATTTAAGCACTTTTATTGAAGGAGGTTTTGGTCCTGTTGATTGGGGACTGATGTTGTCTTTTAGTAAAGAGAACCAGAACAGAATTAATGCTCAAAATGCACCCAATATAGCACCTGATTATTATAGAAACTTCCCCAGTTACTCAGTTTATAAAAAGGATTTTGAAAGAGCTCATGAACTCCAGAATTATTGGAATTCACAGGGTTCGGGGCAGATAGATTTTCAATGGATAAATAGTGTAAATAAAGAGCGAGATGAAGCAGCATATATTTTGATTGGTGAAATTGAAAAAAAACTCAACGGGCAACTTTTTGCATTGCATAAGTACGATAGGGGTTTTGTAGAGGTAAGGCTTCGAAACAGTCAGTTTTTTAACTATCAAATCATTGAAGATTTATTGGGAGCCCAAGGAGTAAGGAACATTGATTATTATTCAAAATCAAAATACGATATTGATTTTGAGGAAGTTTTAAGCTCAGGAGACAAGATAAATTTTGATTATAAGTTGTTGTTGTTCAATTTGAGTACAACTTTTTTATATGAGAATCTAAAGCAATTATGGGAATGGAGAGTCACAGCCAAATTAGCTTTGGATAGTAAACAAAGAGTAGGAGGTTTTAATCATGAGGATTATTTCGGCAAAGGGACGAGTGAATCAAATGTTTCGAGAGAAATTTCTGTTGGTGCAAACGTAAATTATAAAGGAGTTCGGAATGCTGTTATTGGTTTATATTTGGGTACGGACTCTTTTTCAAAAAGTAATCCTTTTAAAGAGATTAGATATTCAAATGAAATGCTTTCAAATATTGAGGAATCTTTTTTTAAAGGAGGAATCCAAATTGAAAACAACTACAGGAACTTACGATCAAGGCTAAACTTAAAAGCCGTTTACCATCGTCAACCAAAACAGATTCAACGTTTTTATACAGATGACTTTTTAGGGTATCAATATCAATTTTTGAATCAGGAAATTGATTATTTGTCTTCACGATTTATTAGTCTTGATTGGACCCTTGAATATCCTATTAGTGATCAACTATTGCTTAACGGGGCAATAAGAAAAAGCTCTCAAAAATACTTGTCAGATGCACAAATCACAATATCAAACCTCCCAGGCCAAGCTTGGAGGGTGCCTTTAAAAAACAAAGAGTTAAGTGCCGGGCCAAAATCTATTTACGCAATGGGAATAAATTATAGATCTCAAGATTACTATTGGTTTGAGCTTTCCTTTCATTTATTAAAGAAAAGACTTATCGATTATGATTTTTTAAATCTTGCTATTCAAGAACACCATCAACCTGAAATTTTGGATGATATCAGTTTAGTCAATCTAGTTGCAGGAAAATCATTGAAGGGTGAAAATTACTTTGTTTCAATTTTTGTTAGTATTCAAAATATTCTCGGACAAGAATACAAAAAGGGTGGTTTTGAAACTTCTAGAATCAGTACGGATGAGGAAAATTTTATCCCTTCAAATCGCTATTGGTACGATCGAGGCCGATCATTTTTTTTAAACTTAAGACTAAGCATATGAAGGGTTTTTATGCAGTATTTTTTATTATCATCTCATGTATACAATCGCCTGAGTTTATCGAGGTAGATTGTAATGCAAGCGAATGGATTAAAAACGTTGAAATATCGCAAGTATTAGATCAATACCAATACGGGAATATTTATGTGTTTGAGAATGATTGGATTATTGAAGGACAGGTAATAAGTAGCGATGAATTCGGTGAGTTTTATAAATCTCTTATTATACAGGATGCTAGTGGTGATCAATACGGGTTAAATCTATGGTTGGACCGTAGGTCATTGTATTTAGATTTTAAATTAGGAGAAAAACTTAAAATCAATCTCAATGGTTTGGCAATAGGATCTGTCTATGGAGTGATTCAAATTGGTCAAGCTAGCGGTAACATGAATGAATTGAGGCCCTTGGTTTTTGAACAATGGGTAAACCATATTGAGAGTACCTGTGAGGTTGATCAAGCATTTGTTCATTCTTTAGACGAAAGGGTTGTAGAGAATATTTTATATGAACTTCCGGACATTTACTTTGACCATGAGGTTTATGTTGGCTCCAGAAATTCTTCTGATTACGTACATGAGTTGTTTCAAAGATTGGACTGTGATTTTCCGACCAAAGTAGGTCAATTGCAAATTGATGGATTTAACGATTTTAAGGATGAAAAATTGAATGCAGGAGCTTATTCTCTTCACGTAGTTGCTCAAAAGAAATATTCAAGGATGTATTTTTCACCAAGAAGGATTGACGATTTTTTAAAAACCTCTCAAGCGGTATGTGAGGAGGACATTTACAATACAAGCTTATCAGAATTGAATCAGCTAGAAAATGGAGAATGGCAACATTTTGACTCTGATATGGAGCAGATACTAAAGCTTCAATTAGTTTCTTCTGGTGAAGAAGGAAATTTTAAAAATGAATTGATTTTGCAAGATGAGCAACTCGGAGTAAGGATTTTGTTAGAGGAATTGATTGATGAAAAACTATTGAATTGGGGCGGGTGGTATTTAATCAAGCTCAATGGAATGACCTTGTTTAAAAATGATAATTCCTTGGAACTGGGTTATTGGAACCAAGAACATGAGCGAATTGAAGAACTGCCAAGGGATGTTTATAATGAGCATATTTTTTATACAGAAACTATTACTCCTCCCTTGGAAAATGAAGGTTTGGAAAACAACACGTTTATAAGACTTAAAAACTGGGAGTTTGAACCACAAACATGGGGTAAAAAGTTGATTAATTCTTATGGGCTAGGGTTGACTAATCGAAAAATCAAAAATTGTCATTCTAATGAAACAATGTTAATCTCTACTTATAACAGTAGCAGAATTGGCTCAAAGGTTATTGAGAATAACTTATATGATCTTCAAGGGGTTTACAGTAATGGTAGACTTAGACTTGTTTATTCTGATGATATTGCAGTCAAAGAGAACGAAGCTTCGTGCAGTTGGGAGTTTCCCAAAATTCGAATTACAGAGGTTGCAGACCCCATAAATGATCATAGTGCAAGATATATTGAGCTTACTAATTTTTCTGATTATCAGGTAAATTTGTCTCATTGGAAAATTCTGAAATTTATAAATGCCAATCAAAGCCCCTCAGGAGCTGGCTTACTTTTGAATGATTTAGCGATTGGTTCACTGGAGTCAGTAATTATAGCTAATGTTGGTTTTGATAAATATTTTAATAAAAAGGCGGATTTAACCAGCTCTTATATATCGGGAAACGGTGACGATGTTTATCAGCTAATAAATGAAAATGGTGATGAAATTCATAGCTACGGGCGGATAGGTGGTGATGCTGAAACCGAGGACTGGATTTATCAAGATGCAATCGTTAAATGGATAAATAATCAATGGGTAATAAAAGAAGATGCACGTATTCCAGAAGACGCAGATCCTTGGCAGTTTTAAAACCAAAATAAAACTTAAATCATAGCTAAATATTTGTTAATGTGTAATTATAACTCATTGACAATTAACATTTATAACGAAATTTGCAGAGTCAAATAGACGTAAACTAAATAATACAATTAAATCACAAAAAATGAAAAGATTTGCTTTATTCGTAATGTTGTTAGTAGGACTTGTTTCAGGAGTAAACGCTGCTAATACACCAGTTGAGCCAACAAAGGCTTTGCAGGAAAAAGTAGATGGTTTATTGGAGAATTACAACAATGATTTATCCAAAGATGTTGACGCTCGAATCGTTTTTGCAGTTACTCAAAAGAATGAACTTTTAGTAGTTGATGTGCAAACTGAAGATGAGGATGTTGAGAAATTTATTAAGAGTACTTTGAATTATCAAGCTGTTGAAGGTATTGATGGAGTTCAAAAGAAATTATACACCATGCACGTGACGTTTAAAGCTGAATAAGTTTTAAATAAAGTATTGAAACCCGCTTTTTAGCGGGTTTTTTTGTTTAAATAATGTTAATAATTGAAAATGAGTTTAGTTAAAAACTGTTAGAATAAAATTTCTTGTAACAAGACTTTTCATAGTGAGGATGTGGCTTTACTAGTGAATTTGGTCTTTTGTGATTCTGTTAAACGTTTATTAAATGGTATTTGTCCTTGCAACATCTTTAATTGATTGAGCGTCTGTTATATAGAGTTAATCAAAAATCAATTAGTCATGAGAAATTTTAAATTATTGGTATTAGGACTGCTTATTACAGCAGGTGCCTATGCCGCAGATCCAACCAAGCCAATGACCGTAGAGTCAAAACTTCAAAATCAAATAGATAATCATCTTGGTCAACATGAATTAGATATCTATAGTGATGTGACAGCAAGGTTAACCTTTATGGTTACTGCGCATAATGAAATTGTTGTACTTCGTGTCGTTTCAAAAGATGCTTCAGCAGAGAGTTTCATTAAATCAAAATTAAATTATAAGGATGTTGAAGATGTTGCCGAGGCAAAGGACAAAACCTACACCATGAAGGTGAAGCTGAAACCAGCAAAGTAAAATAAGGTTGTTAAATCTTTATTAAAGTCAGGTATTTGTTGAAACATATTGTTTCCTCCTGCGTCTTAAAAGTAGAGTTAATCAGAAAATCAAAAAATCAATTAGTCATGAGAAATTTCAAATTATTTATTCTAGGGTTGTTAGTTAGTGTTAGTGCTGTCGCTATGAACCCAACCAATCCAACAAGCGTTGAAACTAAGTTACAAACTCAAGTAGATAAATATCTTGGGGAGCACAATCTAGTAATAGAGGAAAATATCGAAGCAAGATTAACCTTTATGGTTACAGATCACGATGAAATTGTTGTTTTGAGAGTTGTTTCAAAAGATGAATCAGCTGAAGACTTTATTAAAGCGAGATTAAATTATAAGTCTGTGAAAAAAACGGACGGAGTTAAAAATAAAACCTATACAATGAAGGTTAAAATTAAGCCTTCTGAAAGTTAGTAAAGATAGTTTTAGTTAGATGGGGATAAAAGACTTGAGTTTCGCTAGGACTCAGGTCTTTTTGATTTTTGTCAAAATCGGAAAATGATCTGATTGGCCACCGATATAATTTTTCCCGATAAAGGTTCTAAAAGGTTGTTTCTTGTTTCTTCCTGTGGGATCAATTAAAAAATCTTCATTAAAAACCCTACTAGAATCAAATTGCCAATCTCCTTGCTTATAAAACCCTGAACTTAAAAATATTTGGTCAAAAAGTAACCAGTTTCGAAGATGTTTGGTAGTTCCTTGGTCACTTGTTAATAGCTCTGCGCTAGTGTTCTTGAAATTTAGCTTTTCTAAAAATTTTAAATATTCTGAATCAGGATTATCATTGAAATCCCCCATTACAATAATCAATTCCTCTGGTTGAAGGTTTTGGGATATTGCTTGTTCAAGTACAAAAGAGGCTTGGGTTCTCAAATTTTTATTGAGTCTTCTGCGATGAGAAGGCCAATGGTTAACAAATACACGCACCGGTGAATCTCCAATTTTCCCGCTAATTTCAAGAATATCTCTTGAATAAATTACTTCTCGCGGGGTTTTGAGTTCAACTGTGTGGGTAAATGTTTCTCTCAATTCAAAAAGGGCTTGGTTATAAATTAATCCAACATCAATTCCCCTTGTGTCTGGAGAATCAAAATGGACAAATCCCAAATCCAAGTCTTGTACGGGAGCTTGTTCTAATAAATCCGAAATTACTTGTCCCGTTTCTACTTCTGCAATTCCACAAAAAAGAAGTTCTTGATCTTGATGAATTTCTTGAATTGTTCTGCTGATTTTGTACAACTTTTGTTGGTAGCGATAGGCGCCCCATTTTTTCTTTCCTTTTGGAGTAAAGTCGTAATCAAGAGTATGAGAAGCCTCGAATGGATCAAATAAATTATCCAAATTATAGAAGGCGATATTTAGTGTTTGGGACATGGTTAAAAATAGTGAAAATAACCCGTAAATATTCATAACTTTGCATTATGATTGAACAGAAGAAAATTAGCTCGGAAAAAGTGGTTTTGGTAGGCGTAATTACTCAATTACAAGATGAGGATAAAGCCACTGAATACCTTGATGAATTAGAGTTTTTGACATCTACTGCCGGAGGAGTTGCTGTAAAACGATTTACTCAGAAATTAGAGCATCCTCACCCAAAAACCTTTATTGGTACAGGGAAGTTGGAAGAGGTGAAACAATACATTGATTCTCATGATATCGGCACGGCTATTTTTGATGATGAATTAAGCCCTGCTCAATTGAGAAATGTTGAGAAAATTTTAGATATAAAAATCCTGGATCGGACAAATTTAATTCTAGATATTTTTGCTCAAAGAGCTCAAACTTCATACGCTCGCACACAAGTAGAATTAGCACAATGTCAATACATGCTCCCAAGATTAACACGTCTGTGGACTCACCTTGATAAACAAAAAGGGGGAATTGGTATGAGAGGTCCTGGGGAAACGGAAATAGAAACCGATAGAAGGATAGTAAGAGATAAGATTACTCTGTTGAAAAAGAAATTAGCGACTATCGATAAACAGATGGCGATTCAAAGAAAGAATAGAGGTAAAATGGTGAGAGTTGCATTGGTAGGATACACGAATGTTGGTAAATCTACTTTGATGAATCTCATCTCCAAAAGTGATGTTTTTGCAGAAAACAAACTCTTTGCAACTTTAGATACAACTGTGAGGAAAGTTGTGATAAAAAACATTCCATTTTTGTTAACAGATACCGTAGGTTTCATCAGGAAGTTACCTACTCAATTGGTCGAATCTTTTAAATCTACTTTGGATGAGGTAAGAGAAGCTGATTTGCTGCTTCATGTTGTAGATATTTCTCACGGTACTTTCGAGGATCATATGGATTCGGTGAATAAAATTCTTGGCGAAATTAAGTCAAATGATAAGCCAACAATTGTGGTTTTTAACAAAATTGATGCTTATCAGCCAGAGCATTTGGCAAAAGATGACTTAGTCACAGAGCGAACAGAAATCCACTACAGTCTTGAAGAATTGGAACAAACATGGATGGCACGATTAGGTAATCAATGCGTTTTCATGTCTGCATTAAACAAAGACAATATTGAAGATTTCCGTCGTAAGGTTTACAATGAGGTAAGGAAGATTCATATACAGAGATTCCCATACAATGATTTCTTATATCAAGAATACGACGTGGATGAATCTGAGGTTTAAAAACTTGCGTTAAGACCCAATCCAAGAACTTCTCTAATTTGAAATCCTTCAAATGCATTATCGTCATAAATGGTTTGAAAGGTCAAATTTGTAGAAAGTAAATCATTAATTTTCATCACGAGATTCATGGTGTAATCTATGTCGATATTTTGAGGATCCTCAAGGTAGTTTGAGTAGAGATTTACCAGGTTTTCCATACTCACATTTTCCATTAGAGTAACTTTGTAAGTTGCTGCAGCATTGAAACCAAACTCAAATCTCATAGATTTACCTGTGGCAACCCCAAAATAACTACCGTCTTCATAGTCGGCCCCTGAGGTAAATTCTGAATTGACAAAAGTCATCTTTACGGTCGCAGGAGAGACGTTTAAGCTTAAGTTCTTAACACTGTCTACCAAAAGACCCGGTCCAAAATTCAAATATCCAGGTGACATAAATTTAGTTTCTACATCTCTCTGCTCGGCACCATTTTCATCATCATAATAATTGTAACCATCCGAGAATTGAGTCTTGAATTGAGTGAGAAATGACCATTTCAATTTGCGTTCTCCCGCAAGGTTGACTAAACTGTAATAATTCAGTTGATCATCGGTCTTTTTCACATAATCACTAGTCTCATTTTGAGTCAAACCATAAGAAGCCTGCAATCTGTTTTCCCAAGACCATGTTTCGCTTTTGTAATTTACTGAATAATTAATATTCGCATTTCCAGCAACAGAGTTTTCACCACCTGCGATCCAATTTGAAAAAGCAGATTGATTAATTAAAAAAGTAAATTTCCCTTCTGAGCTCCAGCCCAATTTCTCCTTTTCTTGGTCTTGACCTTGAGCGAAGAGACTTAAACTTAGGCACAGAAATAAAGAAGTTATGGTTAGGTTTTTCATGGTTATTTTTTTCTTTTATAGAGTGGCACAGTTGAACAAGCCTCTCCAAACATTAGAGACTTGACAACAGGGTGTATTTTTGAAATTAAATTGGTGTAGGCAGATTCAGGGATATCGACTTTTGCGCATCCCTTGATAATTACTGGACGATCTCTAAATTGTTCAACATCCATTTCATTGATGATATCTTGGAAAATATAATCTTCTAACAGATCTAAACTTCCAACAACTATTTTCTTCGCATAGGGAGTTAGTTTTGTACTCAATAACAAATAAGCCCAAGCAGGAATAATTGCATCTTCACTACAATACAAAGCCACGAATTGACCTTGATAATCACTCCAGTTAACTTCTTCTAAAAAAGCCCGGAATTCTTTTTCACGCAAAATCATTCCTTGAAATAGCCAAGGGCTAATATCGAGTTGAACACGTGGGTTTTTAGGGTAAAAGTCCTCTAAATCAATTGTGATTAGAGGACTTTTTGCAACTTTATTTTCAATCATTATAGAAATCCTAATTCTAATTTAGCTTCTTCGCTCATCATGTCTTGAGACCAAGCAGGGTCAAAAGTTAATTCAACTTCGGCATCTTTAATTTCCTCTAAACCCTTCACTTTTTCCTCAACTTCCATAGGAAGTGTTTCGGCCACAGGGCAATTTGGTGAAGTCAAAGTCATCAATATTTTTGCTTCTTGGTTTTCATTAACCATCACATCGTAAATTAAACCCAATTCATAGATATCCACAGGGATTTCTGGGTCGAAAATGGTTTTTAATGCTACTACTATTTTGTCTCCTAAATCTTGTACTTCTTGTTCATTCATAGTCTTAGTTTGTTTTTGCTCTATATGCCAAAGCATACAATTTAATTTGTTTAATCATAGAAACCAAACCGTTTGCTCGGGTCGGTGAAAGGTGCTCTTTTAATCCGATTTCATCTATGAAATCCATGTTGGCATTCAAAATATCATCTGGCTTCTGATCAGAGAAAACTCTCAACAAAAGCGCTACCATTCCTTTCGTTAGTATCGCGTCAGAGTCAGCTGTAAAATTTATTTTATCAGCCTCCAAATCTGAGTGTATCCAAACCTTAGATTGACAGCCTTTTATAATGTTGTCATCTGTTTTATACTCAGGATTTATAAGAGGAAGAGATCGCCCTAATTCTATCAAATACTCATAGCGCTCCATCCAATCATCGAACATAGCGAACTCATCAATTATTTCTTCCTGTATTGCTTTGATAGTCATATTTTAAACTTATTTTTGCAAAGTTAATTCAATTTGAGCGAATCACAAGATTATGAATAAATTATTGATCGTGGGTACCGTGGCTTTTGACGCGATTGAAACCCCATTTGGTAAAACTGATAAGATATTAGGTGGAGCAGGGACATTTATTGGACTTTCCGCCTCGAATTTCGGAGTGAAATCGGCAGTAGTTTCTGTTGTAGGTGGAGATTTTCCACAAGAGTATTTGGATTTATTGAGCAACCGTGGTGTTGACGTTTCAGGAATTGAAATTATCCCTGAAGGAAAGACATTTTTCTGGTCTGGAAAATATCATAATGACCTAAACTCAAGAGATACTTTAGCAACTGAATTAAATGTTTTAGCTGATTTTAACCCTGTAGTTCCTGAGCATTTTAAAAATGCTGAGGTGGTTATGTTAGGAAACCTTCATCCTTTGGTTCAACTTTCTGTTTTAAATCAGATGACAGAAAAACCTAAATTAGCTATATTAGATACCATGAATTTTTGGATGGATAATGCACTTGAGGATTTGATGAAGGTCATCTCTAAAGTTAATGTTATTACCATTAATGATGAGGAGGCAAGACAGTTGAGTGGAGAATATTCCTTGGTCAAGGCCGCTCAGAAAATTCATGAGATGGGTCCGGAATACGTGGTCATCAAAAAAGGAGAACACGGCGCATTGTTGTTTCATGAAGGGCAAGTGTTTTTTGCACCTGCATTGCCATTGGAAGAAGTATTTGACCCAACAGGGGCAGGAGATACTTTTGCTGGAGGATTTTCTGGGTATTTAGCAAAAACCGCAAATCTTTCATTTGAAAACATGAAAAATGCTGTAATACAGGGGTCGAATTTGGCTTCTTTTTGTGTTGAAAAATTTGGAACTGAACGTATGGTAGCATTGAAGCCTGAGGAGGTAGCTGCCCGTTTAAAACAATTTAAAGATTTAACTCAATTCGATATAGAACTTAATTCTTAATTATGAGTGATGCAATTAAGCATGAATGTGGAATCGCTTTAGTCAGACTGCTAAAGCCCCTTGAATATTACAAGGAAAAATATGGTACGGCGTTCTATGGAATCAATAAGATGTATCTGCTTATGGAAAAACAGCACAATCGGGGTCAAGATGGAGCTGGTTTTGCATCCGTAAAATACGATGTTTCTCCCGGGACAAGGTATATTTCTAGAGTTCGTTCGAACAAAACACAACCCATTCAAGATGTGTTTGGGCAGATTAATGACCGAATTAATGGGGTAGTTAATCAAAAAGATGCACAAGCCGATAACATGGATTGGTTGGTTGAAAACACCCCGTATTTAGGAAATATGTATTTAGGACATGTGCGCTATGGAACTTTTGGGGGAAATAGTATCGAACACGTACATCCTTTTTTGAGACAAAGTAACTGGCAACACAAGAATCTTATTTGTGCTGGGAACTTTAATATGACTAATGTTAAAGATTTAGTTCAGGAATTAATCGACATAGGTCAGCATCCGAAAGAAAATACTGATACCGTGACAGTCATGGAAAAAATTGGTCACTTTCTCGATGATGAGGTAGAGAGAATTTATGCTGAATTAAAGCAACAAGGAGTATCTAAAAAAGATGCTTCACCACTGATTGCAGAGCGTTTAGATGTTCAAAATATTTTAAAAAGAGCCTCAAAGAATTTTGATGGAGGTTATGCCATGGCAGGAATGATTGGTTCGGGTGATGCTTTTGTTTTAAGAGATCCTTCAGGAATCCGTCCAGCTTTCTACTATAAAGATGATGAGGTTGTGGTTGTCGCTTCTGAGCGCCCGGTTATTCAAACGGCTTTTAATGTTCCTATTGAAGAGGTAAAAGAACTTCCTAGAGGGAATGCTCTAATCATTAAAAAGAGCGGTAAAACTACTGTTAAGCCGGTACTGGAACAAAGAGAAAATAAAGCTTGTTCATTTGAACGAATTTATTTCTCTAGAGGCTCTGATGCTGATATTTATAAAGAAAGAAAAGAATTGGGAAAGCTTGTTTTTCCAAAAGTTCTTGAGAAAATTGACGGAGATATTTCCAATACAGTTTTCTCCTATATTCCCAATACTGCTGAAACTTCTTTCTATGGAATGATGGAGGCAGCTGAGGATTATTTGAATCAGCAAAAAACAGAAAAATTGTTAGGTGGACAGCGAGAATTATCCAAAGAAGAGGTTACTCGTATTTTGTCTGAAAGACCGCGTTTTGAGAAAATTGCAATTAAGGATGCTAAACTCAGAACCTTTATCACAGATGATAGCTCGAGAGATGACTTGGTTGAGCATGTTTATGATATTACTTATGGAGCTGTTAAACCGACAGATAATTTGGTCATTATTGATGATAGTATTGTTCGAGGGACAACTTTGAAAAAAAGTATTATTCGAATCTTAGATCGTCTTAATCCGAAGAAAATTATAATTGTTTCTTCGGCACCTCAAATTAGATATCCTGATTGTTACGGGATTGATATGTCTAATATTGATAAATTTATTGCATTTAAAGCCGCCCTGAGTCTACTTAAAGATAGAGGGGAGGAATATGTTGTTCAAGAAATTTATAAGAGATGTATTGCACAGCGTTCAAAGAGTGATGAAGAAATTGTGAATTATGTAAAAGCTTTGTTCGAGCCATTTTCAGATGAGGAAATTTCGGATAAAATTGCTGAAATGTTGAAGACTGATGGGATTAAATCAACCGTTGAGGTGATATATCAAAGCGTTGATGATCTTCACAAAGCCTGTCCTGATAATTTAGGAGATTGGTATTTCACAGGAGATTTTCCAACACCCGGTGGTCATAGAGTAGTCAATGAAGCCTTCATAAATTTTGTTGAAGGAAACGATAAAAGAGCTTATTAAAAAAAAATCCCCACCTGCAAGGTGGGGATTTTTAGTTTTATTTATTTGCGTTGTACTTTTCAGAAACAACATCCCAATTAATTACATTGAAAAAAGCATCAATATAATCAGGTCTTCTGTTTTGATAATTCAAGTAGTAAGCATGTTCCCATACATCCAAACCTAAGATTGGAGTTCCCTCACAACCTACACCAGGCATTAATGGATTATCTTGATTCGGAGTTGAACAAACTTTAACCGCTCCACCTTTGTGAACACAAAGCCATGCCCATCCTGAACCAAACTGAGTTGCTGCTGCTTTAGCAAAAGCATCTTTAAAAGCTTCGAAAGATCCAAATTCTGCATCAATTGCAGCGGCTAAATCACCTGTTGGTTGACCACCACCATTTGGTCCCATTACTACCCAAAATAAATTGTGGTTGTAATATCCTCCACCGTTATTTCTAACTGCTCCATTAGACATATCAAGTCCAGTTAAAATATCTTCGATAGACTTTCCTTCTAAGTCAGTTCCTTCAATAGCAGCATTTAGTTTTGCAGTATATCCTGCATGATGCTTGCTGTGGTGTATTTCCATTGTACGAGCGTCGATAGAAGGCTCTAAAGCGTCGTATGCGTATGGTAATTTTGGTAATTCAAATGCCATAATACAAATTTATTAGTTAATGATATTGTAAATATACGCCTAAACATATGAACAGACAATGTAGACGATATCAATTATACTTATCTTAATATTTGAACTATTTATATTTATTCATAAACTCCTCAGCCTTTTCCACCATTTTCTTACTTCCACAAAATAATGGAACTCTTTGATGAAGTTCTGTAGGTTGAATATCCATAATTCTGTTAAAACCATCTGAAGCAATTCCACCTGCTTGCTCTGCGAGAAAAGCCATAGGATTGCATTCATATAACAATCTTAATTTACCATTTGGTGCTTTTGAGCTTGTTGGGTAAATATAGATTCCTCCTTTAATCATATTCCTATGAAAGTCAGAAACTAAAGACCCAATGTATCTCGCTTTATAAGGACGGTCTTCTTTTTCTTCTTGACAGTACTTAAGATAATCCTTCACTCCTTGAGGGAAATGAGAATAATACCCTTCATTAATAGAATATATAGAGCCTGTTTCAGGGAATTGCATCTTAGGATGGGAAAGATAAAATGTTCCAATTGCTGGATTTAAAGTAAATCCATTCACCCCATAACCGGTGGTATATACTAACATGGTCGAAGTCCCATAAATAATGTAGCCCGCTCCAACTTGCTCCGATCCCTTTTGGAGGAAGTCTTCTTTTGTCACTGGAGTCCCAACTGGGCTCACCCGACGATAGATTGAAAAAATGGTCCCTACAGAAACATTGACATCGATATTTGATGAGCCATCTAAAGGGTCAATTAGAACCACGTACTTATTTTGATTTGTGGCATTTCTTCCATTAATACTTACGAAGTCATCCTCTTCCTCTGAGGCAATTCCACAAACAATTTCTCGTTTAATCATGGCCTGCATAAACACTTCATTGGCATAAATGTCAAGCTTTTGTTGATCTTCTCCTTGAATATTTGTGTCTCCTGCAGCTCCTAGAATATCGACAAGTCCTGCTTTGTTCACTTCGTGATTGACAATTTTTGCGGCAAGTCTAATGGAGTTGATTAATCGTGAAAGTTCACCTGTGGTGTACTTAAAATGCTTTTGATTCTCGATGATAAATTCACCGAGTGTTTGATTTGATGTTGACATGAGTTTGCTTAGGTAATGTTTGACTCAAATATCGTAAATTTGTTCGAAACCATAATCACGTGAATTATCAAATACGTAAATCTGAAGCAAAAGACATGGTTTTTGTTTTAGAATTAATTAAAGAATTGGCTTTTTACGAGAAAGAAGCTAATGAAGTGGCCATTTCTGCGGAAGATCTGATTCGAGATGGATTTTCAAATCCGCCACTTTTTTCCTGTTTTGTAGCAGAAGTTGAATCAACAATTAGAGGAGCTGCAATTTTTTATAATCGCTATTCAACTTGGAAGGGAAAAACCGTGCATTTGGAAGACCTTATTGTCCAAGAAGCATACCGTGGAAAAGGACTAGGTAAGGCACTGTATTCTGCTGTTATGGAAGAAGCTTGGTCACAAGGAGTGAAACGTGTTGAATGGAATGTGTTAGATTGGAATGAACCAGCGATTAAGTTTTATGAATCTACTGGAGCTAAAGTCCTTCGTGATTGGGATACCGCTCAAATGTCTTTTGATTCCCTGAAATCTTTTTTAAATAAATAATGAAAGTTTATAAGTTTGGAGGTGCTTCGGTAGCAAGTGCAGATGGGGTTAGAATTCTGACCGATATTGTTCGAAAGGAGAAGAACCTGATTTTGGTTATTAGCGCAATGGGTAAAATGACCAATGCCTTTGAGACTTATGTTAATTCAAGGTTCGATGTTACTCTAAGGGAAGAAAAATTGGAAATTATTACCTCCTACCACCTTGAAATACTTTCTGATCTTTTTGAGGAAAACCACGTTATATTTGAAGAATTCCTTTCCCGAATTAATGAGTTAAGGGACTTAATGTTACGATTCCAAGATGCGAATTATGACTTTTTATACGATCAAATCGTGCCTTATGGAGAATTGATTTCAACACAGATTGTGACTGCTTTTTTGAATGAAAAAGGACTTGAATATCAGTGGAAAGATGCACGAAGGATGATTCGAACCGATGAGTTTTACAGAGAGGCCCATGTAGATTGGGAGCTTAGTGAAGTACTTATTAACGAAAATATTCACCATCAAGGAAGATACGTTACCCAAGGCTTCGTTGGGGGATCCGAAAATGGGTTAACTACCACCCTTGGAAGAGAAGGGTCGGATTATTCTGCTGCAATTATTGCCTATTGCTTAAACATGGAGGCACTCGTGATTTGGAAGGACGTAGACGGGGTGCTTAATGCTGATCCAAGACATTTTGAAAAGACTACCTTGTTGGAAAAAATATCATATGCTGAAGCTATTGAAATGGCTTTTTACGGAGCCTCTGTTATTCACCCGAAAACTTTAAAACCTTTAGAGAATAAAGGAATCCCATTAATGGTGAAATCCTTTTTGAACCCGATGAGCCAAGGGACATTAATTCAAAAAAATCAAGACCTGTCTCCTGAGGTTCCCTGTTTTATTTTAAAACAAAACCAAGTGCTTATTTCTATATCTGCTCGTGACTTTTCTTTTATTGTAGAAGATAATATTAGACATATTTTTGAGGAATTACACCGCCATAAACTAAAGGTTAATTTGATTCAAAATTCAGCATTGGAATTTGTGGTTTGTGTAACAGATAAATACCATCAAATCGAGGCTTTCAACCAAGCCATGTTCAATCAATACAAATTACAAATCAAAAAGGGATTAAACTTAATCACTGTAAGGCATTCTGAACTGGCGGATTTATCAGAATTTGAAGCCATACACGAGGTCCTTGTAAAACAAAGAAATGATGAAGCTTATCAATTAGTAGTCCTGCCTAAATGAAAGCAAGATCATTTGCTTCCCAAAGCTCAATTTTATTTCCCTCTGGATCCATTATCCATGAAAATTTTCCATAATTGAATTCTTGAGTAGGTTCCAAGGGGTGAATCTCCATAGTTTTTAAATGTGCAAGCGTGGCCTCTAAGTTTGCTACGCGATAATTAAACATAAAGTCCTTCTTTGAAGGAAGCATATAGGTATTGTCACTTTTAAAAACAGACCATTGAGTGGAAGCAGGTTTGCCTTGCTTGTCTTCCCACCAGAAAGTAGCTCCCCACTGATCTATGTTAAAGTTTAATGCATCTCGATACCACTGCTTAAGAGCATCGGGGTCAATAGCCTTAAAAAATAAACCTCCAATGCCAGTAACTCCAGAATCATTGTCTTCAATCTCTGAAGTTTTATCGAAAAACAGGGTGGCCACCTTGTCTACAATTGTTTGAGCAAGTTTGAATTTGGACTCTATGGTCCAACCAGCGACATGCGGAGATAAGATAACACGATCTGAAGCAATTAGTTTTTTAAAGTCATCAGGAATCTCACGGTCTTTAAAAAAATCTTCAAATGATTTTTTTTCGTACTCCAATACATCCAATCCTGCACCGAGTATTTTTCCAGATTCTAGCGCATCAACTAGGTCTGCAGTTTTAACAGCAGAACCTCTAGCGGTATTAATTAAGTAGATGTTTTTTTTGCAGGCCTCCAAAAAGCTCTTGTCAATCATTCCCTTAGTTAGAGGAGTTTGAGGGGTGTGAATTGAGATAACGTCTGCTTTTTTTTGAAGATCTTCTAGACTTACAAAAGTGGCATTTTGGTCCGCTTGTTCTTTGTTCAAATCATAAAAAATAACCTCGCAATCAAAGCCTCTTAGTCTTTTCGCAAAAGACTTACCCATATTTCCATACCCTATTAAACCTACACATTTTCCGTCGAGTTCCACCCCACGATTAGCTTCACGGCGCCAAAGTCCTTGGCGGACTTCACGATCGGCGAGATTAATTCGATTAAATAGATTTAATAACATTCCTAAACTATGCTCGCCGACCGCTCCTCGGTTCCCTTCGGGCGCCGCCACAGGAATTATTCCCTTAGCCTCGGCATAGTCCAAATAAATATTTTCAAGTCCTGCTCCAACTCTACCAATAAATTTGAGATTGGGCGAAGCATCTATAAATTCTTTATCAATAGTAAATCTTGAACGAATAATCAAGCCTTCATAATCTGCCATTTTCTCCATGATTTCCTCACGAGAACTTTCGAAGTCAAAATCATTTATACAACCCAATTCACTCAGGCCTTGAGCTAATGCATCATGATTACTATCGACATGCAGAACTCTCATTAATACTGTTCTTTTTCGTTTGGAAAATCTTTGGATTTCACGTCCTCATTATATTGTTTGAAAGCATTACCCATCTCCTCGTATAAATTCAAATAGCGTCTCAAAAATCTCGGGTTAAATTCGTGAGTCATTCCCACCATGTCGTGAGTAACGAGAACCTGACCATCTACTCCAGGTCCTGCTCCAATCCCGATTACCGGGATGTCAAGAGATTGTGCAACTTCTTGAGCTAATTTAGCAGGAACTTTTTCCAAAACCACGGCAAAACACCCCAGTTTTTGCAACAACAAAGCGTCTTGTTTTAATTTATTTGCTTCAGCTTCTTCTTTGGCTCTCACGGTATAGGTTCCAAATTTATATATGGACTGAGGAGTTAATCCCAAATGACCCATTACCGGAATCCCAGCACCTAAAATTCGAGATATAGATTTTTTTATTTCACTTCCCCCTTCCATTTTCACTGCATGACCTCCAGATTCTTTCATGATTCGTATCGCAGAGCGCAAAGCCTCTTTGGGATCAGATTGATAACTACCAAAAGGCAAATCAACGACAACAAGACTTCGATCCACTCCTCGTACAACAGAAGAGGCGTGATAGATCATCTGGTCAAGAGTTATCGGTAAGGTCGTTTCATGCCCCGCCATTACATTCGATGCAGAATCTCCGACCAAGATTACATCAATTCCTGCATGGTCAATGATTTTTGCCATGGTATAATCGTATGCCGTTAACATGGATATTTTTTGTCCATGTGTCTTCATTTCTATAATTGAGTTGGTGGTGATTTTTTTATAATCTTTTTTTGCTACCGACATTCGTTTTAGTTTTAGTATATCAAATTTACGGAATTTATTAGCTTAGTAAAAAAGACTTCAAATGAAAAGACTGATCTTACTTGTATTTATTCTTGGGTTTCAAACTCTATCAGCCCAAGAGACTGAAATTAAAAATCAAATTGCGCTCTTTTTTAAGGGCTTAGAGTCGGGTGATTCAACGCTTGTGGCTCAGACCATTTCGAGTAACATTATAATGGAAACTGCTTTTAAAGACAAGCAAGGTGTGGAGCAAAGCCGACGAATGGATCGTGGTCAATTCCTGTTGGGAGTTGCTTCTAAAAATCCTGAAGATGTGTATCAGGAAAAATTACTTTCATACAACATCCAAGTGGATGGGAATTTAGCTAGTGTATGGACTCCTTATGAGTTTTATTACAATGGAAGTTTTTCTCATTGTGGTTCTAACTCATTTCAAATGGTTAGATATGAGGGGGTTTGGAAAATTGTTTATATTATTGATGTAAGAAAACGGAATACTTGTAAGGCTCTTGAGTCAAAGTAGACCAAAGACGCATGTTAACATTGGAAGAGCAGAAAAGTATTAACGGTTTAGAACCAAATTTTTGGGTGAAACGCTATGCGGATTTCTTGTTTAATTATGGTATTAGTAGAGTGAGTGATCCAATTATTGTTGAAGATTTGGTTCAGGAAACTTTTTTATCAGCCATTAAATCAGCAAAGAATTTCAAAGGCCAATCTACTGAGAAGACCTGGTTAACGGCAATTTTTAAAAGAAAAATTGTTGATCATTACAGGAAAATTAATTCACGAAAGGCTCAATTAGAAACTCCAATGAACAAGCTCAGTGAAGAGCGTCGTGCGATGATTGAAGGCGGTGGAGTTACAGAAGCTTTCGAGATGGGAGATGCTGATATTGAACGCCAAGAATTAGCAAGTGCTTTGCAAAGTTGCATTATGGATTTGAAAGGAAATCAACTGAAAGTTTTTCAGATGAAAACCATTTACCAAATGGAGACAGAGGAGATTTGTAATGAACTAGGAATTAGTGCGTCGAATGTTTGGGTGCTTTTACATCGTGCCCGTGTACAGTTGAAGAATTGTATGAATGAAAAATGGTATTATGAGGATTAAATGTGAAGAGGCGAATTTGATATGTGATAAATCACAGTATAAGGATTGTACATCCTGGCAACGCCTGAAATTAGAATTACACCTGTTGTTTTGTAAAAGTTGTCGAAAGTATTCGAAAGATAACGCAAAACTCACCAAACTTATACAAAAGAACTTGGATGAGCTTCCCAAGCGCTGTCAACACCAAGAACAGTTGTTTATGTCAGAGGAGCGTAAAGAAGAATTAGAGAAAGAACTTGCAAAAAAGTGCTAACTTTGGTACATGCATTTTTTACCACAAGACATTGATGATTACACCATTGCTCACAGTGAGCAAGAACCTGATATTTTATTTGACTTGCAACGCGAAACTTGGCAGAAAATATTGAATCCAAGAATGGTTTCAGGTGCATATCAGGGGAGGGTATTATCCATGCTTTCCAAATTGATGCGGCCACATTACATCTTGGAAATAGGAACTTATACGGGTTATTCTGCACTTTGTTTGGCAGAAGGTTTAGCTCCTGGAGGGAAACTAATAACATTAGATGTCAATGAAGAAATTCAATGGTTGGCTCAGAAATATTTTGACAAAAGTGATTTTAAAGATCAAATTGAATCTAGAATTGGAAATGCATTAGAATTGATTCCTGAGTTGGATCAAGGGATTGATTTGGTTTTTATAGATGCGGATAAAGAAAATTATCAGGCCTATTTTGACTTGGTGGTTCCAATGATGAATAAGGGAGGGGTTATTCTTTCTGATAACGTGCTGTGGTCCGGCAAGGTGGTCGAGCAGCTTGATCCTAAGGATAAATCGACAAAAGCCCTTTTAGATTACAACAGAAAAATAGTTGAAGATCCGCGAGTAGAAACTGTTTTGTTGCCTATTCGCGATGGATTGACGCTTTCTAGAACTGTCTCTTGATAGGTCCAGTCATATCATCGATATCATCTTTAATGGAATCGATTTCTTTCTTCATTTCTCCTAATTCCGATCCCTCAGAGCTCTCAGTGATTTCTTTTTTGATTTCATTAGTCGCATCTTTAATTTGGCGCATTCCCTTTCCAAGCCCTCTAGCGATTTCAGGAATTTTATCCGCACCAAAAAACATCACCACTATAAGGACGATTACGAAAATTTCAGGACCACCGATAAACAAAAACATAGAATCAATTTACAGTACAAAGATAGAAGAAAAACTCAAGTAGAAAATGTGTTTTTTGCATTTCGATCATACATGACAATGGAACCGGCAACAGCTACGTTTATCGATAGTCTAGTATTGAATTTAACCAAGTGATGAGAACGCTCTATTGCTTGTTTACTCATTCCATGATCTTCTGCACCAAGGAGGTAAACACAACGTCTTGGGTGTACAAAGGTTTCTAATTCAACTGCACTTTCATCAAGTTCAACTCCAACCAGCATAGCTCCTTTTGGTAAATGAGCATAGAAATCTTCAAAAGTATCATAATGAAAATAAGGCATGGCGCCTACGGCCTTGTGGGTATCAGAAGCTTGCTTTTCATACCGATTACCGATAGTAAAAATAAAACTTGCACCCATATTTTGAGCAGATCTCCACAACACACCCAAATTTTCGGGGGTTTTTCCATTTTGAATCCCAATCCCAAAAAAACCTTGTTCTAAGTTATCAATCATTTTTTTTGAATCATTCTTTTTATTTCATTCAACTTCATTAAGGCTTCAATAGGAGTAAGGCTATCGAGATCAGTACCCAAAATTTCATCTCGTAGATCCTCCAATAAAGGATCATCTAATTGGAAAAAACTCAATTGTAAATCATCATTGGCCGATATTTCAACCTTATTCCCGCTGTGATTTTTTTCAAGCGTTTTAAGCATTTTTTTGGCGCGATGAAGTACAGGGCTTGGCATTCCAGCTAATTTTGCAACATGAATTCCAAAACTGTGTTCTGATCCTCCAGGGATTAGTTTCCTCAAGAAGATAACTTTATCAGTCAACTCTTTTACACTTACATTGAAGTTTTTAATTCTATTGAATTCTTTTGACATCTCATTGAGTTCGTGATAATGAGTAGCAAATAGGGTTTTGGCCCCAGTAGGATGTTCATGTAAATATTCAGCTATGGCCCATGCAATTGAAATTCCATCATAGGTGGAAGTCCCTCGCCCAATCTCATCAAGCAGAATTAGGCTGTTCTTGCTTAAATTGTTTAATATACTTGCCGTCTCGTTCATTTCAACCATAAAAGTAGATTCCCCAGCTGAAATATTATCCGAAGCGCCCACACGAGTGAATATTTTATCTACCACTCCAATCTCAGCAGATTCAGCTGGAACAAAGCACCCTATTTGAGCAAGGAGGACAATTAGAGCAGTTTGTCTTAGAATAGCAGATTTTCCGGACATATTGGGTCCGGTAATCATGATTATTTGTTGTGAGGAAGGATCAAGATTTACATCATTTGCGATATAGGCCTCACCAGGTTTCATCTGACGTTCAATTACCGGGTGCCTTCCGTTTTTTATAAAGAGTGTATTGCCCTTATTTAGAGCAGGTTTAATGTAGTTATTTGACTCGGCTAATTCTGCAAAACTTGACAAAACATCGATTTGAGCGATGAGGTTTGCGCTTTTTTGAAGGGCGTTGATGTGTCGGTGAAGTTCCTGTATAACCTCATTGTAAATCTGAGATTCTAGACTTGATATTTTCTCTTCGGCCCCTAATATCTTTTCCTCATAGGTTTTTAATTCTTCGGATATATATCGTTCTGCAGAGACTAAGGTCTGTTTGCGTACCCAATGATCGGGGACTTTATCTTTATGAGTATTTCTTACTTCAATATAGTAGCCGAAAACATTATTGAATGCAATTTTTAGAGAAGGTATCCCTGTGGCTTCTGATTCGCGAGCAAGCATTTGATCCAAAAATTCTTTTCCTGAGTTTGCAAGTCCTCTTAACTCATCTAATTCAGAGTTAACTCCTTGAGCGATTACATTTCCTTTGGAAACTAAAACAGGGGCTTGCTCCTGAATGTGTTTTTCTATATAATCGGCGAGAACTTTGAGATTTGGAAAATCTTGAGTTAAGGCAATATTACTATCCTTTAGAGCCGTTTTAATTGGTTCAATTGCTTTTAAAGAATTCTTCAGCTGAACCAATTCTCTTGGGCTAATCTTAGCGGTGGCTATTTTGGACACCATGCGCTCCAAATCATATAGCTGTTCTAAATGATATCTAACGGTGGCTCTAGACTCAGTTTGATTTAAAAATTGCCCGACTTTTTTATTTCGCGCTTCGATGAGAGTTTGGTCTACTAATGGAAGTGCTAACCAATGTTTTAACATTCGCCCTCCCATAGGGGAAAGTGTACGGTCGATAACATCAATCAAGGCCACCCCTCCGGGGTTCGAAGCTTGAAATAATTCTAGATTTCTAATCGTAAAGCGGTCCATCCATATGAAATCGGACTCATGAATTCTAGAGATCTTACTGATATGGGCGAGGTCTTTATGTTGAGTTTCGGACAAATAATGCATGATTGCTCCAGCTGCTTGCAGCCCCTCATTCATTTTGTCAATACCGAAACCTTTAAAACTTGAGGATTCGAAATGGTTGAGCAATATTTCCTCTGCAAAGTCAATATTGAATACCCAATCTTCTAAATAAAATTCATGATAGTCACTTGTGAACTCTTCTTGAAAAAGTGCTTTCTTTTGCTTTTGAATAAGAAGTTCACTTGGTTGAAAATTTTGTAATAACTTATCTATGCTATCTCTATTTCCTTGAGTAAGGTAAAATTCTCCAGTTGAAATATCGGCAAAAGCGACTCCTATAATTCCCTTTTTACCGAAGTGTAGGGCCGCTAAAAAATTGTTGACTTTTGCTTGAAGTACCTCGTCATTCAACGAGACTCCTGGGGTAATTAATTCGGTCACCCCTCGCTTTACAAGTTTTTTTGTTTTTTTGGGATCTTCCAATTGGTCGCAAATGGCAACTCTCATTCCTGCTTTTACTAGCTTGGGTAAATAAGTGTTTAGAGAATGATGTGGAAAGCCAGCCAATTCTGTTTCGGAAACAGATCCTGCGCCTCTTTTGGTGAGAATAATTCCAAGGACTTTTGCCGCCTTGATGGCATCCTCACCAAAAGTCTCATAAAAATCTCCTACTCGAAATAATAATAAAGCATCAGGATACTTAGTTTTAATGCTGTTATATTGTTGCATTAATGGAGAGACTTTGTTCTTTGATGATTTGGCCAAGGCTTCTAATTTTTTTGTAAGGCAATTTACGTAAATTTACCCATGAACTGCAATATATAAAAGCATGCGTAAACTCAAAAATAAAGAGCTGGATCGAATTGATGTGGAGACCTTTAAAAGAACCAAAAAGACTCCTTTAATTGTTATTTTAGATGATATTAGGAGTTTAAATAATATCGGTTCAGTTTTTCGAAGTTCAGATGCCTTTCTTATAGAAAAAATTTATCTATGTGGAATTACAGCTTGCCCTCCGCATAAAGATATTCATAAAACTGCGCTAGGTGCAACTGAATCAGTTGACTGGGAATATCGTGAGGATGCACTAGGCCTGGTCAAAGAATTGCAAAAAGAAGGTGTTGTCGTTGCAGCTATAGAGCAAGCAGATGAATCTGTATTTTTAAATAAGGTTCGATTTGATGAATCAAAAAGATATGCTATTGTGATGGGAAATGAGGTAAAAGGCGTTCAACAAGAAGTTGTAACTCAAGCAGATTTGGTCATTGAGATTCCTCAGTTGGGAACCAAACATTCCTTAAATGTTTCTGTAAGTACAGGTATACTTTTATGGGATATTTTCCGAAATTTTCAAGAAAAAGCCTAGAATACATCCAAAAAAATAGTAAAAACGAGTTTTTTTCTATAAATTCCTTTCCCAATAACCAAACCTATAATAAAATGGAAAATTTTTATAAAGAAGACAGTTTAGAAAACATGTATTTGATGCCTGACGGCCCTGGTGGTGGTGGCGGAAATGGTGGAAATGGTGGTGGAACAGAAGAAGACGAAGAAGAAAAAGAATCTTAATTTTTTTTTAAAACTAAAATCACCCAACCTAAGAATTTCTTAGGTTTTTTTGATGAAAAGAATTGCTGTATCTCTTTTAGTGTTGTTTTTCAGTGGATTGCTGAATGCACAAAATAGTCCGGAGGAAGATTTAAAAAAAGCAAGACACTTTTATAAAGAAAAAGTGGCTGATTCTACGTATTTGTATTACGCTAACGTTTATGAAAATCTGACTGCCAGGAGTCTTATGACCTTGGATGACTATAAAAATTATGGTCTGATTTGTTATAACAACAAACTAAATACTCAAGCTGAAAAAATCTTTACTTTAGGCTTGAAAAAGGCTGAAGAACAAAACGAACAACAATTTGTTTTAGATTTTCAGATTTATTTAGGAGAGAATTATAACGAATTATTTAATTATGAACTATCAGAAAAACAATATCAGTCAGCACTTAAATTGGCGGAAGAAATAAATGATTCTAAGGAAATCATGCATATCAATTATCTTTTATCGGTATTGTTTTGGAATCAAGAAGAGCATCAGACTTCGCAAAATTACATTCAGGTTGCTAGAGAATTAGCCTTAAAAAACAAGGAAGAGGATTACTATATGGGTTATACCTATATGTACGCTCAGACGGTATGGCGAATTGATCGTGACGAGAGGGTTTTGGATATTTATAAGGATTTGATAGCTTATTGGAAAGCGAAAAACCGACCAAGACGATTGGTATATCCTGTTTTTGGACTAGCAAATACCTATGCTGAAATTGAAGATTATGATAATGCGGTCGAATATTCTAATCAGGCCTTAGAACTCTCCTATGAATTGAAAGAGCTTTATTTAAGATTAAAAGCCTTTGAGTTTTTGGCTCATTATTCTACAAATATCGAAGACTCCCGTCCCTACCAAGAAAAATATGTAAACCTGCGAGATAGTTTACAGGAGTTAAATATTAAGCAAGTTGAGGATTTTGCCCATTTGGCCTATGAAACTGAAAAAAAGGAAGCAGAAAATTTAGCGATGAAACTGGAGCTCGAAATAGAGCAGACTGAAAAATTGGGGGTTATAATACTGTCGTTAATCGGTCTAGCTTTGGCTATAGTTATTATCTTGTACATTAGGAAAATATGGGGCTCTAAATTAAAGGATCTCAAAATTAGAAAACTACAAGAAACTGAAGCTATACGGGATGGGTTTTCAAAAACTCTTCATGATGAATTAGCTTCTGAGTTAATTTTTATTCAGAATCACATCGAAGACGGGAGTCTTATGAAAAGATTCAAAGCCTTGAGTTCAAAGGTTAGAAATTTGTCTCATAATATAGCCAAGACAGATGATGATTTGAATTTAGATGAAGCCTTTAAGAATTTATTGGTAGATTATTTTGGAACAAAATGTAAGCTAAAGCTTGTGAATTTTGATGCCGAAGATTGGGTTGATGTAGACATTTTTGTTAAAAAAAATATATATTTGATTGTTGTCGAATCGGTTAGAAATGCAGCAAATCATGGAGACGCCACGCAAATTGAGATCAGTCTTTCTAAAAAAGGAAGGAAAGTAGAATTGCTTATTGAAGATAACGGAAAAGGTTTTGACACGGAATCCAATGCCTCAGGGATTGGTCTTAAAAATATGAAAAGCCGTGCTGAGGATTTGAATGGTGAAATTGAAATAAAAAGTGAATTAGGACAAGGTAGTATTATAAAAGTTAAATTTAAACTCTAATGCAGAGAGAAAATATAAAAATTTTGGTTGTAGATGACCATGAAATGTTGCTAAAAGGTATAGTGGATTCGCTAAAAAGGGCAGGATATGAAAATGTTCAATCTTTTTTAAACTGTGATTTAGCATATGAAGCGGTATTAGATGCAAATCAGAAAATGGACCCATTTGATGTTGTGTTTACGGATTTGAGTTTTGAAAATAATTCTAAAGCTCAATTTAAACAAGGAGAGGATCTGATTAATCAGCTTAAAAAAATCAGTAAAGCAACGAAAGTAGCAGTGCTTTCTGGGCATTCTGAAACGAATAGGGTGATTAATGTCATAGGAAATCAAGACCCTGATGCCTATATCTTAAAACATGAATGCACGCCTGAAGAATTCGATGGAGCAATTTCAAAAATGCTGAGAGATCAAAAATACTATTCTCAAACTGTCCATCAAAAAATCATGAACAGGAGAATTATTGATATTCAAACTGATGAAACAGCATTGGAAATTTTAAGACAGCTTTCTAAACAATATAAGATTGCTAATATGGTAGGTTTGATTTTTAATAAAAAGGGAAAGGAATTGAGTTTAAGATCAATTGACAATCGATTAGCTGAACTAAGGGAGTCTTTTAATGCCGTGAACAATATTGATTTGGTAATGAAAGCCAAAGAATTGGGCGTTATAGACTAATTGCATAAAGACGCAAGTAATTTTTGGGGTAAAATTCAAAAAGTTATTTAATTTTGATAATGGAGGTCGGATCTGATGGGAGATTGACCCTATGAAAAAAGAAAAAGTTTTTAGTAAGTCTTAGGGGTAGGATTTATTATTGGGGTCTTGTTTGAAAAAACAGACCCTTTTTTTATGCCCAAAAACTAGATTTATTTAAAAGCCTAAAATGATCTTTGCAATATAGAAATAGATGAATATCCCAAAAATATCATTTGAAGTGGTTATGAATGGTCCAGTAGCGAGCGCAGGATCTATGCCTCTTTTGTCCAAAATTAATGGAACGAAAGTACCTATTAAAGCTGCAACAATAATTACTACAGTCAAAGAAAAGGCGACAACAAAAGAGACCTGATTAGGTTGACCTTGTATAAAATGTGTGAAGCCATAAATCAAGCCACTGACCACTAAGGAACTGATCAGGGCCATAGAAATTTCTTTAAATAATCGAGTCCAAACATTGCCTTTTAGATTTCCGTTGGCAAGGGATTGTACAATAATTGCTGATGATTGAACCCCCACATTTCCTCCCATAGCTGCAATCATAGGGGTGAATAAAAATAATTCCGGATGCGTTTCAAATGCATCTTCAAAACCTCCCATAATAGAGGCTGCACCCATACCTCCAATAAGCCCCAAAACCAGCCAAGGAAGACGGGCCCTAGTGAGTTCCCATATATTATCGTCGGCTTCAACATCATCTGTTAAACCTGCCGCCATTTGATAATCTTTTTCTGCTTCATCTTTGATTATGTCTACAACATCATCGATTGTAATCTGTCCCACCAGTCGACCAATTTCATCCACTACTGGCACAACAAAAAGATCATATTTTTGCATGATTTGAGCGATCTCTTCATCAGAATCATTTATGTGTACGGAGTGTATTTTTGGATTGTAGACTTCTTTTACCGGAGTTTTCGTAGAAGTGGTTAATAGACTTTTCAAGGAAAGGCGACCCTTTAAAACGTCGTGATCATCTACTACGTAAATGGTGTGAACTCGATCGAATTCTGCTGCTTGTTTTCTCATTTCTCGGACACAAGTCATATTGGTCCAATTTTCATTTACCTTGACCAATTCTTTACCCATTAGACCCCCTGCGGTATCTGGGTCAAATCGCATCAACTCTACGATGTCTTTTGCGTGCTCGACATCTTCAATATGAGCAATCACTTCAGCCTTTTTACTTTCTGAGAGCTCGTAAAGAATATCCACAGCGTCATCAGTGTCTAGCTCATCAATTTCTTCTGCAATTTCCTTTGAAGAAAGGTTTTGTAAAACCCTTTCTCGAGTATCTTCATCAAGCTCAGTTAGAATGTCTGCAGTAACCTCAGAGTCGAGTAACTTGATGACGTAAATCGCTTGTTTCAAATCTAAATCATCCAAAACCTCTGCTATATCAGCAGGATGCAATTCATGTAGAATGGCCTCAAGCTCAGTCGCATTTTTTTGATCTATCAAATCTTTGATTTGACGAAATAAGTCTTTGGTTAATTCTTGGTTCATACCTATAATTGATCTTGAATCAATCTAGTTAGAGAGATAAACTCTTCTACACTTAATTGTTCTGGTCTTAAATCAAAGATAACATTATTGGTGATATCTTTTTCCAAGCCAAAAGATTTTAGGCTGTTTCTCAAAGTTTTTCTACGTGTATTAAAACTCATTTTGACAATTCTAAAAAAAAGTTTTTCATCCACTTCCAAATTCAATTTCTCTTTTCGTTTCATAAAAATGACACCAGAATCTACTTTTGGAGGAGGGTCAAATACATGTGGTGGAACTGTAAATAAGTATTCTACATCGTAAAATGCTTGAGTCAAAACCGAAGTTATTCCGTATTTTTTTGACCCTGGCCCCTCTGCAATGCGCTCTGCCACTTCTTTTTGAAACATCCCCCCAAATTCAGGAATCAATTCTCGATTTTCAATTGTTTTGAAAACGATTTGTGTTGAAATATTATAAGGGAAGTTTCCAGCAATAGCAAAAGGTTTATTTCCCATGAGTTCCTTGAGATTAGATTTTAAAAAATCCGCCTCATATATTCTCTGGCTTAAATTCATGTAATGAGCGTGAAGATAAGCAACGGATTCCGAATCGATTTCTACTACATGAGTTGTAGTGGGTTTGTTTAATAGATATTTAGTAAGTACTCCCATTCCAGGGCCAATTTCTAATACATCATCATAGCTTTCATATGAGAAAGAATCTGCAATTCTCTCTGCAACAGTTTCATCTTTTAAAAAATGTTGTCCTAAATGTTTTTTGGCTCGAACACTCATGATTTGACTTTATAGTGTAAAATGATTTCTAATTCTGTACGAAATGCAACATAGCGACCCGCAAATTTTTTATCCATTTCTTCTCGCAATTGATCTGCATCTTCCTTGAAATAGGCTTCCAAATCTTCTTTAGAATTACAAGAATATTGTGTTGAGTAGGTGCGTCCTTCTATATTTTCTTCTACGTGAACTAAAGTCATTTTTGCCTCGGTGAATTTCCGGGTTTGTAACATGGCTGGCAGGTGTGTTTGTTGCATCCAAAGCACGAATTCTGCTTCAGCATTGGCGTCAATATTGACTGTTACATTATAAATATACATGAGATTCTTTTTTACAAAGATACGGTGGGGCAAGTGTTAAAAAAAATATAAGATTGTAACATTATCTGTTTTCGTCCGTCTTCTTTATATAAAACCAAACGAAATGGAATTAAGAAATAAATATCAACAAGCTAAACAAAAAGCAAAGCAATTCATGCAAAATGGAAACATTCAAGGCTATGTTCAAGCTTTGTTTGAAATGAATCAATATAAAAGTCAATTACGTCAGGAATTAGTCGGATAATAAAAAAGGCCACCAATGTGGTGGCCTTATTATCAAATTTTATCAAATCCAGTATAGCTTCTAAGAACTTCTGGAATTTCAATATGTTCTTCCTTTTGGTAATTTTCTAAAATACTTGCCAGTACTCTTGGTAAGGCTAGAGAACTACCATTTAGCGTATGAGCCAAATGTTTTTTACCCTCTTTATCTTTATATCTCAATTTGAGCCTGTTTGCTTGAAAAGTTTCAAAATTAGAAACAGAAGATATTTCCAACCATCTTTTTTGAGCAGTTGAATACACTTCAAAATCATAGGTCAAGGCTGAAGTAAACCCAATGTCTCCTCCACATAGCTTTAAAATTCTATATGGTAATTTTAGTTCATCTAAGATGTTTTTTACATGTTTTACCATTTCATCTAAAGCTTCATAAGAGTTCTCTGCTTCTTCAATACGAACAATTTCGACCTTATCAAACTGATGTAGTCGATTAAGTCCTCTCACATGAGCACCATAAGACCCAGCTTCACGTCTAAAACATGGCGTGTATGCCGTTAGTTTTACAGGTAAATCAGAAGATTTAAGTATAAGATCTCTGTACATGTTTGTAACCGGGACTTCCGCTGTAGGAATTAGATATAAATCGTCACCAGTAACATGATACATCTGACCCTCCTTGTCTGGAAGTTGGCCTGTACCGAATCCCGAGGCCTCATTTACTAAATGGGGTACTTGAGTTTCACTGTATCCTGCTGCTGTATTCTTGTCAAGGAAATAATTGATTAAAGCGCGTTGCAGTCTTGCACCTTTACCTTTGTAAACAGGAAAACCTGCTCCTGCTATTTTAGTTCCAAGTTCAAAATCAATGATATCGTATTTTTTGGCTAATTCCCAATGAGGAATTGCCTTTTCTGTCAATTCAGGTATGCTGCCTTTTTCAAATACAACTTCATTGTCCTCTTCAGTACTTCCCGCAGGTACAATTTCATTGGGAACATTAGGTATTTGATACAAAACTTCGTTCAAAGAGTCAGTCGTTTCGTGTAATTGGTCTTGAAGACTTTTTGACTCTTCCTTTAATTGTGCAGTTTTTTCTTTTAAAATATTGGCTTTTTGAACTTCACCAGATTTAAACAACATTCCAATTTCCTTAGATAAGGAATTCGAGGAGGCAAGTATATTATCAAGTTGGTTTTGGGTCTCTCTTCTCAATTCATCAAGTTTGATGGCCTGAGTCACGAGCTGTTCAGCTTGGTCGAAGTTTCGCTTTTTAAGCCCTTCAACAACGCGGTCTTGATTTGCTCTGATAAATGCTACTTGTAACATGTTTAAACTATTTTAAATATAGGATGCAAATTTATTAAAAATCAACGTAAATACTTCAATAAATTATTACGATCCTTTTGTAGTTGTTCTTTTAATTTCTCAAGGTTTTCAAATCGAATTTCTTCTCTTAAAAACCGTTTAAAGTTAAGGCGAATTTCTTTTCCATATAAATCTTGATCTAGGCCTTCAAAATAAACCTCAATACTTTGTTTTTTGCCGTCAATTGTGGGTCTAAAACCAATATTTAGCATTCCGGGATAAGGTGTTCCATTAATTACCGAATTCACAATATAAGCCCCCGGTTTAGGAAGTTGTTTATGCGGGTTGTTGATATTGAGATTGGCCGTTGGAAACCCTAAAGTTTTGCCAATTTGATTCCCTTTTATAACTGTTCCTCTCAAGCTAAAGTCATGACCTAAATAATTATTGGCTTTTTCTATTTCCCCTTCTTCAAGTGCAGTTCTGATTTTTGTGGAACTCACAGAAACATCGTCAATGTCCTGAGCAGGTATTTCCTCTACCTCAAAATCAAAAATATGACTGTATTCTCTAAGCTGGTCAATGTTGCCCTCTCTGTTTTTTCCAAAATGGTGATCATAACCTATGATTAACTTTTGAACATGGAGTTGTTCGACTAAAACATCTCGCACAAATTCAAATGCAGACATTCTTGAAAACTCTTTGTCAAAAGGGTGGATAATCAAATAGTCTAGCCCGGTTTGGGCTAATTGATCAGCACGTTCCTCAATGCTTTGAATTAGTTTCAAATCAGAGTTTTTGCTCAAAACCATTCTTGGATGTGGGTAGAAAGTAAAAACCACCGAACACAAACCTTCATTTTTTGCGCTAGCAACTAAGTCTTTTATGATTTTTTGATGACCAATATGTACCCCGTCAAAAGTACCGATAGTAACAATACTCTTTCGGTCTTTAGGGAAGTTCTTTGAATGATGAATAATCTCCAATGTTCCGTCTTTGATTGCTACAAAGTTACGGGTTTTTAAAAAACCTCGTTTAATTAATTATATTTGTTTCCATGATAAGATATCTACTCGTATTTTTATTGGTGTTTTGCGGCTTAAATACTGCTGCACAGGAGCGTGGATTATGGGTCCTGACTCCTGAGGAAGCTGTGAATATGACTGATTATAGTAAATCTCACGAAACTCCGCGAGAATACAATACTTATAAGCTGAACAAAACCCCTGAATATTTTCTAAAATCACAAAGTATTGAACTTCCTCATCCCGACGGAAGTATTGCGATTTTTGATCTTGAAATCCATCAAGTTCTTGGCCCTGAATTATCTTTAAAATACCCCATGATTAAATCTTTTAAAGGGGTTAATCGCAAACACAGAGAAGAAACGGTTTATTTATCTTTAGGGAAAGATGGCTTTTTTGGAATGGTTTTGTCTCCGAAATATGGACAATATTTTATAGACCCCGTTTCTAAAAACAATGATGAATTCTTAATCTATTCAAAAGCTGATTTACCGAGTTCACAAGTTGATTTTTCATGTTATGCAGGTAAAGAAGGACATTCAGAGGCCGATGAGCACAACAATGAACAAAGTTCTAAATCTTTAGAATCATTGACTAATCAAGGGCAATTGCGTGAATTTCGTCTTGCCATTGCAACTACAGGAGAATATTCTCAATTTCATTTAAATAATCAAGATGTACCCACCCTGAGCTCAGATGCTGAAAAAAAAGCTGCTGTTCTCTCTGCAATAAATACAACAATGACTCGCGTGAATGGGATTTTTGAACGTGATGTTGCCTTGACCATGCAGTTAATCTCAAATAACGATGAAATTATTTATTTGGATGCCAATACTGACCCTTTTACTAATTTTGACGCCGGAGAATTGATTCAAGAGAGTCAAACGGTAATTGACGATGTGATTGGTTTTGATAATTACGATATTGGACATACTTTTTCCACTGGAGGAGGAGGTTTGGCATATCTCTCTTCACCCTGTACCTCTACTAAGGCCCAAGGAATAACGGGCTCGACTTTTCCGATCGGTGATGCTTACGATGTAGATTATGTTTCACATGAAATGGGTCACCAATTTGGTGCAACTCATACCTTTAATGGAGATGCAGGGTCTTGTGATGGAAATCGAACAAATAGCACTGCTGTTGAACCCGGTTCAGGAACTACCATTATGTCCTATGCAGGAATTTGCGGTTCGCAAAATGTTCAAAACTTAGCAGATTCCTATTTTCATACGGTTTCCATTATTCAAATGATTGATAATATATATGAGGGGAATTCAATTTGCGGAACAACAACACCCATAGCAAATCAAGCTCCTATGGTCGAAGCCGGTGCTTCAGTAACCATTCCAATTTCAACCCCTTTTATATTAGAAGGAGCGGCAACTGATTTAGATGAAGATGCATTGTTGTTTGTTTGGGAGCAAATTGATACAGAAATTACAGAAGCCCCACCAGTATCAACTGCTGTTGGAGGTCCAGTTTTCCGTTCTATGAGTCCAAGTACGAATACACATCGCTTTTTTCCAGACTTACAAACCGTTCTGCAAGGTAGCGTTAGTAATAAGTGGGAGGTAGTTCCCTCGGTTTCTAGATCCATGAATTTTGCCTTTACCGCACGAGACGGTTTTCAAAATTCTACAGACACTCGAACTGTTAACGTTTCCAGCCAAGGGGGGCCATTTAAGATAAGCAATTTAAATAGTGATGTAGAAGCTATACAAGGTGGGAGTTCAATTGAAATTTTGTGGGATGTCGCATCCACCGATTTAATGCCAATTGGAGCTACTTATGTGGATTTATATTTTTCGCCTAATCCTACAGAGATTGGTTTTGAGCTGCTAAAATCTGAAATCCCAAACACAGGGTCTGCAACTATAATGATTCCTAATGTTGAAACTGCGCAAGGAAGGTTTATGTTAAAAGGTCATGATAATGTTTTTTATGATTTAAATGACCAAAATTTAACTGTAGTTGAAAATGAGATTGCACTGGATTTTGACTCCTTAAATCAAACTCTATGTGTGCCGAACACAGCCGTTTATACCATTGCTTACAGTTCGGCTGTTGGATTTGATGAGCGTGTCGATTTCAGTTTAAATGGCGCTCCTGAAAGTGCAGTTGTCGATATAAGCCCTGCATTTTATGAGGCAGGGGAAACGGGAGAGATTATTTTAACAGTATCAGATATAGATGAGAATATGATTGGCTCGTATGAAATGTCTTTTCAAGCTACTTCGAGCACCTCAACGCAAGAAGTAAATATCAGTCTTGAGATTCTGGGAGCAGAGATACTTGGTCCTAATTTGGTAAGTCCTTTGAATGATGTTACAGATCAAGGTTTAGAACTTTTATTTGAATGGGAAGCTATTCCAGGAGCTTCAAGTTATCATTTCGAATTGTCGAAAACAGAAAGTTTTAATGATATTTTGGTAGCTCATAATAGCATTAATACGAATTATATGGTTTCGGGTCTGGAGGCAAATACGACCTATTTTTGGAGGGTAAAAGCCGAAACGGCATGCGGAAGTGGAAATTATTCTGAGGTTTTTTCTTTTAATACAGCAGATATTAGAAATGCAACTGTGGATTATTTAGGACCAAATCAAACGATACCGGATAACAACCCATTGGGTCTTTCTGTAAATTTTGATTTTTCTGAACAAGCTCAGGTAATTGATGTAAATGTAGGGCTAACGGTAAGTCATACTTATATAGGTGATCTTCAGGTCAGTTTAATATCGCCCTCTGGAAAAGAAGTCATCTTGAAATATATTGACAGTGGCAATGGATCAAATGATTTTGAGGGAACTGTATTTGACGATGATGCTGAGATGAGTATTATTATGGGGTCTGCTCCATTTTCAGGTGCATTTAAGCCTCAAGAGCCTCTTTCACTTATGAATGGTGAGTTTGCTGATGGCATCTGGGTACTTAAAATTGTCGATGGTGGGCCTGCAGATGTGGGTACGTTTATTGATGGTTTTTTAGAAATAACCGGATTGATCAACGAAGATATTGATGGAGACGGTGTTCCAAATGAGATCG
The DNA here is from genome assembly GCA_049606855.1 of Flavobacteriaceae bacterium. Classification (GTDB taxonomy): domain Bacteria; phylum Bacteroidota; class Bacteroidia; order Flavobacteriales; family Flavobacteriaceae; genus JBELHR01. Next base: position 150,643 of record JBMYVY010000002.1, on the reverse strand, counting down.
ATAATTGCCCAGGAATAGCAAATCCAGATCAATTGGATGCCGATATGGATGGAATTGGTGATCTCTGTGATGATGACTGGGATAACGATGGGGTGGTGAATAGCTTGGATAATTGTTTGAATACTCCAAATCCAGATCAAAATGATTTTGATTTTGATGGAATAGGCGATCTTTGCGATGATGACCTTGATGGTGATTTGGTTATTGATACAGAGGATAATTGCCCGAATACGTTTAATCCGGATCAGATTGATGTAGATGGTGATGGTATTGGAGACACATGTGATTCTGAAATTGAACTGGACAAAATTATACCTACAGGAATTTCACCAAACGGAGACGGCTTAAATGATTTTTGGGATCTCGGTGATTTGTCAAAAGTTTATCCAAAATTGGAAGTTTATATTTATGATTCAGGAGGAAAATTGTTCTATCAAAACAATAATTATGAGAATAATTGGGCGGGAGAAAGAAATATTGGTAGTACAGGGCTTCTTCCTGTCGGCTCCTACTTTTATAGAATTGTTAGTGATCAGGCGATTTTAGCGAATTTTCCTGAACCATATGAGCAAACAGGGTGGGTGTATTTGAATTATTGATAATTATCAGCCGATGTTTTTGCACGAATACGAATTAATTTCGGTTGTTTTGAGAAACTAAAAAAAAACGTATTTTGCTACCAATTAACTAACGAACTTACTTTTTATGAAAAAATTTGCCTTGTTTGTATTTGGCTTGTTGCTAAGTACAACTGTTTTTGCGCAATCTGGACTCAGTGGTCAAGTTGTAGAACAAACCACAAAAATGCCGATTCCAGGAGCCAATGTCAAAGTTGTAGGTCACAGTATGGGGGCTATAACTGATTTCGACGGTTATTTCACTTTAGACTTAGACTTAACTCCGCCATTTACTATTGAAGTTTCAATGATGGGTTATGGAACTCAGTCGGTAGAAATTTCAGATTTAAACCAAGCTTTAAAGATAGAGTTGCTTGAGACTGTATCGGAATTAGATGAAGTTATTGTTTCTGCATCAAGAACGCCGGAGCGAATAATGGAATCGCCTGTAACTGTTGAAAGAATGGATGCTCGTGCAATTACGACAACTTCTTCTGCAACGTTTTATGATGGATTAGCAAACCTTAAAGGGGTTGATATCAACTCCAATGCGCTTACTTTTAAGTCAGTTAACACACGTGGTTTTGCTTCTTTTTCAAATACCAGATTCTTACAGTTAGTCGATGGAATGGATAATGCATCTCCAGCACTTAACTTCTCTTTGGGGAATTTACTTGGAATGAATGAACTCGATGTGAATACTGTAGAATTGTTACCTGGTGCTTCGTCTGCCTTATATGGTGCGAATGCATTCAATGGAATCTTATTTATGAGCTCAAAGAGTCCCTTTGATTTCGAGGGTGTTTCTGTTTATGCAAAAGGAGGAGTTACTTCTCAAGAGGCAGCAGGAACTAACGGGTATATGGATGTTGGTGTAAGAGTGGCTGCAAAGTTTTCTGATAAATTTGCTGCAAAATTAACGGCCTCTTTCTTAGAAGGAACGGATTGGTTCGCTACAGACTATCAGGATTATAATAATCCTGGTGCAACTAGAGAAAATACTCTAGATTATGACGGATTAAACATATATGGTGATGAGGTTGCTGTGACTATGGATTTTGATGAAATCGCGGCCGGTTTAGGATTGCCTTTGGGTGGTCTGGGTACTGATCGTATTTCTAGAACAGGTTATAATGAAGTTGATTTAATGAATTATGAAGCTAAGAGTTTTAAGGCAGGTGTTGCTTTACATTGGAAGCCGTTCAAGGATGATACTGAGTTAATTTATAATGGAAAAATTGGAACAGGTAATACAATTTATCAAGGAACAAACCGTTATGCATTAAATAACTTTTTTATGCAACAGCATAAAATTGAGGCAAGAAATAAAAACTTTTTTGCTCGTTTTTATATGACCGATGAAAATGCTGGAGATTCTTATGACACAAGATTTGCGGCAATTAACGTGAACAGAGCTTGGAAGGGTGATCAACAATGGTTTACTGAATATGCACAAGCCTATATTTTAGGTAGAAACGGATTGTTGCCTGGTTTACCTGCCTTAGATTATGATACTGCGCATCAAGTTGCTAGAGAGGCTGCCCAGACAGGTGCTTTCCTTCCCGGGACACCTGAATTTGACGATGCGTTAAATACTATCCGTCAAGACCCTGATTTCGAATCTGGAGCTAAGTTTACGGATAATTCAAGATTGTACCACGGAGATATTAACTACAATTTCGGTAGTCTAATTGAGGCCTTTGATTGGCAGGTTGGAGGGTCTTGGAGAATGTATGACTTGAACTCAAGTGGTACTATTTATACAGATGCTGAGGATCCAATTGCATATACAGAATATGGAGTTTATACTCAGATTCAAGATAAATTCATCGATGACAGATTGAAATTAACAGCTTCTATTCGTTATGATAAATCTGAAGTTTTTGAAGGAAGTTTCTCTCCGAGAGTTTCTCTTTCTTATGGCTTAGGAGAAGATAAGAATAGAAATATTCGTGCTTCTTTTCAAACAGGTTTTAGAAACCCTACAACTCAAGATTTATATATTGGGTTAGATTCGGGTGCAGCAATTCTTGTTGGTTCTGCTGCGGATAACTTAGATCGTTATACTTCATTACCTAAAACACTATCAGCTGGTGGGGCTGCAATTGTCGGATCACCTACTGTTCAGTTATCCGGTAGTGATGCATACTATAATTCATGGGATGCTACTTCAGTGTTAGCTGGAGCTCCAGTGGAATCAAATGTTCAATTAGTTGAGCCAGAAAAAGTAACTGCTTTGGAGATTGGATATCGTGCTTCTGTTTTAAAGAAGATCTCTTTGGATGCCAGTGCCTACTACAATAAATATGAGAATTTTATTGGGGGTAAAAATGTAATTTCTCCAATGTATGGTGAAGTAGGAGATAATACTCTTTCTTTATTGGCCCTTCAAAATGGAGATTATCAAGTATGGCAAACTTATACAAATTCAAATGCTGATGTAACTTCATGGGGTGCTTCAGCAGGTGTATATACCAAGTTAGGTTATGGTTATGAGTTAGATTTATCTTATACTTTTAGTGCGTTCGAATTTGATCAAGAATCTGATCCAAACTACGAGGCATCTTTTAACACACCTGAGCACGCTGTAAAAGTGTCTTTAGGGAATAGAGCTGTAATTGATAACTTAGGATTTAAGATTAACTACAGATGGCAAGATGAGTACTTATGGCAGTCTGCATTTGCTGATGGTATGGTTTCTTCTCGTTCTGTATTTGATGCACAGATTACATTCTTGGTTCCGAGTATGAAATCTCAATTCAAGGTTGGAGGAGCGAACATCTTAGGAAATGAATACGTTTCTGCTCCTGGTGTTGGATTTACTGGATCGCAATATTTTGCAGCTTGGACGTTGAACTTATAATTTGAAAAACATGATTAAAAAATATTTATACATATTATCTGCTGCAGCTTTAATCGCTTCTTGTGAAGAAGATTATATAGCAGTAACACCATTAGAGCCTCAGGCTCCAGTGGTTGATGACACAGAGTATACTTCTGGTTCAGCTGATTTCACCACTTTTGTAAGTGTAGGAAATTCCTTGACAGCAGGGTATTCAGATAACGCATTATTTATTGATGGTCAAAAGACTTCTTTTCCATATAATCTTGCTATGCAAATGAGTTTAGCTGGGGGAGGTGATTTCACTCAGCCGATGATGGCGGATAATTTAGGAGGTATGACTTTTGGAGGAAACCCAATTTCTGGTAACAGATTGTACCTGGCTGATCCTTTTGGAAGTCCTGCACCAGCTCCTGTCGAGGGTCAAGGAACTACAGAGGTGACCAATAGGTTGTCTGGACCGTTTAACAATATGGGAGTACCTGGCGCTAAATCTTATCACTTATTAGCTGATGGATATGGGGCTATGGCAGGCGTGCCTTTAGGTCTAGCTAATCCTTATTACGCGCGTATGGCAACTTCTGATGCTGCAAATGTAGCTGCGGATGCGATGAGTATGAGTCCTACTTTCTTCTCTCTATGGATAGGGAATAATGATATTTTAGGATATGCGACTTCAGGTGGTGTTGGAGAGGACCACAATGAAACAATGAATTTAGATCCTTCGACTTACGGAGGTAATGATATTACGAATAACAATGTGTTTGCTCAGGTATACACAGGATTGGTTCAAACCATGATTTCAGGAGGAGCACAGGGAATTTTAACAAATATTCCTGATGTAACTACAATTCCTTACTTTACTACAGTTCCTTATAACGCGATTCCATTAGATGCCGCTACTGCAGGGGCATTAAATGCTGCTTTTGCCGAGTATAATGCAGGAATCAATCAAATTAAGGATTTGGGTAGGATTACGCCAAAGGAAGCTGAGGAAAGACAGATTAATTTTGTTGAAGGATATAATGCGGTTCTTTTATTAGATGAGGATTTGACGGACTTAACGTCTGTTAATCCGGCTCTTACCAATATGAGACAAGCAACTATGGAAGATTTATTAGTTTTTACTTCATCGACTTTCTTAGGGACTCCTGCTGATCCAAATAATCCATTGTTAATTAACGGAGTATCCGTGCCACTTGAAGATAAGTGGGTATTGACTGCTACGGAGGTTCAACGCGTTCAAGTTGCTCAAACTTCTTACAATCAAACTATCGCATCATTGGCTGCTAATTATGATTTAGCATTGTTTGATGCAGAAGAAGCGTTGACTCAATTAGCAACAACAGGAATTACTATGGATGGTTTAACAACAACCTCAACTTATGCAACCGGTGGAGCTTTTTCTTTGGATGGTGTTCACCCATCACCTAGAGGTTATGCGATCATTTCTAACCTAATGCTGCAAGTTATTAATTCTCATTACGGTTCGAACTTACCTCAAATAAATACTAAAGATTTTACGGGAGTGTATTTGAACTAAGCAACAAAAACACAATTCCATTAGGAATACTTTAAAATTAAATCCCTTGAGTTTGTCTCAAGGGATTTTTTTTGGCCAAATTATCTAGTTAAGAATATTTTTTTTATGAATAAAAAATTTATCTTTGCGCATTGAAAAAAGAGGTAAAACTCAGAGATTAAAAGATTAAACAATTAATAGTTACAACAATGTCTAAAAATACAGGTAAAGTTGCTCAGATTATTGGACCAGTAATTGACGTTACATTTGGAGCCGAAGGAGAACTTCCAAAAATTTATGATTCACTTGAAATCAGAAAGGAAAATGGTACCGTAATCGTACTTGAGGTTGAACAACATATTGGTGAAGATACAGTTCGTTGTATTTCAATGGATTCTACCGATGGTTTGAGTAGAGGGATGGATGTAATCGCAACAGGTGAACCAATTAAGGTTCCAGTTGGTAATGAGATTTACGGACGTTTGTTTAATGTAAATGGTGATCCTATTGATGGATTAAAGTCACTTCCTAAAGACGGGAAAAACGGACTTCCTATCCACCGTAATGCACCAAAATTTGATGAGCTTTCTGTTTCTACAGAGGTTCTTTTTACAGGAATTAAAGTAATTGACCTTATTGAGCCTTATGCAAAAGGAGGTAAGATTGGATTATTCGGTGGAGCCGGGGTAGGTAAAACCGTATTGATTCAGGAGTTAATTAATAATATAGCAAAAGGACATGGTGGTCTTTCTGTATTTGCAGGAGTAGGGGAACGTACTCGTGAAGGAAATGACCTTATGCGTGAAATGATTGAATCTGGGATTATCCAATACGGAGAAGAATTCGAGAAATCAATGGAAGAAGGTGGATGGGATCTTGAAAAGATCGATCATGACAAAATGAAGGATTCAAAAGTAACTTTTGTATTCGGTCAGATGAATGAGCCACCAGGAGCACGTGCTCGTGTTGCTTTATCTGGTTTGACAATTGCGGAATATTTCCGTGATGGTGCTGGAGATGGACAAGGGAAAGATGTACTATTCTTCGTTGATAATATCTTCCGATTTACTCAAGCTGGATCTGAGGTATCTGCACTTCTTGGACGTATGCCTTCAGCGGTAGGTTATCAACCTACATTGGCAACTGAGATGGGAGCTATGCAGGAACGTATTACTTCGACTAAAACAGGATCTATTACTTCGGTTCAGGCGGTTTATGTACCTGCGGATGACCTTACTGACCCTGCACCAGCCACGACATTTGCTCACTTGGATGCAACGACAGTATTGTCAAGAAAGATTTCTGAGCTTGGTATTTATCCAGCGGTTGATCCTTTAGAATCATCTTCTCGTATTCTATCAGCTGATATCTTGGGGGAAGAGCACTATAATTGTGCGCAAAGAGTTAAAGAGATCCTTCAACGATATAAAGAATTACAAGATATTATTGCGATTCTAGGTATGGAAGAATTGAGTGAAGAAGATAAACTAGTTGTGCACCGTGCAAGACGTGTTCAACGTTTCTTATCTCAACCATTCCATGTTGCTGAGCAGTTTACAGGAATACCAGGGGTGTTAGTTGATATTAAAGATACAATCAAAGGATTCAACATGATTATTGATGGTGAATTGGATCAGTATCCAGAAGCAGCATTTAACTTGAGAGGTTCGATTGAAGATGCAATTGAGCACGGTGAAAAAATGTTGGCAGAAGCTTAATCGTTAAAAAAAGAAACCTATGTTTTTAGAAATTGTTTCACCAGAAGCTACACTTTTTAGTGGCGAAGTAACATCGGTTATTTTACCTGGAACGGACGGAGAATTCCAAATATTGGAAAATCACGCAGCAATTGTTTCAACATTAGTTACCGGAAGTATTAGAATTGAAGGTGTGGATGTTGCAATTGAAGAAGCTTTTCAGGATAAATTTGTACAGGTTGGTGGAAAATATGTTTTAGACGTTAATTCTGGTACAATTGAGATGAAAGACAATAAAATTATCGTTCTAGCAGACTAAACGATAGTTTTTATAAATTCTATAAACCCTTCGAGCTTTTGCTCGAGGGGTTTTTTTATCTTTGAACTTATGAATTCACTGCCGAATAACATAAAAAAATCACTCAATTCAAGAGCATCAAACGGCCATTTGAGAGCGTTGAAGCCTAGAGACCTGACTCAGGTAGATTTTATGTCTAATGATTATTTGGGATTGGCAAATGTGCCCTTTGAAAATGGTTTGTCGTCTGGGTCCACTGGTTCGCGCTTGATTAGCGGCACTAGCCAGACTCATCTGAATGTCGAGAATAATCTAGCTAGGTATTACCATGCGGAAGCCTCGCTTGTATTTAATTCGGGTTACAGTGCAAACTTGGGCTTGTTTTCATCAATCGGTTCAAAAAGAGATTTATATCTATATGATGAGTTGATACATGCCTCCATTAGAGAAGGAATAAGGGCCTCAGTAGCCACATCGTTTAAGTTCAAGCACAATGACATTATTGATTTAAAAAGTCGCTTAAATCGTCTTGGGTATAAGTACGAGTCCGTTTTTGTGGTTGTAGAATCCATATATTCTATGGATGGAGATGCTGCACCGTTGAGAGAACTTTGTAGTTTAGAAGGAATTTATTTGATTGTTGACGAGGCTCATGCGCTTGGATATTATAAATCAGGTATGGTATGTGAAATGGGTTTAGAAAATGAGGTTTTTGCAAGAGTTATGACCTTTGGGAAGGCCGTGGGTTTTCATGGCGCTGTGGTTCTTGGAAGTGATTATTTGAAATCATTTTTAATTAATTATGCCAAAGCCTTTATTTATACGACTGCACTCTCAGAAAGTGATATGCAAGAAATTTGGGACCGGCATCTTTTTATAAAGGACGGAGAGAAGACTGAAGTTTTACGAAATAGGGTGGAGTGCTATTTGAACTCTGTGGATGATAAACTTGGTTTTTCAAAAAATTCCTCGAGTATTCAAACTTTAGTTATTGGTGATGTTGAACGTGTTAAAAGAATGGAATTTGAGCTTTCACAGAAAGGATATGCTTTAAAAGCAATATTGAGTCCTACGGTAAAAAAAGGAGAAGAACGCCTTCGTATTTGTTTGCATACCTACAATTCAAATCAAGAGATTAAAGAACTAATTAAACTTTTAGAAGAATATGCCTAAAACCTATTTTATTACTGGTATAGGTACCGATGTTGGAAAGACCGTAGCTTCGGCCATTGTGGTTGAGGCTTTAAATGCGGATTATTATAAACCAGTTCAAGCCGGTGATTTGGATTTTGGTGATAAAGATCGTGTCGCTTCATGGCTGTCGAATGATAAGTCAAAAATTTTTGACAATCAATTTAAATTAACACAGCCTATGAGCCCTCATGCTGCTGCGCAGATTGATGGGATTGAGATTTTGGCCAAAGAAATAAAAAGGCCTGCAACCGATAATATTTTGGTGGTAGAAGGAGCCGGAGGTCTTTTGGTCCCCATTAATGACAAGGAAACGATTGTAGATTTAATTCATAAAGAAGATGAAGTGATATTGGTTTCTAGAAATTATTTGGGCTCTATTAATCACAGTCTTTTGAGTATTGAATATTTGCAAAATCAAGGATTGAGATTATTTGGAATCATTTTTAATGGCGAGGCCAATGAGGAAAGCGAAAGAATTATATTAAAAAAAGCGGCTTGTCCTTGTATAGGGCGAATTAAAATTGAGGATGAGATCAATAAGAGCGTAGTCAGTAAATATGCTGAATTATTTAAAGCAAAACTATGAATCGAGACAAAGAATATTTGTGGCACCCATTGACTCAGCACAAAACAGCTGCCGATTCAAAAACCATCGTAAAAACTGAGGGAGTATACCTATATGATGATAAGGGTAATAAATATATCGATGGTATTTCTTCTTGGTACACTGCTGTTTACGGTCATAGAAATCCAGTTGTAGTAGATGCTGTAAAGAATGCTATGGATCAGATGGATCAAGTCGTTTTCACTGGATTCACTCATGAGCCCGCGATGAAGTTGGGAGAAGAGCTTCTTAAAATAGCCCCTTCAAGTATGTCCAAAATCTTTTTTTCAGACAACGGTTCGACGACGGTAGACATTGCTTTAAAAATGAGTCTTCAATACTGGCACAATCAAGGCCTGAAAAGAACGGGAATTATTGCATTTGATCAAGCTTTTCACGGGGATACTTTTGGAGCTATGTCTGTTTCTGATTTGGATGTCTATAATGGACCTTTTCAAGAGCATTTGTTAGAGGTAAAACGTATTGAAGTTCCAAATGATTCCAATTGGAATAAAGTGAAAGAACAATTTGCCTCTTACTTAGTGGATGCCGTGTGCTTTATTTACGAGCCTATAGTTCAAGGTGCCGCCGGAATGAAAATATATAAAAAGGACCATTTGAACGAACTCTTGTCAATGGCAAAAAATGCAGGAGTCCTATGTGTTGCAGATGAAGTTATGACGGGCTTCGGTAAAACAGGAACAATTTTTGCTTCTGATCAAATCGCAGAACAACCTGATATTATCTGTTTGTCTAAGGCTTTGACTTGTGGAATGTTGCCGATGGGATTGACCCTATCAAATGAAAAAATTTATAGTGCATTTTATGAACAAGAATTGGTCAAAGGCTTTTTTCATGGGCATACCTACAGTGCTAATCCATTGGCTTGTGCAGCCTCATTGGCAAGCATAGCACTTATTCAGTCTGATGAAATTAAGCAGGGAATTCAAATGATTGCTCAATCGCACGAAAGTTTCATCAAGGAACTCCAGGGTAATGCAAAAGTCAAAAACTTGAGAAGTATTGGAGTGATATTTGCATTTGAATACAATATCGAAATGGAGCGTTATGGCAGTAAGAGGAATGAAATTTATGAGTATTTTATGGATAGGGGATTGTATCTAAGGCCTCTTGGCAACACGATATATCTAGTTCCGCCTTATATTATCACAAAAGATGAATTAGAGCTACTTTACCAAGGTATTAGAGACTTATTATCAACCATTTAATTTTATTACATTTGTTTTGTGATGAACTTTAGACTTAGCCTATTCCTTGTATTATTTAGCTTTAATATTTTCGCTTATGAAGTGAAAATTGTAAATCAATCGGAATTTGATTTTAATTCGCCGAACTATATCGAGTACGTTAAAGAGGGTTCCGGCATTGATATTAATAAGCTCAACGAAGTTGATTTTTTTCATTTAGAAGAACGTACAGAGACCGATGGAGGGATTTATTGGTATAGGTTGTCAGTGGAGAATGAGGATTCCCTGAATCATATTGGAATTTTATCGTTACAGATAAATGGAATTTACAGTTCAGAGGCTTATGTAAAATTAGGGAATGAAATTAGCCCCTTGAAAAAATTCCTTAAGGACCGATTTGAGAGCTACTATGTTTCCTTAAAACCAAATTCTTCAGTTGAGATTTATATTAAAGTTGATCACGCTACCTCGAATGCCTTTAACTATTCTTTTTCAAGTCCTGAGGCTTTTAATGTCCTTAGTTCAGAGGAGTTTTTTATGCTTGGATTGCATTATGGGTTTTCGACAATGATTTTAGTGTTTTTTATCATTTTCTATTTAATTCTCCGCCAAAACCTGTTTCTCAAATTATTTGGTTTTTTCCTTTCCTTATACCTGATGCACCTATGTCATGATGGCTATGTGACACAATGGGTCGGAAATGAGCGTTTAGCGGTAATTATTGATGCACTTACTCATATGTCCCTACTGGTTTTTATCATCGTGTTTTCTCGAGAATTTTTATCCTCAGTATTGTATTTTAAATACGATAAAATGGGTGTAAATATATTGGGAGGAATTTCTTTGTTGCTGTATTTGTTGTTTATTATCACTGATGAGTTTGTTTTTTTCTCACTGGCTGATATCGGAATGATGTTGATCGTAAGCGTTTATCTTTTAGAGTCATTTTTTTCATTTCAAAGACTTCCATCGAGTCGGTTATTCTTTTTAGGGATTCTTGTGGTTTTTATTTCGGGGTGGTTCTCCTTAATTCCGTTTAATTTTGGTGACCCTGAACGGTTCATCCCATATGACTATGTCAAATATGGTTTAGATATTACGGGTTTATTCATGGTAGTTGGGTTGATTTTTAATTTTCGTGAAATAAGAATGACGAATATTCAAAGTATGCGAAGGCTTAGGAATTTTTATAGAATAGTAGATAATCTTAAAACTGAATTAGCAGAACAGAAACTTAATGAAAAGGATAGGCGCAAAGTCACGAAGAAAAAGGTTTATGAATTTGGTGAGTCTAGAGGACTTTCTAAACGTGAATTAGAGGTTTATTGGTTGGTTTGTGAGGGTCTAACAAATTCAGAAATAGCCGATAAGATTTTTGTTTCAGTAAATACGGTGAAATATCACTTAAAGAATGTTTTTATAAAAATTGAGGTGGATAGCAGAAAGGATTTTTTACAAAAGGCTATTGAAAATGAATCAACTTAACTACCCACAAAGGGTAGTTGTTTTAGATTTAATTGAGTTGTAATGCCTTGAAAAATAGATTAAAAGCCTACTTATGGGGGTGTTTTAAAAACTATTCTAAATGGGTAGTAGCTGTTTATAGGTAGTTTGATACATTTACCCTGTTAGTTAGTTTTGAAACATTTTAGGGGTAGGAGGTTCAACATATTAACTAACGGTTTAAATTAAAGAGAGGTTGTGGTGACCTCTCTTTTTTTGTTGAATACTTATTGAATTAAGCCTATTTTTGCTCCAACAATATTAGATCATGAAAAGAATAGGGATATCCCAAATACGATGCATTTCAAGTTTAGGGCAGGGAGAAGAAGTTTGGGAGAATTATAAAAAAGGAAGTCCCTTTCTTAATGGTTTAAAAGAATCATCAGCCGTATTTCTCCAGAATAAACTAAAATCCAAAATTTCTGATTTTGTAAATAGTAGAAAAGATCTTTTGAAATTAGATCCTTCAGTACATTACTTATTGTATTTGACTCAAGGGCTTGTTTTAACACCTGGTGCACAAACTGGAATTAATATCGCTTCTTCCCGAGGAGCAACACATTTATTTGAAGACTATTTTGATCAGTTTAGATCTGAAGAACAAACAGCGGTTCTAAGCAGTCCAACAACTACTCTTGGAAACTTATCTTCATGGATGGCGCATGAACTTGGTTTAAATGGTTTTGAGATGAGTCATTCCATCACGTGTTCTAGTGGTTTACATGCACTAGTTAACGGCGTAATTTGGTTGGAAAGCGGTCGTTCCTCCGAATTTGTAATCGGAGCAAGTGAAGCTTCAAACACTCCTTTCACTATTGCACAAATGTCAGCATTAAAAATATGTCAATATAATTCAGATGATGATTTACCAATTCGCGCAATGGATTTTGAGAAGTCAAAAAATACGATGGCCGTTTCTGAAGGAGCAGGTATTGCGGTATTAACCTCCGATTTAACGAGATGTGAATTTTATATAAGCGGTGTTGGTTATGCTACGGAAAAGGTGGAGCATCCTGCAGCCATTTCAGCAAATGGCAGTAGCTTTCAAAAGGCTATGAAAATGGCTTTGAAAGATGCAAAACTTGAAAATGTCGATGCAATAGTGATGCACGCTCCCGGTACCGTTAAAGGAGACTTGTCAGAACTCTTTGCTATAGAACAGGTTTTTGGAGATGAAATACCCGCCCTTACAAACAACAAATGGATCATTGGACATACACTTGGTGCCTCTGGCCTGCATTCATTAGAAATGGCAACTTTGATGTTGAAGCATCAGGAATTTATAGAAAACCCACTATATCCTCAGAAAGGTCCAGGTCGATTGGAGCATATTATGGTCAATGCAGTAGGTTTTGGCGGGAATGCTGTAAGTGTAATAATTTCAAGATAAACATTGGTCATCAATTTGAAATAAGTAATTTTGACCGTATAAAACTTTATTAAATATGAGTGAAGTAAGACATAACTGGACAAAGGAAGAAATTCTAGAAATATATAATAAGCCTATAATGGAGTTGCTCTATGATGCGGCAACAGTTCACAGAGAAAACCATAACCCCAATCAAGTACAAGTTAGTACCTTATTATCCATCAAAACAGGAGGATGTTCTGAAGACTGTGGATATTGCCCACAAGCGGCGAGATATCACACAGATGTTGAAGGTAATGATTTGATGAGCGTTTCTCAAGTGAAAGCTCAGGCATTAAGGGCTAAATCTTCAGGTTCTTCACGCGTTTGTATGGGAGCGGCATGGAGAAATGTAAAAGACGGTGAGGAATTTGACCAAGTTCTTGAAATGGTACGTACCATTAATAAACTGGATATGGAGGTTTGTTGTACCTTGGGTATGATTACCGAAAATCAAGCTCAACGATTGGCAGAGGCAGGATTGTACGCCTATAATCACAACATTGATTCCTCTGAGGATTATTATAAAGAGGTAATTTCTACTAGAGCGTTCCAAGATCGATTGGATACCATTGAAAATGTGCGCAAAACCAATGTCTCGGTTTGTTCAGGTGGAATTATTGGAATGGGAGAATCGATAGAAGATAGAGCCAGAATGTTGGTTGCTCTTTCAACTTTGAACCCTCAGCCAGAATCTACTCCTATCAACGCTTTAGTATCCGTGGATGGGACTCCTCTCGAGGATCAAAAACCTGTTGAGATTTGGGAGATGATTCGTATGGTAGCTACTACTCGAATCGTTTTACCGAATACTCAGGTCCGTCTTTCGGCTGGAAGAACTCAAATGAGTCAAGAAGGTCAAGCGATGTGCTTCTTCGCAGGAGCTAACTCTATTTTTGCCGGAGATAAGTTGTTGACAACACCTAATCCTGATGTAAGTGAGGATATGATATTGTTTAATAAATTAGGATTACAGGCGATGAAAGCCTTCGCAAAAAAAGAACAACCTAGTACGGTTGAAGCTGAAGATTCAAATTATGAGGCTCTTGGCGAAAAGCCAAAATGGACTCGACCAGGACACAAGATAGAACGCAACGAAGAAGCTAAGGCCAAGGCCAAAGTGAAAGCATAAAAAAAAGCGCCATTTGGCGCTTTTTTTATTATCCGTTAAATAACTTTATTATATCATTTCCATTTGCCAGAAGCAGCAGGGCTATTAATAGTAAGAATCCTGTCATTTGTGCATACTCTAAGAATTTGTCACTTGGTTTCTGACCAGTTACCATTTCATATAAGGTAAACATTACATGGCCACCATCTAAGGCAGGAATTGGAAGTAAATTCATAAATCCAAGCATAATTGATAAAAATGCTGTAATTGACCAAAAAGACTGCCAAGACCATGTCGACGGAAAGATATTACCAATAGCAATAAATCCACCTACAGATTGTGCCCCTTTTTTTGTAAAAACATATTTAAATTGTGCGATGTAGTCATAAAGTGTCCAATACGCTAAACTACCTCCACCAGTAATGGATTCTCCAAGAGAATAATCTTTGTGGTCTATCTGTATTGCTTTTTCAATATCGATACTTGCAGATACACCAATGGTTTTGTCCTCAAGACGGTTTACCTGAAGCTCTATCTTTTCTCCATTACGCATTAAGTCAATATCAATTAGATCTTCTTCAGATTCTTGAACTGCTTTTGTAAAATTGTTCCAATAAGGCGTTTCTTGATCATTTACCGCTGTAATTAAATCGCCCTTTTTAATTCCTGCCAAAGCCGCCGGTTTCCCAGGGACCACTGAGTCAATGACTCCAACAGCTAAAGGAACAAAAGGCTCAAGATCATTTTTAGCCCACATAGTAGTTCCAATATCCTCTGGAACAGAAATCGTTTCTTCAGCTCCGTTTGGATGAATGACAGTGATGTTTTGAAGGCTTCTTAAAAACAACTGTTTGTTGATGGATACAACATCAGTTGGAGTTTGACCGTCAATTTTTATAATTTTATCTCCGTTTTGAAAACCTAATTCTTCAAAAGTTTGGCTTACATGAAAACCGTTTTTAACCCCTTCAGGAGTAACATAATCCTCGCCCCAAACGAATAAGATCATTTGATAAATAAGAATTCCCAACACAAAATTTACAGTAACTCCACCTAACATAACAATTAGCCTTTGCCACGCCGGCTTAGAACGAAATTCCCACGGTTTGGGTTCTTGTTTCATTTGCTCAGTATCCATTGATTCGTCAATCATACCTGCAATTTTAACATAACCTCCTAACGGAATCCATCCAATACCATAAACAGTGTCTCCAATTTTTTTCTTGAAAAGAGAAAATTTATAATCGAAGAATAAGTAGAATTTTTCTACTTTAATCTTGAAATATTTTGCTGGTAAAAAGTGTCCTAACTCGTGAAGGACTATTAGTAAAGATAAACTCAAAATGAATTGAGTAGCCTTAATCATTACATCCATGTTCATAAATAATTTTGACTGACAAATGTACAATTTTAAACCATTTAATTTAATGGGTTTCCGTAATTTTGGACAAAGTTTAAGATTATGGATTTAGGTTTTTTCAATAAGTCAAAAACAACTCTCAAGATTATGGGTGTTTTGAGCGTGATTGGAATAAGTCTTTTTTTGTTTTTGGGGACCCCTAAAACTAAACTTCCTGTATTCAATCCAGTTGATGTAAACCCTAAATTGGTTGATCAGAGTATGAAATTTATTAGAAGAAACCACAAGGTCTCGGATTTCAGCCTGATAAATCAAAACGGTCAAGTGATCACACAAGACAATTATCAAGGAAAGATTTATGTGGCAGATTTCTTTTTTACCAGATGTACAACCATTTGTCCTATTATGAGTACTAATATGAAAATGGTGCAAGATGCCTTTTTAACGGATGATACCGTCATGATGATCTCTCATTCTGTAACTCCTATAATGGATTCGGTACCTGTACTTAGAGCTTATGCCGGTCAAAAAGGTGTTATTGATTCTAAATGGAATTTAGTTACGGGATCTAAACCCGCAATTTATGACCTGGCCCGCAAAAGTTATTTCGCCGTATTAGATGAAGGTGATGGAGGTGTACAAGATTTTATTCATACTGAGAATTTCGTTTTGGTTGACCCGAAGAAAAGAATTCGAGGTTACTACGACGGAACAGATAAAGAAGATGTAGCGAGGTTAATTGAAGACATTAAAATTCTTCAAAAAGAATTCCCAACGGACTAAATAAAGTTTGTTACATTTGTATAATTTAAAATCATTCTTAATAAAGGTGCATACAATAGCGGATTTAACTATAGGGGAGCAAGGTGTTATCGAATCATTCAGTTTTGATGAAGTCCCATTGCAATTATTAGAAATGGGTTGTTATCCGGGAAAAGAAGTTGAATTAATTCAAGTTGCACCCTTAAACGACCCGCTGTATATTCGGGTTAACGATAGTCATATCGCAATACGTAGAGATACAGCAGAGCAAATAATTTTAGCTAAAAGACTTTGTGATGACACAGAAATCTAAAAAGCTTAAAATTGCACTTGTTGGAAATCCCAATACGGGAAAGACCTCTTTATTTAATGAGTTAACCGGTTTAAATCAAAAAGTAGGAAACTATCCCGGTGTCACCGTTGACAAAAAGCTTGGGATATTCAATTTCGAAGAGGTACATGTCGATATCACTGATCTTCCAGGAACTTATAGTATAAATCCAAGTTCAAAAGATGAAGGAGTTGTTATCAATACTCTTTTAAATGAAGACGGTTCTTCATTTCCTGATCTAGTAGTTGTGGTTGCTGAAATAGAAAACCTCAAACGTAATTTATTTTTATTTACTCAAATTAGGGACTTAGGTTTCCCTGTGATATTGGCTGTAAATATGATTGATCGAATTGATAAAAAAGGGATTCGAGTTGATCGGGAAGGTTTAGAGGCAGAATTGGGAACTCCAATTATTTGGCTTTCGGCTAGAAAAAAAATAGGAATTGATACACTAAAAAAAACAATCATTTCTGCAATAGAACCCGCGCCGAGTCAATTTGATAAATTGTCTCAAAGGATAAGCCCTAAGTTTTTTAATACACTCAATGAAATAGCAACGGAGCTCAATCTTAATTTATATCAATCTTGGTTGTTGTTAACTCAAAGGAACTATGTAGAGATTCCTTACTTGCGGAAGCAAATAATTCGCTTAGAAGATGTGGAGGAGGGGTATGATGTCAAGTCTTTTCAAAGAAAGGAAACCATACTTCGATATAAAGAGATTAATGATCTTTTAAAGAAATATTATAGAATTGACTTCAATCAAGGCACAGGCTTGAGAGCAAAGTTTGATCAATTATTAACCCACAAGGTTTTTGGATATGTTATTTTTCTGTTGATTCTCTTTGTAATCTTCCAGTCCGTCTTTGATATTGCTTCATATCCTATGGATGCTATTGATGGTTTTTTTGCAAATTTAAGTGCCAAAACTGAAGCGAGCTTACCTCCCGGACCTCTGACAGAATTAATCTCAGAAGGTTTGATTCCTGGAATTGGAGGGGTAGTCATATTTATTCCTCAAATTGCGATTTTATTTTTCTTTTTGGGAATCTTGGAAGAGACTGGTTATATGTCTCGGGTCGTGTTTTTGATGGATAAGGTCATGAGAAAATTTGGGATGAGTGGTAAATCTGTAATACCTCTAGTTTCAGGAACGGCATGTGCTATTCCAGCGGTAATGGCTTCGAGAAATATCAATGATTGGAAAGAGCGCTTAATCACAATACTAGTTACACCACTTACCACCTGCTCGGCACGTTTGCCTGTATATGCAATTTTGATTGCGTTGGTAATTCCTGATATTCGTGTTGGAGGCGTGTTTGGGCTCCAAGGATTAGTGCTCACTGGATTGTATGTTCTAGGGTTTTTGATGGCGATAATTGGAGCAATCATTTTAAACAAAGCCTTAAAGATTAAGAGCAAGAATTTTTTCATTATTGAAATGCCAACATACAAATGGCCAAGTATCAAAAATTTAGGATTTGAAGTTTATGAGAAAACTAAATCATTTGTTTTGGGAGCTGGAAAAATTATTTTGGCATTGTCTATAGTGCTATGGTTTTTGGCATCAAATGGCTCAACAGAATACCAACAGGCTGATGTGGATTTTCCGGAAATTTATTCAGGAACCGGGGATTTCGATCAGGAACTTTCTTCTTATAAACTAGAAAAATCTTACGTAGGTCAAATGGGTAAGGGTATAGAGCCTGTGCTTGAACCTCTGGGTTATGATTGGAAAATAGGAATCGCTATAGTTACTTCATTCGCGGCACGAGAAGTGTTTGTTTCTACCTTAGCTACAATCTATTCCGTTGGAGATAGTGATGATGAGGTCGCAACGATAAAAGACCGTATGATGGATGAGGTCAACCCGGAAACAGGAACTTCACGTTTTAATTTGGCAACAGGAATGTCATTGATGCTATTTTATGCCTTTGCGATGCAATGTATGGGGACTCTGGCGGTTGTAAAAAAAGAAACTAAATCTTGGTATTGGCCAATTACTCAATTTATAGTGATGGGACTTCTTGCCTATGTGTCAGCACTAATTGCTTATCAAATTCTGAGCTAATGCAAGAAATCATTGTTTATATTTGTTTGGGTCTCGCCTTAATTTACCTAGTTTGGAAGTTCTTTTTAAATAAAAAAAAGGATGATGGTTGTGGACCTGAATGTAACAAGTGCTAAATGATGAATATAGTAATTTACGGTTCAGGTGGAGTTGGAGGCTACTTTGGTTCAAGGCTTTTGCAAGCGGGTAACAATGTGCATTTTATTGCAAGAGGAGCTCATTTAGAAGCCTTAAAAAATCATGGGATTCATGTGTATTCCATTTTGGGAGATGTGCATATTTCTGATCTCAGAGTGAGCAGCTCCTCTTCAGAGATCGCTTTTGACCAAATAGATTTAGTGATATTTGCTACAAAAACCTACCAACTTCAAGAAGCTGCTTATGAAATTAAGCCTTATGTCAAATCGAATACAACTGTCTTATCGCTTTTGAATGGCATATCGAATGCAAGTATTTTGTCAGAGGTTTTTGGGCCCGAACAAGTCTTGGGGGGGCTGTGCAGAATAATTTCCAAAATTGATTCTCCAGGGATCATAAGGCATATCGATGTAAAACCCAGTATTGTGTTTGGTGAATTGGATGGTGCTTTGACCTTGAGGGCAGAAGCTATTTATGAAGTCTTTAAGTCTGCTGGAATAAAAACACAACTAACTGAAAATATTCATAGAGAGATTTGGACAAAATTCATGTTTATTTCTTCAATTTCGGCGCTAGGTGCGCTAGTAAGAGTGCCAATAGGAATATTGAGAGTCGGATATTTACGTAACTTAATAATCAGTACAGCAGAAGAAATTAAGAACTTGGGTGAACTTCACGGAATTAATTTCCCGGAGGATATTATTTTAAAACAACTTGAGGTTATTGATAAACAAGACGCTCTGACTACAGCCTCTTTGCAGCGCGATATTATGGAGGGTAGAAGATCAGAATTGGAAGCCCAAAATGGTGAAGTCGTTCGCTTGTGTAAAGAAAAAAATATATCTTGTCCGACAAATGAAATGATTTATGAGTTGTTGCGACCACAAGAATTGAAAAATCAAAATAAATAAATAACCCTAAAATTAACTTAACCAATGAAAAAAATGATTTTTTTGGCTGTGATGGCCATCGGAATGCTCTTTACAGGAGACTTACAAGCACAAAAATATCCAGGATTAGATAAGAGTCCTGCTGATATTGCAACCTTTCCAAGAAAAAGCCCAGTTGTAAAAGTAGTATATGGTCGCCCTCAGCTAAAAGGTAGAGATCTTGAAACACTTGCACCTGAAGGAAAGGTATGGAGAACAGGGGCGAACGAGGCTACTGAAATTACTTTTTACAAGGACGTAAACTTTGGTGGTCAGGATGTGAAAGCAGGTACGTATTCAGTGTTTTCAATTCCTTCAAGCGATCAATGGACCTTAATATTAAACTCTGACCTTAATGTTTGGGGAGCATATTCTTATAACGCAGACCACGATGTTGCTCGGGTTCAAGCGAAAGTTGAGACTGCTTCTGAGAACATTGAAGCTCTTTCTGTTGCATTTACAGGAGAGGAAAGTGATATGGTAATGCATGTTGCTTGGGGAACAAAGCGTATTTCTGTGGAGATTAAATAATCTTTGTATCCATATAAAACAAAGGTCTAAAACTTATCGTTTTAGGCCTTTTTTGTTTTTAATTAACTTCATTTCTAAGCTAGATATGTTAAATTTGTCCCTTGAATCAAAACAAGGGATACCTTAACAAACCTGATGAATTATAATTTTAACGAAATAGAAAAATATTGGCAAGCCTATTGGGCCGAAAACGGAACCTTTAAAGCCGATGATCAAAGTGACAAACCAAAGTATTATGTTTTAGATATGTTTCCATACCCTTCTGGCGCGGGATTGCATGTTGGACACCCTTTGGGTTATATTGCTTCTGATATTTATGCACGTTTTAAGCGTTTAAAAGGATTTAATGTGTTGCATCCCCAAGGTTATGATTCATTTGGCTTGCCTGCTGAGCAATACGCAATTCAAACGGGACAACACCCGGCAATTACTACAAAAACGAATATTGCAACCTATAGAAGACAATTGGATAAAATTGGATTTTCATTTGATTGGTCAAGAGAGGTGAGGACTTCAGATCCTAGTTATTACAAATGGACCCAATGGATTTTTGGATTAATCTACAACGCGTGGTATGATAAGAGGGAAGATCGAGCGCGTTCAATTGATTCTTTAGTTGAGATTTTTGAAAAAGACGGAAATTCTCAAGTTTCTGCTGCATGCGATGAGGACACACCTGAATTCGATGCTGATGGATGGAATAAATTTAGTACTTCTGAAAAGGCGGGTATATTGTCTAAATACCGACTGACTTACCTTTCTGAAACTGAAGTGAATTGGTGCCCTGAGTTGGGAACAGTACTAGCTAACGATGAAATTGTCAATGGGGTGTCAGAACGAGGAGGATATCCAGTAATCCGTAAAAAAATGATGCAATGGTCTATGAGAATTTCGGCCTATGCTCAACGTTTACTCGATGGATTGAAAGATATTGATTGGCCTCAACCTTTGAAGGATAGTCAGACAAATTGGATCGGTCGCTCTCAAGGAGCTATGGTTAAGTTTGAAATTGATCCAAATTATACAGGTGGTGATAAAAAACATATAGAAGTTTTTACAACTAGACCTGATACTATTTTCGGAGTGTCTTTTATGACCTTAGCTCCTGAATTGGACTTGGTAAAAGAAATTGCCACTCAAGAGCAAATGCCACAGGTTGAAGCATACATTGAGCAAACAGCTAAACGCTCAGAGCGCGATAGAATGGCTGATGTCAAAACCATTTCTGGAGTATTTACCGGTGCTTATGCTTTACATCCTTTTACTGGTGAGCAAATTCCAATTTGGATTGGTGATTATGTTCTTGCTGGATATGGTACTGGAGCTGTAATGGCAGTACCGTGTGGAGATCAAAGAGATTTTGACTTCGCAAGGCATTTTGGATTACCAATACCAAATATTTTTGAAGGTATAGATATCAGTGAGTCTGCTCACGCAGATAAAGAAAATACAAAAATTGCTGATTCGGATTTCCTTTCAGGACTTTCTTATAAAAAAGCAATGAAACGAGTGATTTTTGAGATGGAAAATCACGGAATTGGTTATGGAAAGATTAATTATAGATTAAGAGATGCTGTTTTTTCTAGACAGCGATATTGGGGAGAACCTTTTCCTATTTATTACAAAAATGGTCAAGCGCAATTAATCGAGGAGCAACATTTACCAATTGTTTTACCAGAAGTTGAAAAATATTTGCCTACTGAGGACGGAAAGCCTCCGTTAGGAAATGCAACGAAATGGGCCTGGGACACTAAAGCTGGCCAGGTTGTGGACAACGAATTGATTGATGAAAAGACGGTATTTCCAATGGAATTAAATACCATGCCTGGATGGGCAGGTTCTTCATGGTACTTTAATCGATATATGGACGCAGGGAATTCAAGTGAGTTCGCGTCTCAAGAAGCTTTGAGTTATTGGAAGGAAGTTGATTTGTATATCGGCGGTTCTGAGCATGCTACTGGTCATCTACTTTACGCGAGGTTTTGGCAAAAAATATTATTTGACTTAGGTTATGTGCCGGTGGATGAGTTTGCAAAAAAACTAATTAATCAAGGTATGATTTTGGGAACTTCAGCCTTTGTTTATCGCCTTGAAGGGACTCAAATTTTTGTTTCGAAAAATCTTATAAACAATCGGTCGGTTCAAGCCATTCACGTAGATGTATCTTTAGTAAATGCATCAGATGAATTAGATGTAGAAGGCTTTAAAAATCATCCTTTGAACAAGGACTTTCAAGAGGCAACTTTTGAATTGGAGGATGGGAATTATATTGTTGGACGTGAGGTTGAAAAAATGTCTAAATCAAAATATAATGTCGTTAATCCAGATCAAATCTGTGAGGAATATGGAGCGGATTCATTGCGTTTATTTGAAATGTTTTTAGGGCCTTTGGAACAAGCAAAGCCGTGGAACACAGCAGGTATTTCTGGAGTGCATTCGTTTTTAAAGAAGTTGTGGAAACTTTATTTTAAGAACGAGGAATTCCTAGTAAGCGATGAAATGGCATCTAAGGAGAGTATGAAAACCCTTCATAAAACGATAAAGAAAGTTTCTGAGGATATTGAAAACTTTAGTTTTAACACCTCTGTAAGTACCTTTATGATCGCAGTTAATGAATTAAGTGCCCAGAAATGTACTTCAAGAGAAGTATTGGAACCGTTGTTGATTTTGATATCTCCATACGCTCCACATATCTGTGAACAATTATGGAAATCTTTGGGTCATAATGAATCTATATCCTATGCGAATTTTCCAGAATTTGATGCTTCATATTTAGTGGAAAGCACTAAGGAGTATCCAATTTCCTTTAATGGGAAGATGAGGTTTAAAATGGAGTTGGCTTTGGACTTAAGTAAAGAACAGATTGAAGAGGCAGTTATGGCTCATGAAAAAACTCAAGCTCAACTCGACGGTCGCGTTCCTAAAAAGGTAATCATTGTTCCAGGAAAAATTGTTAATATAGTAGGTTAGATGACTAAACGGAAATTTTCACTTCGCAATCGAATTTTTGTCTCCATGATCTTGTTGGTTGTGGTGATGTCTATTATGATTGCGATGCTGGCATATATCCGTTATGTGAGGGAGCGTACAGCATATAATCAAAGTCGATTGATCCGTAAGGAAGAATCTACTCGTTTGCATATAAATATTGAATTGGAGGAGCATGCTAGATATGCAATTCGAACGGAGAATCTTCCAAAAATATTCAAGACTCGGATTTATGACTTTTCAAAAGTTCATAATCTCGATGTTGCTTTTTATGACCTAAGAGGGAAGCTTTTAATTTCGTCGGTAGTGTCTTTTGAAAACTCCCCTGAACAACTGCAACTACCCACTGAGGTGGTAACCCAGCTTAAAAGGGAAGATTCTGGACGAATAACAGGCTCTGAAGAAATCGCTGATAACAAAACCTTTCAATATTCATATTCCTATATTTTAAATGATGAATTTGAGCCGATTTCCATCTTAAAACTTCAATATACTCAGGATAATTCTGCGCAAGAAGAAGAACTTAGAGAGTTTTTAAGTCAGCTTGCTTTGGTGTACCTATTAGTTTTGGGCCTAGGGATATTATTTGCCTATTTTATCGCCAAATACATTACCGGATCCTTAAAAGCGATATCTGATAAATTGAGTAAGACCGGGATTGATCACAGAAATGAGAAAATTTTTCTAGACAATCCTTCCGCTGAGATATATGCCTTGATTGAGTCTTATAACGCTATGGTGGATGATTTAGCAAATAGTGCTGCTCAACTGGCTAAGAGTGAACGTGAACAGGCTTGGAGAGAGATGGCTAAGCAGGTAGCCCATGAAATCAAAAATCCACTTACTCCAATGCGATTAACTGTTCAAAGCTTCGAAAGGAGATTTGATGCCAGCGATCCGGAAATTCAGGAAAAATTAAAAGAATTTAGTCAAAGTTTGGTGGAGCAAATCGATGTAATGAGCTCAATTGCTTCAGCTTTTTCTGATTTTGCCAAAATGCCAAGTCAACAGAAGGAAGCCTTGAACGTGGTTAGTATTGTAAGACGTGCATTAGAGATTTTCCAAGAAGACTTCATCTCCTCTGAATTCGATGAAGAGGTAATAATGGCGGAATTGGACAGAACTCAACTCATTCGAATTATTACAAACTTGGTAACGAACGCCCTGCATGCTGTTGAGGACAATGTAAATCCCAAAATATTGGTTAAGCTGTACCAATATAAGGGGGATGTGTTAATCGACGTCATCGATAATGGAAAGGGAATATCTGAAGAGTTTAAAGCGTTGATTTTTGAGCCAAAGTTCACAACAAAATCCAGTGGAATGGGTCTTGGATTACCGATGATAAAGAATATAATTGAAGCCTATGGAGGTGAGATTTCTTTTGTTTCTAAAAAAGGAATAGGAACGACCTTTACTGTTAGACTTCCTAAATCATAAATCGTATGTACACAAACTTATTATTGGAAGAGCATGGTCATGTTGCGTTATTGACAATCAATAGACCAAAACAATTGAATGCGTTAAATAAGCAAACCATTGAAGAATTACATCAAGCCTTGGAGAAATTGGAGGGAGATTCAAAAATACGCGCTATAGTGCTTACTGGATCAGGAGATAAGGCTTTTGTTGCAGGTGCAGATATTAAAGAGTTTGCGGATTTCAATGAAAAGCAAGGTGCAGAACTGGCCGCTAAAGGGCAAGGTCTTTTGTTTGATTATATTGCGCAGTTAAGCACCCCTGTAATTGCAGCTGTAAACGGTTATGCCTTGGGAGGAGGGCTAGAGCTCGCAATGGCGTGTCATATTCGTGTTGGTTCTTCATCAGCCAAAATGGGGTTGCCTGAAGTGACTCTTGGTCTAATACCAGGTTATGGAGGAACACAGCGATTGGCTCAGATTGTTGGTAAAGGAATCGCTATGGAAATGATTCTTTCTGCCCAAATGATTGATGCCCAAAGAGCAGTGCATATTGGTCTTTTAAATAAATTGGAAGCACCAGAAGAACTGATTCACACCGCTATTGCTTTGGCCAAAAAGATTTCAATGAATAGCGGTCAAGCAATTTCGACAGCAATAACTGCTATAGAAGCAGGTTATCGTGATGGTGAAAATGGTTTTCAAAAGGAAATTGAAGCTTTTGGGTTTTGTTTTGGAACCTCAGATTTCAAGGAAGGAACACAAGCCTTTTTAGAAAAGCGAAAACCTAATTTTAATAAATAACTTTACAACTACCGTTGTGCACAATAACTTCACTAGGGGGAGCTACAAATGAGCAATCAGATGTGATCTCCCATTTTTCATTATACGATTTTTCAAATTCAGTATATTCCTCGATCATTTGTTTTAATTCTTTCTGGTCAATGGTCGAAGGGAAACCTATATAGCCTTGAGGCCCGCCACAGGCTTTTGAACCAATAGGTAGACTTAGGCAGGTAGTCTCTGAAGAAATTGGCTCAAGACTGATGTACCTCATGATACTATTGTACTTGCTATAAAGTGCTTTTTGGTCTTCCTGTATGCTCGTTACGCGATCCTCTGTAGAGCATGACATTAGAGTTAGAAATACAGTTAAAATGAGTAGGTTAGTTTTCATAAGGGCAAATTATAGTTTTCCTTCCCATTCTGCAAAAAATTGGTTCAAAAATTCTTGCATGAATTTATGTCGCTCAACTGCGATACTTTCTCCAGCATCAGTATTCATCATGTCTTTTAGTCTCAATAATTTTTCATAAAAATGATTTATCGTTGGAGCAGTGGAATTCTTGTACTCCTGCTTTGTCATGTTTAAATTTGGTGAAATTTCAGGATCGTATAGTGCGCGATTTTTGAAGCCTCCATAATTAAAAGTCCTTGCAATACCAATAGCGCCAATAGCATCTAAACGATCTGCATCTTGAACAATTTCAAGTTCTTTGCTATTAAAAGATTTGTCAAAATTACCTCCTTTAAAAGAAACGTTTTCAATGATTTTTTCAATGTGATTGATTCTATTTCTGTCTAATCCAATAGATTCTAAAAAAACTCTAGCTTTTCTTGGACCAATGCTCTCATCTCCATTGTGAAACTTGCTATCGGCTATATCGTGAAGTAAAGCCCCTAGTGAGACTACGAGTTGGTCAGCCTGCTCTGATTTATTGATCAAAAGGGCATTTTTATAAACACGCTCAATATGAAACCAATCATGGCCACCTTCGGCATTTTGCAGCTCTTTTTTAACAAAGTTTATGGTAGGTTCGATGAAATTTTTCATAAAAAAACACCGCTTAAGGCGGTGTTTCAAAGATAATTTATTTTTCTAGCAAAACTCTTCGTAAGCTCCTGCTAAATTTTGAGCAATCTCGCCTGCAACGCGCCCTTCAATATGATGGCGTTCTAACATGTGTACTAACTCTCCATCTTTAAACAATGCAATTGATGGTGATGATGGAGGAAAAGGAAGCATAAGCTCTCTTGCACGTGTAGTTGCATCCATATCAACTCCTGCAAAAACTGTTGTTAAGTTATCAGGTGTTTTATCAACCATTAAAGAGTGTAATACACCTGGTCTTGCGGCTCCAGCTGCACATCCACAAACAGAGTTCACTACCACTAGAGTTGTTCCTTCTTTTGCTAAGGCTTGATCTACTGCCTCTACTGTATGTAATTCTTGAAAACCTGCGTTGGTCAATTCCTCACGCATTGGTTTAACTAATTCAGGTGGGTACATAATTTTAATTTTAAAAAATTCCCTACAAAGATAGCCATTAGAAAAAGGAAAGAAAGGGTCTTTGAAAAAAAATAATTTATGATACAATAGTTAAAGTTTATGCTATATTTGAACCAAATTATTTTCCTAGTATGAAGAACTTTACAAAGTGGTTGGGAGCAGGATTAGGATTTTCTTTTGGCGGTCCAATTGGTGCAATTTTAGGCTTTGCTTTAGGTAATATGATCGATGTTTTTTCTAAAAGTGATATTGAATCGTTCAAAACCAATAGAGCATATACTTCAGGACCTTCACAACCCGGTGATTTTGAGATTTCACTTTTAATACTGTCTAGTATTGTTATTAAGTCTGATGGGCGTGTTGATCAAAGAGAGTTAGACTTTGTAAGAAAATATTTTGTTGAAATGTATGGAAAGGAAAAAGCCAATGCAGCATTTCGATTATTCAAGGAAATTATTAAATCAAAGAAAATTTCTACCGCTGAGGTTTGTAATCAAATCCGACATCATCTCAATCATGCTACACGATTACAATTGATTCATTTTTTATTCGGTATAGCAAAGAGTGATGGTCTAATTGATGAAAATGAAATAAGAAGTATCCATACCATAGCTAACTATCTGTACATAAGCGCTGTAGATTTTGATAGTATCAAATCGATGTTTGTTAAACAAACAGATTCCGCTTACACGATACTTGAAATTGACAAGAATGTCAGTGACCAAGAGCTTAAAAGGGCCTACCGAAAAATGGTAAAGAAATATCATCCTGATAAACTTCAAGGAATGGGTGAAGCACATCGAGAAGGTGCTGAGAAAAAATTTATTGCCGTTCAGCAGGCCTATGAACAAATATGCAAACAACGTGGAATTTAAAATTTAATAATTTATTTGCTATATTAGCCTATTGACCAAAGAGTTCAAGGACTTAATAGTTACCCCTATGAAGTATATCTACCCCATAATTGTCTTTTTAATAACCACTATTGGTTATGGTCAAAACCTGCCTAATTTTGAGGTTGA
Organism: Flavobacteriaceae bacterium; assembly: GCA_049606855.1. Classification (GTDB taxonomy): domain Bacteria; phylum Bacteroidota; class Bacteroidia; order Flavobacteriales; family Flavobacteriaceae; genus JBELHR01. The sequence goes on along the minus strand of JBMYVY010000002.1, from coordinate 122,799 downwards.
AAATCTCAATGTTAATGATTCTTATTCTAATTTTGGTGCTGCCTATTTCGGAGAAAGTGATCTGGTATTTTCTTCAACTAAAGGAAGAGGTATGACTTCTTGGGTAAATCCTAAAAATCAAAATGTATTTTACAACCTTTACAAAGGTCGCGTAAAAGATAGTATTTCCTTGGAAGACGTAAGACGTTTCAAGCCCTCGTTTTTATCCAGCTTTCACGAATCAAATTTGGTTTTTTCAAAAGGCTTGGATGTAGTTTATATTACTCAGAGTAACCAGAGAAATGGACGATTTGTTGAAGGAGCTGAAGGAACGGTTAATCTAAAAGTATACAAGTTTGAAAAAGATGCGTCTGGAGAATGGAGTGAAATGATTGATCTTCCCTTTAATAGTGATAATTATTCTGTAGCTCATCCAGCTTTGAGCCCAGATGGTAAAACGCTTTATGTTTCTTCTAATAGACCGGATTCCTTTGGAGATACTGATATTTACAAAATTGAAATAAATGAAGACGGGAGTTACGGTCCAATGATTAATTTGGGATCAATGGTCAATTCTCAGCACAGAGAGTCTTTTCCTTATTTTGGGGATAATTTAGTATTGTATTTTTCATCTGATCGTCCAGGAGGAATGGGAGGTCTTGATATATATGCCTCCAAACAAATCTCGAACTACTATTCGGAACCTGTAAGTTTGGATTACCCAATCAACAGTAAGGAGGACGATTTTTCATTTATCATTAAATCTGCTTCTAATACAGGATATTTTTCTTCAAATCGTGCTGGTGGAAAAGGAGGGGATGATATTTATTCCTTTAGGCAAACTCAATTGTTGGATTTTAAATGTCAACAATTGGTCGAAGGCCAAGTTTTGGATCAAGATAATATGGAAGCTCTATCTGATGTATCTGTAATTTTATTAGATGATTTTGGGAATGCACTTCAAAGTACTGTAACCGACCTTCAGGGGAATTATAATTTTGTGGTAGATTGTAATTCAAATTATTCGGTCATGGTGAATCATTTTGAATATTATCGTGCTGAAAAACTTGTCAATACTTCGGATTTATCGAATGAGGTTAATATTTACAACCTATCACTTGAAAAGGAGGTGATTGTCAAAAATGAAAAGGAACAACTAAATCTGAATACAATATTTTTTGAAATAAACAGTTCATATTTGACCAAGGATGCAATGACTGAGCTTTTGAAAGTTGTGGAAACCATGCAAAAATATCCGGGTATGGAAATTGCCATTGGTTCTCATACTGATTCAAGTGCAGAGGCTGCTTATAATTTATGGTTATCAGATAGAAGAGCCAAGCGAACTCGTGATTTTATCATTGAAAATGGAATTGAGGGATCTAGAATTTCTGCCAAGGGATATGGAGAACAAGAATTATTAAACAAATGCTCGGATAATGTTGAGTGCAGTGAGGAAGAGCACGCTGAAAATAGAAGAAGTGAATTTGTAATCGTAAAGTCAGAACAATAAAAGTTAAGATACCCCTAGTTTGAAAAACATTCACCACCAAGCCCGAAATATATTAGGTGCACTCTTTTTGATGTGTATGAGTTTTGCCTATGGCCAGGATGTAAGTCTTGATATTGAAGTTAAATTTGCCGATGGTGATTTAAATAGACCTTTTGTTGTAGGTGATCGTATTGTATTTGAAATCTACGCCACTAATAACACAGCTACTCCAATTGATGTATTCGAAATTATAAGCACCATCCCAAGTAATTTTGTGGTAAATAGCTCAGATTTAACTCCGCCCCCTGCTCAATTGAATGGTACGTTTGTCGATCTTGAGCCGGGAATTATGCAAATTAAATCTTCATTTAATTATACGATTGTAAATAGTGGTGAATTTTTGATAGAAGTAGATGACTCTGAAGGTTTGTATCATGCTGAGGAGCTGGTTGTGGTTTTGGACCAAGCGGATTTGAGCATCAATAAATCGGTTGAAACAAATTATTCAGGTGGTTTTATAGATACCGATGCTTTTAGCGGAATTAATGAAAACCTCACCTATAAGCTGACAGTCGAAAACTTAGGAGGAGATGATGCGACCAATATCATAGTAAAAGACATCTTTCCCGAGTCATTAGAGTTTGTTTCTGCAAGTCCATCGATAGAGAGTTTGGATTCAGATAATAATGAACTTACTTGGGTAATAAGCTCCTTAAATTCGGGAGATGCTTTAGAAATCTCCGTAGTTTTTAAGGCAATTGAACTTGGAGTTGCTACCAATCAGTCTAGTGTTGCGACTGTAGATCAAGTAGATTTTGTTACAGAAAACAACGCAGACGAGTTAGAGGTAGATATTAGGCCACTGTATGACTTAACTTTGAATAAATCCTTGATTGATCCAGCACCACCTGTTGAAGAAGGTGATATTGTATCATTTCAGTTAAATCTGACGAATGACAACAGGGTAGCGGTTCCAGGACCAATCATCGTTGAGGATATTTTACCTTCAGGATATGAAATTTTGTTTGGAGGAGGATCGAGTCCGGGAATATCTTATGATGCTAATACACGAACAATTCAATGGGAAATAACCGATGGATTAGGTATTGGAGAAAGTGCGTCGGTGAGCTTTCTAGTCCAAATTAATATTCAAGATGGAAGTTTAACTTATATCAATACAGCCAGTATAGTTTCTGATCAAACTTTTGATACAAATTTAGCCAATGATGAAAGTAGTGCAGGAGGAACGCCTGCTGTTAATACCGATGTAAATGATCTGTCTATTGAATTTATTTTGGAGCCCACTTCTTATGGCGATAACAGAGCCAACGTCGGAGAGGAAATTACGGTATTTGTAAAGGTTTCCAATTTAGGGGATCAAGTTCTCGGGGGAGATCAATTGGCAACGATAATTGTTCCTGATGGTTTGGACTTATTTTTTTATGATCTTTCTAATGGTTCATTTAATTCAGGAATATTAGAATTAGACATTCCTGTTTTGAATCCCGGGGAAGAAGAATTGTTTGAATTGAAGTTCACTATTTTAGATGTTGTCGATGCTATTTTGCTGCAAGGGTTTCTATCTGAAATGGATGACGTATTGTTAAATAATTTTGCTGAACTTGAAATTATTCCGATTCCGGTAACTGATATACAAATTAGCCATACACTTGTCAATACTGTTGATAGAGGAGGTGAGTTTTACATAGGAGATTTGGTTGAAATCAAGATAGAGGTTTTAAACAATGGACCTAGCTCAACTACAGAGGAAGTTGATGTATTGCTAACACTCCACGATAATTTAGAATATGAAAGTTCTGTTGTGGAAGGTCTTTTTGATGAGCCTTCGAATTCGGTGTCTTGGATTATCCAAGGGATGTCAGTTGCACAAATGGAGGAATATTCTGTTTTTGCAAGAATTTTGGGACCAGGCCCAATTAATGTCACATCTCAGGTTGAAGTACTTGATACAGATCCTCTAGAGGCAAACAATATTCAAATTGATACAGATAACATCGCAAAGAGCTTAATTGATATTGAGGTTGTTCAAGATACGACTTATTCAAGTAGATTGGTAGTTGGATCTATTGTAGATTATACTTTGACGGTAACAAATAAAGGACCAAGTAACGCGACGAATATAGAAGTAGCGAACTACTTGCCAACAGGCTTGGAAGTTATAGAATCGAGTATAGGTAATTCCGGCGTATTAACGGGTACTACTATTACTTGGGGCCTTGCTAGTTTGGGTATAGATAGTGTTGAATTAACATTTCAAGCTCAAATTGTGGGAGCTGGTTTAAACTATGAAAACAGGGCTGAATTAACAGCTGTTTCAGAGGATGATATTGATAGTTCTCCGAATAACATGATGGATCATCTAGAAGACTTAGAAGATGATGAATCCATATTGGTATTGAACTTTATTCCGTTGGCTATAGATGATAATTATGAACTTATTCAAGCCGGTAGCATGGAAATGATGGTTCTTGATAACGATGATTATGGACTTGATGGACCGGCTATAGATAATTCGATTTCCATTGAGAGTTTACCTTCTCATGGAGATTTAACCTTAGTTGTAGTCTCAGGAATTCATTATTTTGAATATAGTGGAGCATTAGATTATTACGGTGAAGATCAATTTGTTTACCGCATCACTGATAGTAATGGTGATTTTGATTTGGCTACAGTTTTTATTGGAATTATTGAAGATATTGATGGCGACGGAATTGCAGGAGATGATGATTTAGATAGCGATAATGACGGTGTTTTAAACAGTATAGAGCAAGGTAGAGATAGTGATGGAGATGGAATCGATGATGCCTTGGATGTGGACAGCGATAATGACGGTATTTTAGATGTATTTGAAGCACAAATTAATTTTCAAGGGCATAGTGGCACTTACGATGAATTCGGGGTGGATTTAGTTTTCAGTGGAGGGCTGACTGATTTGATTGATACGGATTCAGATGGGATATACGATTTATTAGATTTAGATAGTGACCAGGACTCTGTTGCAGATTTTATAGAAAATGCAGATCGGAATTCTGACGGTATTCCAGATTTTGATCCTGGAACCTCATGGAATATAATATACCCAGATATAGACCCATTTGTTATTCAAGATACCGAAGGAATGATATTGAATTTTGACGCAATATTAGATCTTGAACCAAATTTCAGAGACGTTGATGATGATGGGGATAGAGTATTGACCATTGATGAGGATACAAATGGAGATGGGGATTTATCAAATGATGATTGTGATGATGACGGGTACCCTAATTATTTGGATACAGACAGCTGTCAAGTGGATATTATGAAAGGTATCGCTCCAGATGGAATTCAAGAGGAGTATCAATCTTTTAAAATTGATGGATTAACCAATCTATATCCGAATTTCGAAATTACTATTGTAAATAGATGGGGCTCTGAAGTTTTCCATTATAAACACAATGGAGACAAAAACACAGAACCAATTTGGTGGAACGGTAGGGATAAAAAGGGTCAAAAGGTTCAAGAAGAGACCTATTATTACATTCTAGAATATAATAAAGGAAATAAGAAACCTAAAAAGGATTGGATTTTTGTAAAATGGTAACTATGAGGCGACTGGTTTTTTTATTAATAGTGATGATTTCGACTGGTGTTTACGGACAACAAGACCCCTTGTTTACTGAATACATGTATAATATGAATATTATCAACCCTGCCTATGCGGGCAGTGTTGATGCTGCAGAATTTGGCTTGACTACGCGTGCTCAATGGGTAGGATTTAATGACAGTCCGAAAACAATAAGTTTTGCAGCGAGTACGCCTGTACCAATATTTGAAAATTTTGGAATGGGGCTGAGTTTAATCTCAGATATTAATGGACCTGTTACGCAACAAGATATTTATGTTGATTTATCTTATCGTATACAAATCCATAATACAGGGACACTTTCTGTGGGGTTGAAAGGAGGAAATACATTAGATTTTTTCGATACGAGTGCCTTTGACCCCAACAATATTGCTTACCAAAACATTGAAAACAGCAACTTTTGGAATGTAGGAGCTGGCTTGTATTATCAAGATAGATCCATCTATGTGAGTTTATCTGTACCACAAATTTTCAACTATGAAGATATTAATGACGATGCTATAAGTTCTGTTAATAGACACTATTATTTGAGTGCGGGTTATGTCTATTCACTCGAGCGATATTTACAAATTAAACCATCTTTTTTGATTCGATACACAGAGAATGAACCAGTTTCATTTGATTTAAATGCTAATTTATTGTGGTATGAGACTTTTGAAACAGGAGTTTCTTATCGATATAATTCAGCAATTTCAGCAATGTTTAATATGAAGGTTATGGAAAATCTTCGAATTGGCTACGCTTTTGATTATGGTATTGGAGACTTAATGGGAACAAATGCTACTTCCCATGAAATCTTCTTGCTTTTTGATTTACAGAGTAAAAGACAGCGGTTTACTTCGCCTCGCTTTTTTTAAGAAGTTATTAACAAATACTTGTTGATTTGTGAAATGTTTTTATATTGGGGAAGAAATTTAGAATCTGAATAAGATTTTGCCTCCAAACCCTTTTAAGACTAATTGAAACGTCTTAATGACTAACTCATAAAACCTTTGTCTTCGGATAAAGGTTTTTTTTAGCTTATTTCCACAGTTTTTTAGTCTAAAAAAGTTATAAAAATTACTTAATTTCGCAGCTTAATCGAATCGTGAGTACAATGAGTAAGAAATTTAGAGAATATAAAGGCTTAAGCCTGACTAATATCGCTTCTGAGGTAGGGGCGTTTTGGAAGGATCAGAATATTTTCGAAAAGAGTATTAGCAGTCGTGAAGGAGCGAAGCCATATGTGTTTTTTGAAGGGCCACCTTCAGCAAATGGGCTTCCTGGAATTCACCATGTTATTGGAAGAACGATTAAAGATATTTTCCCTCGTTACAAAACCATGAAGGGCTTTCAGGTAAAAAGAAAGGCCGGATGGGATACCCATGGACTTCCTGTTGAGTTGGGGGTAGAAAAAGAACTTGGAATTACTAAGGAGGATATAGGAACCAAAATTACTATTGAAGAGTATAATGATGCCTGCCGCAAAGCAGTTATGAAATATACCGATGTTTGGAATGAACTAACAGAACGCATCGGTTATTGGGTGGATATGGAAGACCCTTATATCACCTATAAACCAAAATATATGGAAAGTGTATGGTGGTTGTTGGCGGATTTATACAAAAAGGATTTGTTGTATAAAGGCTATACTATTCAGCCCTATTCGCCGAAAGCTGGAACTGGTTTGAGTTCTCATGAAATAAATCAGCCTGGCGCCTATCAAGATGTAACTGATACGACTATTGTTGCGCAATTTAAAGCTGTGAAAGATAGTTTGCCGGAAATCTTAAAACATCAAGAAGGTGATGTGCATTTCCTAGCATGGACTACTACACCGTGGACCCTGCCATCAAATACCGCCTTAACTGTTGGGAAGAAAATTGATTACGTATTAGTTCAATCTTTTAATCAATATACTTTTGAACCCATAAAAGTAATTTTGGCCAAAGCCTTGGTTGGAAAGCAATTTGGTAAGAAATTTTTTGAAGTTGAAAATGTTGAGTCTTTAAATGAGTTTAAGGAAGGAGATAAGAAGATTCCTTTTTTAATTTTAGAAGAGTTCAAAGGTCAAGATATTTTAGAGTCTCGATATGAGCAGCTGTTGCCATGGGCAAGTCCGTATGAAAATGCAGAGAATGCTTTTAGAGTTATTTCAGGAGACTTTGTGACGACTGAGGACGGTACAGGTATTGTACATACAGCACCAACATTTGGAGCAGATGATGCTTTGGTTTCTAAGCAAGCCAGCCCAGAAATACCTCCTATGTTAGTATTGGATAAACATGACAATCCAGTTCCATTAGTAGATCTACAAGGTAGGTTTGTGGAAAACTTAGGGCCTTTAGGAGGGAAGTATGTAAAGTCAGAATATTATAATGAGAATGAGCGTCCTGATCGTTCAGTTGATGTTGAAATAGCAATTCAATTAAAAGAGGAAAACAAAGCCTTCTTAGTTGAGAAATACAAACACTCCTATCCACATTGTTGGAGAACAGATAAGCCGGTATTGTATTATCCATTAGACTCTTGGTTTATTAAGGTTACGGATAAAAGAGACCGTATGTTCGAGCTAAACGAAACTATTAATTGGAAACCAAAATCTACTGGAGAAGGAAGGTTTGGAAACTGGTTGAAAAATGCCAATGATTGGAACCTTTCTCGTTCAAGATATTGGGGGATTCCTTTGCCAATTTGGAGAACTGAAGACGGTGAAGAAGAAATTATTGTCGGTTCAGTAAAAGAATTAAAGTCGGAAGTAAATAAATCCATTGAGGCAGGATTAATGACTGAAGATCCATTTGCAGATTTTCAAGTTGGTGATATGTCTGAAGAGAATTATAATAAAATTGATTTACATAAGAACATAGTAGACCAAATTATCCTTGTTTCACAGTCTGGAAAACCGATGAAAAGAGAAGCAGACTTAATTGATGTTTGGTTTGATTCAGGTTCTATGCCCTATGCACAATGGCATTACCCGTTTGAGAACAAAGAGCTTATCGATGAGCATAAATTTTTTCCAGCTGATTTCATTGCAGAGGGAGTAGATCAAACTAGAGGTTGGTTCTATACCCTTCACGCTATTGCAACTATGGTATTTGATTCTGTTGCGTATAAAAATGTAGTATCAAATGGATTGGTTTTGGATAAGTTTGGTAAAAAGATGTCTAAGCGTCTAGGAAATGGAGTTGATCCATTTGAAACCATGGATACATACGGGCCTGATGCTACACGTTGGTACATGATTTCAAATGCAAACCCTTGGGATAATTTAAAATTTGACGTCGATGGAATTGATGAGGTGAGAAGGAAGTTTTTTGGAACACTTTACAATACCTATAGTTTCTTCACGTTATATGCAAACATAGATGGTTTTGATTATAAAGAGGAGGATATTGAGTTAAAGGATCGTCCAGAAATTGACCGTTGGATACTTTCTGAATTGAATAGTTTAATCCTTGAAGTTGATCAATCCTTTGAAAATTATGAACCAACTCGTGCAGCAAGAGCAATTCAAGATTTTGTTACAGAGAATTTATCCAATTGGTTTGTTCGTTTGAGCCGAAGAAGATTTTGGAAAGGAGATTATGGTCAAGACAAAATATCTGCCTATCAAACCCTTTATACTTGTATGCTTGAAGTAGCTAAGTTATCCGCACCTATTGCTCCTTTCTTTGCAGAGAGTTTATATAAGGACTTGATAAATGGTACGGTCAAAACAGGTGAAGATTCTGTTCATTTGGCGCAGTTCCCAGAGGCTGATTTAGCGGCTATTGATAAAGATTTAGAGCGTAAAATGCAAAAGGCTCAAAAGATTTCTTCTATGGTTTTGTCCTTGAGAAAGAAGGAGATGATCAAGGTAAGGCAGCCACTGCAAAGAGTCATGATTCCTGTTTTAGACCAAACAGATAGAGAAGATATCCTTGCAGTTCAAGATTTGATAATATCTGAGGTAAATGTCAAAGAGATTGAACTTCTCGATGACGCATCAGGTATTTTGGTAAAACAGATAAAGCCTAATTTTAAAGTTCTGGGACCTCGATTCGGAAAGGATATGAGGTTCGCAAATGCTGCTATTCAAAAGTTTAGTCAGGAAGACATAAATAAAATTGAAAAAGACGGAAAAATTGCTGTCGATATAAATGGAAATTTTGTAGATTTAGCCATAGAGGAGGTAGAGATAACTTCTCAAGATATCGAAGGGTGGTTAGTGGCTAATCACGGTGGACTAACAGTGGCCCTAGATGTTACTATTACAGCAGAATTGAAAGAAGAAGGACTTGCACGAGAATTAATCAACCGAGTGCAAAATTTGAGGAAAGATTCCGGACTGGATGTAGTAGACCAAATTCAACTAACCATACAAATAGAAGAAGAATTAGAACGTGCGGTTAAATCGAATTTGGATTATATAAAAAATGAGACTTTGACCTCTGAATTGAATTTTGTTACCGAGCTAAGAAACGGTACTGAAATTGAGTTTGATGGAATAAAGAGTCAAGTGTTAATTCAAAAAATCTAATGTTATGACAGAAAACGTTGTTCGATATTCAGACAGTGATTTGGCTGAATTTAAAGAAATTATTTTAAAGAAAATTAAGAGAGCAGAAGAGGATTTAGCCTTGCTAAATAGTTCATATAGAAATGGTGCTAGTAATGGAACTGATGATACTTCTCCTACTTTTAAGGCTTTTGAAGAAGGTTCTGAAACCATGTCTAAGGAGGCAAACGTTCAATTGGCCATTCGTCAAGAGAAGTTCATCCGCGATTTGAAAAATGCGATTTTGAGAATTGAAAATAAGACCTATGGAGTTTGTCGTGTTACGGGTAAACTTATCCAAAAGGAACGTCTTAAATTAGTTCCTCATGCAACTTTGAGTATTGAGGCTAAAAAACGTCAGAGCTAAGAAATAATAATTACAATTTGGGGTTGTCTCTTTGAGACAACCCTTTTTTTTAAGAAATGAAGAAGTATATCGCCATAACCGCAGTTTTATTAGTTCTTGACCAATGGTCAAAAATCTATATTAAGACACATTTTATGCTCGGTGAAGAGGTTGTTGTTTTTGATTGGTTTAGAATTCACTTTATCGAAAATAATGGTGCTGCTTGGGGAGCTCAAATCGGAGGAGAGATAGGTAAACTTGCCTTAACCCTATTTAGAATTGTTGCAGTAAGTGGAATTTTTTATTGGCTGTTTAAATCTGTAAAGGAGAAAGCACCACGTCCGCTATTAGTTGCAATTTCATTTATTCTAGCCGGTGCAATGGGTAATATCATTGATTCGGTATGGTACGGCGTGATCTTTGACGATTCAATTAACCATGTGGCAACTTTGTTCAGTGATCAGCCCTATGGTAAATTATTCCACGGGAAAGTAGTAGATATGCTCTATTTTCCGCTTTACAATGATTTTTTACCTACCTGGTTGCCAATTGTAGGAGGGAAGCACTTTACGTTCTTTAATGCTATTTTTAATATTGCAGATGCGGCCATATCGATTGGGGTTATGATCTTGTTGTTTTTTAATAAGACGGTATTTCCAAAAAATGAAAAATCTTAATTTTTTCGCATTACAGATAATGTAGCGGCTTGGCCCGTTAACAGATTCCATTTTTTTGTAGAAATCAGTTTGTTATTCCCGTCATAAACTACGAATTGAGCCGTATTAGGACCCGAAACACCTTGGTTCATAGCCTGAATGTCAATTTTATTATAACCGTGATTTAAAGGCAGTTCAAGGATAAAATAATGACCATCTAAAAGGACATTTGAACGATGTAATTTCCCGTTTATATATACGCGAATTCGATCTCCATCAACATAAGCAAAATCTCGACATTCAATCCGAACAGTTTTGGTTTCAACTTCTAATCGCCCTAAGTATTGAGCCGTTTGAATTTGATCACCACTCATGTCTTTGCCGTCCCAAAATTTTGGTACATAAACGTCACTCGGTATTTGTTGTTGACCAAAAGTAAAACTAGACTCTTTTTTTTGAGGGATATTATTCGCTGTTTCAGGTTTTAATTTAGAAGGATCACCTGGAGTCATTGGGCTGGTACTGACCTTTGCATTGGCTCCAGCGGAAGCCGGTATACCTAAAATAACTTTATTTGGCCCTGTACTTCCATCTTTGATATAGCGCAAAGTGTCTTTAGACTGTGAAAAGCCTAATGAACAGGTTAAAATTAATATGATGCTATAGAAGAATTTCATAATTTAAAGCTAACAAAAAACGCGCCAATTACATTTTTTTGACAAACTTAGTCAAAATCACAATATGTTGACCATCAACTTTACCTTCAATTTGCTCTGAATTATCATGTACAAGATTTATTCTTCTTACGGCAGTTCCTCTTTTAGCTGTAAAGCCAGCACCTTTTACATTTAAGTCCTTAATCAAAACCACATTGTCACCATTTTCCAATAGAGTTCCATTAGAGTCTTTGTGATTTACCTTTTCTGATGGATCGTCTGCTTCCCCAGTTGATGCTGCAAATTTTTCTACTTCCGGTTCTAGGTAAAGCATGTCCAAAAGATCTTGTGGCCACCCTGCAGATTTGATTCTTTGCAGTAGACGCCATGAAAGTATTTTTACAGCTTCATTTTCGTTCCATATGGCCTCGTTTAAACAGCGCCAATGATTCAAATCCATCTCCTTGATTCCTTCAATTTGTTCTTTGCAATTAGTGCAAATTAGGGCGCAAGTATCGACGTTTTCGTTAAGACTGGGTGGTATTTTATAAACCTTGAGTTCGTTTATGCTTTGGCATAACTCACAATGATTATTACTTCTTTCTTGAAGTGTGTTTAGTATTGACATAATCTATTTTTAATCAAATTTCCACCCAAACCCTGTAGTAACTACGTAATCGGTTTTGGCTCCTCCATCTTGGGGTCTGGAGTCAAAGTTCATACTCATGTCTAAGTTGATGTAAAAATCCCAAGGCAAATCGTATTTAGTTGTAAGGCTATAATCTGTCCTCCATCTGATGTCTTTTTCAAGGGTATAATAAACATTTAATTTGGTAATTAAACTTAAGTCACCCAAATTAAATATGTTTAACTCTGTACCGACATAGCCCTCCCAAGAGTAACTTGGTTCAGTGTCGCTAAGGTAAAGCTCTCGGTTGGAGTTGGTCCCTACCGCAAAGCCCCAATATGCTTGATTACTATGAATTAAATACTTACCAAATCCCAGCGATGAGTTCAAACGAAAATCAAGACTTTGCTCTGTGTTTTGAAGAGTTGATAAAGATCCTGTTAAGAAATAGTCTCGAGGAAGAAAGTATTTTAAATCAAAATTTGCACTTGATCGAGCTGTTGGGTCAACATCATCTTGGACTGAATTTAAGTCTGAATAACCAAGGTCTATAGACCATTTTTTTCCTAAATAACCCATGTCACCGTTAAACGAGACCTGCCTGTAATTATTCGCCTTGGTCACATTTACCCCTAAGTCAAATGAGGCATATACCTTGGACCAAAATTCATTTTTGATCTGATCTAAAAAAACAATGTCACTTTTTTTGTAGTTAAAAACCTCATTATCTATCGTGCGTATTTGAATTTTACCATTTGAGAGTGTATGGATATAACCACTCATTCGATGCCCATCAGTTGCAGAAACTAAAAAATGCATCCGCGTAGCAATGTATTCGACATGGTCCCAATCTATTTTGAAATCACTATCGGAATAATTGGTTTCAATAGTCAACACACCTTGATTGAGTTCTTTTATTTCACCTATTACTTTTTGTTTGTTCTTAAAAATGAGCGTATCATTTTGAGCCCAAAGAGCTGACGATAAAAAAAGAAAAAAAAGTGTTATTCTCATTCAATATTGCGATCTACCTTGTAAACAAAATATTTAGTATCTCCTCTCCAGGAAAGCTTAATGTACTTTTCTTGATAGTAAATATTAACAATTTTACCCGAAAGAGATGCTTGACGTAATTGTTCAACTAATTCATCATTCCCCGGCTCAACGGTGAACATAAAGGTTTGACTAAATTGGTTTTTGTCTTTTAATGCACCAAAGGTATCAATGTTTAATTGTCCTTCAATCGTCTTGAAAATAGCCCCTCTTTTCGAGACTTTCACCACTCGACCTGAACGAAACCCATCACTGTAATTTAAAGTTGTAGCCAACCAAAAAAACAATCCTACAACGACGAAAAGTCCTATACCTAATTTGATAAAAAATGATTTCATAAGAACTAATTTACGAATTCATTTATAAATGCTTCAAGGTGTTGTATCTCAACATGATCCATAATCACAATTTTATACCATTGATTGTCTCCTGTATGAGTTTTCGGTACAAGATCATATTTATGTGCTATGGCCTCAGGAATAGGCCCTGATTTCATCGTAACAATATTTAATTTGGGATGTCTGTAATAATTAAAACCTAAACGATCCAATTGTTCACAAAGCCAATCAGTCCTCATTCTAAGAATTGATATCTTTTCAAACCAGCCATATGGACCGTACTTAAAAAGAATCATCCAAACCGCGATTGCGTTAGCCCCTGAGCGACTTCCTGAAAGCGTTAAATCCATTCCCTCCACGTACTGAGCTTCTTTGGTGAGAACATTGTGGATTAAGTTTTTTCGACACATAAAAACTCCAGTTCCATAAGGTGCCTGTAACATTTTATGTGCATCAATCGTGATTGAGCTAACATGTGGGTTAGCGAAATTTAATTTTGATTCCTCGTTGTCAAATGGATAAATAAACCCACCAAAAGCACCGTCGACATGGAGTTTAAAATCCATTTTAGCCTCATTTAAAACTTCTGCATATAAATCAGGATCATCAACGGATCCAAACATGGTCGTGGCCATGTTTGCAACAACAATAGCGTATTTTTTTCCAGATTGCTTTACGTCTCGAACCGTTTGTTCCAAGGTTTCTTTTTGAATCAATCTTGTTTCAAAATCAACAGGGATACTAACCAGATCAATATCCAATAAATTTGCCCCTTTAGGGATAGAGTAATGTGTATCTTCCGATGCGAGGATTACAATATCTTCAAGCTTGGCTTCAAAATTGAATTTATAATAATTTCTGTACACCCAAAGCGCTTGAATATTGGCTTCCGTTCCGCCACTAGCGATATAACCGTCAAATTGTTCTGGTTCCGCTTTGAAAACATCACATGCCAATACGCTTAGAGCTTCTTTTTCTAATTCATGAGTTCCTTTAAACGCTTTTTCCGAAGTCCCTAGGGTGTGGCAACCGATATGATTGGGGTTGGCGACAAAAGACCTTAAAATTGGAGCATCCTTTAGGAAGGGGGCATTGTCATAAAACACGTTACCGTCTAGTTTTGATGCAGGATAGCCTAAAGAGTGATCCTTAGAGAAATTAACATTTTCTGACAGTGCTTTATCAATACGGTCACTCAATTGTTGTTCAGATAATTTATTCCAGTAATGCATTACAGATTATTTTGAATTGCAAATTTAGTAAAGCTTTGACAAAAGCCCTATTTTTACTAGAAATGATTTAAATTTAGACATGCTTTCTGAATTGCAGTTACAACTCAAAACCTTACCAGATTCTCCAGGAGTATATCAATACTTTGATCAGGAGGATAAAATCTTATATGTAGGAAAAGCAAAAAATTTAAAAAAGCGCGTTAGCTCTTATTTCACAAAGCAACACGACTACGGAAAAACTAAGGTTCTTGTAAAAAAAATTAGAAGAATTGAGTTTATCGTCGTGGATACTGAAACTGATGCACTCTTACTTGAGAATAATTTAATTAAAAAATACCAACCCAGATATAATATTTTGTTGAAGGATGATAAATCCTACCCATGGATTTGTATAAAAAAAGAAGCTTTTCCTCGAGTTTTTATGACGCGAAATGTAATTAAAGACGGGTCTCAGTATTACGGCCCTTATACTTCAGTAAAGACCGTTAGAATTTTATTGGACTTAATTAAAGAGTTGTATCCATTGAGAACTTGTAACTACGATTTAAGTAAAGAAAATATTGAGTCAGGAAAGTACAAGGTTTGTTTGGAGTACCATCTTGGAAATTGTTTAGGGCCTTGCGAAGGTCTACAAGCAGCGTCAGAATATGAAGAACAAATTAAGGCAATAAGACAAATTATTAGAGGGAATTTTAAGGAGTCCATTGAGCATTTCAAGAATAAAATGCTTGAATTCTCAACAAATATGGAGTTCGAGCAAGCGCAATTATTTAAGGATAAATTGACTCATTTAGAAGCTTATCAGGCCAAATCAACCGTGGTGAATCCAAGTATTTCTGATGTAGATGTTTTTTCCGTAATCTCTGATGACAGTTATGCTTATGTGAACTTTTTTAAGGTGATGAATGGATCAATTATTCAATCTCATACTACCGAAATAAAGAAAAAATTGGAGGAGACCGATCAAGAAATTTTAGAATTGGCCGTATTTGAGTTGAGAAATCGATTCAAATCAAGAACTAAAACAGTTTATCTTCCATATGAATTGGAATTAGGAAAAGATATTAGGGTAGTAGTTCCTAAAATGGGAGACAAGAAGAAATTAGTAGACTTGTCTATGAGGAATGCCAAATATTTCAGACAGGAGCGATTTAAACAAGTCAAAATCGTAGACCCTGATCGTCATGCAAACCGAATTCTGGAACAATTGAAATCCGACCTGAGACTTAAGGTGCTTCCCAGGCATATTGAGTGTTTTGATAACTCAAATATCCAGGGAACTCATCCAGTAGCAGCATGTGTAGTTTTTAAAAATGCCAAACCCAGCAAAAAGGATTATAGGCATTTTAATATCAAAACGGTCATTGGACCGGATGATTTTGCGTCCATGGAAGAGGTGGTATACCGCCGGTACAGAAGGTTGCTTGATGAGGATCAAGAGCTTCCGCAATTAATAGTTATCGATGGCGGTAAAGGACAATTGAGTTCTTCTTTAAAGGCTTTGGAGAGGCTTGGTTTAAGAGGGACAATAGCGATTATAGGTATTGCTAAAAGATTAGAGGAGATTTACTATCCAGGTGACTCAATTCCTTTATATTTAGATAAGAGTTCTGAGTCTTTGAAATTGATTCAGTATATGAGGAATGAGGCACATCGTTTTGGGATAACTTTTCACAGAAATAAACGATCAAAATCAGCAATTGGATCTTCACTTTCATCCATACCGGGAATTGGAGATAAAACAGTGGTGAAATTATTAAAGGACCTGAAAACCGTTGGTGCGGTTAAAAAATCGAATTTATCAACCTTAGAATCAAGTGTTGGTAAGTCTAAAGCTCAAGTTATATTCAATTATTTTAATCCTAAATGAAAAATTTTCTAATCGCATTCGTTTTTACTTTAGTGAGTACATGGTCCTATAGCCAGAACATAGAGGAAACACAGGATAAATTATCCGTAGGACTGGTTTTAAGTGGTGGTGGAGCAAAAGGGTTGTCCCATATAGGTGTTTTACAAGAGTTAGAGAAAAACGGTGTTAGAATTGATTATATAGGCGGAACAAGTATGGGTGCAATTATAGGGGCACTTTATGCTGTTGGATACAGTCCGGAGGAAATGATGGAGCTTATTGAAACAGTCGATTTTGAGGCAGTACTTTCCGATAAGGTAGATCGTAAATATAAAAGTTTACACGATAAAGAAAACGGAGAAAAGTATGCATTAAAATTACCAATTGCAGATGGGAAAATTGGAATTCCTTTATCGTTAAGTCGTGGGCAAGGTTTTTTGAATTTATTGACTAAACTATTTGAGCCTGTAGATAGCATTCAAGATTTCTCAAAACTGCCGATTCCATTTTATTGTATAGGAACCGATGTTGCAACTGGAAAAATGAAGGTGTTTGATTCTGGTTCGCTTCCTTTAGCTGTTCGAGCTTCTGCATCTTTTCCAACTTTTTTTCAACCTGTTGAGATTAATGATGGTTTATATATAGATGGCGGAATTGTTTCAAATTTCCCTGTTAAGGTTATGAGATCCAAAGGCGTTGATGTTATTATCGGTTCAGATGTGCAGTCTGATCTCTTACCGGCAGAAGATGTCAATTCCATATTAACCTTACTCGATCAAATTATCAGTTTTGGAATGTATGAAAAGAGCGATGAAGAAAAGCCACTTGTGGATATCTATATTCACCCCGATATTACTGGTTATTCAACCTTTACTTTTGGTGACCCCAATCAGATTGTAAATCAAGGGCAAGCAGCAGCTGCGAAAAATTCAGTTGCCTTTAGAAAATTAGCTGAAATCCAAGGGAGTATGGAGCCAATAGAACGGCAAAAAATTGTGTTAGAAAATAAGAGTTTTGTTGTTTCGGAGGTTTTGATTGATGGAAATGAAAGGTATACTGAAGAATATTTAATAAAAAAAATAGGCATTAAGCCAGGAGACTCAGTTTCTTACGATGAGGTAAATAAACGTATTCAGTCTGTTACTTACCAGGGAACTATTGAGCGCTTGAGTTATAAAATAGTTCCGGACACCGATGGTAAATGGCGATTGAGAATTGATTTAAAAGAATCCGAAATACATTCCTTTTTTAAACTTGGAGCTCATTATGATCCCGTATATCAAACTGGGGTTTTATTGAATTATACCGGTTATAATATCCTGCAGAAAAATGATATGATAAGTGCAGATCTTGTGGTAGGGGATAATCTACGATATAATTTTAATTATTTTATTGACAACGGAAAATTCTTTGGTTACGGGCTTTCCGCACGATATAATTCATTTAATGATAACGTTAGAGTCAATATACCAGATTATAATAAGATAGATTTGAATTACAATGATTTTACCGAAAGAATATATGCGGAAGCATTTTATAAAAACAGAATAGCTTTAGGGGTAGGTCTTGAGCATAAATATCTCAACGCCTACACTGAAACAATTCCAGACCCCGAAGGTGGAAGCCAGTTCTATTTGGACAAGAGTCATTATTTTAACACCTTTGGATATTTAAAAGCGGATACTTTCGATCGAGCGATGTACCCTAAACACGGCATGTTTTTGGATGCCGAATACTTAGTTTATTTGGCATCGAGTGACTTCAACAATAACTTTTCTCCTTTCTCTCAATTGAATTTTAAATACAGTATTGTAGGATCTGTTTTGAATGATAAATTAAGTGCCCAATTATTCCTTGAGGCTGGAGCTTCTCTTGGTGAAGCCACCTTGCCTTTGGATTATTTTATGGGGGGATATGGTGAAAATTATATCAATAATTTTGTGACTCTATACGGATATGACTTTGCAGATTTATATGGTGATTCCTACAGTAAAGTAGCATTAGATTTAAGATATGAGTTGTTCAAAAATAACAATCTGATCTATAGTGTTAACATTGCGCAAATTGGAGATAAAATATATCAGAATGAAAATTTCTTTGAAGACTTAGATTATGGAATGGCTATAGGTTATGGATTAGCTACTATTATTGGTCCAATAGATTTAAAATATGGATGGAGCCCAAGGACAAAACGGAATCAGTGGTATTTTGACTTAGGTTTCTGGTTCTAAATCAGCCAGTTAAGGCCTAATGTTAATTTAATGTTACGTAAATATTAACTCAAAGTTGCTGAAATGTAAATAATTTATTAACTTTACCATATAATCCTAAAACCTAAGATATGAGAAAGTTAGTTTTTACATTAATGTTGGCTATTGTTCCTTTCCTTATGAATGCGAATAATACTGAGCCTAATGATGAATACACAACTTCAGGAAGGCAAGTGAAAAAGGTGAGTTACTATGATAATGGTAATATCAAGGAGGTAGGCTATTTCTTTAAAGAAAAGTTAGATGGTCAGTGGCTGAGCTATGACGAGAATGGAAAGATTAAGACAATAGCTTATTATAAGGATGGTAAGAAAGACGGTATATGGACTTTCTTCAAAAGTGATGAAGTATTTACTGTTGAGTATTTAAACAATAAAATAGTTAACACTGTAGCGATTCGCTAAAAAGATTTAACGGAAAATAAAAAAGCCATTTACACCTTGTGTAAATGGCTTTTTTTGTGATATGATTTTACTTTTTCTTCGAAACAAATTCCTTTTGAAATTTGTACTGAAGGTATTGGTAAGCATCTCTTGGTTGTAACTTTACCCATTTTCCGAATCGGAAATACCATTTCATTCTTATCGAAGGAAAGCCTTGCTTTAAATACGATATTACGAAAGGATGTGCATGTAAAGTAATGTTTTTGAGCTTTCTTTCAGAATTAAACGCTTTCTCCAACTCATGATCAAATTTATCGACTAAAACAATTGGTGCTTCCACCTCTCCTGACTTATTTGGGTTAGGTTCACGAGTTTTGATACTCAGTTCTGGCCTAACACGCTGTCTGGTGATTTGAATTAATCCAAATTTACTAGGTGGTAAAATTTTGTGTTTTGTTCTGTCAAAAGACATCTCTTGACGCAAATGATCAAACAATTTTTGTTTGTTTTCATTTTTGTGCATGTCTATGAAGTCAACCACAATAATACCTCCCATATCTCGGAGTTGAAGTTGTCTAGCAACTTCGGTTGCTGCAATCATATTTACCTCTAAAGCGGTATCCTCTTGAGAATTTGCCTTGTTTGAACGGTTTCCACTGTTTACATCAATAACGTGTAATGCTTCTGTGTGTTCAATTACGAGATATGCTCCTTTACTCATCGATACCGTTTTCCCAAACGATGTCTTGATTTGTTTCTCAATTCCATATTTTTCAAAAATTGGAACATTCGACTTGTGGAGTTTTACAATTGACGCTTTTTCTGGATAGATTTCTTCAAGGTAATCTTGAATCTCAAAATAAAGACTTTCATCATTAGTAACAATACTTGTAAACGAATCATTGAGAACATCTCTTAATATAGAAGAGGCTCTATTTAATTCACTCAGAATCTTTGTTGGTGTTTCACTATTAGCGATGTGCTTACATAGGTGAATCCAACGTTGCATAGAATTCTGTAAATCTTTGTCTAGTTCAGCAACTTTTTTTCCTTCAGCTACGGTTCTTAAAATAACGCCGAAACCTTTTGGTTTGATACTTTTTGCTAAACGTTTAAGTCGATCCTTTTCTTTTGGGTCCTCAATTTTCTGAGATACCGAAATTCTGTTTGAAAAGGGTACGAGAACCAAAAACCTTCCTGCAATAGCAATTTCGCTACTTATACGAGGACCTTTTGTTGATATTGGTTCTTTTACGATTTGTACTAATAAATTTTGTCCCGGTTTTAAAACTTCTGTAATGGAACCATCTTTATTGATGTCCTTTTCCATTTTGAAATTCTTTAACCGGAAGTCTTTCATTTTTCCAGTGCCTACCTGTTTAATAAACTTGTTTAAAGATTGAAATTGCGCTCCCAAATCATGATAGTGTAAAAAACCATCTTTTGGATATCCAACATTAACAAAAGAAGCATTTAATCCGGACAATACTTTTCCTGATTTCGCGAGAAAAATATCTCCAACAGAAAATTTGTTGTCATTGGTTTCTTTGTTAAGCTCGATGAGCTTTCCGTCTTTTAACAAAGCAAAATCTATATCAGATGCAGTCGATCTAATGATCAATTCTGATTTCATACTGATAAAATTTTAACAGGTTATTTCAATGAACTTATGGTTTTTCTCTAAAAACCAAAAAAAAGAAAAAGTAAGCTTGCTTACTTTTTCTTGTGTCTATTAGCTCTCGCTCTTTTTTTACGCTTGTGAGTAGCTATCTTAGCTCTCTTTCTTTTTTTACCACTTGGCATAGTTCTATATTTTAAAATTATTAAAATGTACGGTAGAGAATTACTTCTCTACGCGTACGTTATTTTTTACTCCTTCAGTAAAAGTCTTAGAAGGCTTAAATGCAGGGATGTTATGTGCTGGAATCTTGATAGTAGTATTTTTAGAAATATTTCTACCTGTTTTTTCTGCACGAGTTTTAACGATGAAACTTCCAAATCCTCTTAGGTACACATTGTCACCGTTTTCAAGGGCTCCTTTCACTTCATTCATAAATGCTTCAACTGTTGCTAAAACATCTGCTTTCTCAATCCCAGATTTATCTGCGATATTGCTTACGATATCTGCTTTTGTCATCTTAAAAAATTGTTTTTATTTACGTCTTTTATTCTCAAATTTTGAGGGTGCAAATATATAATATATATTCTAAGTTTGTAGCTAATTTATTAAAATTTAACGAACTATCTCTTAATTTTAGCTTTTATCTTTGAATTAAATGACTTTCACCGAAAACATAAACAACTGGTATTCAGCAAATAAGCGAAATTTACCATGGCGACAGAACAAGGATCCTTATCGAATTTGGCTCTCTGAAATCATCATGCAGCAAACCCGGGTTGAGCAGGGAATGCCTTATTTTGAGCGTTTTATAAAAGCCTTTCCCACAGTTTTTGACCTTGCAAATGCTTCTGAAGAGGAAGTTTTAACGCTTTGGCAAGGCCTGGGGTATTACTCAAGAGCAAGAAATTTACACGCTGCAGCTCAGTATGTTGTCCGAGAATACAAGGGTGTTTTTCCGGATCGTTTTGAGTTACTTTTAAAACTTAAAGGCGTTGGAGATTATACTGCTTCTGCTATTGCTTCGATTTGTTTTAATGAGGCTCAAGCGGTTTTGGATGGGAATGTATTTAGAGTCTTGTCCAGATATTTTGGAATTGAAACTCCCATTGACACTTCTTTAGGACAACGTGAGTTTCGAATGCTTGCTCAAAGCCTTTTGCCAAAGTCTGGTTTCGGGGATTATAATCAAGCATTGATGGATTTTGGTTCCCAACAATGTGCTCCAAAAAAACCAAATTGCTCGAATTGTTGCCTACAACCGAATTGTGATGCCTACGCTACTGGTAAGCAAAATGTACTTCCTATAAAAAAGGGAAAGACTAAGATTCAGTCGATTGTGTTTAATTATATTGTTTTTCTGGATGAAAGTGGTCGACGTTCTTTGATTCGAAAGAGAACTGAAGGGATTTGGACGAATCTTTATGAATTCCCGTTATTGGAAAATAAAAAAAGATTGACTATTCAGGAGGTTCAAAAGCATATAAAAGCCGATTTTGGTTTTGATAGTGAACCTGTATTGTATAATGAGACGGGGATAATTCACAAATTATCCCATAAAAAAATAGAGACTTATTTTTTTATTGTGCCTATTAAGGACCAAATCAAGGATTTACTTGATTTGGAGGAGATTGATTCTTATCCCATGCCGGTTTTGTTAAATAATTTTGTGAGTGAAATTTCAAACAAATAAAATTTCCTATTTTTGATTTATGGCAGGAACAGTTAATAAGGTGATTTTAATTGGTCATTTAGGAGATGATGTTAAGATGCATTATTTTGAAGGAGGTAATTCCGTTGGAAGATTTCCTTTGGCGACAAATGAATCATATACGAATAAGCAAACAGGAGAAAAAGTCAATCAGACGGATTGGCACAACCTTGTTGTCCGTAATAAATTAGCTGAGCTTTGTGAAAAGTACCTAGCTAAAGGAGATCGTGTATACGTTGAGGGAAAATTAAAAAATAGACAATGGGAGCAGGATGGGCAAAAGAGGTATGCCACCGAAATCATTGTGAATGAAATGACCTTTTTATCTACTCAAAAACCTCAAGAAGAAACACCATTCTAATTAAATGGACCCTGAACCCAATTTATTATTAAATCTTCCCTGGGGAGTTATATTAAACACCTTAGTAGTCTTTTTTTTACTCATTTGCTCTGCCTTAATTTCAGGCGCAGAGGTAGCCTTTTTCTCATTAACAACTACTGAGTTAAACCTTTGTAAGGAGTCTAAGGATAAGCGATTGAATGTGATTGAAGAACTTATGAACGATCCGAAAAAGGTTTTGGCGACAATTTTAGTTACCAATAATTTTGTAAACATTTTAATTGTATTACTCTTTGCTAGCCTGGGGAATTATTATTTTCAATCGATTACCACAGTTTTTGATCTCTATATAGTAAAATTGAGTCTTCGCTTTTTACTCGAGGTGGTTTTAATCACTTTTTTAATCTTGCTTTTTGGAGAGGTAATTCCTAAGGTATATGCAAGTAGAAATGCCTTGAGATTTTCTAAGTTCATGGCACCAATACTGCGCGTTTTGGAAAAAGTAAGTTATTTTATAACACAACCTATGATGAGTATGTCGGGGGTTATAGAAAAACGATTGGGAAGCACTCAGAACGATTTGTCTGTAGAGAAATTATCCCAGGCTTTGGAACTGACATCTGATGGCGCAACGACTGAAAATGAGCAAAAAATTTTGGAGGGAATTGTGAGTTTTGGAAATACCGAAACAGTTGAAGTCATGAAACCTCGAATTGACATTATAGCCATTAACGAAAATACGGAATATCATGAGGTTATCAATAATTTGGTTAAGCATGGATATTCAAGAAATCCTGTGTACAGAGACAGTATCGATCAAATTATAGGGGTACTTTATGCAAAAGATTTGTTACCTCACTTGAATAAGAAGAATTTTAAGTGGCAAAGACTAATTCGAGAGCCTTATTTCGTGCCTGAAAACAAAAAATTAGACGATTTACTTGTAGATTTTCAAGAAATGAAAAATCACTTAGCTATTGTTGTGGATGAATATGGAGGGACAAGTGGTTTGGTGACTTTGGAAGATGTAATCGAGGAAATTGTGGGTGATATCTCAGATGAGTTCGACGAAGTTGATTTAATTTATTCCAAACTGGATGAATTTAATTATGTCTTCGAGGGCAAAACCACACTTAAGGATTTTTACAAGATTGTGGAACTTGATCAGGAATTGTTTGAAGAATCTCGTGGAGAAGCGGAAACTTTAGCGGGCTTCCTTTTGGAGATTTATGGTAGATTTCCAAAGGTTAAAGATAAAATCACCTTTAATTCTTACAGCTTTCAAATAGAAGCTATGAGTAGAAATAGAATTACTCAATTAAAATTCACGCTTCCCGATGAGAAATAAGTTGTTAGTTTTTATAGTTGCGTTTTTGCTTTTTTCCTGTAAAGAAGAGTCAGTGCCCAAACCTCATGCCTATTTGAGTTTGGAATTTGAAAAGCAACAATATGTTCGCTATGATCAAAGCCCTTATTTTGACTTTGAAAAGAATAAAGAAGCCACTTTTGAAGCTTTAAATAATGGATGGGCAAAAATCCATTATCCTAAATTGAAAGCAAGTATTGATATTACCTATAGGCCGGTAAAGAATAATTTGAAATCCTTACTAATGGAGTCGGAAAAATTGACATTTTCACATGTGATTAAAGCGGATGGGATTAGTTCACAAGAATTTGAAAATTCCAAAAATCACACCTATGGTAGAATTTATGAGGTAACTGGTGATGCTGCGACAAATTTACAGTTTAATTTAACTGATAGTCTGAAAAACTTTATCACTGCAAGTGTGTATTTTAAAGTGCAGCCAAACTTCGATTCTATTGAGCCAGCTGTGGATTATCTAAAGGAAGATATTAAGGTACTAATGGAGTCGTTGACTTGGAAGAAATAGTTTTTACATAGTAAAGATCACCTCCAGCAATATTTTCAATTATATCGACCAATTGCTTTTCGCTAATTTTATTTTTGTCGTATTGAATTGTTCCAATGCTGTCTTCAAAAACAACTTGAACTGCGGTAACTCCCTCTGTTTTAATCATTTTGGACTCAATTAAATTGGCACAACCGATTTGACAGGTCATTCCCCCAATCGCAACTGAAGCTTCTATGATTTCAGGTTCGACTATTTTGCTCGCTTTGTTTTCCTGACAAGAAATTAGAAAGGCAAATGATAATAAAAATAGGAGTTTTTTCATTTTGATGATCTTTTACCCTGCAAAATTACGAAACTCGAACTAAATACAATAATTTTACTTCCATGTTTGGAAATGATAAACTTAAATGGATTTTTCTCGGGATTCTGGCTCTTGTTTGGGGCAGTTCTTTTATCCTAATGAAAAAGGCTTTGTTGGGGTTAACTTCAATTGAAATAGGTGCTTTTAGAACGCTTTTCACTGGTGTTTTTTTGTTGATTATTGGAGGTAGAAAAATTAAGTTAATCAGAAAGGATCAATGGAAGTATATTGCTATTAGTGCATTGATCGGAACCTTTATTCCAGCATTCTTTTTTGCTGTCGCAATCGATCATATTGATAGTTCAATTGCTGCGGTTTTGAATTCTCTTACTCCTTTAGGAACATTGATCTTTGGATTCTTGTTTTTTGGTTTCGCTTTTAGATCAAAGGCACTTTTGGGAGTGATGGTCGGATTAATTGGAACCTTAATATTGATTTTAAAAGGAGCAGATTTAAATCCCGATCAAAATTATTGGTTTGCCTCTTTGATAATTATTTCTACCGTGGGATATGCTTTTAATGTAAACATTATCAAAAAGTATTTATACGACCTCAATGCACTGAGCATAACCGCTGGGAATTTTGTTCTACTAATTATACCTGCAATCCTGGTGTTGGTTTTTAATGACTATTCGTATCAAGAAAGTCAATTACCCGCATTTGGATATCTGATAATTCTGGCGGTAATAGGAACGGGAATCGCCAAGATTATTTTTAATCGACTTGTGCAAATAGCCAACCCTGTTTTTGCTTCATCAGTGACTTATTTAATTCCCATTGTCGCGTTGGTATGGGGAGCACTAGATGGAGAAAAAATTCATGCTCAGCAATTGATAGCAGCTGGAATAATTTTGCTGGGGGTTTATTTGACTAATCGGTTTATGAAATCTTAGTTGAATTCAACAAAAGTCAGTTCATAAATTATCTGTTGCCCTCTAGAGGTGACAATCATTTTCATGGGAAATTTGATTCCTGAAAACTCTTGATATTCTAAATACTCAGTTTCTTGATTTACACGCTGACCATTCAGAGTTTTTTGAGAAGCGGTGTAAATTTTTAAACCCGTATTAATGTCGTAGTAGGCCATGGTAGTTTGGGTGAGTTGGACCATGTGAACATCGATGTTTCTAAAAGTTGTTTGACCTTTATAAACCGCTGATCCTTGCAAGTCTAGTTCTATAAATGGGCTGGATTGCTCCTTAAACTCCATGAGTTCATCTTGAGTGAAGTTTTCGTTGCCAATTGTTGATTGACTGAATGCTTTTTCGCCGTCAAATATAAACTGTGAAATTAAAAGGGTGTCAACTTTGGCTTCTATTCTTTTTAAATTAGGGTAACTAAATTTGGAATCCAAAGTCAATGTAAATTTATCTGTACCTCCAATTCTTATGGTGTGAAGTTCGCGAATTTTTAAAACACTATCTCTATTCCCAATGGCATTAAAATATTCGTCTAATACATTGCGCACCTTGAGGTTTTGTGCAAAAGCCTCGTTGCTAAATATCAGGAATAATGTAAAAAAAGTTAAATGAATAGTTTTGTGGGCCTTCATGACAATAAAGGTATAAATAATAGTTGGTACTTGCTTAAAAATATGTATATTTGCACTCGTTTTAAAATGACGCTAAATTAAAATTATTAATTATGTACGCAATTGTAGAGATAGCAGGGCAGCAATTTAAAGTTGCAAAAGACCAAAAAGTGTACGTTCACCGTTTGTCGGCTGAAGAGGGATCAAAAGTTGTTTTTGATAACGTTCTTTTAGTAGATAAAGCAGGGAAGGTAACAATCGGCGCCCCAGCTATAAAAGGAGCTAAAGTAAAAGCTACTGTTTTAGGTCACCTTAAGGGAGACAAAGTAATCGTTTTCAAGAAGAAAAGAAGAAAAGGTTACAAAGTGAAGAATGGTCACCGTCAGTATTTGACTGAAATTCAAATCAACGGAATCACGGTAAGTGCAGCAAAGAAAAAAGCAGCGCCTAAAAAAGAAGAAGTTTCTAAAGAAGAAGCTAAATAATTAAATTATTAACCCAAACTCGATAGTCGAGTTTTTAAAATCCTATATTATGGCTCATAAGAAAGGTGTCGGAAGTTCGAAGAACGGTAGAGAATCAGAATCGAAACGACTTGGTGTTAAGATTTTTGGTGGGCAAGCTGCCTTAGCAGGAAATATCATTGTTCGTCAAAGAGGAACAGCACACAACCCAGGTGAAAATGTTTACATGGGGAAAGATCATACTTTACACGCTAAAGTTGATGGTGTTGTTAAATTCACTAAAAAGAAAGACAACAAATCTTACGTATCTATTGTTCCTTTTGAAGCATAAGACTCGTAAAGAGAATCGAATAAAACTCCCAATTGCTTGGGAGTTTTTTTTTGCCTAATTTCGAAGTAAAACCGAAGAGATGGAGGAATCGAGTCCAGGAATAGAGAAGCTAAATGATTATTTTTCATTTGTATTTGAAAAGGAGCTCATCAAGGAGATAAAGGAACTTGGCCGTTATCAGGTGATTCCAAAAGACAGTATACTAGTAGATATAGGTGAAAAAATGGATTGCATACCCTTATTACTTGAAGGAGCAATCAAAATAGTCCGTGAAGATGAAAAAGGAGATGAGATGGTACTTTATTTCCTAGAGAGAGGTGATACTTGCGCAGTTTCTTTTGGCACAGGGTTATCCCAAGCCAAAAGTAAAATCCGAGGAGTTACCGAAAAGGAATCGGAAATTATTTTTATACCTTATGAGAAACTGGATGAATGGATGGTCAAGTATGCCTCTTGGCGAAGCTTTATTCTGGAGAGTTACAATTTGAGAATGGGAGAGATGGTGGATACTATAGATACTTTAGCATTCATGCAAATGGATGAACGCATACTCAAATATTTAAGAGATAAGGCTCAGATTATGAGATCTACTTCAGTCGATACTACTCATCAACAAGTGGCCTATGATATGAATACCTCTAGAGTGGTGGTTTCACGAATTTTAAAGGCTTTGGAAAAAAAGGGAGTTATTAAATTGCACAGAAACAATATTGAAATTTTATCCTTGTGATTGATCAGTATAACAGGAATATAAATTACATGAGGGTGGCTCTGACAGATCGCTGTAATTTGCGATGCAGTTATTGTATGCCCGCCAAAGGAATTGTTCTTGCTCCAAAAGAAGAATTGTTGAGTTTCGAGGAAATGCTTCTTATGATTCAAGCAGGAGTCAATTTAGGAGTTAACAAATTTCGATTTACAGGAGGAGAGCCTTTTGTAAGAAAAGATATCATGAGTTTTTTTGAATCTGTTTCAAAGATTGATGGAATCGATTCATGGCATATAACTACCAATGGAGTTCTGTTGAGCCCCTATATTGACCGGTTGGAACAACTGGGTCTTTCAAGTGTTAATTTAAGTTTAGATACCCTGAAAAAAGACAAGTTTGAACAGATCAGTAGAAGAAATTATTTTGATCAAGTAATGGCTTCATTAGATCACTTATTAGCTTCGGATATTACGGTCAAACTCAACATGGTGGTTATGTCGGATTTCAATGCGGATGAGATTAAAGATTTTGCCGAACTTAGTAGGTTAAATAAATTACATGTTAGGTTTATTGAAGAGATGCCCTTCAACGGAGGAAGTTTACGAGCTTCAAAAAAACCTTGGTCGGCTGATCAAATAAAACAGACGCTAAAAAAGGAGTTCCCTGAGATTGAAAGTTCGGGCCGAATATTATCTGGGACTAGTGATGATTTTAAGTTGAAAAATTCTAAAGGTAGTATTGGAGTTATACCTGCTTTTTCAAGAACAATCTGTAATGATTGTAATCGAATAAGAATAAGTGCCAAGGGAGAACTGAAAAATTGCCTATATGATGGTGGAATATTTGATTTCAGAACGCTGTTGAGAGATCAGAATCTCGATACAGAGTTTAAATTGAAAAAAATAGAAGGACAATTGTCACGTTTAGTTTGGCAAAAGAAAAAGGATGGATTTGAAGCTGAAGACAGCATAAAAAAAATTGATTCAAAACATTTTCAAAGTATGTCTCATATAGGAGGATAAAAATCATGAAGAAATATTTTATTGCATTTTCATTAATTGTGACTTCGCTACTTGTGACCTGGTCTTTAGACGGGTTTCGCGATAAGTTTTTTGTTTTTATAGGGGTGCTTTCAGGCTTGTCGATGTTGACCTTGTTTTTTTGGTGGTTGTACAAAACCAAATACTATCTGCTTTCATCGATGATCGCTTTGGTTTTTGTGGTCACGTGGTTTCTCTCAGGAGTATTTATCAACAGAGAGTTGGAAATAGGGGTGTGGATTGGAGGAATTACCTTTAAAACATTTGTCTTTTGGTCTTTTTATGAGTTCATATTAATTGCAGGGATGTATCTGTTTTTTAGAGGAATTGTCAAACTTTTTAAACGTTAATTTTGATTTCCTACCAAGAGGCACAACAAATAATCCAAGCTCATAAGCGATCGTTCGGAGAGCAATTACTTAAATTGAGAGATGCAGTAGGTCATGTTTTGGCAGAAGATATTATCGCAGATCGAGATTGGCCACCTTTTGATCGGGTGGCAATGGATGGAATAGCAATTGCATCTGCAGATATACAGGACGCTAAAGAAAACTATATTTTTTTAAAAAATGGGATTCAAGCTGCAGGATCTCCTCGTTTGTCGAACATCAATGCTGAGTCTTGTGTTGAGGTCATGACTGGAGCGGTACTACCACAAAACTGTGATCGGGTAATCCCTTATGAGAAAGTGATTGATTTGAAGGGGAGCTTCTCGGTTAAAAGGGAAGATATTCAAGGAAAAACAAATATTCATTACAAAGGAAGTGATCAATCTCGTGGGGATGTTTTAATTAACAAAGGCAAGCGTATAAACCTGGCGGATATTGCAATTTTAGCTTCTGTAGGCAAATCAAAGGTTTTGGTTAAAAGTCGTCCAAGAGTCGCTGTGATTTCAACTGGTGATGAATTGGTGAGTGTTGACAAGACCCCTGAATATTATCAAATTAGACAAAGCAATAGTGAGTTTCTTTTGGCTGACCTGCCGGAAGCTGAAAGTTTTCATTTGCGAGATAACAAGGATGAATTAATTGAGGAAATTTCTCGATTGAAAAAAGAGTTTGATGTTTTGATTTTTTCAGGAGGAGTCTCAAAAGGGAAATTTGATTATTTACCTGAGGTGTTTGAGCTTCTCGGTATAGAGAAATGGTTTCATAAAGTTGCTCAAAGACCGGGAAAACCATTTTGGTTTGGAGGTGATGAGCAATGTGTAGTTTTTGGTTTTCCCGGGAACCCAGTATCTACTTTTATGTGCTATCAAGTATATTTTAAGCCCTGGATTGAAGATGTGATGGATATAAAATACGCCCAATTAGAAAATGATGTAGTATTTAAACCGAATTTGGCTTATTTTATTCCTGTTAGATGTAATGAAGAGTTCTGGGCTGACCCTGTTTTGACTAATGGCTCTGGTGATTTTTCAACGCTCAGTAAGGCAAATGGAATATTAATTCTTGAAGCAGGAAAGGACCTATATAAAAAAGGAGAACGTTATCAATTAATTGAATTATAATGAGTGATTTTTCACATTTAAATGAGGAGAACCAACCTAAGATGGTTGATGTAGGTTCTAAAAATATTAGTGCTAGATATGCAATAGCCGAGGCATTTGTGATACTTGGTGCTGATTTGATGAGTCAGCTTGATGACTCACATGAACTAAGAGCTAAGAAAGGGCCAGTTTTTCAAACGGCTATAATTGCTGGGATTCAAGGAGTTAAGCAAACCCCTTTTTTGATTCCTATGTGTCATCCTCTTAGTATTGATGGAGTGAATATTACGATTAAACCTTTTGACTTCGAGACCATTCGAATTGAGGTTGAAGTTAAGTTGCAAGGAAAAACTGGTGTAGAAATGGAGGCCTTAATGGGAGCAAATATAACTGCTTTGACGGTGTATGATATGTGTAAAGCAATTAACCCTCATATTGAAATTACAAAAATTTCACTTGTTGAAAAACGGGGAGGTAAAAATGATTTTAAACGATGAGGAAACATCAAAAACACGCAAATTTATCGCGCGCGAAAAACTATTTGGAAATAGGGTTATTAGGCACATCTTGTGATGAAATTCAACAATGGGTTAATGCTTTTGCCGAACAGTCCTCCCTAAAAATAGCTTATTTGGACGGGTCACATGATGATTCGGCGCCATTTCCTCAAAAGGATTCATTTACTTATAATGATCTAGGTTTTGTTGAGTTAATAAGGAAAGGTTCAAGAGATCAATACCAACAAGCCATTGATTTTAGATCTTATGATTTGGTTTTTGTGAATTCCAATCACTTTGAAGCTGAAAAGCAAATTGTCTTTTTGAATCCCAAAAAGCAAGCTTCGGTTCGAAGGCGAGCGGATCAATTGACTCAAGTACTCGCGTGTATTTCTTTAAATGAAGATTGGGTTGTTTATGATGACTTATCGACTAATATCATAAGAAGTCAAAAAGAGTTCAATTCCTTTATCTCAACTCAAATCCAGATTCCTGAGCTTAAAGGATTAGTGATGCTTGGTGGCAAAAGTAGCCGCATGGGAAGGGATAAGGGTCAAATTATTTACCATAAAAAAGAACAGCGTTTTCACATGATTGAGCTTGTTGAGTCTTTGGGTATTGAGGCTCATGTTTCTGTTGCAAAAGCCCAGTATAATTCTATGTCAAATCGAATTGAGGATAGTTTTCTGGACTTAGGGCCAATGGGGGGTATTTTAAGCGCATTTAAATGTTTTCCTTCGAATGCATTGCTAGTTTTGGCGAATGATCTTCCCAAGGTAAACAGGAAGCTTTTGATGCAGTTAATTAAAGAAAGAGATTCTTCGAAGGTCGCTACCGCTCTTGTTGCAAAGGATGAAAAGTTTCCAGAACCACTTATTTGTATTTATGAGCCTAAAGCCTATGCTAGACTATTAGAGTTTTTAAGTTTGGGTTATTCTTGTCCCAGAAAAATGCTGATTAATTCAGAGGTAAAACTAATTGAAGTTGATCCTAAATATGTTGAAAACGCCAATTCTCCGGAAGATTTTAAAAGGATTAAGGATGGATTACTCTAGGCAAATTTCGCTAATCGGAACGTCAAAACAGGAATCATTAGCAGATCGAAAGGTGGCGGTTATTGGGGCTGGTGGTTTGGGGAGCTTCGTAGCCATGGGACTTGCTGCAAGTGGTGTAGGTCATCTGTTCATTGTTGATTTCGATCAGGTGAGCAAATCTAATTTACACCGTCAATTTTTATATAATCAAGAAGATATTGGAAGGAATAAGGCTGAGGTTTTGGTAGAAAAAATACAGCGCCTTAATCCTGAAGTGCAATGTCGATATATACCCGAGTTTTTGAATAATGAATTGGCAGAAGAGCTGTTTAAAAAAGTAGATATCATTGTTGATTGTGTAGATCATATGCCTACAAAATATCGAATTAATGATGTGGCTCTAAGCAATGACAAACCTCTAGTTTATGGCTCGTTGTATAAATACGATGCTTACTGGGGAATTTTTAATGTTAATGACTCAGCCCATTTAAGAGATTTTTTTCCAGATTCAGAAAATCAAGTGGATTTATCCTGTGAAGAAGTTGGAATATTGAATCCCATCGTAAATTTATGTGCAGCTATGCAGGTGAATTTGGTGTTGAATTATTTTTTAAAAAATGACTTGCCGCTTAACCAGTTGGTGATTTATAATATTAATAAACAACAACAATTTGTGATGAAGGCTTCTGAGAACCGTTCTAGAAGCAGGGTGTATAAGGAGACAGATTTGGAGCGATCTTGGGTCGATTTTAATCCAGAGGAAGATGCGTTATATGGTTTGATTGATTTCGAATATACAGGAGCAAAAATTCAATCAAATTTAACTCAACAGACCTTCGAAGAATTTGTTATGAATCTAGAAGGCTCAAGACGAATTTTTGTATATTGTCAAAGGGGAATAAGTAGTCTAAGATTTGTAAAAGAAGAACATGCAACGAGTGAAAATGACCAAATATACAGTGTTGAAGGAGGACTCAAAAGCCTACAAGTTTTACGCAGAAAAAAAGACTGAATTAGAACAGATTGAACAGAGATATAAAAAGCAATTATTATTTCTGGGTTGGTTGAGGTTGTTTGTCTTTATTGCTCTTATTTCATGTTTTTTTATTTTAAGTGACCAAGTTTTAGTTTTAGTTCTAGTCGAACTGCTCTTGTTGGGGCTATTTACAGTGTTGTTGAAAAAGTATTTTGACAAGAAGGACTTGTTGGCTTATACCAGAAGACAATTAGGTAGAGTGTATGATTATCGAAAAGGCGTTTGCTATTCCAACGGGGAACAATTTATACCTCATAGTCACGATTTTGCTCAGGATCTAGATCTTTTGGGACCTCATTCATTTTTCGAAAAAATAAATTTCACTTCAACTCAAGAGGGGGAAGCAGTGTTGGCTGAAATGCTATTATCCAATAAAATTGAAAAAATTGAGCAAAGACAGAGACTCGTTGAAGAATTGAGTCAAAAAAATAGTTTTAGACTTGAGTTTTTTGCATCCTCGAATTCCACAGATGCTACGGGAATTTATTCGTTTTTAACGAATTATAAACCGATTAAATTTAAATGGTCAAAACGATTGACTCCCGTATTCTCTATAGTGAGTGTTCTTTTAATCGGCGCTACGGTACTTGGATATATTTCATATGTAATCCCCATGCTTTGGGCATTATTAGGATTGGGGCTTACTGGATTGTATTTTAAACCTGTTAACGAGTTTAGTGCGATTACAGATCGCTTACTTCCGGTATTAAAACAACAGGTGAAATTGTTGAATAAAATTGATGATCTGTCTTTGGAGTCTAATTTGGGGAAAACATTGATTGACAAACTGGGATATCGACCTGACTTGATTCTTAAAGAACTTTCTGAACCGATATCAAGACTTGATCAAAGAAACAATATGCTCATGGGAATTGTTTTGAATGGTTTTATGTTATGGGATATTTGGCAAATGCAACAAATTCAGGCTTGGCTGGTTTATTATGAAGAGCAATGGAAAAACTGGAGGTATGTACTACAAGAAATGGATGCGTTCAATTCCCTAGCTGAATATACATTTCAAAATGAAGATTTGGTCTTTCCCGAATTGAATTATTCCAGTGAAACCATGGAGTTTGAACAGTTGGGTCATCCTCTGATTAATTCTCAGGATTTAGTTTGCAATGACCTGAGTATTAAACAAGGAAGTCTTTGGGTAATTACAGGTCCGAATATGGCTGGAAAATCGACATTTTTACGTGCTGTAGGGATGGCTGTGGTTATGAGTAATATAGGACTGCCAGTGCGGGCAAAAAAAATGGTTTATCAACCCATTAAGTTGATTAGTTCCATGCGAACTTCAGATTCTTTGATGGAGCAATCCTCTTATTTTCACGCGGAATTACACCGACTAAAATATGTTTTGGACCATGCCATTGACCATCCTTATTTTGTTTTATTAGATGAAATACTGAAAGGAACAAATTCCACTGATAAAGCCGAAGGCTCTTTTAAATTTCTAGAAAAGATTCACCAGGGTCCTTCAACTGTATTTGTAGCAACTCATGATTTATCTCTAGGGGAATTGATTGAAAAGAACAAGCTGGTTTTTAATTATTATTTTGAGGCGGTTGTAGCTGATGAGGAATTGGTATTTGATTATAAGCTTAGGCCCGGGCTGAGTCAAAATAGAAACGCAAGCCATTTAATGAGAAAAATGGGGTTACTCGATTAAGGACGAGCATTGATCCAATGACTTCCATCTGACCAAAATTCTTTTTTCCAAATTGGGACAGTTTCCTTTAAGGTGTTGATGGCGTATTTACATGCTAATTGTGCCGCTTCACGGTGGATTGATGAAACTCCAATAATTACGGGTAAATCACCAATTTTAAGACTACCAAGTGCATGTTGAATGACAATCTTTTCTATTTCAAAATTCTCGAGACAATAATTGGCAATGACTTGCATCTCTTTAATCGCCATGGGCTCGTAAGCACTAAATTGTAATTCAACCACTTCTTTAGATTGATTGTGGTTTCTTACCGTACCGATGAAAAGTTCTATTCCACCTACGTGATCCTCTTTTAAAAGCTCAAATACCTGCTCTATATTTAAGCTTGTTTTGCAGAGTTTTATATGGATTCTTGGATTTTTCATCCTCCAGCTACTGGTGGGATTAAAGCCAAAACATCTCCGTCTTGAATTATTTGATCGCTTGATGCATAAACTTCATTTATCGCGATGGTGAAATTAGAATATGGACGTAGTTGAGGTAAAATATCAATCAGCGCCTGCTTGAATTGCTCAACACTCAAATCTTGCTCGAATTCAATTTCAGTCATTTCTTCCTCAATTAACTCAGACAGGATTCCAAACCTCAATAATTTTACACTTACCATATTTCAAAATTATAGGTAAATTTGGCATTATGCAAGACAATTCGAAATTGAGTTACGCCCAAATGATTAAAAGTCAAGCCCTGGCCTTAGGCTTTGATAAAGTAGGAATTGCCAAAGCAAGATTTTTAGAGGAAGAGGCAGAAAACTTAAATTCTTGGCTTAGCAAAGGGTATCAAGGTCAAATGTCTTATTTGGAAAATAATTTTGACAAGCGATTGGATCCTAGAAAATTAGTAGATGGGGCTAAATCAGTCATAAGCTTGAGCTTTAATTATTTTCCGGAAAAAACTCAAAGAGCGGATAGTTTTCATGTGGCGCGCTATGCCTACGGTCAGGATTATCACCATGTATTAAAGGATAAGCTTAAGGAGCTTATGAATTTCATTCATAGGGAAATTGGAGAGGTTTCCGGGAGAGTTTTCACAGATTCTGCACCAGTAATGGAGCGCGCATGGGCAGAACAGTCCGGACTTGGGTGGCGAGGGAAAAACTCTTTATTACTTCAGAAAAATAAGGGTTCCTATTTTTTCTTAGCAGAATTGATTCTTGATTTAGAGCTTGATTACGATGAGCCTTTTCAGCAAAATCATTGCGGGACATGTACCAAATGCATTGATGCTTGTCCAACTGATGCCATTGTTAATGATCAGCTTATCGATGGGTCCAAGTGTATATCTTATTTTACCATTGAATTAAAGGATCAATTACCCAATTCCTTAAAAGGGCAATTTGAGGATTGGATGTTTGGATGTGATATTTGTCAAGAAGTTTGTCCTTGGAACCGTTTTTCCTTACCTCATAAGGAATCACTATTTGAGCCCGATTCAAGGCTTTTGAATTATTCCAAAAAAGACTGGCAGGATATTAGTCAAGAGGTGTTTTCTGAAATTTTCAGGAAATCCCCAGTGAAAAGAACAAAATTTGCAGGTTTAAAGAGGAATATTAGTTTTCTTTCAGAAGGCTAGCTATCCATATAGAGTTTATTATATTTGTGGCTAAACTTTTTTTAAAATGGGAGATAGTAAAATAAGGAGAGAGGCATTACTTTACCATGCTAAACCGCAGCCTGGAAAGATCGCGGTTGTTCCTACAAAAAAATATTCATCTCAAAGAGATTTATCTTTAGCCTATTCACCAGGTGTCGCTGAGCCTTGTCTGGAAATAGCAAAGGACAAAAATAATGTATATAAATACACCTCAAAGGGTAATTTAGTTGCTGTAATTTCAAACGGTACTGCGGTTCTAGGTTTAGGTGATATTGGTCCGGAAGCCTCCAAGCCAGTGATGGAAGGAAAAGGGCTTTTGTTTAAGATTTTTGCTGGAATTGATGTTTTCGATATCGAAGTTGATGCAACTGATGTAGATAAGTTCGTGGAAACAGTTAAAGCAATTGCTCCAACCTTTGGTGGTATAAATTTAGAAGATATTAAAGCTCCTGAGGCTTTTGAAATAGAACGGCGTCTAAAGGAAGAGCTGGATATTCCTGTGATGCATGACGATCAGCACGGAACTGCCATTATTTCTGCAGCAGCATTGAAGAATGCGGTTGAACTTGCTGATAAAAAAATGGATGAAATTAAGGTAGTGGTAAATGGAGCAGGTGCTGCGGCGGTTTCATGTACCTTACTTTATATGAGATTAGGAGTAAAGCTTGAAAATATTGTAATGTGTGACTCAAAAGGAGTCATCAGAAAAGATAGAGACAATTTAACTCCTCAAAAGGCACAATTTGCAACAGAGCGAGACCTTCATGATCTCGATGAGGCCATGGTAGGTGCTGATGTATTTATTGGGCTTTCAAAAGGGAATGTGGTGACCCCAGAAATGTTGATTTCTATGGCTGCCAATCCTATTGTGTTTGCCATGGCCAATCCTGAGCCAGAAATTGAATACGATGTTGCCATTGCAACTCGTGAGGATATTATCATGGCAACTGGAAGGTCTGATCACCCTAATCAAGTAAATAATGTTTTAGGGTTTCCTTTTATTTTTAGAGGGGCTTTAGATGTAAAAGCAACTGCAATAAATGAGGAAATGAAAATGGCAGCTGTCCATGCTTTGGCGGATTTAGCCAAGACTAATGTTCCTGAAAAAGTGAATCTGGTTTATGAGGAAATTAATTTGCAGTACGGACGAGACTACATCATTCCGAAACCTTTTGATCCGAGATTGATCTACGAAATTCCTCCAGCTATTGCCAAAGCAGCTATGGAATCTGGTGTGGC
Organism: Flavobacteriaceae bacterium; assembly: GCA_049606855.1. Lineage (GTDB taxonomy): Bacteria > Bacteroidota > Bacteroidia > Flavobacteriales > Flavobacteriaceae > JBELHR01. Next base: position 85,150 of record JBMYVY010000002.1, on the reverse strand, counting down.
ACGCGAACCTATCGAAAACTGGGAAAAATATAAAGACCAATTACGTGAACGTTTAGGAACGGGATCGAAAATGGTTCGTTTATTGCATGATAGAGCTAAATCTGATCCGAAAAAAGTGGTTTTTGCTGAAGCTGACCATTTGGATGTTTTAAAAGCGGCACAGATTGTTCATGATGAGAAAATTGGATACCCAATATTGCTTGGTGATCGTGAGGTAATTTTGGAACTTAAAGAAGAAATTGGGTTTAACGCAGAGGTTCCAATTATTGACCCTAAATCCTCTGAGGCCAAAGCTTCAAGGTATGCCTTTGCAGAGTCTTATTGGAAAGCCAAAAGACGTAAAGGGATAACTCAGTTAGACGCGAAAAAATGGATGCGTGAGCGCAACTATTATGCCGCGATGATGGTCAATGAAAAGGAAGCGGATTGCATGGTTACTGGATACTCAAGAAATTACGCTACAGTAGTTAAGCCAATTATTGAATTGATCGGAACAGCAAAAGGAGTGTCGAGGATTGCTGCTGCGAATTTGATGATGACTAAACGCGGTCCTATGTTCCTAGCAGACACGACAATTAATATAAATCCAAGCGCTGAAACTCTTGCTAAAATTTCGCATTTGACCGCGGGTCTAGTGAAAAAATTTGGGATGAACCCTGTAATGGCTATGTTGTCTTTTGCCAATTTTGGTGTTAGTGATTCAGAAAGTGCTCGTAAGACCAAAGCCGCTGTGCACTATATCCACAAACATTATCCAAATGTTGTTATTGATGGGGAACTTCAGGCAGATTTTGCCTTGAATCCGGAATTACTTGAAAAGGAATATCCGTTTTCTAAATTGAACGGAAAAAAGGTAAATACCTTAATCTTTCCTAATTTAGAATCGGCAAATATTACTTATAAATTGATGAAAGAGCTCGACGACACAGAATCTATTGGACCAATCATTATGGGCTTGGCTAAATCAGCGCATATTATTCAATTAGGAGCTAGCGTAGATGAAATGGTTAATATTGCGGCAATTGCTGTAATTGATGCACAAGAAAGAAAATAATTATGATCAACCACCTCAAAGGAAAACTTGTTGAAAAAAACCCAACCTATGCCATTATCGAATGTAACGGTGTAGGTTATTTTGTCAACATCTCGCTTCAGACATTTTCGGCATTGCCAGATTCAGAAGCCGTGATGCTTTATACACATTTGATTATCCGCGAGGATGCTCATAGTTTATATGGTTTCTTTTCTTTGTTGGAAAGAGAGTTGTTTCGCCTTTTGATAAGTGTTTCTGGGGTAGGTCCTAGTACCGCAAGAACTATGCTTTCTTCCATGACAGCTATCGAAATTCAACAGGGGATTGTCGATGGTGATGTTGCCTTAATTCAATCGGTAAAAGGAATTGGTGCCAAAACCGCACAGCGTGTCATTTTGGATTTAAAAGACAAAATTGTAAAAACCTATCAAATTGAAGAAAATTCCTTGCCTGAAGGCAATAGTCACAAAGAAGAAGCGTTATCTGCTTTGGAGGTGTTAGGTTTTAATGCGAAGCAGAGTGAAAAAATTATTAGTAATTTACTTAAATCGGAACCTAATCTCGATGTCGAACAATTGATAAAGAAAGCTCTAAAAAGCCTGTAGAATTTTGAGAATCATACTTGCCCTGTTATTTAGCACAATTAGTGCTTTGTCTTATGGGCAAAGTCAGGACAGTATTCCGCCACAACTTTTACAACCAAAAGTCACTCATGAAGTTATTTATGACGCTGACCTGGGGCAATATGTGATTGTAGAACGAATAGGAGATTATTATGTGAAGCCTCCAATCTTCATGACTCCAAAGGAATATGAGGCCTATTCCTTAAATCGAAGTATGTTCGATTATTATAAGCAGAAACTGGCTGCAATAGATGGTGGTGAGGAGGACTCTGAGGCCAGAAGAAATTTACTTCCAACGTATTATGTCAATTCGGATTTCTTTGAATCCGTATTTGGAGGAAATGAAATTGAAGTAAATCTTCAAGGAAGTTTGAACGTGCGCTTAGGAGTGTTGTATCAGCGAATAGAAGATCCAAAAATCTCTGAACGAAATAGAGGGAATTTAAATTTAGATTTTGATCAACAAATATCTGCCTCAGTCGTTGCCAAAGTTGGAGAACGATTGAATGTTTCAATGAATTATGACACTAACGCAACATTCGATTTCCAAAATTTGGTAAAGATTGCTTATACCCCTACAGAGGATGATATTTTACGGAATTTAGAGATTGGTAATATTAGTATGCCGGTTCAAAACACGCTTATTCCAGGAGCTCAAAGTTTATTTGGAGTCAAGGCGGGATTGCAAATTGGAAAAACGACTTTTACTGGAGTAATATCACAGCAAAATTCTGAAACCCAACGAATTTCTACCGAAGGTGGAGGAGCAGTGGATGAATTTGAGTTAAAAACTTCAGACTACGATGTAAACCGACATTTTTTTCTTTCTCAATATTTCAGAAATCAGTTTAATACCGCTTTAGCCGATTACCCTTTGATAAATTCAGGTATCCAAATTTCGAAGGTTGAAATTTGGATTACAAATAGGCAATCCGTAACAGAAAACATAAGGAATGTGGTTGGTTTTGTCGATCTAGGAGAATCTGGAACTTCAAAAGAAGGAAATCCGAATATCACCAATCCATTAGTTACCGAGGCTACTCCAGGGCCAAATGGAGAGCCAAATAATAGCTCAAATAATATTGAGAACATTATGCTTCCAGGGGGAAGTATCAGGACAGTTGGGGGAATTCCAACAGCGGTAGCGCCCTACGGAATGGAACAAGGAAAGGATTATTCTATAATAGAAAATGCTCGAAAATTAAGCCCAACCGAGTACGATTTAAATCAACAGCTCGGTTATATCTCCTTAAATCGAAGGCTGGATGACGGTGAAGTACTTGCTGTAGCCTTCCAATATACTGATCAAACCGGTGCAGTTTATCAGGTTGGGGAGTTTTCCAGCGATGGGATCGCTGCTCCAGATAACCTGGTGGTAAAATTATTGAGAAGTGAATTGCTTTTTACTGAAGACCCCATTTTTAAATTGATGATGAAAAACATTTATTCTCTTGGGGCTTTCGGTGTAGATCAGGACGGTTTCCGTTTAGAGTTGTTGTATAAAGATGATCGAACAGGAGTTCCAGTGAATAGTCTACAAAATGCCAAAACCCCAGGAATTAGCGACCGAACCTTGATGAATGTTTTGAGTATTGATAGGCTGGATCAAAATGGTTTTGTTCAAGATGGAGGTGATGGGATTTTTGACTTCATTCCAGGAATTACAATAAATCGGGATAAAGGTTATTTGATGTTTCCTCAAACAGACCCCTTTGGTTATGATTTAGGAGAAACTCTTGAGGATTCAGATGATGTTTTTGTTTTTGAGGAACTCTACCAAGAAACTAAAATCGATGCTGCCAATAATTATCAAACCAAGGATAAGTACTTGATTAAAGGTTATTTTAAATCGGCTACCGGCTCTGGGATTTCTCTAGGAGCATTTAATGTACCGAGAGGTTCTGTAGTTGTAAATGCCGGTGGACGTCAACTTGTTGAAGGGGTGGATTATGTAGTAGATTATAATATGGGTGAAGTACAATTGATCAATCCTGCAATTGAAGCAAGTGGAGTTCCTATAGATGTTGCTTTGGAAAATAATAATCTATTCAATCAGCAAACCAAATCTTTTATGGGGCTCGATATTCAGCATCAATTTTCAGAAGATTTTGTGGCAGGAGCAACAGTATTGCGCGTAAATGAAAAGCCTTTGACACAGAAAGTTGGGATTGGAAATGAACCTGTAAATAATACCGTATTTGGTTTTAATACCAATTATAGTACTCAAGTTCCCTTTTTTACTAACCTGGTTAATAAATTACCTTTTGTAGATACGGAAGTTCCTTCTAATCTTTCAGTTAGAGCAGATGTCGCATTCCTTAAACCCGGGGCGGCAAGGGGAATCGAACTAAACGGAGAGCCTACTGCTTATATTGATGACTTTGAAGGAGCTCAAATCCCGATAGATGTTGGAATCGCAACTCAGTGGTCAACAGCAAGTACACCTCAAGGGGATTTCGGTGGAGATTTAGTTGATGATCCGCGATATAATTATAAAAGAGCGCGTTTAGCCTGGTATACTATAGATCAATTATTTTATGGAAGTAGCTCACTTAGACCTAGTAATATTGATAGTGAGGAATTATCACGAGCTGAAGTAAGGAGAGTAACTGCAGATGAACTATTTCCAAACCTTGAGTTAGATGTCACGGTTTCTAACAACCTTAGAACCTTCGATCTGGCTTATTTCCCCCAAGAACGTGGGTCTTATAATTATGATTTAGATGTTGATGAAAATGGAGATTTGAATGACCCAGAATCTCGTTGGGGAGGTGTCATGAGGCCTTTGACGACCAATGACTTTGAACAAGCAAATATTAGTTATATACAGTTTTGGGTGCAAGATCCTTATACTCAATATTCGATAAGTGAAGAGGAAGGGCTGCCTCAGGGAGTAGACCCGAGCGCTTTGAGTAATCAAGTGGGTAGCCTTTACATAAATTTGGGTAATATCTCAGAGGATATTTTGAAAGACAATCGAAAGGCATTTGAAAATGGATTACCCGAAACAAATATAGATGATCAAGTTGATTACACGAATTTGGGGCGTGTTCCAACCAGACAAGTAGCACTTTATACCTTTGATGAAGATAATACCACTCGACTAAATCAAGATGTCGGATTTGATGGATTAAACGATCAAGGAGAGCAATTGCTTTTTGGAGAGAATAACATTCTTGGCCAGGATGCCTCTTCGGATAATTATCAATTTTACAGAGGATCGAACCTCGATGCTGAAAATGCATCTATAATAGATAGATATCGATATTATAATAACACTGAAGGAAATTCACCGACCTTATCAATGTCGCCAGAATCCTACTCAACATCTGCAACTAATCTTCCGGATATTGAAGATATCAATCAAGATAATACCATGAATGGAATTGAGTCTTATTTTGAATACGATATTTCATTTAACCAAGCAGATTTAGTTGTTGGTAAAAATAATATTGTCGATGAAAAAGAGGTTGCTGTTGATCTTCCTAATGGAGAAACCAAGACCTTTAGATGGTTGCAAGTAAGAATCCCAGTCCGAGATCCAAACAGGGCGATTGGGAATATAGATGACTTTCATTCTATAAGGTTCATGAGAATGTACATGAGTGATTTTAAGATGCCTGTAGTTTTAAGATTAGCGAATTTAGAATTGGTTCGTGGGGATTGGAGACGATATTTAAAAACAACAGATCAAGACCCACAAGAAGATTTGACTCCGGAGGAACAGCGTAATTTTACTGAAGGTGTGGTTAATTTAGAGGAAAATGATACACGGGTCCCAATTCCATATGTGATGCCACCTGGGATTCAGAGAGAAAGTCTACAAGGTTCTGTTTATGTACTTCAACAAAATGAACAGTCGGTTAGTTTAAAAATTAATGACCTAGACCCCGGAGAAACTAGAGCGCTCTATAAAAATATGAGCCTCGATATGAGAATGTATGATAAACTGGATATGTTCATACATGCTGAAGGGATAATGGGGTCTCCTGTAGTTCGTGATGATGAATTAGTTGCAGTTGTTAGAATCGGTAGTGATTTAACTGACAACTATTATCAGATAGAACAGCCTTTAAGTATTACGGATTTCAATGCAACAACTGCGGAGGAAATTTGGCCAGAGTTGAATAATTTAGATGCGCTTTTAAGCGATTTAACCGATTTAAAACTCCAACGTTACCAGGCTTTTGGTGGTGACTCAAATGAACTTTATCCTGCTTATGATCCCGCTAATCCGAATGAAGCAAGAATTCGTGTAAAAGGAAATCCAAATCTGGGGAATATTCAAGCGGTAATGATGGGAGTTCGAAATGGAGGTCTTCAACCAGTGGATGCTGAATTGTGGTTTGATGAATTGAGATTGACAGGGTTTAATAATGATGGTGGTTGGGCAGGAGTGCTGTCTGCAGATGCAAATTTTGCAGATTTTGCGGATGTCTCTTTGACAGCTGGAATTGAAACAACTGGATTCGGAGGTGTGGAACAAAGCCTTCAAGAACGTTCTTTGGAAGATATAAAACAATACGATTTCGTTACCAATGTGAATTTGGGGATGCTCATGCCGAAGACTTGGGCAATTCAAATACCATTTAATTATGGAATGTCGGAAGAAATCCGTGACCCGAAATACGATCAACAGTATCAAGATGTTCTTTTCAATGATGCTGCTGAAATAAATCCAAATTCAGCAAATTCAAGATCACATACAAAAAGAAAAAACATAAGTTTTATCAATGTTAAAAAGCAGTATGCGCCAGAGACTGAAAGAAAGAATCAATTCTATGATGTAGAGAATTTGATGTTTTCATATTCGTTTAGTGAAATGACTCATAAGGATTATAATATTGAACATGATATCGATCAAAATTTGAGAACTTCAGCGAATTATAATTATTCGAAAGCTCCAGAATTTATCGCACCATTGAAAAATATAAAAGCCTTTGATAAATCTTATTTGAATTGGCTCAGTGAGTTTAACTTCAACCCTATACCAAGCACTTTGGCTATTAACTCTAATATTCAAAGAAACTATACTGAGCAATTATCAAGGAATTTGATTCCTGATTTACCCCCAATGCCTACCTTAACTCAACATAGATTTTTGTTTAATTGGGATTACAATATAGGTTATGACTTGTCCAAGTCACTCTCGGTTAACTTTAAAGCAGCCAACAATCATGTAAATGACAACCTTACAGGTCAAGATGAAGTCGATATTTTTGATGAGTTTTTTGTTGTTGGACGACCGGATCAATATCGTCAAACATTAAATGCTACCTATCAATTACCTTTTGATAAAATCCCCTATTTAGACTTTGTTTCTGCTGCATATTCCTATACCGCCGATTTTGATTGGCAAGCCAGTTCGCAATCCTATGTGAATCAAATGGGGAACACCATACAAAATGCAAATACTCACAACATTACCAGTGATTTAAATTTTAACACCTTGTATTCCAGTTTGGGTATTGAAAAATTATTTTCTCCAAAACCAAAAAAAGAACAGTTTGAAAATCCAAATTCTCCCCCGAAAAGAAGAGGAGGGAATAAAACAAAACAAAGTCAAGGGCCAAAAGGTTTTGCCTCGGTTGCCTATGATTTTTTAACCATGCTCAAGCGCGGTAAAGTTTCGTATTCTGAAAATAATGGAAGCTTCCTTCAAGGCTACATTCCTACAGTAGGGTTTTTAGGAACCACTACTTATAACAATGGCTATGCCCCGAGCTTAGGTTTTGTATTTGGAAGTCAGCAAGATATTTTGAATCAAGCTGTAAATGAAAATTGGATTGTGTCTCGAGGAGATGAAGATCCGTATTACAATAAAGTGTACAATCAAACTCATTATGAAAAATTAGATTTAAACGCAAGTTTAAAGCCTTTTAGGAATTTTGATATCGAACTTTTGGGGAGTCGTATTTATACGAGGAATACCTCTCAACAAGTTGATGTTATCGACGGTATGCTCAATCAAAACATCCCTTTAAACCAAATTGGAAATTTCTCTATTTCCTATGCCATGCTCAAAACAACATCTCACAGTTCTGAAGATCTTTTTAATCGTTTTTTAAATAATCGAGAAGTTGTTGCACAAAGGTTGAGTCAGGAGTCTGGTTTACCGATAGAAGGTTTTGGTCTAGATAGTCAACAAGTAATGTTGCCTGCTTTTGTTGCTGCATATAGTGGTCAGGAGGCCGCAGAAGTTTCAACCGGCGCTTTTAGAAATACTCCAATCCCTAATTGGAAAGTAACTTACCGTGGCTTAATGGATTTCAATTGGTTTAAGTCAAATTTCAGCAATTTTACTTTAAGTCATAACTATCAGTCCTTTTATACCATAGCGAATTTTAATGCCAACTTTATGTTTGATGCGGATAACCCCTCAAAGGTAGATGCGTCGGGTAACTATTTAGATGAGTTGATTTATACAAATTTGAGTTTGATTGAAGAGTTTTCTCCACTAATTAAGGTTGACATGAGGATGAAAAACTCATTTTCTCTAAAGGGTGAAATTCATACAGATAGAATGTTTACTATGAATTTTAATAATCAAACGACCACTCAGGTTCTCGGTCAAGAATATGTCGTTGGATTAGGATATAGAGTGAAAGATGTCGCATTTAGGACCAAAATGAATGGAAGAACTAAACGTTTAATTGGGGACCTTAATTTAAGATTGGACCTGTCTTATAGGAATAATTTAACATTAATTCGAGCAGTTCAATCAGAAAATAATCAAATTACCGGTGGACAAACATTATTTTCTTTTAAATTTGCTGCAGATTATGCTTTGACAAGAAATATTCAGGCTTCCTTTTATTATGATCAGGACAGTTCCAAATACGCCGTGTCAACCACATTTCCCCGAAACAGTGTTAATTCAGGGATAAGCATAACATATAACTTAGGAAATTAATTTAAACTAGATTAAAAATGAATATTCCAGCTGAATTAAAGTATACAAAAGACCACGAATGGGTTTCATTAGATGGAGATGTAATCACTATTGGTATTACAGATTTTGCCCAAGGAGAACTTGGTGACATTGTTTATGTTGATGTAGATACTTTAGATGAAGAACTAGATGCAGAAGAAGTTTTCGGGTCAGTAGAAGCCGTAAAGACAGTTTCTGATCTATTTATGCCACTTCCTGGAGAAGTTATTGAATTTAATGAAGATTTGGAAGATGATCCAGAATTAGTGAATTCAGATCCTTATGGAAAAGGGTGGATGATTAAGGTGAAGTTGAGTGACACAAGTCTTTTTGAAGGTCTTTTATCTGCAGATGCATATAAAGAATTGGTTGGAGCTTAATTTGATAATCAAATGGCTTGCGGCGATTACCGCAATTGGAATAATCGTTTTGAGTTTGACAAGAATTGGTGCAATCGTTCCGAGTTCAGAAATCACCTTTTTGGATAAGATTGCTCATACATTTGCCTATCTAGTTTTGAGTTTTTTGTGGTCGTACGTATTCAGGAATTCAAAAAGACCTTGGCTGCTTTTAGTTTGCCTGACTCTTTTTGGTGTGATTCTTGAGGTATTACAACGGACCTTAACGGACTTCAGGACATTTGATTACATGGATATGGTAGCAAATTTTATAGGAGTACTATTTGGATATGTGCTTTTCACATATGTCAGAAATAAAAAATTAAGAAGGCTTTATAAAAAAGACTTGTAAAAGTCCTATTAATTTGATTAAATTAGCGAACGAATTAAATTATTCTCAGAATGGAAGTTAAAAAGAATCCCAAAGCAAATTTGGAGAACTACTCTAAGGTGTTTATGCAGCTTGGTTTGGTATTGGCTTTGTTTGTTATTTATATTGCAATAGAGCACAAAACTTACGAGCGTACAATAAGTGACCTTGGGGACTCTACTCTTGTGATTGAGGAAGAAGAAGATATCCCAATCACGGAACGTGTTGAGCCGCAAAAGCCACCACCACCGCCACCACCACCAACACCGGAGGTGATTGAAGTAGTTGAAGATGAAAAAGAAGTGGAAGAGACTATTATTGAATCTACTGAGACAGATGAGACGGAAATTATCGAATTAGAAGATATCGTTGAAATGGATGAAGAAGAGGATGTTGAAGAGGATGTTCCTTTTGCAATCATTGAAAACGTACCTGTTTACCCTGGATGTGAAAAAGGGGACAATGCTAAGAAGAAGGCGTGTTTAAGTAAGAAAATTCAGAAACACGTGAACCGTAAATTTAATGCTGATTTAGCAGCGGATTTAGGTTTAGCACCTGGTAAAAAAAGAATCTTTGTGATGTTCAAAATTGACAGAACAGGAAAAGTTGTAGATATTCGTGCAAGAGCACCTCATAAGCGTCTAGAAAAAGAAGCTACTCGTGTAATTAGTTTATTACCGGAAATGCAGCCTGGTCGTCAGAGAGGTAAAGCTGTTGGTGTAAAATACAGTTTACCAATTGTATTTAACGTAGAATAGTACGATTTAAAATATTTTAAAGCGCTGAATTTTAGGATTTAGCGCTTTTTTTATGGCTAAAAATGAGCTTTAATTTTTTGTATATTTACCTATAAAATTTACCTAAATGAAAATTGCAGAGTATTTAGATTCGACCTATTTAAAAACGGCCGAGCAAGCGGGAATAAGTGAACAGGAAACAAAGGAAAAGGTTGTTGATTTAGTGAATGAAGCTATTCAATACCAATTTAAACTGGTCATGATACGGAAGGAGTTTGTTGCTCTTGCAAAAAACTTGATAAGCGCTGCGGACTCAGAGGTCTTGGTTGGAACTGTAATAGGTTTTCACGAAGGTAGTTATGGTATTAAAGAGAAATTAGATGAGGCTCAATATGCAATTGAGCAAGGGGTAGATGAATTGGATTATGTAATCAATTATAAGGCCTTTAAAGGAGAGCAAATTAATTTAGTGAAATCTGAAATCTATCAATGTACGAAGCTTGGACTTGACAATGATAAAGTGGTCAAATGGATTATTGAAATAGCAGCGTTAAACGATGATGAAATAGCGTTGATTACAGCTTTAATTCGCGATACTGTGCTGGAAAATTTTGGAGAGGAGCTTGCTAAGCAGGTCTTTGTGAAATCATCAACTGGTTTTTTTAAAACTGATGATGGATCTCCCAATGGAGCTACTGTTGAAGGAATAAAAATAATGGCTGAAAATAGTGGGCCACTTCCAATCAAAGCTGCTGGTGGTGTAAGAAACACTATTGATGTAAAGGATATGCTTAAATTAGGTGTTACACGTTTTGGTACCTCCTCAGCCAAAGTAATATACGAAGGCAATCAAGCCGATGATTCTTATTAATTTATAATTATGTCAAAACCTTATTTTGCACACGAAAGTGCCGTAATTGACCAGCCATGCCTTATTGGAAATGACGTAAAAATATGGCACTTTAGTCATGTCATGAAAGACAGTATTATAGGCGAGCATTGCAATATTGGCCAAAATGTAGTGATTTCTCCTATGGTTATTTTAGGGAGGAATGTCAAGGTTCAAAATAATGTTTCAATTTATACAGGAGTAAAGTGTGAGGATGATGTATTCCTAGGGCCATCCATGGTTTTTACTAATATTTTAAACCCTAGAAGTGCCATTATTCGAAGGGAGCAATATCAAGAAACAATTGTTGAAAAAGGTGCAAGTATTGGGGCAAATGCAACAGTAGTTTGTGGCAATCGTATTGGTAAATATGCTCTTGTCGGTGCAGGTGCCGTAATAACTAAACCTGTGTTACCCTATGCTTTAGTTGTTGGAAATCCTGCTCGTCAAATAGGGTGGGTTAGTGAATACGGTCATCGATTAGAATTTGATGAAGATAATATTGCGGTATGCCCAGAGAGTGAGCAGACTTATGAAATGATTAGTCCAAAAGAAATTTGTAAATTGTGATTTAGCCAATTAACCAAGCCCCATGAAACTTCTGTTCTTATCCCTATTTAGCCTTGTTACAATAAGTGTTTCCGCGCAAACTGTTGCATTTGACACCTTGTATTTGCCAGAAAACCATAGTAATCTCAGACTTACTTTTACTCATGAAGCCTATGCTACTTATGATTTCTATCTAGGTCAGCAAGAGAATAGTCATACTGCTGTTAAGCCCTATACCTATCAAGAAGTTCAATCCGTATATAATCTTGATAAAAAAATGAAATCCTTGGAAAAGGACAAACAAAGCTGGTTGGGAAGAAAAATATGGAATGAGCATTTATTTGTAGTTAAGAAAAAGGATTATTGGTTTAGTGGGGATTTCACAGTAGACCTCAGTTTAGGAAAGGATAATTCTAATGATATTGATTACACCTATAACAATACTAGGATTTTTAGAGTTCAAGGAGGCTTGGGATCTAACTTTAGTTTTTATACAGCTATTTACGAGAGTCAATCCCGTTTCACGAGTTACCTTAATAAATGGGCATTGGACAATATGGGAGCAGATTCCGGTGGTTTAATTCCCGGTAGAGGTAAAGCGAGTTCTTATGGTGAAAATGCTTATGATTATACGGTAGCCGAAGGTTATGTTTCTTATACTCCAAGTAAGTTTTTTAATTTTCAATTAGGTAATGGTACAAATTTCATTGGGGATGGATATCGATCTTTATTGTTGTCGGATGTTTCATCACCTTATACTTATTTTAAAATAAATACGACTTTTTGGAAATTCAGGTATACAAATATCTGGATGTGGATGCGAGATATTAGAAGAGTAGTTCAGCCAGAATCCGGTAACTATGCCAGAAAATACGTTGCAGCGCATTATTTGAGCTTCAATGTTACTAAAAATTGGAACTTAGGATTATATGAAGGAGTTATTTCAGCTGGGGAAAATGGTATGAATTCCGAGTTTTGGAACCCTTTAATATTTTATACCGCAATCGAAAACATGAATGGAAGTGATGCTGGTAATGCGGTGATTGGGCTAAATACAAAATGGGTTCCACAGGAGCAATGGCATTTATATGGTCAATTTATGTTTGATGAGTTTCGTTTGAGTGAGATTCAAGCAGGTAATGGTTGGTGGGCCAATAAGTATGGTTTTCAAGCCGGAATAAAACATTTTAACCTATTTGGTGTAAAAAATCTGTTTTTGCAAGGAGAGTACAATTGGACCAGGCCTTTTACGAACACACATGATGAAATCATATTAAATTACGGTCATTACAATCAACCTATTTCTCATTTATGGGGAGCTAATTTTTGGGAGGCTATAGGTATAATGCGCTATAATAAGGATCGTTTTTTTGTAAATACAAAATTGTCAATCGGGGAAAAAGGGTTTGATCCAAGCGAAGAGATTTCTTATGGAGGAGATATTTATAAAAGTTATAACGATCGTGTAAATGATTACAACAATTATGTAGGGCAAGGGAATAAAGCACTCATAATCAATGGAGATTTTCAAATGGGGTATATCGTGAATCCTATACTCAATTTAAGGTTGTTTACTGGTCTTACTTATCGTAATTTTGAGGCTAATCCGGCCACCTATTATTTTGATAATGGTCAAACTATTTTCTTTCAAATAGGGCTCAAATCGGATTTATTTAATTGGAATGTTGATTTTTAAAATGTTATAAAATGAAAAATGTATTTTTTGTAATTATAAGCTTTGTAAGCTTGAGTGTTTATGCACAAGAAACTGCTGTCCTTAACCTAAATAAAAATGCAGAAGTCTTATCACGGGCACTTGCTGAAGATGATGATATAAGTAAATTGACTATTGAAGAAAATGTTTATCATTTTGTTGTGACTAGGTCAAGTTTTAAGGTGTATTCTTCGAAAGCTGTTTCGTATTCTACAAAAATGTCTGCAACTATTAAAATGACCGTCTTAGACGAAAATAAAGTGGATGTTATTGTTGAGGAATATATGTATTTGAATAAAGGAGACAAAAAACACAAACATACTTGGACGACTGTAAAATTGAACAAGGATAAAAAGAATACCAAGCAATTATACTCTTTTTTAGAAGAGAACTACCTAAATTAGTGATAGGCTAGTTTCCCTATTAAAAGGGATTGATTTGCGTCGTAATTTTATATATACTTGATATAAAGCTATTTATAGCATTTGTGTTCGAGGTAAGTAAACTTTTAAAAGTGTCTTATAATGTTGTTGAGTTCAAAGTTGAGGTAAACTACCCGAAAATAATTTAACTTAAAATTCAACATTATGAGACATTTTACATTTCTGATGGGGGTCATTCTTTTGATTTCCCTAAATTCTTGCATCGACAAAACAGAAGAAGATTATCAAGAATATTTAGAATTGCATGCAACAGACAAAAAAGATATCGGTAGCCCAGGGGGTAAAGGAGGTGATCCAGACGACGACGAGGATTAGCGCTTACATTATTTCGGCTGCAATCGTTTTTTCGATTGCAGCTTTTGCAAATATTTTTATACCAGTTGATAGTGAGGATGTCTTATTATCTCGAGAAGAGTACGGCTTGTATAAATTAAATAGGAAAGAAGCTCGCGAGAAGCTTTATGTATACCTCAATGAAACTACTCAGTCTGATAAGCAACTTTTAAGCTTATTTAAGGACCTCGTGGAAAAGGAGGAAATGGCTGCAACATCCTACCGAGTTCTCAAAGCAAAAAAACAGGATCAACAAATTTTTGGGTTCTACAGTTTAAACAAATTTGTGTATGCACTTGGGATGCCTTTAGTTATTCTTATTTTAAGCCTGACCCTATTTTTCATTAATCAAAATCATAAAATTACTGCTTTAAAGCGATCTCTAGATTTCTTAACTATTTCAGGGATGAGTATTTCGTTTTTTTATTTAACCTGGATTTTTTATCCAGCGTTAGATTTACCAAGAGGAGCTTATTTTCTTTCTATGGCCTTTGTTTCCTCTCTGATGACGTTTTTCTGCGTATTTGTAATAAAGCATGTTAAGTTATCTCGGAATAATATAGCTGAGTTAGTTTCAACCTTGTTTTATACTCGAGACAATCATGTTAAACCTTTGACCAAGTTGGCCCTTAAATATGAAATTGAAGTGGGTGTTGGGAAGCGGAAGCAACATGTTAAGAAGTTAGCGGAAGATTATGATAAAGAAATATTTACCACTGTTCAAAAAGTTTTAAAATAATGAAAGCCTCTAAGATTATAAAAATTCAAAAAAAATTGACAAGTTCTGGCTTACTCCTTCGTCCCGTGATTATGTCAGGAACATTGTTTGATGCTGTTAACGCAGAGGTAGATTTAGAGATTAAGAATCAGTGCAAGGAAATTAGTCGCATAAAAAAAACCTTACAATAAAATTGTAAGGTTTTTGTACTCGAGATGGGACTTGAACCCATACGGACATTACTGTCCACTGGATTTTAAGTCCAGCGTGTCTACCAATTCCACCACTCGAGCTTGGTATATTTTGCAGAGCGAAAGACGGGATTTGAACCCGCGACCCTCACCTTGGCAAGGTGATGCTCTACCCCTGAGCTACTTTCGCGTAGTCTTGTTGTCTAAGAGCGTTTAATTGCGAGTGCAAATATAAGAGGTTTTCTTGGTTTTGCAAGAGAAAAAAATAAAAAAATTTCAAAAAAAGATGCATAAAAGATTTTTTTCAATCTAACTCCTCATAATAAAAAAGTTAGCTTTTTTCATTCGTACATTCATTATAAAGGATATATTTGCAAAAATCTAATTTAAGATGAATTCTACTTTGGAAATACAAGAAGACAAAAGAGGATTTAGCGGAATATTTTCAGACTTTAAGCAACTGACAAAAGTTGGCTTGAGCCTTTCGGTGGTGTTTTCCGCTGTTGCAGGATATTTGTTGGGTGTTGATACGATTAATTGGAACACTGTGGTCTTACTTGCTCTAGGCGGTTACCTTATGGTTGGTGCCTCAAATGCATTTAATCAGGTAGTGGAGCGATCGACAGATGCACTGATGAAAAGAACCCAGAATAGACCGTTGCCCACCGGGCGTATGGGAGTAAATACTGCACTGGTTATTGCCTTTACTTTTACTGTATTAGGTTTAGGAATACTATATAGTATTAACCCTAAAAGTGCTCTTTTCGGAGCAATTTCCATTTTTTTATATACGAGTGCTTATACACCGCTCAAACCAGTTACTCCCCTATCTGTATTCGTTGGAGCAATCCCCGGTGCCATTCCATTTATGCTCGGTTGGGTTGCCGCTACAAATCAATTTGGTATTGAAGCAGGAATTTTATTTATGATTCAGTTTTTTTGGCAGTTCCCGCATTTTTGGGCCATAGCTTGGTTGCAGTTTGATGAATATAAAAAAGCTGGCTTTAATTTGATGCCAATGGGTAAAAAAGATAAACTCGCGGTAAAGCAAATTATCTTTTACACTTTTATAATGATTGTAGTTTCAATCATTCCAGTTTTAGGGATGACAGGTGCATTAAAGATTCATTGGTCAACGGCTGTATTAGTTTTATTAGCGGGTCTTGTAATGCTTTACTATGCATACAGACTATACAAAGAACAATCAGATAAGCAGGCTAGAAATTTAATGCTAGCATCTGTTTTATACATAACTTTGATTCAAATATTTTACGTAATAGATAAATATCTTTTTTAATGAGAGAAGCACAAACTTTAAATCAAGAATTAGCGGCTGGTAAGAAGAAAAGTGCGAAAAGCATGCTTTGGATCTCTATGATCAGTATGACAATGATGTTCGCAGGTCTTACAAGTGCTTATTATATTAGTATGAGTAGGGAGGACTGGGTTAGTTTTGAACTGCCACAAGCTTTTTTCATTAGTACTGCTTTAATTGTAGTCAGTAGTATATGTATTCACTTAAGTTTGAGTGCTGTTAGAAAAGGGAATCAATCTCTTGGGACCATATTATTGGCAACAACTTTACTTTTGGGTTTAGGCTTTGTTTATTTTCAATTTAAAGGGTTTGATGAATTAATCGCTATGGGCTTTTATTTTACTGGAAGCCAATCTGCAGTTTCATCATCATTTTTATACGTTATTACTGTTGCTCACTTATTGCATATTTTTGGAGGAATTATAGCCTTGACCTATATGCTTTTTAAGCAGCTGAGAGGATTATATACATCTACGAATTATTTAGGCTTGGAATTAGGCGCAATTTTTTGGCATTTCGTAGACATATTGTGGATTTATTTATTTTTCTTTTTTTACTTATTGTCGTAGGGAAAAAAAATTATATTTTTGGCGCATTAAATTAAGTTATCAATCAAACAACATATTTATGAAAGCAAATTCTGCTGGTCAATCTGAAGGATCATCTTGGAATGGAGGAGGCGAAAAGCCTTTTGGAGCTAGTTATGGGAAAATGATGATGTGGTTTTTCATCGTTTCAGATGCATTAACATTCTCTGGTTTCCTTGCGGCTTATGGTTTAATGAGATTCAAGTTCATCGATATTTGGCCAATTGCTGATGAGGTGTTTACGCATATCCCATTCTTCCATGGAGAATATCCTATGTATTACGTTGCCTTTATGACCTTTGTCTTAATATTTTCATCAGTAACTATGGTATTAGCCGTAGATGCTGGGCATAAAATGGAAAAGAATAAGGTAATTAGATACATGTTCTTGACTATTATTGGAGGTCTAATATTTATTGGTTCTCAAGCATGGGAATGGAATACTTTTATTAAGGGGTCTTATGGTGCAGTTCAATTGAATGATGGAAAAATTGTTCAATTCGTTGATGAAACAGGTCATCAAGTAGCCCTAGGTGATTTCGTCGTTGCTCATCACGAGCGCGTTCAACATACTAAATTGAACGGACTATGGAATGTAAAAGATGACGGTCAAATTCCTAGTTATACAGTTTCAGAAGTAGTTGATGGGTACAATCATCACAGTAATATTCAAGTGCGAATTGAGCGTATCGATCCAGAAACTAAAAAGAAAATTATATTATCAAGAGAGGAAGGGTCTAGATTTTTAGCTCAAGGTAGACGTGTTGTTGAAGGTGCAAACCTAGAAGTAAATGAATACGGAAGCCCATTATTTGCAGATTTCTTCTTCTTTATAACTGGTTTCCACGGATTCCACGTATTCTCAGGAATCGTTTTAAATATTATTATTTTCTTCAATGTAATTGTCGGAACATATGAAAAGCGTAAGAGTTATGAAATGGTTGAGAAAGTTGGATTATACTGGCACTTTGTAGATTTAGTGTGGGTATTTGTATTTACATTCTTCTATCTTGTTTAATTCTAAATCAAAAAACTAATGTCACATAGTGAATCTCATACAGCGTTAATTTGGAAAGTATTTGGAATTCTTTCTGTAATTACCATAATCGAAGTAGGCCTAGGAATTATCAAGCCAGACTTCTTGTTTCTAACTGGATTTTTAGGAACCTCTATATTAAACTGGATATTCTTAATCTTAACTCTAGTAAAGGCATATTATATCGTATGGTATTTTATGCACCTTGGAGATGAGAAAAAGAATTTTATGACATCAATTGTTTTACCTGTAGTAATATTAATTCCTTACTTGGCAGCCTTGTTGCTTATCGAAGGAAGTTATTTGCACGATGTGCTCTCTCCATGGGTAAACTGGAATTATTAATTGAAAAAAGGTGGTTTATCCACCTTTTTTTGTCTTTTGATAAAGGATTATGAAAAAATTTCTAGTACTATTTATTCTTTTTGTGCTTCCCTTAGGAGCCTATTTATTTATTATTCAAGGAAAGATTAATTTTGAAAAACTTCCGGTTTTGACTCAAAATGTATTAGAACTTGATGAATTGGATGCTTCGGGCGATGTGGAATTTGAATCCAAGATTAGTGTGGTGGCGTTTATTGGTGAGGATTTAGATCGCATGCAAATGGGAGTACTTAACCTGAATGAAATTGTCTATAAGAAATTAGTTAAATACAAGCAGTTTCAAATTGTTGCAGTTTTACCTAATGGTATGCAAGAGGATGTTGAGAAAATGACTCAAGATTTAAATTTCATGGTAGGTACTGATCTTCAGAAATGGAAGTTTGTTTTTGGAAGTCCAGAACAGATTGAAAGACTACACAATTCCTTTGAAACCAATAATAATTTAGATGAGGATTTGTCTGATAACTATGTTTATATTATTGACAAGGAAGATGGTTTACGCGGACGGAGTGAAGAACAGTTCGGATATAACATGTTCCAAGCAGCTTCGTTGAAAAATGAGCTTCTTGATGATGTAAAAGTAGTTTTTTACGAGTATAATTCCGCTCTAAAGGAATTCGATAATAAAAGAGAGATATAAAATGAAAAGAGATTGGTCTTACATATTAATATCGTTTGTTGTTTTGATTTTTGGAATATGGTCTATTCCTAAAATCGTAGACAAGTTTACAGGAGAAAAACTGGTGAAGTTTGAGAAGGTCCCAGATTTTTCATTTGTAGATCAAAATGGTGATGTAATTACCAATAAGGATTTTGAAGGAAAGGTCTATGTATTAGAATTCTTTTTTACTTCTTGCCCAACTATATGCCCTATTATGAACACCAATATGTTGAAGATTCAAGATGCGTATTACGGTAATCCCAATTTTGGGATTGCTTCGATATCCATCAACCCTTCAATAGATACCCCCGAGGTATTGAAAGCTTACGCTCAAGAAAAAGGAGCTACGATGAAAAATTGGTACTTTTTAACGGGTCCTCAACAGGACGTAATGGCTTTATCAAATGAGGGGTTTAAGTTGTATGCTGGAATAAATGATGCTGAGCCTGGAGGGTTTGAACATTCTGGTTTATTTGCTTTAATCGATAAAGATGGATATATCCGTTCCCGTGAAGTCACGGAAAATGGGTATACCAATCCTATCAAGTACTATGATGGGTTAGATCTTAAGTCGATTCAAATGCTAAAAGAAGATATTCAAACTTTATTAAATCAATAATTATGAGACCAGTCGAGAATTTAAGACTCAAAAAAATCATCATCGTTCTTTCCGTATTAATTCCAATTGTAGTTGCTGCTCTTTTTGTGGTAAGGATTCCAAACATAGGGCCCTTCTATGAATTACCTCCAATTTATGCTGGGATAAATGCTTTTACAGCAATTACTTTAATTTATGCACTTTACTCCATAAAACAAGGGAATCAAAAGCAACATGAGCAATCCATTTTTATGGCCATGTTCGCATCGGTAATGTTTTTGGTTCTCTATGTATTTTATCATATGACTTCAGACTCCACACCTTATGGAGGTGAAGGATGGATTAAGTATTTATATTATTTCATTTTAATTAGCCATATTCTTCTTTCAATTGTGGTTATTCCATTTGTTTTGGTGGCATTTTCAAGAGCTTGGTATTTACAATTTGAGGCTCATAAAAAAATTGCGCGAATTGCCTTTCCTTTATGGCTATATGTCGCTGTTACGGGAGTAATAGTTTATTTAATGATTTCCCCATATTATGGCGTATAAGCGTTTCTTACTAGTAATCATACCTCTTTTCTCAACAGCTGCATCGGCTCAATGTGCGATGTGTAAAGCAGTCGTTGAGACAGGAGATAATTCTATGGCAGAAGGGTTAAATGGAGGGATTATGTATTTAATGGCTTTTCCCTACATCCTAGTAGGCGTCTTGGTTTACTTCTTAATTAGACAAAGAAAGAAATCTAAAAAATTAACATCTCAATAAGAGAGATTTTTTGTAACAATCTATACTTTTAATCGTCTTATTACTGAATTTGACAAAACTAACTGAAGTATTGATATGAAAAAACTATTAGTTGTTGCCCTATGTTTAATGGTAACCGTTGGGGCCAAAGCCCAAGAAAATCGCATTTGGAGTCTAGAAGAATGTGTGAATTATGCTCTGGAAAATAATATCTCTGTAAAGCGAAATCAACTGGATGTAGAGTCGGCTGAGATTGAGGCTAAAGCAAGTAAATCCAACTTTTTACCAAATTTAAATGGTAGTGCATCACAGAATTTGTCTTTTGGACAATCAATTTCTCCTGAGACCAACTTAAGGGTTCCTTCGAATTTCACTTCTACAAATGCTGGACTTAACTCAAACACTAATGTGTTTAATGGATTCCGTAATTTGACAGAATACAGACAGGCAAAATTAGGGATAGAAACGAGTAAGGTGAGTTTGCAAAAAATGCAAAATGACATATCGCTTAACGTGGTGAATGCTTATTTGAATATTCTTTTTAATAAAGAAAACCTAGATGTAGCAAAAGTTCAACGCAGTATTTCAGAAGAGCAGGTAGCTAGAATTAAAAGCTTAGTTGATGCAGGTTCTTCACCGGTAGCTGACCTGTATGATATTCAGGCAACTTTGGCGAACGATATTCAAAATGAAGTTAGTATGCAAAATAGTTTGGATTTATCTCTTTTAACTCTTGCGCAAATACTTCAAATTCCTTCTACAGGTTTTGATGTGGAAAAAGTAGATGTAGGTTCACCATCAATCGCAATGGCTGCTGAAAACTCTTCAGTTATTTACGAAAAAGCCTTACAAATCATGCCTGAGATTAAAAAGGCGCAATTGGATGTAGAAAGTACAAATTATGATTTGAAACTTGCGAAATCAGGTTTCTACCCTAGTCTTAATTTTAATGTAGGGGTTAGTTCATTTTACAACAGAAAATTAGGGGAATTGGAAAACCCTGAATTATTTGATCCATTTGGAGATCAGATGATAAACAACGTAAATTATGCTGTTGGCTTATCAATGAGTGTTCCTATCTTTAATAGAAATGCTAATAAGAATAACGTTAAACGTGCAACTATTGGTCAGCGTCAAACAGAACTGGCTTTAGCAGAGGAAAAGCAAACACTTTACCAAAATATTGAAAGTGCGTATTTAGATGCTAAATCTGCTACCAAAACATTTGATGCAGCTAAGATTTCTTTGAAATCTCAAATGGAGGCATTTAAAAATGCAGAACAACGATTTAATGTTGGTGCGATGACCTCTTATGATTTTAATCAATCAAGAAACAATTTGGTAAGTGCTCAAGCCACATTGATTCGATCAAAATATGATTACGTTTTCAAGATGAAGCTCCTTAAGTTTTATTATGGAGAACCAATTTTGGAACAAAACTGGTAATCATTTTCATTTTTTAAATAGTTAAGAAATCAGCATGCTTTTGTGTGCTGATTTTTTTTTGTAGTAAATTTGTAAAAATTTGATTTATGATCTTAAATATTGAATCTTCAACGAAAAACTGTTCGGTCTCTTTGTCAAATGAAGGAGCGATTTTGGCCTTAAAAGAAATAAATAATGGTCAGTTTTCTCACAGTGAATTCCTTCATGTTTTTATCAAGGAGTTGATGGAGGATAATGCGGTTTCTTTTGAAGATTTATTAGCTGTAGCTGTATCCATGGGCCCAGGCTCTTATACGGGACTTAGGATTGGAGTTTCTGCGGCCAAAGGGATATGTTTCTCAGTGGACTGTCCACTAATTGCTTTGGATTCCTTAGATGTTTTGGCTCATCAAGCAGTGGGTAAAGGGGATGTATTAATTCCAGTAATTGATGCGAGAAGAGACGAGGTTTATACGGCTATATTCGATAAATTAGGAAAACGACTAGGTGCTACTGAGGCTTTGATCCTTACTAGTGATAGTTATAATGCCTATGAAAATTCCAAACGCGTATTTCTAGGGGATGCCATAGATAAGTTGGGGGATTACCTTCAAATTAAAGAGGATGATCTTTTGATAAACACCCATCCTTCTGCACGCGAATTGGGTCAATTGGCATGGCATAAATTTCAGCAAAAAGACTTCGAAGATGTGGCTTATTTTGAACCTTATTATCTAAAAGACTTTAGAGTGACCCCTTCGAAAAAATAAACTAATAAAGACTGAAGTTTAAATCTTTATACGCCTCTTCTTCTGATTCTAAAGGAAGTTTACATGCACCTTCTATACACACATAAATCAAGGATTCTCCCGAATTATATCGTTCTTGCATCACTGGAATTTGACTATCAGATTGACTCGCGATAATCAGTGCATTTGGAATATAGTGTTTAAAGAACTCCTCCTGTTTTTCAAAGGCATTATCTCCTGAAATAGCAATTTCATAATAGGTACCAATACTGTTTAAGGATAGATTGAGCCAATTTGAATAGGCCCCACCATAACCTTTCGCTAGCTCCAAGCCAGTTCTGAGCATGCGCTGACTAACAGTTTTGTAATACGGGTTTCCGTATATTAATGAAAGTTTAAATAGGTTTTCTGCCATAGTAGAGTTCGAAGCCGGAATAACATTATCCTCCATTTCGATTTTTCTGTGAATAAGAGCTTGGTCCAAATCGGAAGTAAAATAAAATTGAGCATTTTTCTCAGAATAAAAATGATCTAAGCTATAGTCGGTCAATTGTTTGGCCAGTTGTATCCATTTTTCATCGTGGCTCACTTGGTATAATTCAATATAGGCCGCCGTTACTTGTGCATAATCCTCTAAATACGCATTGATACTCGCTTTCCCGCCTTTGTAGTTTCGGTATAGATTCCCTTCTGAGCCCAAAAGTTTTTGTTCAATAAATTCTGCGGTATTGATCGCTTGGTCCAGGAATACTTGATCTCCAAAGCTTTTATAGGCAGCAACTAAACCTTGAATACTAAGGGCATTCCATGAACATAATATTTTGTCGTCCAGTCGTGGTTTTGGTCTTTGAGATCTCAGATTTTTTAAGTCCTTTTTCCAACTCGAATCAAGGCTGTAAAGCATATTGATATCCAGATTCTTGTCTTTTGCAAAATCTTCTAGAGCTTGTTTTTGGATTAATTGATATTGCCCATTTTCCCAATATCCATTTTCATTGACTTGATAAAGCTCCTTGAACAAGGTGGGATCGGACTGAATATGATTATCTATTTCTTCTTCTGAATAGGTGTAATACGCTCCTTCTTCTAATTCTCCTTTTTCGTTTTTGCTATCGGCATCTAAGGAAGAAAAATAGGCCCCTTCAGAACTTAGGAGTTGATTGTTTAGAAAATCAAAGCTTTCATATACCGTTTTCTTATAAAGTGGATTTGAGGTCAATTGAAATGCCTGGCTATACAGTTCTATTAGTTGTGCGTTGTCATACAGCATTTTTTCAAAATGTGGAATATGCCATTTTGCATCTACGCTGTATCGGGCAAAACCACCTTCAACGTGATCATAAATTCCGCCAAGTGCTATTTTGTCAAGAGTATGTTCCACAAAACCAGCTAAACTAGAGTCGTTAATTTGAAAAGCATAACGCATCAAAAACTCGTAGTTGTTTGGAAGTGGAAATTTTGTGTGGCCCTGAACACCACCATTTATAGTGTCAAAATTATTAGCCCATTCTTGAACTATTTTATGAACCGACTCGAGTTTAATATTGTCCTCATCATTGAGTTCGATAAGGTTTTTTTTATCTATCCCTTCCTGTAAATTTGCCGCATAATCAATGGCTTTCTCTGGATTGGTGGTATAAAGCTTGTTTAATTGAGCCAAGCTATTCATCCATTTATCTTTGGGGAAATAGGTTCCTCCAAAAATTGGGCGACCATCAGGTAAGCAAATTGCGTTTAGCGGCCAGCCACCACTTCCCGTCATCAATTGAACGGCATCCATATAAACCGCATCAATATCAGGCCGCTCTTCTCTATCTACTTTAATAGAAATGAAATTGTCATTCATGAGTTTTGCAACTTCTTGGTCCTCAAAACTCTCCTCCTCCATGACATGACACCAATGACAAGATGCGTAACCAATTGATACAACAATTAATTTGTTTTCTTTTTTTGCGAGATCGAGAGATTCTTGATTCCAAGGCCTCCAATCTACTGGATTGTGAGCATGCTGCAGTAAATATGGACTAGACTCGTTGATTAATTCATTGGCTTGACCAGGCATTCGTTTCGGTTTAGTATCTTGATTACAAGAGATTAAGGAAAAAAGAATAAAAAATAGTGTTATCTTTATTGTTGGGGTTCTCATCATCTAATTTTCCCAAATATAATAATTTCGATGTGAGGATGATAAATCTTTTATTGGTAACGTTAAGTTAACACGGAAAGGTTTAATTTTGTAGTCAAATTTTCTCGATAGAAATGAGTGATATTTATATTTTTATGATCGGGGCTCTTGCCCTGTTAGCAATCGTTGATTTAGTTGTAGGGGTAAGTAACGATGCTGTAAACTTCCTGAACTCTGCAATCGGTTCCAAAGCCTTGTCGGTTAGAAACATTTTGATTATTGCTTCATTTGGTGTTGCACTCGGTGCAATTACTTCGAGTGGAATGATGGAAGTGGCTCGTAAGGGGATTTTTGTTCCAGGAGAGTATTACTTCAATGAAATCATGTATATTTTTATGGCAGTGATGATAACTGATGTGTTGCTTTTGGATTTGTTCAACACATTAGGAATGCCAACCTCTACCACGGTTTCAATTGTATTTGAATTGTTGGGTGCTGCGGTTGCAGTTGCCTTGATAAAAATTTCTAACAGTCCAACTGAGACAGTTGCTGATTTAGGAAATTACATAAACAATGAAAAGGCATTGATGATTATTATGGGTATTTTATTATCGGTAGTAGTCGCTTTTTCTGTTGGTGCTATAGTCATGTTTACTTCACGGGTAATTTTCTCCTATAATTTTGAATCGAGACCCGCGATTGTCAAAGCTCTTTTTGGAGGTGTAGCGATTAGTTCTATTGTTTACTTTATTGTAGTAAAGGGGCTAAAAGGAACTCCGTTTTATGGAAATGTTTCTGGATATATTGAGGATTCAACATTTCAAATCATAGGAGTGTCATTTGTTTTGTGGACCGCAATTGCATTTTTGTTGGTTAAGGTTTTTAAAATAAACATTTTCAAGTTGATTATTGGAATTGGTACTTTTTCACTTGCGGTTGCTTTTTCTGGTAATGATCTCGTGAATTTTATTGGGGTGCCTATTGCTGCATGGAATTCCTATGAAGCCTGGTCGGTTTCGGGGCTTCCTGCAAATGAATTTGAAATGGGAATATTGGCTTCAAAGGTGCCTTCTAACACTGGTTTGTTGTTGTTAGCAGGAGGAATTATGGTAGTTACCCTTTGGACCAGTAAAAAATCAAGAAATGTAATTAGAACAGAATTGAGTTTATCGAATCAAGGAGATTCCCATAACAAATTCGATGCTAACTCTTTTTCTCGGGCGATTGTTAGATTCTCTGTAATTATAAATTCTGGACTTATTGCAGTGGTTCCTTCTTCAGTGAGAAAAAGAATCGATGCTAAATTTCAGAAACCTGTAGTGAGCTTGCCAAGAGATAAAAATTATGAGTTGCCTGCTTTTGATTTAATTCGCGCTTCTGTGAATTTGATGTTGGCGGGTATTTTGATATCAATAGGAACTTCTTATAAATTGCCATTATCAACAACTTATGTGACTTTTATGGTTGGTATGGGTACTTCCTTAGCGGATCGCGCTTGGGGTAGGGATAGTGCTGTTTATCGCGTAGCTGGTGTGGTTAATGTTATTGGCGGTTGGTTTGGAACTGCAATTATTGCCTTTACAGCTTCTTCATTGGTAGCATACTTAATTTATTTAGGTGAAATCGCTACCGTCGCTGTTTTGTTGATTGTCGTTCTTGGACTTTTATATCGAAACTATCTTTCTTATAACAAGAAATCGAAGGAAGAAAAACAATTAGTGAGAATTCAGCGTGCGGAAATGATATCAATCAAGGGGGTAATTGACGAGAGTTCCTCTCATATTTCTGGTGTTGCAAAACGGGTGAATAAAATGTACGCCAACGTTGTTAACGATTTAGCAACAGCCAATGTCAACAAACTAAAAAAGACAGATAAGCAAATTGTAAAATTGAATGACGAGGTAGATGAATTAAAGGATAATGTATTCTACTTTATTAAATCCTTAGATGATAGCTCGGTGGAAGCATCTAGATTCTACGTTCAGGTTTTGGGTTACCTACAGGATATTTCTCAGTCAATTAGCTATATTTCAAGAGCTAGTTTTAAGCATGTGAATAACAATCACAAAAAACTTAAAATGTCTCAAATAAAGGATTTGAAGTTGCTATCCACTCAATTGGATGAATATTTATCAAAAATTCAGGATATTTTTGACAGTAATAATTTCCAAGAAATTGAGTCAGTTTATGAGTTGAGGGATGCGCTTTATAAAAAATTGAGCTCGACTATTGAAAGTCAAATTCAAAGAATTCGAAGTGAGGAATCTTCTCCGAGAAATACCACTTTGTATTTTAGTGTATTGCTTGAGACAAAAGATTTAATGGCGGCAATTAATAATGTGTTGAATTTATATGAAGAGTTCAACGAAATGATAATCCGCTCCAAGTAACAAAAAAGCCGATCAAATTTGATCGGCTTTTTTTTATTTCAAAACTTCTTTTATTTGATCTATAGCTTTTCGCAGTTGTTCTTCTGAGGCTGCATAAGACATTCTCAAACAATTGGGAGCGCCGAAGGCTTCTCCAGTCACTGTTGCAACTTGTGCTTCCTCTAAAAGTAACATTGAGAAATCCGAGGCGTTTTCTATCTTTCTTCCTTTAATTTCTTTGCCGAAGTAAGCAGATACATCAGGGAAAATGTAAAAGGCTCCTTTTGGTAGATTCAATTTTAAGCCAGGAATTTCTTCCAATAACCCGATAACCATATCTCGTCTGTTTCTGAATTCATCAACCATGTACTGAATTTTGCTAACTGGTGCATCGAGAGCAGCAATAGTGGCGCGTTGAGCAATGGAATTGGCTCCTGAGGTGATTTGCCCCTGCATTTTCGTACACGCTTTTGCTATCCACTCCGGAGCTCCAATGTAACCTATTCTCCAGCCGGTCATCGCGAATGCCTTTGCTACCCCGTTTACCGTAATTGTTCTCTCGTACATAGAAGGAATTGCTGCAAAGCTAAACGGCTTTTCTCCGTAGTTTATGTGTTCATAAATCTCATCGGATAAAATAAAAATATCAGGGTATTTTTCTAATACTTCCGCAAGTGCCTTGTATTCTTGTTCAGTATAGCACGATCCACTTGGATTGTTTGGAGAATTGAAAAAGATCATTTTCGTTTTTGGCGTAATGGCTTTTTCTAGTTGTTCAGGTGTGATTTTAAAGTCTTGCTCAATACTTGTAGGAATTTCTTTATAACTCGCCTCCGCTAAAGTTGCAATAGCTGAATAACTCACCCAATATGGAGCCGGTAATAATACTTCGTCACCTGGGTTCAAAAGAACCATTGCAATATTTGCGATAGATTGTTTAGCTCCAGTTGAAACGACAATTTGATTAGCGGAATAATCTAAATTATTATCCCTTTTAAATTTTCGCACAATAGCTTCTCTAAGCTCTTGATAACCGTTAACAGGACTGTAAGAACTGTAATTGTCATGTATAGCCTGAATAGCAGCTTCTTTAATGAAATCAGGAGTGTTAAAGTCAGGCTCACCTAAGCTTAAACTAATAATTTCTTTACCTTGTTCCTTGAGTTCTCTTGCCTTAGCTGCCATTGCGAGAGTCTGAGAAACTGGCAGGTTTTGGATTCGAGTTGAAAGTGATTTTTTCATATTTGGATTACCGTTGAATTCGATTGAGACAAAAATATCAAAAATATGCTTGTTCTTTTGTTATTTATTGGGAATTTGATGGATAATTAAAGCGTAGGTTTTATTTTTGTCAAAAAGAGAATTAAGGCATGGAAAATTTATCAAAATATTTTGATTCATTGAGTGAATTGCAAATTCAGCAATTTAAACAATTAGGAGAGTTGTATCCTCAGTGGAATGAAAGAATTAATGTAATTTCAAGAAAGGATATAGATAAGCTTTATACAAATCATGTTTTACATTCTTTAGGAATCGCAAAAGTAGCGTCTTTTAGACCAGGATCTAAAATTTTAGATGTGGGCACAGGCGGAGGGTTTCCTGGAATTCCCCTCGCAATATTATTTCCAGAGACTGAGTTTTTATTGGTTGATTCTATTGGAAAAAAAATTAAGGTTGTACAAGGTGTCGCTGATGCAATTGGACTGAAGAACTTAAAAGCCGAACATATAAGAGCTGAAAAGGTTAAAGGGCAATTTGATTTCATAGTCTCAAGGGCTGTTACCCAAATGCCTGACTTTGTTAAGTGGGTAAAAGGAAAAATCAAGAAGGAATCTCGGCACGATTTGAAAAATGGAATTCTCTATTTAAAGGGAGGAGACTTGTCTAATGAATTGTCTACTTTTCCAAAAGCAGTGCAGTATCCCTTAAGTGAATATTTTCATGAGGATTTTTTTGAAACAAAAAAAGTGGTGCACCTTCCTTTAAAATATAAGAATTAATTCAGATGAGATATTTAGCTTCAATATTATTTTGTTTCGCGAGCATAAGCATGGTTGTTGCCCAAGCGCGTGCACCAATTTATAATTTTGAACCTAAAGATTTCGCAGGGGCCAATCAAAATTGGGATGTGAGTGAGTCTCTTGATGGAACTGTTTATGTCGCAAATAATACAGGGTTGTTGTCCTATAATGGGGTAAGGTGGAAGCTCTACAGGCAACCAAATGAAGGATTGATTCGTTCCGTGTTAAGTGTTGGAGAACTGGTCTACACCGGGGGTTATAAGGATTTTGGCTTTTGGGAAAAGGACAGTCAAGGCATGTTACAGTACACCTCTGCATTAGATTTATTGCCTACTGATTTTTATCTCGGTGATGATGAACAAATTTGGAATATCATTAAGTTTCAGGAAACGATTATTTTTCAAAGCCTGGAGCACTTATTTATTTATGAGCCGAGTTTAAAAAAATTGGTAGTCAAGGACTTCGGTGGAATCATTGCAGATGTTAAAGTTGTTGATAATGGGTTTTATATACATATTCAAAGTAAAGGAGTATATCATTATCAAAGAGGGAATTATAGCTTGGTTTCAGCAGATGAGTTTTTTAGGCAAAACTGGATTGTTGACTTTTATGAAATGGAAGATGACTTTGTAGTTATTACCAGAAGAAGAGGTATTTACAAGGTGTCAAAAGACTTCAAAACTTTTGAACCCTATAAAAACACACCTGAAGCTAGATTATACTGTTCAGTAAAGGAAGGTGATAAATTATACATTGGTTCCGTTGCAGAAGGATTATTTGTTTATGATCTGCGTTCACAGACCTATGAGAATTTTTGTGAGAATGATGGGCTTTTGAACAACACCATTCTTTCAATCGATAAATCTCTTCAAGGGAATATATGGCTGGGCTTAGATTATGGACTCTCCCTTATGAATTACAGTGCGGACTTTTGGGTTTATGATAAGCACGATCAAGCTATAGGAACAGTTTACGCTGCTAAATATTATCGGGATAATTTATTTATAGGGACAAATCAAGGGTTGTATAAATTTCATAAAGCTAGCCAAACATTTAAAATGATTCCAGGAAGTGATGGGCAGGTTTGGTGCTTAAAAGCTGTTGATTCAGGTTTGTTAATTGGGCATGATAAAGGAAGTTTATTGTTTCAAAATGGAGTACTTAATTCAGTTAGTAGTGAACCTGGAACATGGAATTTTCAAGAATTAGGTTCGGGTTATGTGCAAGGAAATTATATTGGTGTCCACTACCTTAATAATAGCCTTGATTATTTGGGAAAATTTGATGGAATTGACTTCTCTGCAAGAAAAATGAAGGTCTTCCAAGGGTATTTATGGATAGATCATCCGGATAAATCTTACTTATTGGGATATGAGCTTGATACTTCCTCAATGAAAGCTACTTTACGAAAACAAATAAGTAAAGGAAGAAAATCTATTAACTCGAATATTCATGTTTTCGACGGTAAGCTGTACTATTTAGATGAAAGAGGGTTTAGTTTTTTAGATCTTGAAAATGAAAGATTAGTTCTTGACAGCAACTTAAATAAATATTTTGATCAGCAGGATTATATTTCTGGGAGCATGTTTACAAATGAAAATCACGATCTGTGGTATTTTACGGATAATAATATAAATCAAATCCATAAAACGAATTTTCAAGATGAATTTCAAATTAAATCTTTTTACATTAAGGATGACGCTAAAAGATCTTTACCGGGATTTGAAGTGGTTGATTTTAGTGATGGAAATGAATTTTTAATTGGTTCAGTAGATTCTTTTTTAGTCTATAATGCGGCTTCTAAAGATGTTGAAGTGTTGCCTGTCCGAATAGACGAAATAACTGTTTTTAATCGTCAAGAGGCCTCATCGATACCCATGAGCTTGGAGGATCCCTCACTTATTAATTATAGTTTTAATAATATACGGTTCGATTTGGCAATTCCGAATTATGGAGGCACCATAAATACAAATTATCGTTACAGGTTGCGAGGATATAGTTCTAGCTGGAGTGAATTGGTTTCATTTCCTTTTTTAGAATTTAATAATTTACCTTTTGGTAATTATTCGCTTGAGGTCAAAACCCTTTCGAATTCGGATCAAATTGGGTCTATCTTGTCTTATGATTTTGAGATAAATAGGCCTTCCTATCTTTCTACACCGGCTGTGGTGACCTATGTGGTTTTGATTTTTGCTTTTTTGTTTGGTATTAGCTTATTGAATAAATTTTATTACCGAAAGCAACAGAGACTTGCGATAGAAAAGAGTAGGCAAGAAATGGAGTTGCAGACACTTGAAACTTCCAAGAAATTAGCGGAATTAAAAAATGAAAAGCTGAAAAACGAGATTGAATCAAAAAACAAAGAGATTTCTATTACGGCAATGAGTGTCTCTCGTAAAAATCATGCTTTAAACCTAGTTAAAAATGAGGTAGAAGGCTTAAAAGATAGTCAACATAAGAAAGAGGTTCTAAAGATTATCGAGAAAAATATTAATAGTAGCGAAGATTGGGAATTGGTTAAAGCAACAATAAATGGAATCGATTCTCAGTTTTTAAAACGCATTC
Organism: Flavobacteriaceae bacterium; assembly: GCA_049606855.1. Taxonomy (GTDB): domain Bacteria; phylum Bacteroidota; class Bacteroidia; order Flavobacteriales; family Flavobacteriaceae; genus JBELHR01. The sequence goes on along the minus strand of JBMYVY010000002.1, from coordinate 53,639 downwards.
AGAAATCACACCCTAATCTTACTCATAATGATCTAAAATTTTGTGGGTATTTGAGGATGAACTTGACTTCAAAAGAAATAGCTCCTCTTCTTAACATCAGTATTAAGAGTGTTGAAATTAAAAGATACCGTCTCCGGAAAAAGCTTCAGATTGAGCACAATGTTAATTTGACAGACTATATTTTATCAATTTAGAATATTTTTTTGTTAAAAAAACATATTTTTAATTATACATTACCTATACATAACTTTAATTTTTAATAAATTGTTAATTCTTGTTAACGATATTTTAATATGTTTATAACTCTGAATACCAGATACTTAAGTCTTTAATATTTTTATGTAGAATTTATGTAGAGGTGATTTTGTAGGGCACTACATTGCTTTCTGTTATTTTAGTTGAGTAAACTTTAAACTTTATTTAAACTATTATGAAAGCAAAACTACTATTTGCGTTCTTACTTTTAATTTCGTTCACCGGTTTTGGCCAAAGTGTTCAAATTAGGGGTACAGTAACAGACGTTGACGAAGTCCCTTTTCCAGGGGTCTCGTTTCTTATTCAAGGAACGACCTCGGGAGGAACTTCGGATTTTGATGGTAATTTCGTACTTGATGTCGAAATTGGACAAACCATCATCTTCTCTTATTTGGGTTATTTAACAAACGAAATCGTTGTAGAGAATGATCAATTCTTAAATGTGATTATGCAAGAGGATACTCAATCCCTTGAGGAGGTTGTGATTATTGGGTATGGTTCTCAGAAAGTGTCCAAGGTTTCTGGTGCAGTGACATCAGTTTCTGAAAAAACAATAGAGAGCATGACGCCAGTAAGGACTGAAGACGCATTGCAAGGAAACGCTGCAGGGGTGACGGTAATTCAAAGTGGATCACCAGGAGCAACGCCAACTGTTTTAGTTCGCGGTATTCCTTCTTACTCTGGAACTAGCCCCTTGGTAGTTATTGATGGGACCATGCAGACTCTGGATGATTTGAATGCTTTGAATCCCTCGGATATTAAATCTTTAACCGTTTTAAAAGATGCCTCCATGACTGCAATTTACGGTGTTAAGGGTGGAAATGGAGTAATTGTGGTTACTACTAAATCTGGTTCGAGAAATTCCAAAACGAAGTATTCATTTGATGCTTATTATGGTGTTCAGGAAGTGGATAAGACTATTGATGTTTTAAATGCTACCGAGTATGCAGCAATTTTGAATGAGGCAAGTGTAAATTCAGGAGGAGATCTTGTTTTTCCGGATATCTCCCAATTTGGTGAAGGTACTGATTGGCAAAATGAAGTTTTGACAGCTGCTCCGATTCAGAATTACAATTTTACTGCATCGGGAGGATCTGAAACTTCTAACTTTTTCGTTTCAGCAGGATATTTATCTCAAGAGGGTGTTGTATTCGGTGGAGACAAATCATATTTCGATAGAATTAACCTTACAATGAATTATACAACAGACTTGAATGATGATTTGAAATTAATCGTTAATACGAGTTATGCAAATATTCAGAATAGCGGATTGCCGGAAAATTCAATTACTTCAGTGCTTTCAAATGCATTGAATTTTGATCCAACACTTCCGGTGTATGATGAGAATGGTAATTATAGTACTTCGAGTACAATCACTCAAGAAATTGTAAATCCATTGGCTCAGATTTCAAATAATTACAATGAAAATGAGACAAACAAGTTATGGGGAAAACTGGAACTACAACAGGATTTTACAGACAACTTTGGAGTTACTGCAAGATATGGATATACTTATGTAGATATTAGTCAAAAATCATTTAATCCATTGGCATATTATGGTGCTGGTCACAATGCTACTACAATGAATGCAGATGGAACACCCATTTTTGGTACTGATGAAAACGGAGAACAAATTCAATTAAACAATAACAGTGTTAGCGAAAGCAAAACAAATTATTTCTCTTTTAACTTTGAGTCTTTTGCGAATTGGGATTTTAAGGTTGGAGAAAATAATAATTTCCAAACTATTGTTGGTTTTGCATTAGCAAAAAATTCTGGTTCATCGGTAGGTGGTTCGGCTCAAGATGTTCCGTTTAATTCTTGGGATTACGCAGATATCTCTTCAGCTACTGGAGATGTGAAATCACAATCTGTTTATTCTTGGCAATATGTAACACGAAATATTTCTTACTTCGCTCGAGTAAACTACGATTTTAATGATAGGTTATTGTTGTCTTTTGCTGGACGTATTGACGGTTCTACAAATTTTGGAGCAAATAACAAATATGCATTTTTCCCTTCTGGATCAGTTGGGTATATCTTAACAGGAGATGAAAGTAATAGCTTTTTGAAAATTAGAGGTTCTGCAGGTACTGTAGGGAATGATAATATCAACCCTCAATTTGCGACAATTACAACTTTTCCTAAATATACCTTTGACGGTCAAATCATAACAGGTTCAGCCCTACAGGGTATTCCTAATGACGATGTTTCTTGGGAAAAACAATTACAAGTAAATGTTGGTTTTGATGCCCGATTATTTGGTGATCGTGTTTCCATTATTGCTGATTATTATCAGAAAAATGTGGATGATTTATTATTTAATCCAACTCTTTCTCTTTATTTAGGTACACCAGTTTATCCAGCTGCAAATATTGGATCTACCAAGTCAAATGGATTGGATCTTACTGTTGGTTATAATGATACTTTTGGTGAAGAATTTCATTTTAACACAAACTTTAATGTAACAACTTCAAAAAACATGGTTACTGCCATAAATAATGGAGATAAGTTCATTTGGGGAGGGGGATATGGAATACCATACAAAACACTTGTACGATTTGAAGAGGGTTATGCGCCTGGTTATTTTTATGGATATAAAACCGATGGGGTGTTCCAAAGCCAGGATGAAATTGACGCTCATGCGACTCAAGACGGTGCTCAACCCGGAGATATTCGTTATGTAGATGTGAATGGGGATGGTATAGTTGATGATAATGATAGAACGGATATTGGGAATCCCTTCCCAAGATTTACTGTTGGTTGGAATTTCTCAATGAATTTCAAAGGATTCGATTTAGCTGCAAACACGTATGCTTCAATTGGGAGTAGTATTTATAGAGCGTATGAAAGAAACTTAAACTATACAAACCGTGCAGGTCAAACTTTAAATAGATGGACTGGCCCTGGTACTTCTAACTCTGAGCCAAGAGTTACTTTTATAGATACCAATAATAATTTAAGACCTTCTGATCGTTATGTTGAGGATGGTGATTATATAAGAATTACAAACCTTCAATTGGGTTACTCTTTTGGAGCGGATTCTGTTGAGAATATTGGTTTCAGTCAAATTAGATTCTATGCTCAAGCTAAAAATGCTTTGACGCTAACTAATTACACAGGATATACACCAGAGATTTCTGGAGGAGTTATGGATAGTGGTGTGGATAGAGGTGCTTATCCACAGCCTAGAATTTGGTCATTAGGTGTAAACTTAAAATTCTAAAACAAGCGACATGAAAAAAATAAAAAACATATTTTTAGTTGGGTTAGTCTCATTAGGACTTAGCTCTTGCGATTGGGTGGACTTTGATCCGCTAGAATCGTACACAATTACAGCAGACGTTTATTTTAATACTGCTGCAGATTATGAAGCTGCCGTAGTAGGGGCATATGACCCGCTACAATGGTTAAATGCGCAGCATTTAATGATGGAAATAGCTTCTGATAATACCGTCAGTGGGGGAGAAAGTGCAACAGATGTAATCGCTTTTCAAGAGGTGGATATGATGACACATTATCCTGAAAACGATCAATTGACGAATTTGTGGAAATTTATGTATGAGGGGATTAATAGAACCAATTACTTAGCTGAAAATAAAGATAAAATTGAGTTTGATGGTAAAGAGGAGTTATTCGGAGAAGTTTATTTTCTGAGAGCTTACTATTATTTTGATTTAGTAAGACTTTTTGGAGGGGTTCCATTGTTTACAGAAGCTCGTTTAACGGCTTCAGATTCAGGAACGCTTCAACGCGCTACTACAGCTGAAGTTTACGCTCAGATTGAAGCAGATTTGCAAGCTGCTATTGCTGTGTTGCCTTCCGTATCAGGAAACAATCAAAATGGTCGTGCGAATCGAGTTGCTGCTCAAGCGTTGTTAGGTAAGGTGTATTTATATCAAGATAAATTTTCTGATGCAGCGAGTATGCTTGAAAATGTAATTGGTACCCGTGTGTTATTAGATGATTATGCTTCTCAGTTCTTAAGAGAAGGGGAGAATGGATTAGAGTCTATTTTTGAAGTTCAACATTCAGATCAATCTGTATGGTGGGATTGGGGTTATAATCCTCAAGGAACTGAAGGAAACTTTGGTATAATCCATATGGGTCCAAGAGCTTATTCAGGGCCACTTTTTGCTTCAGGATGGAGTTTCAATCTTCCAGTTCAAGAATTGTATGATTCTTATGAAGACGGTGATCAAAGAAGAGATGCAACAATCTTAAATATGGAAACATGGAAAGCTGACAATAATGCAGATTATACACCTGCTTATAAAGATACAGGTTTCTTCAATTTAAAATACATTCCTAGAGCCGGATACAGTGAAACGGGACAAACGGAATTGAATTATTTGAACAACTGGAGAATTATACGTTATTCTGATGTGCTTTTAATGGCTGCAGAAGCTTATAATAGAGGGGCAATTGATGATTCAAAAGCACAATTGTATTTGAATATGGTTCGTCAACGAGCATTTCAAGATACAGATCATGATGTTTCTTTAACTGGATCTGCATTAACTGAAGCAATTTGGAATGAAAGAAATTTTGAATTGGCTTTGGAGGGACATAGATTTTTTGATTTAGTTAGAACAGGTAAAGCTGCTGAAAAAATTGATGGATTTACAACTGGGAAAAATGAGTTATTTCCAATTCCTCAACAGGAAGTAGATATTTCAAATCTTGAACAGAATCCTGGTTACTAACCTTAACTTATAAGAACATGAAAAAATTTAAATATATATTTCTAGCGCTCTTTTTAGTCACAGCTTTTTCTTGTGAGGAAGACGAGGTTTTCCAGAATTTTGCGCAAGAGGCTAGTGCACCTGAAAATATTGGAGCACTTATGACTGTAACACAGGACAACTCTGGGTTAGTGTCAATTACACCATATGGTGATGGGGCTTCGTCCTTTCAAATTGAATTTGGAGATGGAAGCGAAATTTCTGAAACTATGGGGGTAGGATCTTCTGCTGAACATACTTATGCAGAGGGAGATTATACTGTAAATGTCCATGCGATGAATTCAGCTGGTATGAAAACAACGGAAGCGTTGCCTTTATCAGTGAGTTTTCAAGCTCCTATGATAACACAATTTGAAGTGGTTGCTGATCCTCTGGTATCTAATGGGGTTAAGGTCACGGTCAATGCGGATTATGCAGTTACTTTTGACGTTCAAACTGGTGCAGAGGGCATGGAGGATATTGTAGATAACCAAATTGGATCTACAGTTTCTTTTGCTTATGATGCTCAAGGGACTTACACGATAACTATAATTGTAAAAGGTGGTGCAATTGAAACTACTTCGGATACTTCTGAGTTTGTCTCAGTTGAAATTCAGAGCCCTGTAATTTCTGCTCCTGCTGTACCAAATAGAAATTCAAGTGACTATTTAGCAATTTATGCACAAGATTACGAGGAATTAGCAGGTGTTGATTTTTATCCAAACTGGGGTCAATCAACGCTGTTTAGTGAATATGATCTTAATGGAGATAAAATGCTGCAGTACTCAAATAAGAATTACCAAGGTGTTGATTTTGGCGGGTTTTTAGACGTTTCAGGATTTGAGTTCTTACACTTTGATCTTTGGACTCCAGATATGGCTTCAATTCAAATATATGCAATATCATCAAGTACAGGAGAGCAATTTGTTGATGTTCCAATGACAGCTTCAGAGTGGACAAGCGTTGATATACCATTGCAGTCGTTTATTGACCAAGGGCTTTCTATGAGTGATATTTTCCAATTTAAATTTGTTGATGCTGTTGGCGGAGGACAAGTGTTTATGGATAATATTTATTTCTATGCTAGTACACCATCGGCTCCAGTTACTGCTGCACCAGCGCCAGGATTGGCGGCAGGAGCTGTAATCTCAGTGAGCAGTTCCCATTACACAGACATTACAAGTACAGAATGGAACCCAGATTGGGGTCAATCAACAGTATTGTCTTCAGTGGATTTAGAAGGGATTCCTACCTTGAAATATGAAATGATGAACTATACAGGAATTGTGCTAGATTATGGCAATCCTACAGATATTTCATCAATGGACTATGTACATTTTAATTATTGGACAACAGATGCTGATATGATTGGATTCAAAACTGTGAACACGAGTATGCCTGACGGTGCTACGAAAGAATCAGAAGTTGTGGTTTCGGACATTACTTACGGAGAGTGGGTATCAGTAAGTATTCCTTTAAGCGAGTATACTACAGATCCAACTGGAATTACTCAATTGGTATTATCAAGCAGTGGAGGAACAGTTTATATGGATAATATTTTATTCTATAAGGAAGTAGCAGATGCGCCAACACTAGCATCGCCAACGCCATCTGAAGATGCCGCTAATGTGGTTTCAATCTTTAGTCCAACATATACGTCAATTGGGGTGACTGAATGGAATCCTGATTGGGGACAAACTACTGTCTTGAGTACAGTTCAAGTTGATGGAAAGGATGTGTTAAAATATGAGGCGTTGAACTATACTGGATTGGTTTTGGATTACGGAGCTCCTACAGATTTAACTGGAAAAACTCATGTACATATCGATTTTTGGACTCCAAATGCATCGTCATTAGGATTTAAAATAGTGAATACCAGTATGCCTGATGGGCCAACAAAAGAAGCAGAGGTTGCTGCTGCACCAACCATTCCTTTAGGGGAGTGGGTTTCAGTTGATATTCCACTGAGTTCTTATACTACGGATTTAAGTGGTGTAACCCAACTGTTGTTTTCAGCGGATGATGCCACTGTGTATATAGGTAACCTATATTTTTACTAATTGAAAAACTGTATAAAATGAAATACTTTAAACATATATTTAGTCTTTTTGCACTTGTACTGATTTTCAGTTCATGTGAGGAAGAAGAAACATTTGAATTTGGTGACCTAACGGCACCACAAAACCTGCAAATTTCTTATGAGATTTCAGGACAAGATGATGCAAATCCTAATGGAGATGGTTCTGGATTAGTCACGTTTCATGCACAAGCAGATAATGCTATAACCTATAGGTATATTATTGCTGGTCAAGAGATATTGGCACCATCAGGAATGCTTGATTTTAATTTTAGTACCACAGGTAAAGAAATTTATGACGTAACAGCTGTAGCGATTGGAACTGGGGGGAGTAGTTCTAGCAATATAGTTTCTGTTGAGGTTTTGGTTGAATATAGCCCGCCAGCAGACTTATTAACCATGCTTCACGGAGATTCTGAAAGAACATGGAGAGTTGCTTCTGAAACACCTGGACACTTCGGTGTTGGTCCTGTTGACGGAGATACCCCTATTTGGTATGCCGCACCTCCAAATGACAAAGCGGGTGTAGGTATGTATGATGACCGTATCACTTTTTACGCGGACGGCACCATATATTATGATACAATGGGAGATATTTTTGGTAAGAAACCTCCGATTGACGCCGTTTGGGGGGATAAGGGACAACCAGAACAAGACAATGAGGAGTATTGGAATTTTCCACTTGATCCTTTTTCTGATGAGTGGTTTATTTCTGCTCCAGGAGGAGTTGAAACCTTAAATTATAAAGGTAATGCATCTTGTGGGTCCTTTATAGGAGCCAGCTCTTTCCAAATTATTTCAAGAACTGATAATACCATGGAAGTTAGATATATTGGTTACGATGGTAATGCATGGTATAATATACTTATTGCAGAATAAATTTTTTATATTTCACCTCTTTCACCTATTACGTGAAAGAGGCAAATAATTTTTAAACTTAAACTTGAAATGAATTTTTTACGCTATTTACTCATTACATTAATGCTATTTTCAATTGTTTCATGTTCTGCAAATGGAGGTGGGTCAGGAACAGGAGATGGAGAAGAAACTAATATTGTTCCAACGAATCTTATTGTTAACTACGAGGTTGTTGGGGCTTCAAACGAAACTCCGAACGGAGATGGTTCGGGAGAAGTTACATTTAGCGTATCGGCAGATAATGCTGAGGAATTCGAAGTTTATTTTGGGGATGGTAATTCAGAGACTTATACTCAAGGAAGCTTTAGTTATACTTATAAGGAGCAAGGAACTGAAACCTATACAGTAAATGTTTTTGCAATTTCTTCAACTGGTGATCAGATTAAAGAAAGTATAGATATAACAGTATCTAAAGAATTGGGAGTTTTCTGGTCAGAAGAGTTTGATTATACCGGAGCGCCGAATTCTGAGTTTTGGAGTTTTGAAATTGGAGATGGTTGTCCAAATCTATGCGGATGGGGGAATAATGAGGCACAATATTACACTGACAGTTCTGATAATGTGGAGGTGAAAGATGGTTCATTGTTTATTCGCGCAAGAAAGGAGTCAATAGGTGGAAAATCTTATACTTCTACAAGGATGATTACCAAAGGAAAGTTTGAGTTTTATGAAGGGAAAATTGAAATCCGAGCTAAACTTCCTCAAGGCGGTGGTACTTGGCCTGCATTTTGGATGCTTGGAGGAGATATTGATCAGGTAGGATGGCCAAGGTGTGGTGAGATAGATATTATGGAGCACGTTGGAAATAATCCCGGCGAAATTTCTTCAGCATTGCATACACAATCTAGTTATGGAAACACCCAAAATGTAAAGAAAACAGGTATCGATGACCCCTATACAGAATTCCATGTTTATGGTCTGAATTGGACTGCAGATAAAATGGAATTTTCATTAGATGGGAATGTTTTTTACACGTATGCACCGGCAAATAAGGATAATAATAATTGGCCTTTCTTTAAAGATTGTTTTTTTATTTTTAATATTGCTGTCGGCGGAAATTTAGGTGGTCAGATAGATCCTTCTTGGGAGATTTCTGAAATGGAGATTGATTATATCCGTGTTTATAAGTAAGAACTCTAACTAACTAAAAACATAATGAAAAATCTGAAAAATGGGGTTCTGGCTTTTGCCGGATTACTGACCCTTGGAATGGTTTCGTGTCAAAACTCGGACGCCACTAAACAAAAAACAGTACAAGTCACAGAATTTGAGACAGTTGAATTTACTTCGAAAGTATATACCACTGCCCATGGGACTGATTTAAAATTAAGTAATACTTCTTCTCTTAGCTTTGAGCAATGGACTCAACCCTTAGAATGGGAGGCTTCAATGTTAGTTGATCCTTCAAAGCAATTTCAATCTTTTATGGGTATAGGTGCGGCTCTTACCGATGCAGCTGCAGAGACCTTTTATAAATTGAGTGAAGAAAATCAAAACATCTTATTGAAAGCTTATTTTGACAAAGAAGAAGGTATCGGTTATAATCTTGCAAGGACGATTATTCACTCTTGTGATTTTTCATCTGCGAGCTATACTTATATCGAAGAGGGAGATAAAGATTTAGAGACCTTTAATATTGATCACGATAGATCTTATCGTTTACCTTTTACCCATAAAGCAATAGAGGCCGCAGGAGGGTCATTGCGCATGTATGCAAGTCCTTGGAGTCCACCAGCTTTTATGAAGACGAATAATAATATGCTTCAAGGGGGAAAACTTAAACCCGAATTTCGTCAGTCATGGGCGAATTATTATGCCAAATTTATTAAGGCATATGAAGCAGAAGGAATCCCTATTTGGGGTTTAACCATTCAAAACGAGCCGATGGCCGTTCAGCGATGGGAATCTTGTATTTATACAGCAGAAGAAGAGCGCGATTTTCTTAAAAACTACTTAGGACCTACTTTAGAAAGAGAAGGTTTAGGTGATAAAAAAATAATTGTTTGGGATCACAATAGAGATTTACTTTACCAAAGGGCAAATACTATTTTAAATGATCCTGAGGCGAAAAAGTATGTTTGGGGTGCTGGATTTCACTGGTATGAAGATTGGAAAGATGGCAAACCTATGTTCCAGAATGTTCAAAAAGTCAAAGAGAGTTTTCCTGATGTAAATATGATTTTTACTGAAGGGACAAATGAAGGTTATTCTTATGATTTAATCAATACTCCAAGATTAGCTGAACGCTACGGAAGGTCAATGATCAACGATTTTAACAATGGAGTGGTTGCATGGACTGACTGGAATATTTTATTGGACGAGACCGGAGGGCCAAATCATGTAGGTAATTTGTGTTTTGCACCAATTCACGGAGATACTAGAACGGATAAGTTGATATTTACAAATTCCTATTATTATATAGGTCACTTTTCAAAGTTTTTAGAGGAAGGAGCTAAGCGAATTGCCACAGTCTCTTCATCAAATGATGTCATTGGGACAGCGTTTGAAAATCCAAATGGAGAAATTATTGTAATAGCCATGAATATGGCTGATACAGCCAAAGATTACAGCTTAACTCTGTACAATAAAACAGCCAAAACTAGTTTGCCTGCTCATGCCATTCAAACTATAATTTTAACTAAAAAATAAGCCATGAATAAAACGTATACAATTTTAATTAGTTTAATCGTGGCCATGGGTGGTTTTTTACTCGGTTTTGATAGCGCGGTGATTTCAGGAGCAGTTAACGGAATTCGTTCCTATTTTGAAATGAGTGATTGGCAGCTTGGATTTGCGGTTGGTTGTGTGATTTTTGGAGCCATGTTTGGGAATATGGTGGCAGGACCGCTTGCGGACAAATATGGACGTAAAAGAGTGCTTCTTATTACAGCAATAATGTTTACTGTTTCTGCATTATGGTCTGCATTAGCAACAAGCTATGAAGGTTTCGTTATCGCTCGTATGATTGGTGGTGTAGGAGTAGGTGGTGCAATCTTAATTGCACCTATTTATATTGCAGAGATTGCTCCACCAAAATTAAGGGGTTCTTTAGTTTCATTTAACCAACTGAATATAGTTATTGGTATTTCAGCTGCATATTTTTCTAATTATGCCTTAATCAATATTTCTGAAGATTCATGGAGGTATATGCTCGGAGTTGAGACCATTCCAGCTGCTTTATATTTTCTTTTATTGTTTTTAGTGCCGTTTAGTCCACGATGGATTATTAAGAAAAAAGGAGACATAAGTGGAGCGCAAAAAACTCTTGAGAAAATTGCCGGAGTTGAATTTGCTAAGGAAACTTTGGCCGAAATTCAAAGAGGAGTGAATAAGAATGAAAAGAAAGGGTCTTTAAAGGAGTTCTTTAGTTCAAAAATGTCTTTGATTCTCATCATTGCATTTGGATTGGCCTTTTTTCAGCAAATTACTGGGATAAATGCTATTTTTTATTACGCTCCCACCATTTTTGAACAGGCTGGGGGAAGCACAGATTCCTCTATGTTACAAGCCATAGTTGTTGGATTAACTAACCTCGTTTTCACGATTGTTGCTATCTATCTTATTGATAGATTAGGGCGTAAACCGCTTTTGATGATTGGTACAGCAGCAATGACGATAGCGCTATCTTTGGCGACTATTGCGTTTTACAATGCAACCTATGATTTAAGTAAAGAAAACATTGATAAGGTATCCAACGATGAAATCAGAGAGATCCTTGTTCAAAACCAAGGGCAACAGTTTGATTCACAAGACAGCTTCTTGTTTTTTGCAGAACATAAAATGTCCGCTGACCAATATGTGAGTTTCCAACAAAATGAACTTAAAAACTTCATCGATATTGATGCGAATCTAGTACTTATTGCAATCTTATTATATGTGGCTGCGTTTGCAATTTCTTTAGGACCAGTAATGTGGGCAATGCTGTCAGAAATTTTCCCGAATAACTTAAAAGGTGTAGGTATTTCGGTTGTAGGGTTTTTTAACTCCTTGGTGAGCTATACTGTTACGCAGTTTTTCCCTTGGGAGTTGACGAATTTAGGACCAACAACCACTTTTGCTATTTACGCTTTATTGGCGCTTTTATCCTTTGTATTTGTAAATAAATACGTGATTGAGACTAAAGGAAAAACGCTTGAGGAAGTTGAAGATTTATTGACGAAAAGTTAAAAATCATGAGAAATATATTATTACTTGCTGCTGGGTTACTGATGTTTTCCTGTCAAGAAAATAAGGAAATGAGCACTGAGCCAGTAAAAGTAACCTTACACGAGGATGAAGGAAAATTTGGCTTGAAAATTAATGGAGCGCCATTTTATATAAATGGAGCTGGTTTAGAGTTCGGTAATATTGAGTCTCTTGCCAAACATAGGGGGAACTCGTTTAGGACATGGAGAACAGATAATGGACAACGTTCTGGTAAGGAGGTGCTTGACGAGGCATATGAAAATGGGTTAATGGTAACTATGGGTATCGAAGTAGCAAGAGAACGCCATGGTTTTGATTATAATGATGATTTAGCTGTTCAGGAACAACTTGAGAGAATTAAGAAAGAGGTTTTGGAACTCAAAGATCATCCAGCATTGATGATTTGGGCTATTGGAAACGAGTTGAATTTGAGTTATGAGAATCCAAAAGTTTGGAATGCAGTAAATGATATCTCAAAAATGATTCATGAAGTTGATCCAAACCACCTTACTACAACAACTCTTGCGGGTATTTCGGAGCGAGAAGTTAATCGAATAAAAGAAAGGGCCTCTGATCTAGATTTGCTTTCTGTTCAGATGTATGGAGATCTTCCAAATCTTCCAAAATTGGTACGAGAATTCGGATGGGAAGGTGCCTATATGGTTACAGAATGGGGCGCGACAGGACATTGGGAAGTCCCGACAACTTCTTGGGGAGCACCCATCGAAGAAAACTCTACCTTAAAAGCGGCGCATTATCTTGAACGTTATAACAAAGGAATCGCAATAGATAAAGAACAGTGTATTGGATCTTATGTTTTCCTATGGGGAAATAAGCAAGAGCGTACACCTACTTGGTATGGTATCTTCTTGGAAGATGGTAAAGAGACAGAGTCGGTGGATGTTATGCATTATATATGGAATGGAGAGTATCCAAAGAATCGAACGCCACAAATCAAATCTTTTACGATTAATAAAAAAATTGCCAACGATAATGTAATCCTTAATCAGGGTGAAGAAATGTTAGCTGAGGTTGAAATTTTCGATTTTGAAGGGGATCAAATAGATTACCGTTGGGAGATTTTGCTTGAGGCAACAGAAGTTGGTCATGGTGGGGATTATGAAGAGCGCCCTGATGATATTGTTATGGAGATTTTAAGTGAAACACCAGGTATGGTCTTATTTAAAGCTCCAGCAGTAGGGAATTATAGATTGTTTATATATGCTAATGACGGATCGAATCATTCAGCAACAGCAAATATACCTTTTAGGGTAGAGTAGAAAAAAAATGAATATAGGAGGTATTACAATTGATACTAGAGACAAGATTGTTTCTGGGACTATCGAAAAAATTCAGAACCAATCATTCTATAAAATTGAGAATGTTGATCAAATGCGGCCTTTTTTTATGAGTGTCTTAAGTGATTCAAATCATTGGATGTTCATTGGAAGTAATGGTGGAGTAACATGCGGAAGAAAGGACAGTGATCGAGCAATCTTTCCATACTATACAGATGATAAAATCATTGAGTCCATTGAAGTCTCGGGACCTAAAACTTTAATACAAATATTTGAGGATGACCATAATTATTTATGGGAGCCTTTCTCTGAACGTTATCAGGGTGTATATCGAATTAATAGAACTCTTTACAAAAGTAGTTTTGGCAACCAAATTACCTTTGAAGAAATCAATCACGATTTAAATTTAAAGTTTAAATACACGTGGCTTAATTCTGATAAATTTGGATTTGTAAGAAAAGCAGAAATTGAAAACTTAGCTGATAACTCTCGTCAATTGAAGGTTCTTGATGGGGTTCAAAATATCTTACCAACTTTTATAAAGGAGACGGTTCAAAATTCTAAATCAAATTTGGTTGATGCCTACAAAAGACATGAACTAATTAAAAAAGATGGACTAGCACTTTTTACTCTAAATGCGGTTATAGTTGACCGTGCTGAACCGAGTGAGTCCTTAAAAGCAACAGTTGCCTATAATATAGGTACTCCTAAGGAAGCAAAAGTTCATATTTCTTCTAAAATTGTAGAGGCTTTTCGTCGAGGTGTAAGCAATGATGAGATTTTGGAATTACGTGCCGAAAAAGGCGCTTATCTTATGGAGTTTTCTTTGAATATTCAGGCAAATAAGTCATCGTCATGGATGCTTGTTTTGGATGATTCAAAATCCAGTTCTGATATTATTGAAATTCAAAAGTTACTGGAAAACAAGAAGGAATTAACTGAGGCTATTCAAATAGATATCGCTAAGGGTACTGAGCGTCTCATGGCACTTGCTGGTCAGTCAGATGGTTTGCAGTTAACAGGAGATGAGTTAGAGAACAGTAGGCATTTTGCTAATGTCATGTTTAACATCATGAGAGGTGGTATTTTTGACTGTGATTATTGGATAGAAAAGAGAGACTTTGAAAATTATTTAAAAAGGTCAAATAAGATATTAGGTGCTGAATTTCATGAAGAGATTCGAGGATTTAATGAAAGATTACAGCGTAGAGATCTAATTCATTGGGCTGAGGGAAAAGCCAATTCTGATTTGTTGCGTTTGACCAAGGAATATTTGCCTTTGAAATTCTCAAGGCGCCATGGAGACCCTTCAAGGCCATGGAATAAATTTTCGATTAATACTGTTGATGAATTGACAGGTGAAAAAATCCTAGATTATCAAGGAAACTGGAGGGATATTTATCAAAATTGGGAGGCTTTGGCCTATAGTTATCCTGAGTTTATTGACGGAATGATTTATAAATTTTTGAATACCTCAACTTTTGATGGCTATAACCCATATCGTGTAACTAAGGGAGGATTTGATTGGGAAATAGTTGAGCCAGAAGATCCATGGGCGTTTATTGGATATTGGGGAGACCATCAAATCATTTACTTGCTTAAGTTCTTAGAATTTTCAGAAGCTTTTTATCCTGGTAGACTAGTCGATATTTTCCAGGAGAAATCATTCGTTTATGCAAATGTCCCTTATAGAATTAAGCCGTATCGAAACATTTTAAAAAACCCAAAGGATACGATTATTTTTGAAACCGCTTTGGATAAAAAAATCAGAGAAGATCGGGATGAACTTGGAGCGGATGGAGCGCTGTTAAGCCTTGGTTCAGGTCAGGCTGTGAAAGCAAATTTTATAGAAAAAATACTTGTTACCTTGTTAGCAAAAGCTTCAAACTATATTCCTGAAGGAGGGATATGGTTAAACACTCAAAGACCGGAATGGAACGACGCAAACAATGCACTCGTTGGAAATGGAGTGAGTATGGTTACGCTTTATTATTTAAGAAGGTTTGTAAGCTTTTTTGAAAATTTACTTGAAGGTAACTCCGAGGAGGTAATGATTTCATCGGAGCTCAAAGTCTATTTTGACAAGCTAAAGCTCGCTTTTAAAGAATTCCAGCCGAAATCCTTTGATTCAGAGTCTCGTAAAGAAATGATGGATGTTCTGGGTAGTGCAGCTTCTCAATACAGAGATGGAATATATGATCACGGATTTTCGGAAAATCAAGAGACTCTTAACCTTGAACAGATGAAAGAATTTTGTTTCAGTTTAAAAGAACACTTTGATCATGCTATTGAATTTAACAGACGCTCAGATGGTTTATATCACGCGTACAATCTCGTGTCTTATACAGAGTCAGAAGCTCAGATCGATTATTTGAGCCCAATGTTGGAAGGACAAGTGGCGGTTTTGACTTCGACCAAGTTAACAGATAAGGAAAGTTTAGATTTAATAGAAGCTCTTGAATCCAGTGACTTGTATCGTGAAGATCAGTCTAGTTTTATGCTTTATCCAAATAAAGAAGTAAGTTCATTTTTAGATAAGAATGTGATTAGTGACGATCAAATTCAACGTTCTTCCCTTATTCAAGAACTTTTGGCCAAAAAGGATGGATCCATCGTCCAAATTGATTTAAATGGTCAGGTTCATTTTAACGCAAACTTTAATAATGCAAATAGTTTGAAGGAGGCATTGCATGAACAATCATTGATTGATGACGGTGTGATTTTTGAAGTTTTTGAAGAGGTCTTTAATCACAGAGCCTTTACAGGTAGATCTGGAACTTTCTTTGGCTATGAAGGCCTTGGTTCAATTTATTGGCATATGGTGTCAAAATTGGTCTTAGCTGTTGAAGAAGTGGCTGCGAAATGTACTGATTCCAGCTTGCAAAATAAGTTGATTGATGCTTTTGAAAAAACAAAGTACGGAATAGGTGTTCATAAGCACCCTGAAGTTTATGGGGCAATTCCAACGGATCCATATTCACATACTCCAGCTAATAAAGGTGCCCAACAACCAGGTATGACCGGACAGGTAAAGGAAGATGTAATCAGTCGATTTATAGAACTAGGAATTAGAGTTGTTGATGGGAAGTTAACTTTTGACACCTCTTTGATTCAAGATGATGAATTTTTGAAATCAGAAAAGGAATTTAGTTTTTATGATCTGAATCAACAGTGGAAAACGATGAAGGTAAATAAAGGGGCTTTGGCCTATACTTATTGTCAGATTCCAGTATTGATTAATTCAAAAACCGGAACTCAAATTGAGCTGAAATTCACAAACGGAACAACAGAAATTATAAATGGCTTGACCCTGTCACAAGTCCAAACCGCTGCTATTTTTGGCCGATTAGGAAACATAGAAAGCATTCAAATTAGTTAACAAAAATGAAAGGGAATCTCATCATTTTATTTTTTGCACTGACCCTGTGGAGTTGTGTAAAAGACTCTACTCCTAAAACATTGGAGACCGGAATGGAGTATGAACAAAAAATTGATAGCCTCATGGAGCTCATGACTCTACAAGAAAAAGTAGGTCAAATGGTCAATATTGGTTTACCGTCAATTTTAACAGGTTCCTATTGGGATTCAAGAGAACGTGCAGAGTTTGATGAGGAACGTTTTAAACATTTTATGATAGATTATGGAGTTGGCTCCATACATAATACTCCAGGATTCTTAGCAAATAGTCAACAATGGCATGATATTGTTAAGGAGATTCAAGACCGGGTAAAGGAAGAATCAAGATTGAAAATACCTGTCCTTTATGGAATTGATAATATTCATGGTGCAAACTATGTCAAAGGGTCTATTATGACTCCTCATCAAATTGGATTGGCAGCAACTTGGAACAGGGCACTCGTTAAAGAAGCTGGTAGAATTACCTCATATGAATCAAAGGCCGCATCTTTGCCGTGGAACTTTAATCCTAATGCAGACATTGCCGCCAACCCCTTGTGGGGTCGTATTGCTGAGTCTTCAGGAGAAGATCCGTACTTGGTAGGCGAAATGGCCTTGGCATATACTAAGGGTTCACAAGGTTCAAGTCTTTCAGATGCGCATTCCACTGCTGTTTGTGTTAAACATTTTATAGGATATGGTGCTGGAAACAATGGAAAGGACCGAGCAAACGCCATTATTCCAGAACGAAATCTAAGATCATATTTTTTACCTCCCTTTAAAAAGGTTATCGATGGAGGAGCTATGGGGGTAATGATTAGTTCCAATGCTGTGAATGGTGTTCCCTGTCATTTAAACAGGTATTATATTACTGATATTTTAAAAACCGAATTAGGGTTTAAAGGCGTTGTGATTTCTGATTTCTCAGATGTAGAATTCTTAATGGCCGCTCATCATTCTGCCCATGATATGAGAGAGGCTACTAAACTAGCGGTAAACGCCGGTTTGGATTTGCTAATGAATCCTTATGATACAAAAGTTGCGGATTATATTGTTGAAATGGTTGAATCTGGCGAAATCACTCAAGAACGAGTGGATGATGCAGTAAGAAGGAATTTACGTCTTAAATTTTCTTTAGGTTTATTCAAAAACCCTTACACGAATCCCGAAGATTATCCAGAATTAGGCTCAGAAAAGCATATAGAGTCAAATTATAAAATGGCTTCTGAATCTATTACTTTATTGAAAAATAATAATGGAGTTTTGCCATTGCGAAAAGATAAAAAGGTTTTGGTTACTGGCTTTTCAGCAAATTCAATGAATGTTTTAAATGGAGCTTGGTCAAGAACCTTTCTGGGTGAAGACCCTCAGTATAATGATCCTTCTAAATTGACACTATTAGAAGCTATAGAGTCACAAGTGGGTCGGGAAAATACTGTTTATGTAGAAGGGACGAGTTATTTGGAGGACATCAATAGTTCCAAGGCAGTTAAGCTGGCTAAGGATGTTGACTATATCATTGTTTGTGTAGGTGAAAAACCTGCGACGGAGAAGCCTTCTGATATCAATGAGCTCGATTTACCAATTGCACAGCAAAATCTAGTCAATGCATTAAGTGGTTTGGGTAAACCAGTTATTATGGTGATGGTTCAAGGAAGACCCAGAATTATTCGAGAAATAGAGCCAAAAGTCAATGGTATAATCATGGCGTATTTACCAGGGCAAGAAGGTGGTAGGGCGATTTCAGATGTTCTTTTTGGCGATATAAATCCAAGTGGGAAATTGCCATACACTTATCCAAAATTTACAGGAAACGCATTGCCCTATTACCATAAAAAAACGGACATAAGAGATGTAAATTGGGGCTATGATGGCTTTTATCCTCAATATGAATTTGGTTATGGTCTTAGTTATACTTCCTTTGAATATGATGATTTGCAAGCGCGACAGCTTAAAGGGAACAGTTATGAATTGAGTGTTAAGGTCACAAATCGTGGTAATCGAACGGGCAAGGAAACTGTTCAAGTTTATGTAAAGGACCTTGTGGCATTAGTTTCACCGGATGTAAAACGACTTGTGAATTTTGAAAAAATTGATTTGAGACCAGGAGAATCAAAAACGGTTGTTTTCGAATTGAATAAAGAAGATTTCATGCATGTTGGTTTAGGAAATAAATGGGTCCTTGAACCGGGGGAATTTGAAATTCAAATTGGAGGAAATCCATCAGAATTGACCACTACTAATATTGAATTGGAGTAAATCAAGCTAAATATTTGCTCAAAACCTAATTGATTAGGAGGTTTTGAGCTTTATTTTTGCTTTTAATAGTCGCTCTAGAGCTTGGTATCAGTGGATTATGTAAATAAATGTTTAATTTATTGAAACTGTGGTTATTTGCATGCTTAATTCCCCTATCTTTGTTGCTTTATTATTTTTATTATTTATTATTATCATGAAAAACGGAACCGTAAAGTTCTTTAATGAGTCTAAAGGATTTGGATTCATCGTAGACTCAGAATCAAAAGAAGAATTTTTTGTACACATCTCAGGTGTGAATGAAGAAGTAAAAGAAGGCGACGAAGTAGAATTTGAACTTCGCGAAGGTAGAAAAGGAATGAATGCAGTAAACGTAACTGTACTTTAATAAGATTTATTACCTAGAGTAAAAAAAAGGCCGTTTCAATCGAAACGGCCTTTTTTGTTGTCTTATCCTAAAAAGGGATATTTAAAGTCTCTTGCAGGGACAAAGGTTTCTTTCATGGTTCTGTTCGAAACCCATCTCAATAGATTCCACACAGATCCAGCTTTGTCATTTGTACCTGATCCTCTTGCACCACCAAAAGGTTGTTGGCCAACAACTGCACCTGTAGGTTTGTCGTTGATATAGAAGTTACCTGCGGCATTTTCTAAGGCTTTGGTTGCCTTTGTGATAACATAGCGATCCCCAGAGAAAATAGCACCAGTTAAAGCGTATTCTGAAGTATTGTCAACTACAGAAAGAATATCTTCCCACTGCTCATCTTCATAGACATAAATTGTTATTACAGGTCCGAATAATTCGGTACACATTGTTGCGTATTGAGGGTCTTCTGTTACAATTACTGTTGGTTCGATAAAATATCCTACCGATTTATCATAGTTCCCTCCAATAAGGATACTGGCTTTGTCAGAAGCCTTTGCAGAGTCAATGTAAGATGTGATTTTGTCGAATGAAGCTTCATGAATTACTGCATTGATGAAATTAGAAGGGTCTTCTGGACTTCCCATTTTCATTTCCTTAGAATCCGATTTAAGTTTTGCAGAAACCTCTGGCCATAAAGAGGCCGGTACATAGGCTCTAGAGGCAGCAGAACACTTTTGCCCTTGGAATTCGAATGCTCCTCTTGTAATCGCAGTAGCTACTTCTAATGGATTTGAAGAGGCATGCGCCCAAATAAAGTCCTTACCACCGGTTTCACCAACTATACGAGGATAGGTTTTGTACTTTTCAATATTCATTCCTATATTCTTCCACAAGTGTTTAAATACATGAGTGGATCCTGTAAAATGTAATCCTGAGAAATCTGAGTGATTAAGAACAGTATCCGAAATCATTACCGGATTTCCGTATACAACATTTACAACTCCATCTGGAAGTCCAGCGGCTTTAAATAATTCAACAATTACTTGAGCTGAATAAACTTGATGATCTGAAGGTTTCCATACTACAACATTACCCATCATAGCTGGTGCAGCACATAAATTCGCTGCGATAGAAGTAAAGTTAAACGGCGTTATGGCATATACAAATCCTTCTAAAGGTCTGTATTCCATTCTATTCCATATTCCCGGAGCAGATTCAGGCTGATTTTTGTAGATCTCAGTCATGAATTCAACATTGAACTTGAAGAAGTCAATCATTTCGCAAGCTGCATCAATCTCTGCTTGCATTACGTTCTTTGATTGCGCCAACATAGTAGCTGCATTCATTTTATCTCTAAAAGGGCCCGCAAGAAGCTCAGCTGCTTTCAAGAAAATTGCAGCTCTTTGTTCCCATGGAGTATCTGCCCATTCTTGTCGTGCATTTAAAGCGGTTTCAATCGCTGCATCTACATTCTTTTGTTCAGCAAGATGATAAGTTCCTAATACATGTTTATGGTCATGTGGAGGATGCATAGAAGCGGTATTCCCAGTTCTAACTTCTTCTCCGTTTATATACATAGGAATATCAACTGTTTCCTCTTTCATTTTAGCGTATGTCGCTAATAAACTTTCGCGCTCTGGAGATCCTGGGGCGTAGGATTTCACAGGTTCATTTACTGCCTTTGGAACAGTGAAAAATGCATTTGACATAAAAAACTAATTTAAGTTATTTTTTGAGCCCCAAATGTAAGAAATATTTAAAAAAAAGCTTTGGTTTAGGACCAGAATTAAATGATTAACAAAATCTTAGTATTCGCTATATCAGGAAGGTCGTAAACATCACAACAATCATAGCGAAGCTTATAAGGTAGAACATGATCCAATTCAAAATCCAAAATTTAATAAAGGTTTTGATGAATCCTTGTTGGTAAAATTGTTTTAAGGCTATAAAAAGATATATTCCAAATGACAAGGTGAACACTAGCCATATATAGTCATTTGCCCCTGATATCCATGACGCTAACAGGAAGATAATTCCAAGAAGGGTAAAGCAGGTTTGAACATTAAAAATAAAAACCATATGCTCCATGTACAACATGTGCCTTCTCCAATAAACAAGTTTAAAAAACAACGTAAACAATGGAATTAAAATGAATAGTGAAATGGATAATTGGGATAAAAATTTATTCGCTATTTGATCGAATTCTGAAGAAAAGTTATTGATCAGGTACCTACTATCAGATGTTTTTTTAAAAACAAATCGATTCCAAGCGGTATTTTCTAGTCCAAGTATTTCAAAGGATTTCTTATAACTCTTTACTCCAAGTCGCTGAAGGCTGTCTATTTGTCTAACCTTTTTACTTACTAAATTGGTGTTAATCGTCGGTCCTTCTGGTGTTTTAATTGAGTCGTTTCTGAGTTCCTTATTGAGCTCATTGTTCAGTTTAGTATAGTCAAAATAATTTTCAGTTTCTGGAGAATCTAGATTAACATTGGTGTTGATTTCCAAAGGATTGAAGCTAGTATAAACACCATAAATAACAAAAAACAAGATCGTAACGTTTAAATAAAGCCTAAATGGGTTCATGTATCGCGCCTGTTTTCCTGAAATGTAATCAGCTGGTAGTTTTCCTGGTCGACTCAATATTATTCCAAGCGTTCGCCATAATTTTGAGTCATAATTAAATAAACCCGAAAGAAGTTCATTAATAAATTCTTTAAAGGTAATTTTTGTTCGGTGTACACCCTGTCCACAATTTGAGCAGAATTGATCTAATGGATTTAAAACGCCTTCGCAGTTTAGGCAGTGGGAAGGAGTTTCTTTGTATTTAACTGGCTTCTTTTTTTTGAGTCCTAGCATTAATTGAGGATACTGGTGGAAATTAATTCAAACTTAGGAATTTCAACGCGATAAGATTCATTGAGATCTAAATTGTAAATCGTATAACTCCCCTGCATTTGACCATAATCTCCTTCAATCAGACAAAAGGATTCATAGGTAAATTTTTTCCCAGGTTCTATTATAGGTTTCTTTCCAATTACCCCATCGCCATTTACATTTTGTTGAGGCATAAGACTGTCAAAAATATGCCAATGACGTTTGAGAAGTCTCACTCTGTGGGGACTTGAATTTGAGATTTCAATCTTATAAGTAAACACATGAAAATTGCTTTCCTCTTCTTCTTGGATTCCCAAATAGCGAGGGTGTGCTGTAATCTTAATGCCTTTTGTGATACTCGAATTCAAATGCAATGCTTTTTATCAAATATATGAAATGTACATTAAACCACAAGTTTAGTTTCTTATTTCTGCTGAATTGGCCTTGCCAAACCCTAATATTTCATAATAACGATCTCCGAAGGGTTGGTAGTAAACTAATACTTGATAATCGTTTTCAGTTTGATAATGATCTCCAGAGATTTTATGATTCTTTTCCCCTTTTATTTGATATCGATAATTATAAAACCCTTGTTTAAAAAGATACTCCCCTTTATAGCTGTTGCTAATTTCATCAAAATACATTTTGTTATAGGCGGTCATTTGATAATTATTAAAGGCGCCATAAACATATATTTCTTGGTCTAATTTTGGTGTTTTTAGTTCAAAACTCACGTAAGTGTAATCTGCATTCAAATCAGAACTTTGATTTTGATTGTTGATTTTAATTTTAAAACCCCCATTGATATCTGGGTTGTAGGTATATGGAGTGTTTTCTTGATCAATGTCTGGGTATAAAATGGTTTCGTAGAGCTGTTCACCAAGTCTCACCTCTTGAATTCTATTGGTTGCAGTTCTTAAATATTTACTGTCAAAATTTAAAAACTCATTGGCAGCAAAAAAGCTACTTTCTGCATTGTATCGATATTGAATTTCTTGAGAGCGAAGATATTGAGGTAGCAGATTTAATATTGCTGAATTCCAATCGCCATTTTGAAGTAAGGCAACTTTAATTTCCTTTCTAGGTTGATTTATGACAACATCAGGGTAAATAATGCTGAATTGGACTGCTTGTTTACTTAAACTAAATTTCAAATCTCTCGATCTAAATACTTGAGTGTTGACAAGCACTTTGGGCCTGTAGACAGTTATTTTTCTTTCAGCAACAACTTGGTCATAAGTGTCAAGAATTTTGATCAGGTAATTTCCTGTTCTTGTAATTTTCGTGTTTTGGTTCGGTAACTGGAATCGATAATGAGTAAAAAACTGTAGTGTATTTTGAGAATTGCTAAAGTTACGAATGCGGTCTCTATGGTAACCTTGTATGTATTCCGAGGGTTTCAGGTCGGATTCATTCCATTCAAAATCCATATGTCTAATCTCGTAATAATATTCTTTTTGATCAGCGTCCAAATCATCGAATGAAACCTTTAAGACCTCACCTAGGAGTAAAAATGGCGTGTATGGATGTTGTTCACTCTCGAGCCTTAACGTCGCAATCTGAGGTTGATCTTGGGCATTTAAAGTTAAACCAATAACAAAAAATAGAGGAAATAAAAGCTTAATCATAAGGTAAATTTACAGAAAATATGTTGAATACTCGAAGCTAAAATACACTTATTTAGAATTGTTATAAATAATTGATTTCATCAATTAAACTCTGTTAATATTTACAATCACGAACTGAAATTCTTAAATTTGCGTGATTTTTAGATAATTAACTTAAATTCTTAATATGTCAAAAGACATTCGAATAAAAAAAGGCTTGAATATCAAGCTTAAAGGAAGTGCAGAGAAGACTACCTCTGTTACTCCGCATTCAGGAATTTTTGCGATAAAACCAACAGATTTTCATGGAGTAACCCCTAAAATGCTTGTAAAAGTAGGTGATGAGGTGGCTTCAGGTGATGTGTTGTTTTACTCAAAAAACCAAGAGGAGATCAAGTTTGTGTCTCCAGTGGGGGGTAAAGTTGTAGAAGTGGAAAGAGGAGCGAAACGCCGTATTTTATCGGTAAAAATTGAGGCGACTTCAGAAGCTACAAAGGATTTTGGAAAGAAAGATCCAAATGCACTTAATCGCGAAGAGGTTTTAAATAGTTTATTAGAAAGTGGGGTATTCCCGTTGATTAAACAACGTCCCTATGATGTAATGGCTAATCCTGCAGAACAAGCAAAAGCAATTTTTATTTCAGGATTTGATAGCGCTCCTTTAGCTATGGATTACACCTATGTGTTATCAGGTAAGGAAAATGCGTTTCAAGCTGGTTTAGATGCTTTAGGTAAACTTACTGATGGAGGTGTTCATTTGTCAACAGACAAGAATAGCGCATCTTTTTACCAACAGTTTAAAGGGTTGACTCTACATCATGTTGATGGACCTCATCCTGCAGGTAACGTAGGGGTTCAAATTTCACATATTTCACCGATGAATCAAGGTGAGCGAGCTTGGGTTGTAGATGCACAAGATGTTGCTGCGATCGGTTCATTGTTTTTGACAGGAAATTACCCAGCGCTTAAAACTGTGGCTTTAGTAGGGTCATGTGTTGTTAAGCCTCATTACTTTGAAATTAAAAGAGGGGAAGGTTTAGATGCATTGGTTGAAGCTAATGTTCAGGCAAAAGAACCTGTGAGAATTATTAATGGTAATGTTTTAACAGGAGATTTGTCTGGTGAATCGGATACACTTGGAGCATATACTAACGTGGTGACTGTAATTCCTGAAGGAAAGACTTATCGTCCATTTGGATGGGTGCCTTTTGTTCAAAATTATATCCATTCTTCTTCTAGAACCTCATTGTCTTGGATGAGTTCGAAGGAATATGAATTGTCAGCCAACATGAACGGAGAAGTTCGTGCTATCGTTGAGACTGGTAAAATGGAAAAAGTGTTTCCGATGGATATCTATCCAATGCAGTTGATCAAAGCCATTATGGAAGGTGATATAGAGAAAATGGAAAATTTAGGGATTTACGAAGTAGCTCCTGAGGATTTTGCATTAATTGATTATACAAGTTCTTCAAAAATTGAAGCTCAGCAGATTGTTAGAGATGGACTTGACTTAATGATTAAAGAAGTAGGATAATGAAATTTATTAGAAATACTTTTGACAAGTACAAGCCTCTTTTTGATGAGGGAGGTAAGTATGAGAAATTTGCTCCGGCATTTTTTGGGTTTGACACTTTTTTGTTCGTACCAGATCACACAACGAAAAAAGGATCTCACATTAGAGATGCTGTGGATTTAAAGCGTGTTATGATTACCGTAGTTTTGGCTTTATTGCCTTTAACTGTTTTTGGTATCTGGAACATAGGAAATCAACACTTTATTCAATTTAATGAAGCCTATACTTTTGGTGATGCTTTCTGGTTTGGACTGTTGAAATTTATTCCAATGATTCTAGTCTCATATATTGTTGGTTTGACAATTGAATTTGCATTTGCAATTTATAGAGGACATGAAGTGAATGAAGGATATTTAGTTACTGGGTTATTAATCCCCTTAATTATGCCGGTTGACTTGCCTTTATGGATGCTTGGGATTTCTGTTGCTTTTGCCGTGTTGATCGGTAAAGAAGCTTTCGGAGGTACCGGTATGAATATTTTAAACCCTGCTCTTGTGGCTCGTGCTTTTGCATTTTTTGCTTACGCACCGTATATGTCGGGAGATAAGGTATGGGTTGCTGGTGTTAAAGACGCAACTGTAGACGGGGTATCTGGTGAGACTATTTTGGGTTCACTTGCTGCCGGTAACGAAGCAGGTTATTCAGTTTTAGATATGTTTATGGGATATATTCCTGGTTCAGTAGGAGAGACTTCATTCTTATTAGTTATGGTTGGAGCCTTAATTCTTATTGCAACAGGTATAGGATCATGGAGAATCATTGTTTCTACATTTATTGGAGGAGCTTTGATGGGCTTAATTTTTAATGCATTTGGAGCTAACGCTTTAATGTCTTTCCCATGGTGGCAACAACTTCTAGTTGGTGGTTTCGCTTTCGGTGCTGTATTTATGGCAACCGATCCGGTATCAGCTGCTCAAACGAATAAAGGAAAATGGATTTATGGGCTTCTAATTGGAGTTATAGCTATTTTGGTTCGTGTATTCAATGGAGCGTATCCAGAGGGAATGATGATGGCAATTTTGTTGATGAACGTTTTTGCACCGACTATTGACCATTATGTTATTCAAGGAAATATCAAACGAAGAAAGAACCGTTTAAAAACTGCATAAGAAATGGATAGAAATAGTAATTCATATACGTTCTTGTTCGCCATTATTATGGTAGTTGTAATTGCGAGTTTGTTAGCTTATACGTCAACAACTCTTAAGCCTTTACAAGATAACAATGTTAAAAATGAAACCATGCAGAATATACTTTCATCTATAGGTGAAAATGTAGATCGCGATGGTGCAGAGGTTGTGTTTAATAAGTATATTAAACAACAATTAGCTCTTAAGTCTGATGGAACTGTTGATCCTAGTGTGGATGCTTTTACCATCAATATGAAAAATGAAATTAAGAAGCCTGCTGATCAGCAAAGATATCCTTTGTATGTTGCTGAGAAGGATGGACAAACTTATTATATCGTTCCACTTTGGGGGAATGGATTATGGGATGCTATCTGGGGTTATGTCGCTCTTGAGTCGGACGAAAACACGATCAAAGGTGCGAAGTTTGATCACAAAGGTGAAACTCCAGGATTGGGTGCAGAAATCAAGGAATCTTGGTTTGGAGCTCAATACAATGGAAAGCAAATTTTAGATGCTGATGGAGATTTTGTTTCTGTAACGGCAATCAAAGGAGGAGCTCCTCAAGGAGATATTCATGGAGTAGACGGGATTTCAGGAGGAACAATTACTTCTGATGCTGTTTCTGCAATGATTTCTGAGAGATTAGCTCATTATTTACCATATTTTAAAAACAACTAAGATGGCAGAGGAGAGAGAAGCACTTTTTTCGGCAAATAATAGGAAGCTGTTGTCGGACCCTTTAAACGACAACAACCCGATTTCAGTTCAAGTACTAGGTATTTGTTCAGCCTTAGCAATTACAGTTCAATTGAAGCCTGCTGTGGTAATGTCTTTAGCAGTAGTCTTTGTATTGGTTGCGAGTAATGTTATCGTTTCTTTAATAAGAAATTTGATTCCGAACCGTATCCGTATTATCGTGCAATTATTGATTGTAGCCTCTTTGGTTATTTTGGTAGACCAGGTATTGAAGGCCTACGCTTATGATGTGAGTAAAGAGCTTTCTGTATTTGTAGGATTGATTATTACTAACTGTATCGTTATGGGGCGTTTGGAAGCCTTTGCGCTTGGAAATGGACCTTGGAAGGCCTTTTTAGACGGTATTGGAAATGCTACAGGTTATGCAGCAATCCTTATTCTAGTAGCCTTTTTTAGAGAGCTATTGGGGTCAGGAAAATTATTTGGTTTCGAAGTATTGGGTCACAAAGCAAGAACACTTGCAGATTCGACAGGGTTATATGCCTTAGGTTATGAGAACAATGGATTTATGTTATTGTCTCCAATGGCTTTAATAACTGTGGGTATCATTATTTGGATCCAACGTTCAAAAAACAGAAAGTTAATCGAGAAATAAACAGACCATGGATTATATTAACATTTTCATAAAAAGTATTTTTATTGATAATATGGTATTTGCATATTTCCTTGGAATGTGTTCTTACTTAGCGGTATCAAAAACAGTAAAAACAGCTGTAGGTTTGGGAGCAGCAGTAATCTTTGTATTATTTGTAACAGTTCCTGTAAACTATTGGCTTGACCAATATATTCTTCGCCCAGGAGCACTTTCTTGGTTAGGTGAAGAGTATGCATCGGTAGATTTATCGTTTTTAAGTTTCATCATGTTTATTGCTGTAATTGCATCTATGGTGCAGCTTGTAGAGATGATTGTTGAGCGTTTCGCTCCAGCACTATATGGTGCACTTGGAATTTTCCTTCCATTAATCGCAGTAAACTGTGCGATTCTTGGAGGATCTTTATTTATGCAGTTAAAGGATTTTGCCAACGTTGGTGAAGCGGCAGTATATGGATTAGGATCTGGTATTGGGTGGTTCTTGGCTATTTTGGCCATTGCAGCTATTCGCGAAAAGATTGCTTATTCGAATGTACCTGCACCTTTAAAAGGTTTGGGAATTACTTTTATTATCACTGGTCTTATGGCTATTGGTTTTATGAGTTTCTCAGGTATTAAACTATAAAAGAGATTGAACACATGGTAATTGTAGTAAGTATAGTAGTATTCCTTATCGTAATTGTTCTTTTGGTATCTATGTTATTAGGGGCCAAAGCCAAGTTACTTCCTTCCGGAAAAGTAAAGATTACGATTAATGGAGAAAAAACAATAGAAGTTAATACAGGAGGGTCTTTATTGTCCACTCTTGGTAACGAAAAAATATTCTTGCCTTCAGCTTGTGGAGGTGGAGGAACTTGTATCCAGTGTGAATGTCACGTATATTCAGGTGGAGGAGAAGCTTTGCCAACAGAGACACCACATTTTACACG
Organism: Flavobacteriaceae bacterium; assembly: GCA_049606855.1. Lineage (GTDB taxonomy): Bacteria > Bacteroidota > Bacteroidia > Flavobacteriales > Flavobacteriaceae > JBELHR01. The sequence continues at coordinate 24,699 of JBMYVY010000002.1, read as the reverse complement.
TAAGGAATTGGCCGAAGGTGTGCGATTAGGTTGTCAGGTAAAAGTTAAAGATAACATGGATATTTCTATTCCTGAAGAGATTTTTGGAATCAAGAAATGGAAAGCAAAGGTAGTTTCTAACTATAATGTAGCTTCTTTTATTAAGGAGTTTGTTGTGGAGATTCCTGAAGACATGAATTATAAAGCTGGAGGTTATATCCAGATTGAAATTCCTAAAACAGAGGTTCCATTTAAAGATATGGACATCACTGCTCACCCTCAAGATCACCCAGGTGAGCCAAATAAATTCCAAGAGGAATGGGATAAGTTTGGTCTATGGCCTTTAGTGATGAAAAATAACGAGACTGTAGAGCGTGCATATTCTATGGCTTCTTATCCAGCGGAAGGAAGACGTATTATGTTGAATGTACGTATTGCTACGCCACCATTTGATCGTAGCAAAGGGACATGGGCTGATGTTAACCCAGGAATAGCCTCTTCATATATTTTTGGTCTAAAAGAAGGTGATGAAGTAACCATTTCAGGACCTTATGGTGAGTTCTTTATTAATGAAGATTCTGACGCCGAAATGATTTACATCGGTGGAGGTGCTGGTATGGCGCCGATGCGTTCACATTTGTATCAATTGTTCCATACGATTAAAACAGGTCGTAAGGTTTCTTACTGGTATGGAGGTCGTTCACGTCGTGAATTGTTCTATTTGCATTATTTTGAAGAATTAGAGAAGCAGTTCCCGAACTTCAAAATGCATCTTGTACTTTCTGAGCCTTTACCTGAAGATAATTGGGTTGAGAAAAAAGATATGGATGCTGAAGGAGATGGTTTTGTTGGATTTGTGCATCAAGCATTAATTGACAACTATTTATCTACTCATGAAGTTCCTGAGGACGTAGAATTCTATTTCTGTGGACCACCACTTATGAACCAAGCAGTTGTTAAGATGTGTGATGACTTCGGAGTTCCACCAGAAAATGTAAGATTTGATGATTTTGGAGGATAATCCATAAATCATAAAAAGATAACAAAAACCCAAGGTAATTTTACCTTGGGTTTTTTTATATTCAAGCATGAAAAATCAAATTGAGCTAAGTTCTTATGCTAGTCCGGTCGGAAGTTTATTAATAGGAGTATATCAAAGTGAATTAATTCTTTGCGATTGGGAATATCGTCGTATGAGAAATCAGATTGATAACCGGTTGAGGACCGCCCTAGAAGCGGAATTTGCCCCTAAGCAAAAGGAACATAAGTTGTTTAATGAAGTTAAAAAGCAATTAGAGGCTTATTTCTTAGGAAAGTTATATGAGTTTGATCTTCCATTGAATTTGATAGGTACAGCATTTCAACAAGAGGTTTGGTCTCGATTACAAGAAATACCTTATGGTAAGACCCGTTCTTATCTCGAGTTAAGTAATGATTTAGGTAACCCAAAGGCAATTCGTGCTGTAGCTTCGGCTAACGGTGCAAATGCCATTAGTATAATTGTTCCCTGTCATCGTATTATTGGTTCAGATGGTTCCTTGGTTGGTTATGCAGGAGGACTTGCCGCTAAACGTCGACTTTTGTCCTTAGAGGGAGCCTTTGGTCAAACTCAGTTAGATTTTTAATATTTTTCGTAAATTCATAACATGCAGTCAACTTTAAGTAAAGAACAGCACGATTATTCTATTCGGATCATGTATTCGAGTAGTGCACTGAGTGTTCCATTAATTATGGGGGCTGTTTTTTTTTCTTGGGGACTTTATAATTTTAGTGGAGACTTATTTGACTTGAAAAATTGGCCGATTCATTTTGGGATTTTCTATATGCTGAGTTATATCTACATGAAAGTATTTGGATTCATGTTAGTCAATAATAATTTTTTCAAAAAATTGGATCTGTTTCAGCGTAAAACCGATTGGTCAGAAATCAGGCTATGTAAAAAGTACTCCAAAGATTTTATTTTAAAAACGGACCATAAAGACATCTATATATCAGCCGGACTCGTGGATAAAAAGTCGTTAACTTTTTTATTGAAATTTATTAAGGAAAAAGGGATTGCAATTGAATAATAAAAAAACCCATCCGATGTGGATGGGTTTATTTCGTTAGGTTGAAATAAGGGGTATACTATTATTTGGTTTCTAAAAGCTCGTAGAACTCATCCAATTGTGGCAATAAGATAATTTTAGTTCTTCTGTTTTTAGCTCTACCGTCTTCAGTATCGTTATCAGCAACTGGCTCATAAGAAGAACGACCTGCAGCAGTAATACGCTCTGGTGCAACTTCATATTTGTCAGTTAAAACTCTTACGATTGAAGCAGCACGTTGAACAGATAATTCCCAGTTGTCTTTGATAGCAGCACCATCTTTAACTGTTTTGTTATCTGTATGCCCTTCTACCAAAATTTCAAAGTTAGGCTTGTCATTTACTACAGTAGCAACTTTTCCTAATACTTCAATTGCACTTTGAGAAACTGCATATGATCCAGAGTTAAATAACAACTTATCAGAAATTGATACGAATACCACTCCTTTCTCAACACTGATTTCAATGTCTTTGTCGTTTACGTCAGCTAAAGCTCCTTTTAAGTTTAGTACCAAAGCCATGTTCAATGAATCTTTACGAGCCAAAGCATCGTTCACGTCTGTCCAACGATCATTAGCTTTACCCATTTCTTCTAGAGTTTTTTGCATGTTTTGAGAAGTAAGTAAACTTAGATCTTGAGCTTGCTTAGCAGCCTTTTCGTAGTTCTCTACTTTGAACTCTAATTCTTCTTGTAAAGACGCAATTTTAAGATCTCTCTTTTCAACATTTACTCCACATTCTTGTAGGGCAGCTTTGGTGTCAACAACTTCTTGTTGAAGCGCTTTGTTCGTAGTTTCTAAGTCGGTGAATTTCTTCTTAGAGACACAAGATGTCAAAGCAAAAGATGTTGCGATAGCAACAATAAATAATTTTTTCATGATAAGATTTATTTTATTTGTCACAAATTTAGTAAAAAGGACTTCAAAAAAAAATGAAGTTTTATTTAAAGCCATTATATTTGTAAATATTTAGTCAAATGCTTGATTTTTAGTACCTATGCGTTACGTTTTATTTACGTTAATTTTTACCTTTTTATTTGTCTCTTGTCAAGATGGAGAAAGCAGTTCGAATTACACTAAACTCTCTGGAAGTGTTTTCGGCACAACCTACCATATAAGCTATGACTCTGATACTAATTACTCAGGGGCATTTGATTCGATTTTTGCACTGACCAATAAATCCTTATCTACTTATATACAAGCTTCTGATATTTCTAGAATAAATCGCGGAGAACCGGATGTAATAGTTGATGAATATTTTATTGAGGTTTTTAGTAAGTCACAACGTATATACAAGGAATCTGAGGGCATGTTTGATCCAACCATAGGTTTGGTGGTTAATGCCTATGGCTTTGGTCCAGAACAGGCTCTAAATAAGCCTCCTAAAGAATTGATTGACAAAAAGATGTTATATGTTGGCTTCGATAAGGTCAGTATTGTAAATGGTCTGGTGGTCAAAGAGTATCCAGAAATTTATTTTGATTTTAATTCTATAGCAAAGGGATACGGTGTAGATTTAATTGGTCGATTTTTAGAGACAGAAGGAATATCGAATTATATGGTCGAAATTGGTGGAGAAATCAGAGTGCGTGGCTTAAATGACAAAGGTAGGCTATGGACAATTGCCATCGAACAACCTAATTTCGATATGAGCAGGTCAGTTCAGGAAATTATCGAATTAAACAATGAGAGTATTGCTACCTCTGGAAATTACAGAAAGTTTAAAGTTGATAAAGAAACGGGAGAAAAATATGTGCATACTATTGATGCTTTAACCGGAGAAGCAAAGCAATCGGATTTACTAAGCGCCTCAGTAATTTCTCAAGGAGATTGTGCAGATATGGATGCTTATGCTACGCTTTTTATGGCTTTTGGCTTTGAGCAAACCAAAACTTTTTTATCAAAACATCCCGAGCTTAAAGTTGTTTTAATTTACCTGGATGAAAATGGGGACTCCCAAGTCTATCAAAATTGGGAATGAGGCTTTTTTACTACAGGAATTACTTCGTTTTCAGCTAAAGCGTATTGCTCAATTTGTTTTTCCGATAACTTGGTTTGAGGCTGTTCCTTATAGACTTCAAATCCAATTGATGCTAGGCGGTCAAAATAATCCCAACCGTACAACCTGACGTGGTCGTATTGTCCAAAATGTTTAGCCCTTTCTTCACGACTGATGATTCGGTCATCTTCATAGGTTTTGTCTAAATCATAGTCCATTGGAATTTGAAGAATTGCCGATCCACCAGGTTTGAGAATCCTTAAAATTTCTCTCATAGCTTGGCGATCATCTTGAATATGTTCCAAAACGTGATTACACAAAACCCAATCGAATGAATTATCTTCAAAAGGGAGGTCACATATATCAGCTTTGATATCTACAATTGGAGAATATAAATCCGTGGTGGTGTAATCTAGGTTTTTTAGTTTTTTAAAACGTTTGATAAAGCATTGCTCAGGGGCAATATGCAATACTTTGGATTCTTGATTAAAAAAATTGGAATTCCTCAAGTATAGCCATAATAATCTGTGCCGCTCTAAAGAAAGTGTTCCTGGTGCAAGTGCATTGGGCCTTAAGTTTTCATAACCATAAGGCAAGAACTTCCGGTAACTCTTTTCATTAATAGGGTCTGTATATTTCGTACCTCTAAAATAGAGATCACTAACGGGTTGAACCCAATAACTTAATTGAATTAAAAGAGGGCGTGGGACATTATTTAAAATTCTTGAAAAAAGCCCCATCAAGCACGTCTAAATTCATCTTCTTCATTTGATTCTATACCCAAAGCCTCATAAACGTATTTAAATGTTGAAAGAAGTTCAGGTTTACCATCGATCAAGGCGACATCATGCTCAAAATGAGCTGAAGGTTTACCGTCTTTTGTCAATATTGTCCAGCCATCTCTGAGTTGGATGATTTTTTCTGTTCCCAAATTAATCATTGGCTCAATGGCTACGACCATCCCATTAATGAATTTTTTTCCTCTTCCACGTCGTCCGTAATTTGGCATTTCAGGATCCTCATGCATTTTTCTGCCTAGGCCGTGCCCGACCAACTCACGGACTACTCCGTAACCTTGTCGTTCTGTAAAGGTTTGAATGGCGGCTCCAACATCACCAACTCTATTTCCTGCTCTAAATTCACGAATCCCAACATATAGACTTTCTTTAGTGATTTCAAGCAGTTTTTTTGTTTCCTTATTGACTTCACCTACTTCGAATGTATAGGCATGATCTCCATAAAACCCATTTTTTAAGGCACCACAATCAATAGAAATGATATCTCCGTTTTCCATTGGTTTGTCGTTTGGAATTCCGTGTACTACTTGAGCGTTGGGACTCATACAAAGCGTGTTTGGAAAATCATATAAGCCTAAAAAACCAGGCTCAGCACCTAAATCACGTATATGTTCTTCTGCAATTTTGTCAAGTTTTAAGGTGGAAACACCCGGCTTGACCTCGGAAGCTAATACTCCTAAAGTTTTTGAAACAATTAATGCTGATTCCCTCATTAATTCAATTTCTTCTAAGGTTTTTACGTGGATCATAGATGTAAAAATTTAAGGGCAAATATACGTTAAATACAGACACAAAAAAAAGCGCAACACCGACGGTATTGCGCTTTTTCTTCTCTCTTTCTTTCATCAAACCAGTGAAGCTCTTGTCATTGCTTCTGGTTGCTCAATTCCCATTAATTTCAATATTGTTGGTGCTATATCTCCTAAAACGCCATCTTTTATTTCTTTGATATCTTTATCTACTAAGATAAAAGGTACCGGCGATGTCGTGTGTGAAGTATGTGGAGAACCGTCGGGGTTAATCATTATCTCAGCGTTACCGTGGTCCGCAATAACTAAAGTAGAATAACCATTTTCTAAAGCTGATTCAATCACCGCTTTCGCACAATTATCAACTGCTTCACAAGCTTTAATTGCTGCTTCCATAACTCCGGTATGGCCAACCATATCACCGTTTGCAAAATTTAAACAAACGAAATCTGGTTCTCCGGTTTCCAGTTCAGAAACCAAGGCGTCTTTTAATTCATAGGCACTCATTTCAGGCTGTAAATCATAAGTAGCAACTTTTGGTGAGTTTCTTAAAATACGCGATTCTCCCTCAAAAGCCTCTTCTTGCCCTCCAGAAAAGAAAAAGGTAACGTGCGGATATTTTTCGGTTTCCGCTATTCTGATTTGTTTCTTTCCAGCTTTAGAAAGAACTTCCCCAAGTGTGTCTTTTAAATTATTGTCTTCATAGACTACACGAATGTTTTTAAAACTTTCATCGTAGCAAGTTAAAGTAGTATAATCCAAATTAAGCGGGGTCATTCCAACTTCAGGAAAAGCTTTTTGAGAAAGTGCTTCTGTCAATTGTCGACCTCGATCTGTTCTAAAGTTGAAAAATACAACTGCATCACCATCTTCTATTGTAGCTACAGGATGTCCATTTTCTTGCATGACAATTGGCTGAATAAATTCATCGGTAACTCCCTCGTCATAACTGAATTGAATTGATGAAGCCGCATCTGTAGATTCTAAACCTTCTCCTTTGACCATTGCATTATAAGAAAGAGCAACTCTTTCCCATCGCTTATCGCGGTCCATGGCAAAATAACGCCCTGTAACTGTGGCAAGCTTTCCAGTGGTTTGGCTCATGTAATTTTGAATATCTTCAATAAAACCTTTCCCAGATTTAGGATCACAGTCTCTACCATCTGTAAAGGCATGCAGATATACATCTTTCAAACCTTCGACACTAGCTGCCTTTAAAAGTCCTTTTAAATGATTTATGTGGGCGTGGATTCCCCCGTCTGAGACTAAACCAAGTAGATGTAGTTTTTTATTGTTTTGTTTTGCGTAGTGAAATGCCTCTTTTAACGCTTTTTCATCTTTAAGAGTATCTTCTCTAAGCGCTTTATTAATCTTAGCTAAGTTTTGGTATACGATACGACCAGCTCCAAGGTTGATATGTCCTACCTCACTATTTCCCATTTGCCCTTCAGGAAGACCGACATGTTCTCCGTCAGTTCTGAGACTCGCGTGAGGATACTGATTGTATAGCCCATTGATGAATGGTGTGTTTGCATTGTAAATTGCTGAAACTTTTGGGTCCTGTGTTATCCCCCAGCCATCAAGGATCATTAAGATTACCTTTTTCTCCATTTTTTTAAATTTTTCTATCACAAATATACAAACAAAAGCCCGTTTAATCAGGGATTTGAGCTTGTAATAACGAAACCGTTGTCGTTTTTAAAATTGTTGTATTTTTAGACAAACAAACAAACGAAAACAAACATGTCTATTGAATTAAATGAGGTAACCGCAAAGTTACCCCCTCATTTGCATCGCTATATCGTAAGGCAGCCTTATGAATCTTATACCCCGACAAATCAAGCCGTATGGAGGTATGTGATGCGATTAAACATCGATAAATTAAGAGCTGTTGCTCATGAATCTTATTTGAAAGGTTTAAAGCAAACAGGGATTTCTATTGATGAAATTCCACACATGGAAGGAATGAACCGAATTTTAAAGGAAATTGGTTGGGCTGCTGTCAGCGTCGATGGTTTTATTCCCCCTTCAGCATTTATGGAATTTCAAGCGTATAACGTCCTTGTTATAGCAGCTGATATGAGAACACTAGAACATATTGGATATACTCCAGCTCCAGACATCATTCATGAATCAGCCGGTCATGCTCCTATAATTGCCAATCCTGAATACGCAGAATATTTACGTCGATTTGGACAAATTGGATCTAAAGCAATTGCTTCTAAACACGATGGAGAAGTATACGAGGCGATTCGTGTTTTATCTCAGATTAAGGAGCAACACAATGCTGACCCTGATCAAGTTTTGAACGCGGAAAATAGGGTGAAAGAATTACAGGAAAAAAAAGTAAAGCCATCGGAATTGGCCCAAATCAGAAACTTGCATTGGTGGACCGTTGAATATGGATTAATAGGCGATATTGATGATCCAAAAATCTACGGTGCTGGGTTACTTTCCTCTATAGAAGAAAGTGTTTATTGCCTGTCTAAGGAGGTGAAAAAGATTCCGTATAGCATCAATGCAGCAAAGCAGAGTTTTGATATCACAAGGCCACAACCTCAACTATTCGTGACTCCGAATTTTGCCCAATTGAGCTATGTTTTGGAAGAATTTGCCAATAAAATGGGATTGAGAAAGGGCGGATTATCCGGACTCAGAAAACTTATAGAATCCGAGCAAATTGGAAGTGTAGAACTTAGTACAGGACTCCAGATTACCGGGGTTTTTTCAAATTGTTTAGTAGATGATTCTGATAATCTATCTTATGTCCAACTCAGTAGTCCAGTAGCCCTTTCATATAGAGATAAGGAGCTCATTGGTCATTCCAAAAAGTATCATGCAGATGGTTTCGGGAGTCCGATTGGAAAGTTAAAAGATTCTAATCTGGCTATAGAGGACATGTCTCCTAAAGATTTAGAACGTTATGGTATTTATGAGGGGAAAAAGGTGAAATTGGAATTTGAAGGTGGCGTAGTTGTTGAAGGAGATATTATAACTGGGACTCGAAATCTTCAAGGAAAGATCATGCTGATAAGTTTTAAAAATTGTTCTGTTTATAGGAATGATGAAATTTTATTTAGACCGGAATGGGGAATATATGACATGGCAGTTGGAAAGTCAGTTGTTTCTGCTTTTGGTGGTGCAGCTGATCCTGTTTATTACGATCCAGTAGAAGTTATATATGAAGAGGGAGTGAAGGCTGAAGGGTATAATTGGGATGCTAATGATCGATTGCTCGATAAGATTAAACAAATTAGAATCACAAAAAATTATAGTGATATTGATCACTTAGAGCTAAATGAAGGTACAAGTTGGATAGCGCTTCTAGAATTAAAGGAATTGATGGTTAGTTCAGGGAAATTAAACGCCTATGCTCAAGAATTATTTGAAAAGGCAATGATTGGTCCTCATGCAAAGCTGATTAGACAAGGATTGGATTTGCTAGAAACTACAAATGTATCATAAGTTGCAAAGCGCGAATAAAAAAGAATTAAATTTGCATTCGTAATTATAATTTTAAATCAAAACACAATGGGAATTTTTGATATGTTTTCAAGCGGACCATCCGCTTCAGATATCCAAGCTTATCTTGACAAAGGAGCAGTAGTAGTAGATGTTCGTACACCTGGAGAATATGCAGAAGGGCATGTTAAAGGGTCTAAGAATATTGTTTTAGACACTATTGCAGATAACCTTGAAACGATTAAAGGCTTTAATGCACCAATTATAACAGTATGTCGCTCTGGAGCACGAAGTGGTTCTGCTCAGTCATTTCTTGCAAATCAAGGAATTGACGTAATAAACGGAGGACCTTGGAATAACGTTGCTCCACATGTAAAATAAGAAAAAGCTCATCCTAAGGATGAGCTTCTTTTTTAAATATACGTCTTCTTTCTATTATCAAAAATAGGGTAAACATCGATCCAAAAATTAGACCGTTAAATAATCCCATAAAAATGGGATCGTGGTGATGTCCCGTAATCAAGAATTTTGCGTAAAAAACCAAAATTCCTATTACTACTGAACCTAAAACGATACCGAAGTCCCATCTTAAGTAATTGGCTAAACTGGCACAAATTATGCCGGTTATAACGGAAGTAATTGTAAAGTTAGAGATTATTGCATCTCTAAAACTAAACTGCTCCGCAAATAATGATGTTGAAAAAACCCCCAATATAACCCCAACCAGCAAGCCTGTAATCAAATTTCTCATACCAAGCTGTTTTTTCTGGTTTGTAAAGATACGAAATATTAATTTTAAAGCTGAAAATCAGTGTATTATGCTTCTGTTAAAATCGAATATTTAGAGAATCCTGCAATTTTTTCTTCTCTTTTTCGAGGTTCCTAAGAAATTTTTGATGGGACTGACTATCCTCATTAAAGGCTTTGTGATTGAGTCCCAAAACTACTTTTTTCACCTTTTTCATAGTTTCTAAACTTTCTTTGGTGAAGTAAATCGGTTGAAATTTTTCCCATATATAGTCAATGGCTTCTGGACTTGGATGCACCATATCCTTGGCATAAAACCTATAATCTCTCAAATCGTCCATTAAGATCTCAAATGAAGGAAAGTAGCGGGTGTTCGAAAATTCTTTTAACATTTCTTCTATACCAATGCGGAGTAAGGATTTTGATAAATTATTTTCTTGCATACCATCCTTTAGATGTCGCACTGGACTCAGGGTTAGACCAATTTGCGTAGTTTCAGGAAAACTGCTTACGATAAGTCGCAACGCGGCTTTGATCTCATTGAGGTCTAATAATTTTTTTTCAAAATGATCAGCGGGAAGTTGATGACAATTTCCTACATATTGATTGGTCAGTTTATGTTTATAAACCCATGCAGTTCCCAAACTAATAAATACATGAGAATAGGAATTCATTTCCTCATGAAAAGCCTTAATCTCTTGATTAATTTCTGAAAGAAGGAAGTCTTGGTTCGTTCGATTCCAACTCGAATGATGATTTAAACTCAAATACAGGTCTCCTTTTTTCAAGAGGTCTTTTGAACCATAAGTTTTGTGCTCCTCTAAATCCTTAAAGATTTGAGCGATACTCACAGGATTGTACATGATCCCGTAAGGATTGGTATTTTGTTGGAGCTTATAGTAGTCGAACCGATTTGCAAAATGCTCTGCAAAACAAGAACCCAAAAACAAACTTTTCGAGTGATAATCGATGGTTTTGACCTCGGGTCCTTGAATATTTATTTCGGTTCTGAATTTCATTAAACGAGTTCCTCAGCTGCCTTAAGGGCATCTGCTATTCCATTTGGATTCTTTCCACCTGCGGTTGCAAAGAATTTTTGACCCCCGCCGCCGCCATTGATAAATTTACCAAGTTCTCTCACCGTAGCTCCGGCATCCATACTCTTTTGTTCAACAAGAGTTTTATCAATATAACAGGTCAGCATGGCTTTCCCTTTATTTATTGATCCTGCCACAAAAAATAAATTAGGAACTTCCTTTCCAAGATTAAAGGCCAAATCTTTGATGCTAGAAGGATCTAAGTCTACTTCAGTAGCTAAGAAATTTACTCCGTTTATTTCCTTTATTGAATTTTTTAAAGCAGTTTTGGTCGCTGCTGCTTTTTCCTTCAACAAAGCCTCTAATTCTTTTTTGAGTTTTGTGTTCTCCGATTGTAATTGATCAATTGCCTTTAATGGTTGCTTGTTTTTCAAAGTTTCCATTATGGTCTCAACAAGTTCATCTTGCTTAGAAAAGTAAGCTCTTGCAGTATCACTTGTAATTGCTTCTATTCTTCTTATTCCAGCTGCAACTGCTCCTTCAGAAGTTATTTTAAAGGCCCAGATTTTTCCTGTAGAGGCAACATGAGTTCCGCCACAAAGTTCTCTTGAGTCTCCGAATTCAATCATTCTTACACGATCACCGTACTTTTCTCCAAACAAAGCCATAGCGCCTTTATCCATTGCCTCTTGAACCGGTAAATCTCTGTACTCTTGAAGTTGGTAATCAGCAGAAATCAAATCGTTAACTCTCGCTTCAACTGCAATAATTTCTTCCTCGGTCAATTTAGAAAAGTGCGAAAAATCAAATCTTAAATATTTGGCATTCACCAAAGAACCTTTTTGCTCAACATGACTCCCTAAAACTTCTCTTAGGACCAAATGGAGCAAGTGGGTTGCACTATGATTACTTTCGGTGAGTTTACGGTTGTTTAAATTTACTTCTGCCGCAAAGACATCTGAAGGATTTTCAGGTAGTTTTTTTGCAAAATGTAAGATTAAATTATTTTCCTTTTTGGTGTTGATCACAGGATATTTATTGCCTTGTGTGTCGATTAACAACCCGGTATCACCTACTTGACCTCCGCCTTCCGCATAGAAAGGGGTTTTGGACAAAACCAATTGAAAAAGTTCACCGTCTTTTTTTGAATTAACCTTTCGGTATTGAACAATTCTAGTTTGTGAAACTAATTCATCATAGCCCACAAAATCAGTTGTAGCTTCATTGACAACAATCCAATCTTCCATGTTCAACTCCGAAGCTGCTCTGGATCTAGATTTTTGTTTTTCCATTTCTACTTCAAAGCCCTTTTCATCCAATTCTAATTGCCGTTCTCTAAGAATCAACGAAGTTAAATCTAAAGGAAAACCGAAGGTGTCATAGAGTTCAAAGGCTTTGGCACCATCAATAACTTTTCCTTTGGATTCTTTGATAATAGCATCTAAACGAACCAAACCTTGTTCTAATGTTCGTAAGAATGAATGCTCTTCTTCTTTGATTACTTTAGAAATCAGTTCTTTTTGTTTGCGTAATTCAGGGAATTGTGTTCCCATTTGTTGATCGAGTATATCAACTAATTGATAGATAAAAGCCTCTTTTTTGTCTAAGAAAGTAAATCCGTATCTAATGGCTCTTCTCAATATTCTTCGTATGACATATCCAGCACCGTTATTCGATGGCAATTGTCCATCAGCAATCGCAAATGCAACCGCTCTCAGGTGATCTGCAATAACACGAATAGCGACATCAGTACTCCAATCTTTATTGTATGAAATTCCAGAAATTTGCTCCAATTTTTGAATTAGAGGTTGGAAAACATCAGTGTCATAATTGGACTGAACCCCTTGGAGAACCATACATAATCTCTCAAAGCCCATTCCTGTGTCCACGTGTTTGGCTGGAAGATTTTCTAGAGATCCATCAGCTTTTCTGTTGAATTGCATGAATACCAAATTCCAAATTTCAATCACTTGTGGGTGGTCCATGTTTACTAAGTCTCTCCCCGGTACACGTGCTTTTTCTTCATCCGATCTAATATCTACGTGGATTTCCGAACATGGTCCACAAGGTCCTTGTGCTCCCATTTCCCAGAAGTTATCCTTTTTGTTTCCGTAGATGATTTTTTCCTGAGGAACAATTTCTTTCCACAAGTCCAAAGCCTCTTGATCTAAGGATAGATTATCTTGATCTTTTGAGCCTTCGAAAACACTCACATAGAGTGAATCCTTATCAATTTTATATACCTCTGTTAATAATTCCCAAGCCCAAGTGATTGCTTCTTTTTTAAAGTAATCTCCAAATGACCAGTTACCTAACATCTCGAACATGGTATGATGGTAAGTATCCACACCAACCTCTTCCAAATCGTTGTGTTTTCCGGAAACTCTCAAACATTTTTGTGTATCTGAAATTCTGGAATTTTTAACCTCCTTTTGACCTAAGAAATATTCCTTGAATTGATTCATACCAGCATTGGTAAACATCAGTGTAGGGTCGTTTTTTATAACAATAGGTGCAGAGTGCACAATTTCATGGTTTTTTGACTTAAAAAAGTCTAAAAATTGCTTTCTTATCTCTTGAGATGTCATGTTTTTTTAATTCTTCTGTTACCCTGAGTCCGTTCAACTTTCAAAATCTTTTGTACATTTGAAATTGTTCAGCACACAGTTTTTAGTGATTGTGCCACAAAAATAGTATATTTTTAGCACTATGGGGAAAGTAAAATATTATTATGATGCATCGACTTTATCTTATCACAAGATAAGATTAAGTCCTAAGGAAAAGTTTCAAAAAGGCTTGTTCTATGTATTGGGTATTTTACTGATTTCATTTCTAGGTTTTGTAGGGTTTTCACAGGTTCTTTTGAGTCCGAATGAAAAGGCCCAAGTAAGAGAATTAGAAAATTTGAAATTGCATTACGAGTTACTAGAGCGCAGGATTGAACAATCTACAGCGGTACTAGAGGATCTGCAAGAGCGTGATAATAATATTTACCGTGTCTTCTTTGAGGCAAATCCCATTCCTGATGAACAGCGCAAGGCCGGGTTTGGTGGGGTGAACAGGTATAAAGCATTGGATGGGTTTGAAAACTCTGTGATGATTAAGGACGTTACCTACAAAGCCGACATACTTTCAAAACAATTGGTGGTCCAATCGAAATCTCTGGATGAAATTGTTTCTTTGGCAAAAAATAAAGAGGCCATGCTCGCTTCAATTCCAGCAATTCAACCTGTAGCAAATAAGGATTTAAAACGAATGGCATCCGGATATGGTTATCGAATTCACCCGATTTATAAAACCCGGAAGTTTCATTACGGTATGGACTTCTCTGCACCCAAAGGAACACCTGTATACGCTACTGGAGATGGAAAGGTTGAAATGGCTAAAAAATCAAAAAGAGGTTATGGAAATCAAGTGAGAATTAATCACAGTTTTTCATATAAGACCCTCTACGGTCACTTGGATTCTTTCGTAGTCCGAAGGGGACAAAAGGTAAAACGAGGAGATCTCATTGGTTATGTTGGTTCTACCGGGACTTCAACTGCTCCACATTTACATTACGAAGTAATCAAGGGAAAACGAAAAGTGAATCCAGTGTATTATTACTTTAATGATTTAACACCAGAAGAGTATGCAAGAATGCTCGAACTCTCTTCACAGGAAAACCAATCTTTAGACTAGACTTATGCATATTGAATTACCTGAAAAGCGATATTACAAAATAGGTGAGGTTGCTGAGGCTTTTAGTGTCAATGTGTCACTTATTAGATTTTGGGAAAAAGAGTTTGACAGTGTCAAACCAAAAAAAAATGCCAAGGGAGACCGGATGTTTACCACTCAAGATATTGAACAAATTCGGCTCATACACCATTTAGTAAAGGAAAGAGGGTTTACTTTAGATGGTGCAAAGAAAAAAATGAAGAAGAAGCCAGATGACAAAGTGGATCATGGCGAGATTCTTGTTCGATTACAAGATATACGAGCAGAATTGGTGAAACTCAAGTCTTTTTTAGACTAGTTGTAACATTTCTCCTATACAAAAGACTTATTTTTTAAACTTAAATATTTATATCAGATGAAAAAATCAACAATTATTTTGTTGGCAGTTCTTGGATTTTTCGTTCTCGGAGGGTTTTGGGCTGTAGGAAAGTATAATGGAATAATAACTTCAGAAGAAGGAGTGCAATCACAGTGGGCAAAGGTAGAGTCTTCTTATCAGAGAAGAGCTGATCTAATTCCGAATCTTGTGAATACAGTTAAGGGTTATGCAGATTTCGAGAAATCAACGCTGACTGAAGTTACTAAAGCAAGAGCATCAGCGACGCAAACAACTATAGATCCTTCAAATTTAAGCCCTGAAAATATACAAAAGTTTCAGGCTGCTCAAGATGGATTGTCGTCAAGTTTATCGAGATTATTAGTAACCATTGAAAAATATCCAGATTTAAAGGCAAATCAGAATTTCTTGGAGCTTCAATCTCAATTGGAAGGAACCGAAAATAGGATTAACGTTGAACGCAATCGCTTTAATGATGCGGCCAAAGGTTATAACACTATGATTAGAAAATTTCCGACAAATTTTATTGCATCCATTGGAGGGTTTGAAAAGATTGGATATTTTGAAGCATCTGCAGGCGCAGAGAATGCACCAACAGTTCAATTCTAAGATTCTATGTCGAAAATTAAAGAATTTTTAAGTCCAGAGGAGGAATCTCGGGTTGTAGAAGCCATTAAAAGATCAGAATTGAATACTTCAGGTGAGATTCGAGTTCATATTGAACAACATACGGATTTAGATGCTATGAAGCGAGCGAAAGAAGTATTTGAAAAATTGAACATGCATCAAACAGAAGCTAGAAATGGTGTCTTGTTTTATGTTGGTGTTCAAGATCACAGTTTTGTGATTCTTGGAGATTCTGGAATTGATCAAAAGGTTTCGGATGATTTTTGGGAAAGCACAAAAGACGTCGTAATTGAAAACTTTAAAACTGGATCTTTTGCGGAAGGTTTGATTAAGGGTGTTCTAGAAGCAGGAAATCAGCTAAAAGAGCATTTCCCTTTCCAAAGTGATGATGAAAACGAATTGTCTGATGAAATCTCAAAATCATGAAAAAACTATTAGTATTACTCTGCTTTCTCGGAGTTTATTCTTTACAGGCACAAGATTATCCCCCAGTACCTAAAGTTCAAAAGCCAGTTTATGACTATGCTCAATTATTGAGTAGTTCACAAGAACAAAGGCTTAACCAAAAGCTGATCAAATATGCAGACACAACATCAACCCAAATTGTTGTTGTTACCATAGAATCACTTGAGGGATCAGAAATTCAGTACTTTGGAGCAGAACTTGCTCAAAAGTGGGGTATCGGTCAAAAAGGTAAGGATAATGGTCTTTTAATCTTGGTCTCTAAAAATGACAGAAAAGTCGGAATTCAGACAGGTTATGGTTTAGAAGGTAGTTTGACTGACGCGCTTTCAAGAAGAGTGATTGAATATTATATAACCCCTGAATTTAAAAAGGGAGACTTTTATGCTGGATTGGATCAGGGTACTACTGCAATAATGCAGATTTTGGCAGGAGAGTTTAAGGGTGAACCAAGGTCCAATTCCAATGGAGATGAGGGCAAGGGGATTGGTTTTGTTATTTTTGTTATTATTTTAATTATACTGTTTATCAGCAATCGTGGAGGAAAGGGTAGAGGAGGAAGACGATCTTCTGCCGGAGATATACTTCCTTGGATTCTTTTAAGCGGTATGGGATCAAATAGATCTTCTGGCGGCGGATTTGGCAGCGGAGGTTTCGGTGGCGGCGGCTTCGGTGGAGGCTTCGGCGGCGGCGGCTTCGGTGGTGGAGGTGCTTCTGGAAGTTGGTAAAAAAAAGCGGAGTGAATATTTCACTCCGCTTTTTTTATTTTTGTCTAAAATATATGGTTAAGGGAACTCCTGAAAAGTCATAGATTTCTCTTAGCTTATTTTCTACAAATCGCTTATATGGATCTCTAACATATTGCGGCAAGTTCGCAAAAAACGCAAACTGCGGTGTCGGAGTCGGAAGTTGCATGCAATACTTAATCTTGATGTACTTTCCTTTAATCGCCGGAGGAGGTGTTTGTTGAACCACATCTAGCATGGCTTCATTTAATTTTGAAGTTGCAATTCGTTTTTTACGGTTTTCAAAAACCTCGATTGCTGTTTCAAGTGCTTTTAATAAACGTTGCTTAGTTGTTGTTGAGGTAAAAATAATAGGAACATCAGTAAACGGAGCGATACGCTCTCGAACTTTCTCTTCGAATTTTTTCATGGTATTGGTTTCCTTCTCAATTAGATCCCATTTATTTACCAAAATAACTATTCCCTTTCTGTTTTTTTCAGCTAGCCAAAATATATTTTGATCTTGTCCTTCGAAACCTCTTGTAGCATCAATCATTAAAATTGCTACGTCACAGTGCTCAATTTGCCTAACAGCTCTCATCACTGAGTAGAATTCTAGATCTTCGGAAACTTTAGATTTTTTACGAATACCTGCTGTATCTACCAAATTAAAATCAAATCCGAATCTTGTATAGTGGGTATCAATAGCGTCTCTCGTTGTACCAGCAATATCAGTAACGATATTTCTTTCTTCTCCAATTAAGGCATTGATAAATGAAGATTTTCCAGCATTTGGTCGCCCAACCACTGCAAATCTAGGAAGTTCATCTTCTTCGTTTAAATCATCTTCATTCACTTCTGGAATTTCCTTTGCAACCGCATCTAGTAATTCTCCAGTTCCTGAACCGTTGATTGATGAAATGGTATAATATTCTCCTAAGCCAAGATTATAGAATTCAACAGCGTCTGCATCTCTCATGGCATTATCGACTTTGTTAACCGCCAAAAATACCGGCTTATCAATCTGCCTTAAAATATTAGCTACTTCTGTATCCATGGGTGTTATCCCCGTTTCAACATCTACTACAAAAACGATAATATCAGCCTCTTCAATTGCTAAAATCGCTTGCTTTCTGATTTCTTCTTCAAAAATATCGTCTGAACCAATTACATATCCTCCAGTATCGATTACTGAAAACTCTTTTCCATTCCATTCACTTTTTCCATAGTGGCGGTCTCTAGTAACTCCAGAAACAGAATCAACGATGGCTTCTCTTCTCTGAATTAAGCGATTAAATAAAGTTGACTTTCCAACATTAGGTCTCCCTACAACAGCTATAATCGTATTCATTATTGATAATTAATTTTTTGCAAAGATAGGCAAAGCTGTTGCAAGTTTGCGCCTTTAAATCAAATTTGTATATTACTGAGGATATGTCAGCAAAAATTCTAAAAGAACACCATAATAATGAAGTCTTTCTCAGGCCTAGATTCTCTATTGAATTGGAGAATAGTCCAAATGAATTGGTAACCTTGTTTAAGAAGAATTTAGAAGATGGTCAATGTAAGTATTGTAGTAAAATTGTCGACGGTCATATCGTAATTGATGTTCCAAAGGATGAAGACCATTATTGGTCACCGCAATTACACTTAGAGGTTGAAAAATTACCCCATAATGAAAAGGCAAAACTGAAGGGTGTTTTCGGTCCCAAAACCCATGTTTGGACCATGTTTGTATTTCTACACGTTGCTTTGGGATTTGCCTTGAGTATTTTTGCCGTTAGAGCTTATGTTCATTGGTCCATTGACATGGACGCAAGCAATTCCTATGTATGGATGGGAGTTATTGCTATAATATGGATCTGCCTGTATATTTTTGCCCGTTTAGGTCGATCTACTGGAAAAGTTCAGACGGAAGAATTAAGAAGTTTTATGCTTAAAACACTCAATCAATCTTTATAACCAAAACGTTTTAACTGACGATCGTTAGTCCTCCAGTTTTTATTCACTTTTACGTATAAATCCAAGAATACTTTTTTCTGGAAAAAAGCTTCCAAATCCTTTCTGGCTTCTGTTCCAACTCTTTTTAATGCGCTACCTTTGTGACCGATAATGATTCCCTTTTGAGTTTCTCTTTCAACCATGATTAGTGAACGAATTTTAATTAATTCATCATCTTCTTTAAAGGATTCTGTCTCGACTTCAATGGCATAAGGAATTTCTTTTTTATAGTGCAAAAGTATTTTTTCGCGTATACATTCGTTAACAAAAAAGCGTTCAGGTTTATCTGTAAGCTGATCCTTAGGGTAATAAGCTGGTGATTCTGGAAGTTTCTCAACAATAGAATCGAATATATTTTGAACATTAAAATTCTCCAAGGCAGAAATGGGATATACTTCAGCGTTTGGCACTTTATCCTGCCAAAATTCCATTTTCTCCTCTACTTGTTCTTGTGTGTATCGATCAATTTTATTGATCAATAACATGACCGGGATTTTTGCATGGATGATTTTGTTAAAGAATTGTTCATCCTTCAAATCTTTTTCTCCCATTTCAACCATGTAAATAAGTACATCAGCATCCTGCATCGCAGCTTTGACGAAATCCATCATTGAAGCTTGAAGTTCATAAGCAGGTTTGATGATACCAGGGGTATCAGAAAACATAATTTGAAAATCATCTCCGTTGACAATACCTAGTATTCGATGTCTAGTGGTTTGAGCCTTCGAGGTAATTATTGAAAGCCTTTCGCCTACCAAAGCATTCATCAATGTCGATTTACCAACATTGGGGTTCCCTATGATATTTACAAATCCCGCTTTATGTGCCATATTCTTTTATTCTTTTGCAAATTTAGGTCTTTTTTTTGGCTTGGTCATTTTTTAGTGTATTAATTACACTATACAAAAACCTATCAATGAGTTATTTAGTTCTTTATTTCAAAAATATTCTTCAAAAATTTGTTATTAACTTAGATTTTGACGTATATTTGCATCCACAATAGCGCGGGATAGAGCAGTAGGTAGCTCGTCGGGCTCATAACCCGAAGGTCACTGGTTCGAGTCCAGTTCCCGCTACTAAGCAAAACCTCTTGATTTTTCAAGAGGTTTTTTTTTGGGCCATTATTGACTTTTCGCTAAAATATGAGTAAATTACAAAGACCAAAGAAACTTAGATTATGAGAAGAATTACATTTTTATTTGCTTCAATTTTCATGTTTGCTTTTAGTGGAAATTTGAGCGCTCAAGAAACGGCAACGGTAACCAAAACTCAAGAAGTTACTTTGCAAATACCTGCGGATATTTCAAAAACTTTAGGCGTATTTGTTTTTCCAGCAAAAGAGCAAGATGATGCTACTCAAAAAGAGGATCAAAAGCAATGTTATATTTGGGCCTATAATCAAACTAATTTTGACCCACAGAATCCAACAAAGGTACAAGCAAAACAAGTAGAGTCAGGACCAACTGGGGCTGCTGTTGCAGGAGCGGCGAAGGGAGCAGCTGCAGGAGCGGCAATAGGAGCGGTAACCGGAGATGCAGGAGATGGAGCTGCCATTGGAGCCATAGCGGGTACTATGAGAGGACGTAGAGCCGCTAAACAAGCCAAAGCCCAGCAACAAGCCGCAAATAATAAGGCGGCAAGTGATGCACAAGCAAAGATGCTGACGGACTTTAAAAAAGCCTTTTCTGCATGTATTGAAGCAAAGGGTTATACAGTCAATTAATTTATGGTAAATGATAAGTTAATTTCCAAAAAGAAACCAATTTACCCAGTTAATAAGTTACTGAGGTCGTATTTGAGAAAGAATGGGAGGTATTTAAAAACACCTGTACAATACGATGATTTATTGCGTTTTGAAGGTGGAGTAGATGTAAAAGATGAATTTGATAAGGATACCTTATGGCTTCGTGTTTATTATTCTGATTCGGAACATAGAGAACTGGACCTTGCTCTTAGAAAGACCTATTCAATTTTGCACGCCGATGGAAGTGACTCCATTTTACCTTATATCATTATTGATGCAATTGACTTCTGTACTTTTGGAAATACCAAACCGTTTCGCGTTAAGGTGAGAAATATTCTAAATGACAACTACGAATATCTCTATGTTAAAAAAGCAGATGCTTCAAGGGTATACGGATTGGAAATAGAACATTTACTTTCTCCGAATCAAATTAATTTTGTGGTCTATCAGGATACGCTAATAGAAGAGCATATTGAAGGAATTCCTGGCGATATATTTCTGCATTCACATATTGACCGATTAAATATTCAGCAAAAAAGGGCCTTGGCAAAAAGTTTTGTCAAATTTAATGAAAGCTGTTTTATTCGACTACTTGCAGATATGAGGTCCTATAATTATGTAATGGTTCTTACTCATGATTTTGACCGTATTCGATACAGAATACGTGCTATTGATTTTGATCAACAAAGTTTTGAAGGTAATCCCAAAGTCTATAAACCGCAATTTTTAAAAGAAAATTATAAGTTGGTGGAAATGACTCACGAGGTTTTGGCAAAAGACTCCATTGAGCAATATATCAAAGAGGAGAGAAGTTTGCTTGCCAAACGAGCTGCAAATGCTCGTCTGAGAACCAATGAACTCATCGATTGTATGAAATTAGATGAAATTTCTACCAAAGAAAAAGTTAAGGAATTAAAAATGGCACTCTATAAAATGACAAAAGACGTTAAGTTCAAGCGCAGTAAAAATATGGGCGAACTTTTAGATTGTGCTTTGGATTTTGTAATTAGAAATTATAAATCTGAAAACCCTTACTTAAAGGGAGCCTAAAAATCGTAAGGTTTCTTTATTGAAAACGCTTGGCTGTTCTACATTGACCACATGACCACAATTCTCTACAACCAACAATTCAGCGCTTGGATGCTCTTGGACTAAATTCTTCACAGAGGGCAAAAATAAATGATCCTCTGAACCCATTAAATATAGCGTAGGAATGTTGATCTTTTTTTGTCTAAAAAAACGCAGAAGAGGCTTAATTTCAGCAGTCATCTTGAACCATTTAATAAACTCTTTTTGATAAAGTTTTTTGGCTTCATTCACAAAAAGAAGTCTAGAGTTTCGATGATTCTTTTTCGGCATAATAATAAAGGCAAAAAGCTTGTAGAGTAGCATGTAAGGCACAATAGACTTAAATGCAATACCTAATTTCATTAGAAATCGACTTTTAAAGTTGAGTTTCATAACTGCACCAGCGAGAATCATGCTTTTTACGCGCTCCGGATATTTTTCAGCTAAATTTCTGATTAAAATTGTTCCAAGAGAAATTCCTACAAAATGTGCTTGCTTAATTTTGAGGTGGTCAATTACCTCGAGAATATCCTTTGTGACTAAGTCAAAATTATAGTGTATTTGACGACTCAATTTACTTTTCCCGTGCCCTCTTAAATCTAGAACAAGAACATTGAATTCTCTTTGAAAGGATCTTAGTTGCTTGAACCATATCGTAGAGCTTCCTCCAGCACCATGAATTAATGTAATCCATTCACTACTGTTTGGGTTAGGGTAAGTCGTGTAATTCAGCATAAATCAATCTATAGAGGACAAAAATAACTTAATTAATTAGAAAAATTGACTTTGCTTAATTTTTTTGGTTTTCAAGTCAGACAAATCAAATCTAAAACTAAATTCGTGAGACCCTGTATTTGTGCTATTTACGTCAGTGGTTTGTTGATCATAACTATAACCGAGGTATATCTTTTTCGTTACTTGGATTCCTGCCATTATAGCGAATGTTTCCGAAGTTCTATACATTATCCCCGTTTTGAATTGATTGTAGAATAAGCCATTTACCCAAAAATCTGCAGTAGTCGGGGCATTATTTACTTGTCTTACTAGCATACTCGGCTGAAGTTGAATGTTATCTGAAATTGGAAATATATATGAAAAGTTATAGTAAATATGAATCTCTTCTTGTTTGGTCGCATCTTCTCCTGAGCCATTGTAAGTGTTACGAATAAAATATGGTACAGAAATTCCAGCAGTGACCCTCTCAGAATACAACCATAGTCCTGCTCCGATATTTGGAAAAAATTGTTGATTATCCTCACCATACAAGGCCGGGTCATCTTGATATGTGTTAATATCAAAAAGATTTAGATTCCAAAATTCCGCTGTTCCTTTTAACCCCAAGGAAAGGGCATAGTTTTCCGAAATATCTAGATGATATGCAAGATTGATATTTAAAGCTCCATCGCTCACCGGGCCAACTTGATCTTGTGTATAGCTAATCCCAATCCCTAATTTACTTTTTTGCAAGTAATTTTCATATCCTTTATAAGTTTGGGAAGGGGCACCTTCCAGACCAATCCATTGCTCGCGGTGGTTCAGGTTAATAGTAGATAGCCCTCGTGCTCCTGTTGCTCCGGGATTGTAAATTGAGGGTATTAGATTGTATTGAGTGAATTGAAACTCATGCTGAGCATGAATCTCATTGATCATCAATAAAAAGATTAATATATATAGTTTTTTCATGTTCTAACGTTTCAAATACAGGTATCCTTTTTTCACTGAACTACTTTTTCCATCATTGATTTGGATTGCATAGTAATATACTCCTGCTGGTAATAACTTACCATTGGATTGGTATTGACCGTTAAAGGTTTTGTCTTGAGTAGTTCCATAGCCTTCAACTTCAAATACAATATTTCCTAATCGATCAAACAAGGTTACTTTGTTGTTTGAATATTTTTCAATATTTCTAATTGTCAATACATCGTGTATACCATCTCCATTTGCAGTCACAACATTGTATACTTCAATATCCTCTGAATTTCCATTTGAATAATTGTATTCTAAGTAATCTGGAGTTCCATTGAAATCAGAATCAATTGCATCTACAGGATCACCATCTTTATTTGGATCAGAATCTTCGTCATTGGTTTTAATTCCATCTCCATCGTCATCAGAGTCTAGGAAATCTTCAATTCCGTCATCATCAGTATCCATATATACCTCGAAGCCATTTAATATTCCATCACCATCACAATCTTGGTTTTCCCATAACAACATATTTTCAATAATCGTTTGACTGTCTAGTTCGAGAGAACAAGCGTCATTGGGATCAGTACCATCTTGAATTTCTTGACCGTCCGTGACTCCATCTTTATCCGTGTCTGGATCTAGTGGATCTGAGCCTGTTTCGTCTCCATCTTTTATTCCATCATCATCTGAATCAGGGTCTAGGGGGTCAGTTTCGTCTATCAATTCTTGACCATCGCTACTTCCATCATCATCGGTATCTGCATCTAATGGATCTGTATTGATTTGAACTTCAAAACCATCTTCTAATTCATCATCATCAGTATCAGGGTCAAGAGGGTTGGTTCTTAGCCTAAGTTCTTCTCCATCTTCGAGTAAATCATTATCTGTATCTCGATTGAATGGATCAGTTCCAATACTTCGTTCAATATTATCGAAAATACCATCCCCATCAGAATCTCCTTGCAGTGGATCACTTCCATTATCAACTTCCTCACCATCTGATTCTCCATCACCATCTGTATCAGGATTTAATGGGTCTGTTCCATACTGTACCTCCTCACCATCAGTTAATCCATCATCATCAGAATCGGCATCTAAAGGATCAGTACCATTAGTGGCTTCATCGGTATCAGAAACGCCATCATTATCATCATCGGTATCGTTAGCATCAGCATTACCATCACCATCGGTATCCGGACCAGCAGAGTCATTTTCATCTAGAGGGTCAGAACCGTTAGCGGTTTCATAAGCATTTGATTCTCCATCGCCATCAGTATCATTAGAATCATCATTATTGGCACTATCCTCTTGATCGTTTACTCCATCATTATCGGCATCAACATCGGATGCTTCCAGGGCATCAATAATACCATCTCCATCAGAATCATCACTACCTTCTTCACCATCAGAGCTTCCATCATCATCAGAATCGGCATCTAAAGGATCAGTACCATTAGTGGCTTCATCG
>JBMYVY010000001.1:0-320988 GCA_049606855.1 Flavobacteriaceae bacterium | reverse complement strand
AAAAAATTTATGGGAAAAGAATATGATGGCATTCATCGCACTACATTTCTAGTAAATAAGCAAGGTGTAATTCAAGCAGTTATTTCAAAAGTAAAAACTAAGGATCATGCCAATCAAATATTAGCCCTTATAGAGTAGATAGCTTTTAAATGTTTGATTTCCCACAAGATCTTCAATGATTACTTCTAATTTGTGTTCGCCTTTTTCAAGAGGAATGTCTTTTAAATTATAAGAGATTGTATTGGTTTTTGGGTTGTATTCCAGTGCAATCCAATTTCCATCAAGAGTTGCTTCAAAAGACTTTAACCCACTTTGTTCGTCCAAAACAGTAAGTTCGAGTGTTTTGTGTTTGGATATCCAAGACTTGTCGGAAAAGTTTTTTGATTTTAGATAAGGAGAGACTTTGTCTTCAGCTAAAATATAAGTTCCCAAAGTTCTTGGGTGGGCGACGAGGGTTTGATTTAGGTATTCAGTTTCTATAAAATTAAGCTTATCATCTTTTAACAGTGCGATTCCTTTTTGATTGATATTGGTCTTGGCTAACTTAAACCCAATGGTCATTTTCTTATTTAAAGGAAAGCGGTCATGATCGATGAATATACTGTCTTTTTTCAACTTCAAATTGAGTGAAAGGTCTTGGTAAAAAGTTTCTTTCTGAAGGCTGATAAATGCATAATTATCTTCGATTTTATAGAATTCTTCACGCTTGATGTGGTAATTGTATTCCTCACTTAATGACTTAACCAGTGGTTTAGGTAGATTTACGTAAGTAACTGGTATAAAGATACTTGTGCTGTTGTTTTGAAAATCAGTCAATTCAATTTTATACATAGAAAAGCCTTCTTTTTTTGTTGTGTCCATTAGTTTTCTATTATAAATTGATAGGTTTGAATTAGAGGGAATATAAAGTTGTTGAAAACGTTTTTTGGTTAACTGATAGTATTCATAATCAATGAGTAAATTAATGAGTTTTGATTCCGAAAATGAAAACTCATTTAGAATGTGACTATATACTTTTCGATCATTTTCAAAAAGAGAAATTTTATATAAACCGTTTTTGTTATTTGCGGCATCCTGTCTATCGAATCCTTGAACCTGAAATAAAGGGGATCCAAATACTTCTACAGTATCTGTTTGGAATTGGTCTTTCTTGATTTCCCAAAAATTTAATTTGATGCGCTTCTCAAATCCATTTATTTGACTTGTTGAATCTGCTGGCTTAACTTGAAGAGCCAAAGCTGAAGGAGGTCTACTATCCCTAACTTCTATGCCAAATAACATTGGGTTTAAAATGTGCTCTGTTTGTGTATCTCGTATTTCAAAGTGTAAATGAGGGCCAACAAATCCACCTGTTGCTCCACTGTAGGCTATGATGTCTCCTTTTTTGAAATGAAACTCTTCTTTTTTGGGAAAACCCTGTACCTCATGGCTTTTTCTTTTGTATTGAAGGTTTTTGATATACGTTTCTAGCTCGGGTGAGAATTTGCTCAAATGTGCATAAACCGTAGTGTATCCATTTGGGTGATCGAGATAAATTGCCTTACCATAGCCCCAAACACCTACTCTTATCCTTGAGACATAGCCATCTGCTGCTGCTTGTACTGGTATTCCTTCTCTAAACTGTGTTTTCAGATCCAGACCCGCATGAAAATGATTATCTCTAAGCTCCCCAAATGTACCAGCGCTGATAAGTGGGATGTTCATTGGAGCATTAAAATAAGTTGTATCAATAGGGCTTTGGGCTAAAACCTTAAGACTTAATAAAATATAAATAAGTGTGGCGGAAAATTTCAATATTCATGATTTAAGGACCAAATTAAGACATTTTTCATAAAATAAAATACCTTTTATAATTGCTTAAATCAAAGGCTTTATATAAATTTGTTTCAAAGGTCTTTATAAAGTAGCTTATGACTAAGGCATTGAATGACTTGATTTTACTTCAAGATAAGTTAAAAACACTTTTAGAACAGTATGAGTTTTTGATTGAAGAAAATGAAGTTTTAAGTAGAAACTTAAATAATCTCTACCTTAAATATCAGCAAAAATGTGATGAATTCGATCGTATTGAAAAAGAATATTCGGATTTAAAACAGTTAAAGACTTTTGTTGGCAGTATAGAAGATAAGAGAGCGGCAAAACGCAAAATAAACACATTGATCAAGGAAATTGATCGCTGTATTATCGAATTGAACGATTGATGGAGGACTTGAAAATAAATGTTGTTATTGGGGGTCGAAACTATCCGATTCGTATCAAGGATGCCTCTGAAGAGGAGGGGATTAGGAAAGCGGCAGCAAAAATTAATGATTTGTTGATGCAATATGAATCCAATTACGCGGTTAATGATAAACAAGATGTTTTGGCAATGTGTGCATTGCAATTTGCTTCTCAAATGGAAATAAAAAATTTAGAAGTTGAAAAAGATCAGTTACTCATGAATGAGAAATTAGATGAGCTCAATAAACTTTTAAATGAAAAAATAAATTAAGTTCTTTTAAATAGACTAAGGTACTGCCTACATTGGTTCACAATTTGATAAACTCAACGTTATACATTTATAAAGGATGAGTCTTTCATGTGAAAGCGAGCCCGCTTGACGGGATACTTGAGCATGAAGTTAGTCCTAAACCTGTTTTATTGGAGTTTATTTCAATAAGCCGATGTAGGCTTTTTTTATATATAAATTTTACACTAATGGATGTTACAATAATTATAATTGGTATCGCTGGATTAGCTGTAGGTTTCACAATAGCGAAACTTATGGAGGCCAAAAGAGCCAATACAGTTATCAAACAGGCAAGAAAGGTTGCCCGTAAAAAAATTGAAGAAGCAAAGAGCAAAGGGGATCAAATAAAAAAAGACAAAATCCTTCAAGCTAAAGAGAAATTTATCGAGTTAAAAGCGGAACACGAAAAGGTGATTTTGGCTAGAGATAAAAAACTGGAAGAAGCAGAGAAAAGAATTCGTGAAAAGGAATCTAGAGTGAGCTCTGAGTTAGATAAAAACAAAAGACTTACTAAGGAAATTGAAACTAAAGAGGAAGAGTTTAACCACAAATTAGAAGCTGTGGATAAACGTGAGTCTGAAGTTGAGAAAATGCACCAAAGACAGGTTGAGCAATTAGAAGCAATTTCTGGGTTGTCTGCTGAAGACGCAAAAGTAGAATTGGTTGCTTCTTTGAAAGATGAAGCCAAGTCGGATGCAATGAGTTTTATCCAAAATACAATGGAAGAGGCTAAATTAACTGCTCAGCAAGATGCTACCAAAGTTATTTTAAATACCATCCAAAGAGTTGGAGTGGAACAAACAGTGGAGAACTGTGTTTCTGTTTTTAATCTAGAGAGTGATGATGTTAAAGGTAGAATTATTGGTAGAGAAGGAAGGAATATTAGAGCCCTAGAAGCTGCAACTGGTGTAGAAATTATCGTTGATGATACTCCTGAGGCAATTATTTTATCATGTTTCGACCCTGTTAGAAGGGAAATCGCGAGGCTTTCACTCCACAGTTTAGTTAATGATGGAAGAATTCACCCAGCGCGTATTGAAGAGGTCGTTAAAAAGACGGAAAAACAAATAAGTCAAGAAATTGTTGAAGTTGGTAAAAGAACTGTGATTGACTTGGGGATTCATGGATTACATCCAGAATTGATTAAAACTGTTGGGCGTATGAAATACCGTTCTTCTTATGGTCAAAACCTTTTACAGCATTCACGTGAGGTTGCAAATCTTTGTGGAATAATGGCTGCTGAACTTGGATTAAACGCCAAGCTCGCAAAACGAGCAGGACTATTACACGATATAGGGAAAGTGCCAGATCAAGAAAGCGAACTACCACATGCTTTATTGGGTATGCAATGGGCTGAGAAATATGGAGAAAAACCGGATGTATGTAATGCCATTGGTGCTCACCACGATGAAATTGAGATGAAATCAATGATTGCGCCGATAGTTCAAGTCTGTGATGCCATTTCTGGAGCAAGACCAGGAGCAAGAAGACAAGTCTTGGATTCTTATATGCAACGTTTAAAGGATTTAGAAGATATTGCATTCCAATTTGGTGGGGTTCAAAAGGCCTATGCAATTCAAGCAGGTAGAGAACTGAGAGTAGTTGTAGAAAGCGCAAAGGTTTCAGACCAAAAAGCTTCCGAACTTTCATTCAACATATCTGAAAAGATTCAAAATGACATGACTTATCCAGGACAGGTAAAAGTCACGGTGATTAGAGAAACACGAGCCGTAAACATTGCGAAATAGTATTAAAAAAGCCACCTTTTAGGTGGCTTTTTTGTTTAAAATAGTTCCGATAATAGGCGATGAAAATGGTGGACACCTTGTTCCCTAGTCGGAGAAAACCTTCCGTTTTTGTAAAATTGTGATTTAAGGCCCTTGTGGACGTTTTCAACGACAAATTCATCTTCTCGTTCTACTTTGTCCAAAAGAGCACCTGCACCACTGTCAAGCCTGTTATAATCACAAACGTAAGAGATAAAAGATACTTTCGTTCTATTTTTATTTATAGGCTTAACAATATTTACTGACAGACCCCATGGGTAGAAATTAAACATCATATTTGGGAATACCCAATAATAATAGGCAGCTACATTCTTCCCATAATCTGGGTGTCCTTCAGGAAGTGAGAAGCAGTCTTTTGGTTCATCGCTATATCCTATTTGTAAATTCATTTGTTCGTACAAAACAGTGTCATAAGAACCATAATCCAGTACTTCGTTTAAATCTTCATGCACAAATGGAATGTGAAAGCCCTCTAAATAATTATCGCAGTAAAGTGCCCAATGGCTATTTACAATATAATCTTTGCTCAGTTCCACGTCTCTTTTAAAGGAGTCAAGAGGTAAAAACCCAATGCGATCATTCATTTGCTCAATAATCCGATCAATATCGATAAGCTGTGAGAAAGAAACAAAATGGAACGGCCCTATATTTGAGGTTTTAAATTTTTTTAAATTGTCACAAGGCCTTGGGAAATCTTGAGCATCTTCAAATTCAGGCATTCTTAAGAAACTCCCATCTTTCTTAAATTGTCTTCCATGATACATGCATTTGAGATTTTTCACCTGTCCAGGCTGATGCAAGATAATGTTCCCTCGATGGGTACATACATTTGATAATAGATCGAGCTTTTGGTTTTGTCCTTTTATGGCGATAAGAGGTTCCTGAAAAATAGTTAGGGGACAAGCGTTTTGATTTGGATTGACAAAGTCCCTGTAATCACCCAGCCATTGCGTGCTTCTAGCAAATAACTGTTCTTGAAGAAAATCCCAAGCTTCATCACTTCTATAAAAGCTTGCAGGTAAGGTTTCTGCATACTTAATGTCAGGGTTGATATAATATTTTTCCATGTGATCAATTCTTTTTTAAATAAACATATACTGGCAAGCCTAGTGCTAATAGGAAGAGCCCCCAAAGGACAATTTCTAGCCCTGAACCCATTACCATCCAAAGTGAAAATAATAATGCAAAAGCACTTAAAACTAAAATACGTTTTTTATGTTTTAATTTTCGTTGATAGGTCCAAAGTACCAAAACACTTGTTGAAAATAAATATGGAGTAATTACACTAAGTGTTGACAGTTTCATCATAAAACTAAATGCTTGAACCAAAGTCTTTGAATAATTCAATAGCATGAGTAATGAAACCAATGCACTTGAAATTAGAATTCCAGCTATAGGAATATTATTAGAATTTGTTTTTGAAAATATCTTTGGAAACAACTCATCGCTTGCTGCAGCAAATGGGATTTTGGATTGTATAAGCAGCCATCCGTTTAAGGCTCCCACAGTGGCGATTACAGCAGCCGCCGCTATAAAATATCGCGCTGAATCCCCCCAAATCACACCAGCGGTATCTGCAAATGGCGCATTCGAATTCATTAATAGTTCTTGGTCTAGAGTTTGAGAAATAACGAGATAACTCAATAAATACGCCAGTCCAGTAATTAAAGTCCCTAATAAAGTAGCGCGGTTTACGTTTTTTTCTGGATTTTTTGTGTCTGAACTTACAATTGTTGCACTTTCCATACCTAAAAAAGCGAAAAAGGTCAGAGTAGTAGCCGATGTGATTAATTCAAATAAAGATCCTTCTTGCATTATTTTACTTGATTCAAAATCAAAATTCAAATAGAACAATCCCAAGATACCTAATAGTAAAATTGGAGTCAGTTTTAAGAAAGTTGTGATTCTTTGAACCAGTAAAATTTCCTTTAAAGATTTGGTGTTAAGAAAGGTCAAAACCCAAATGAAACTCAGTCCAGTAATAATGGCTGCTAATTTGTTTGTTCCTAAGCTTGGAAAAAACACCTCGAGATAGCCTACCAAGGCAACAGCTATGGCTGCATTTGTGCACCAAATACTTATCCAATAGCCCCAGGCAACTAAAAAGCCTGGAAATTTCCCTAATCCTGATTTGGTATACGCGTAAGGCCCTCCTGTTTGATTTGGATCCAGCTTTGCTAAATTTCCAAATACAAGTGCTAGTAATATTGCGCCAACAGCAGAACAAGTCCATGCGATATAAGAAATCCAACCATAAGGGGCGAGTGTTGTAGGTAATAAAAAGACTCCACTTCCAATCATATTACCAATAACCATGGCGGTTGCTGACCAGAGTCCTAACTGGAATTTTTTTGTCATTTTGGTTTGCTTAGACAAGCAATATATTAATTTTTACCTCTAGGATGATGGCTTTCCAAAATTTCTTTGACTTTTGATTGGTCAATATGAAGATAGACTTCCGTTGTGGTAATACTTTCATGCCCCATCATTTGTTGAATGGCCATTAAATCTGCACCACTGGCCAGCAAGTGGCTGGCAAAAGAATGACGAAAAGTGTGTGGTGAAATGGTTTTGTTTAAGTTGATCTTGATTCCTAGGTTTTTAACTATGGTAAAAATCATTACACGAGTCAATTTCGCTCCGCGACGGTTTAAAAATACATGATCCGCATAGGCCGGCTTAATTGGTAGCTGATTTCGTTCAATTTCAATATAATCCTCAATACAATTTATGGTATATGGTGCAATAGGGATAATTCTATCCTTATTACCTTTTCCTTGGACTCGAATGATTTCTTGTTCGAAACTCAAATTTGAAAAACGTAATTCTACCAATTCGCTTACTCTTAGGCCACACCCATAGAGTGTTTCCAAAATAGCTCTATTTCTATAAGCTTGTTCAGAGGAGTAGTCAATAGCATCGATGAGTTGATCAATTTCATCCGTGGATAGAGTGTCTGGTATTTTACGACTGTATTTTGGGCTTTCAATACTTTCGCAAGGGTTTGACTCAATAGTATTATTTAGAATCAAGTATTTGTAAAACTGTCTTATGCTAGAGAGTTTTCGGGCTTGGGTCTTGGGGTCAAGGACCTTTGCGATCTCATATAAGTATGTCGTGATTTGTGATTTGTCCAAATATATAGGATCAGAATCCATATAAAACTCAGCCAATTGATTTACATCCTTAGAATATGCAAGCATACTGTGCTTACTGAGTCCCAATTCTAAGTTAAGATAGTTCTCGAAGGATTTTAAATGCTTTGACCATTTCATAGGCTAAATTTATATATTTGTTTAAAACTTAACTAATGGATGTACTTATTTTAAACGGACCCAACTTAAATTTATTAGGAAACAGGGAACCAGGAATTTACGGTTCACAAGATTTTAATAGTTATTTTAAGGATCTGGTGGCTAAATATCCAGAAGTTAAATTCCACTATATTCAATCGAATTCAGAAGGAGCACTCATTGATGCACTTCATGAATATGGATTTAAGGTCGATGCCATTTTATTCAATGCGGGGGCTTATACACACACTTCAGTAGCTTTGGCTGATGCCATATCAGGAATAAAATCTCCGGTAATTGAAGTCCATATCAGTAATGTTTACGCTAGAGAGTCATTCAGAAAGAATAGTTTTCTCTCCCCAGTCTGTCAAGGTATTATATCTGGTTTTGGCTTAAAAAGTTATGAACTCGCTCTTTTGAGTTTACTCAAATCATAAGTGCGCTCTAAAAGTCTTAAACTCATTAAACTCATTAAGAAATAACTACCTTCGGGAAGAACCTGCGCGCCGATTATGTCCAAAACAAGGCATAGGATCATTAGGCTAATACTAAGGTGTACGAGAAATTTATTTTTTCTAAAATAGGCGATTATTGGAATTACGCTAAGCCAAAGAATATTCCAATTCATCTTTGTTGCGTAATGGTCGGTACCAAACCACAAAAACGTTAATACGATTCCAACTAGAGCAACAGTAAAAAATAAAGGCAGATCAAAATATACTGGGCTTAGGCTAAAATAAGTCCATAATATACCAAGAATTAAAAGCCCTAGAAAGATTAAATATGGGCCACTGATTAAACTCTTTTGCTCTTTAAATTTTTCATTCAATATAGTCTTTGGTTCTCCAGCAATTGCTGAACCATTAAATGATTGCATGAGATAATCTGGTAAAAATTGATAATCTTGTGGTTTTAAATCTTTGTCAATAAGTGATCCAAGAGCAAGATCTATCCCGAATTTTGACCAAGGTTTGCTTTCAAGTTTACCGTGTAGTAAAGTTCTGTAAGTGTCTTCACTGTTAAAAAAATCAAAGTTGTAATTCACAGGCCTATCTATGTTTTTATTCAGGACCTCTGCGATTTTTGTGGCACAGTTATCTTTAAAAAAATCATACATATAAAACCGATTATCCCCGGTAGCGTTGTGATTTAGAAAAGAAACTATTTCATTCAATTCTTCTTGACTCAAATCTAGTTTTTGTTCTTTTATCCATCGTCCCTCTTGTAAATATGAACGATAAAAATGACTATAATCATAAGCTCCTAGCATATATGGTAGTTTTCCTTGAACAAACTTTAAATAGAAGCCCTCTGTCCTGAAATCGAACATTCCGTAATTGTAGACACGATCAATTCCCCGACTTGGGTCTTTTAATCGAAATGCGGAATGACCAAAGGTCGAGTAAAGTTCTGTTCCAGGGCCGCAGGTTAGTACAGATAACTCGCTGTTTTGGGCATGGGAACTAAGGCTAATAAAAATAATAAATAGAAAAGTAAATCTCATGTATAGAGGTCGATTATAAAGTCTAAAGATAGTTATTTGGGTTGAATTCTGTATTTTTACTCAAAATTATTGATCTTGAAAAAACACGTTCCGAACTTATTGACCTTAATGAATTTGTCAGCAGGTCTTTTCGCAATTCTTTTTGCAGTTGTAGGTGATTTGAAATTTGCAGTTTATTGCATAATGGCAGGGATTTTATTTGATTTTTTCGATGGTTTTGTCGCGAGACTTTTAAATGTTCAAGGAGAGCTTGGGAAACAACTCGACTCGCTTGCTGATGTAGTTACTTCAGGAGTTGCGCCAGGAATGATATGGTTTGTATTGCTCTCCAGAGGGTTTGATTATAATTTTTTTGAATCTCAAGAATTTATTCCTTGGCCATTTATAGCTTTTTTATGTCCGCTTGCTTCGGCTTATAGATTGGCTAAGTTTAATATTGATACAAGGCAAACCGATTCTTTCATAGGCTTGCCAACTCCTGCAAATGCGTTGTTGATAGGGGGGATGGTCTTTATGCCTTTTGAATTGAGTCTAGCTCTTGTTTATGCAGTCGGGATTTTTGGGTGTATAATTCTCAATGCGGAAATACCTTTGTTCTCGTTAAAATTCAAGAATTATTCTTGGAAAGATAATAAATGGACTTTTGTCTTTTTGATTTTTGTCACAGCGCTAGTAGTAATTCTAGGTATAGCAAGTATGTCATGGATAATTTTACTCTATGTACTGTGGTCTATTTTAAAAAATAAGTTTACTTAAAGCGGTTTTCTTTAAGCTGAAAACTTTCCCCCAAGTACACACGTCTTACCGTTTCATCTTGAGCTAATTCCTCTGGTGTTCCTTCTTTAAGAATACTCCCTTCAAACATCAAATAGGTCCGGTCAGTAATTGCTAAGGTCTCTTGAACATTGTGATCGGTAATAAGTATTCCAATATTCTTGTCTTTTAAATGCGCAACAATACTTTGAATATCTTCAACAGCAATAGGATCTACACCTGCGAAAGGCTCATCTAACAAAATGAATTTTGGGTCTGAAGCAAGGCATCTGGCAATCTCAGTTCTTCTTCGTTCACCCCCTGAGAGTAAGTCTCCTCGATTTTTTCTTACATGGCCAAGAGAAAATTCTTCAATTAATGATTCAAGTTTCTCTTTTTGTTCATTTTTTGTTCTTCCAGTAAATTGAAGTACAGAAAGAATATTGTCCTCAACAGATAGTTTTCTGAATACTGATGCTTCTTGAGCTAAATACCCAACTCCATTTTGAGCCCTTTTGTACATCGGGAATTTAGTAATTTCTTTATCATCCAAATAGATACTTCCAAAATTTGGCTGAACCATTCCCACAATCATGTAGAATGAAGTTGTCTTTCCAGCTCCATTTGGGCCAAGAAGACCTATGATTTCTCCTTGCTCAACCTCTAATGAAACTCCCTTCACAACCTTTCGACTGCCGTAAATTTTTTGAATATTATTTGCTATTAATTTCATTTATTTAATTTTTTGCCTCCAAATCTTCCCAAAACTCGTAAGCCCTCCTTAGATGTGGAATAACAATTGTTCCTCCAATTAGAGTGCCAATTGATAAGGTTTCCATTACTTGTTCCTTGGTTATTCCGAGTTTATGACAAGTTTGCAAGTGATAGGCTACGCAGTCATCACATCTCAAAACTACTGAAGCTACTAAACCTAACAACTCTTTTGTATTTTCGTCTAAATGTCCAGGTTTAAAGGCATTTGTATCTAGATTAAAGATACGTTTTATTACTTTATTGTCTTCAGAGAGAATTTTTTTATTCATTTTATCTCTGTAAGCCTCAAATTCGTCTACTTTATTTGACATTGGATAATTGTTTCTCTTTTTTTAATCTTTTCTTCTCTACAAATTTAGAGATATAAATCCCAATTTCATAGAGGAACATCACAGGAATTGAAACAATTATCTGACTTGCTATATCAGGAGGAGTAATAATTGCCGATAATATTAAAATTACCACTAAGGCGTGTTTTCTGTAGGTCTTCAAGAATTGAGGTGTAACAAGCCCTGCTTTAGATAGAAAATAGATTAATACAGGAAGCTCAAAGACCAGGGAAATCCCCAACAAGGCGTTAGTAATTATCGATATATAAGACTCAAATTGAAAATTATTAACAATCAAATCGGTAATTTGATAATTGTAGAAGAAATAAACAGACATTGGACAAATGATGAAATAACTGAATAAAAGTCCAAGAAAAAAGAGAAATGAGGTAACAAAAATAAACCCTCTTGAGTTTTTTCTTTCATTTTCATGCAGCCCAGGAGCTATAAACTTCCAAAGTTCATAGATAATGTATGGGAAGGCTAGGATTAAGCCTAAAATGGCTGAAGTCCAAAGAGAATTCATCAATTGGTTGGTCAATGATAAACTTTGTAATTTCTGAGGAAAGTTTACATTACAAAAACTACTTTCAATTCCAATACTGCCAAAAGCTTCGCAAAACCATTGATAGGTAATGAAGTCTGGTTTGAGGTGTGCCAGAAGAAAATACTCATAAACTTGAGTTTGAAATATGAAAAGTACAACTGCCAGTGCAAAGATCGCTACAAATGAGCGAACTAAGTGCCACCGCAGTTCTTCCAAATGTCCCAAAAAAGACATTTCATTTTTATTATTCGCCATAAATTGAATTCAATTTGAACTAACAATCTGTTTATAAAAGACTTAAA
The DNA here is from genome assembly GCA_049606855.1 of Flavobacteriaceae bacterium. GTDB lineage: Bacteria > Bacteroidota > Bacteroidia > Flavobacteriales > Flavobacteriaceae > JBELHR01. The sequence goes on along the minus strand of JBMYVY010000001.1, from coordinate 309,190 downwards.
TTTAAACTAAAGCCTTTCTAAACATTGTAATAAATAAATATTTATGTTAAATTTACTTTAAGAGCTAAACGCTAATAACGACAGCAAATGTATCTAAAAATAGATAATTTCAACAATGAATGTAGATGAAAATGAATTGTACGCTGGGCTGAAAAAGTATTTTGGGTTTTCAGTTTTTAGAGGCTTGCAAGAGGACGTTGTTAAAAGTATACTCTCCGGGCATGACACTTTTGTCATTATGCCTACAGGAGGAGGGAAGTCTTTGTGTTATCAACTGCCAGCGCTAATGAGTGAGGGGACAGCTATTGTAGTCTCACCATTGATTGCTCTAATGAAGAACCAGGTAGATGCTATTCGTGGTATATCTGATCACTCAGGTGTCGCACATGTTTTGAATTCATCTCTAAACAAAGGGGATGTAGAGCGTGTTAAGGAGGATATCCGATCAGGAGTTACAAAATTACTTTATGTTGCACCTGAATCGCTTACTAAAGATGAGTATGTTGACTTTTTAAAGGATCAAAGCCTTTCTTTTGTAGCTATAGATGAGGCGCATTGTATTTCTGAGTGGGGTCATGTTTTCAGACCAGAGTACAGAAACTTAAAGTCTATAATTTCAAGGATTGATGATGTTCCAGTAATTGGTTTAACTGCTACTGCAACAGAAAAGGTACAAGAAGATATAATTAAAACTTTAGGGATGCATGACGCTAATGTCTTTAAAGCATCCTTCAATAGACCAAATCTGTTTTATGAAGTCCGACCAAAAACAGCTCAGGTTAACAGTGACATTATACGTTTTGTAAGAGAAAGAGAAGGTAAATCAGGTATAATTTACTGTCTTTCTCGTAAGAAGGTTGAAGAAGTTGCTCAATTGCTTCAAGTCAATGGCCTCAATGCGATACCGTATCACGCTGGATTAGAGGCTAAGGTAAGAGCTAGGCACCAAGATATGTTTTTGATGGAAGAGGCCGATATAGTGGTTGCGACTATAGCTTTTGGTATGGGTATTGACAAGCCTGATGTGCGTTTTGTCATACATTATGACATGCCCAAGAGTTTGGAAAGTTATTATCAAGAAACTGGCCGTGCCGGTAGGGATGGTGGAGAAGGTTATTGTTTAGCGTTCTATGCCTACAAGGATATTGAAAAACTCGAAAAATTCATGTCGGGTAAGCCTGTTGCTGAACAAGAGATAGGACATGCTTTGTTACAGGACGTTGTGGCCTATGCAGAAACCGCTATGAGCAGAAGAAAGTACCTCCTTCACTATTTTGGAGAAGATTTTGATGAAGTCAATGGACTTGGGGCCGATATGGATGATAATACCAGGAATCCTAAGAAGAGAGAGCAAGCTCAGAATCAATTACTCTTGTTATTAGAGGTAGTTAGAGATACTAAGGAAAAGTACAAAATGAAGGATTTAGCTGCTACCATGGTTGGTCAATCAAATGCCATGCTTAAATCTCATAAAACGGATCAAAAACCATTTTTTGGCTGTGGAAAAGACAAGGATATCAGTTATTGGATAGCCTTAATTCGACAGGGCTTTGTAAATGATTTTTTGAAAAAAGAATTGGAGCTATACGGGGTATTAAAACTGACGGATAAGGGATGGTATTATATCGATAATCCAAGTTCTTTTATGATGACCTATGATCATGTTTATTCTGATGAAGATAAAGTAAACGTGATTAAGCCTAGCAAAATTAGCGGAGGTGACAAATTGCTCATGAAGCAATTGAAAGAACTGAGAAAAAAAGTTGGAGCTAAAAATGGAGTACCTCCTTTTGCAGTATTTCAAGATCCCTCACTTGAAGATATGTGCCTCAAATATCCTATTACGATGGATGAGTTGCTGAACATTCATGGGGTAGGTGAAGGAAAAGCAAGGAAATTTGGTAAGCCTTTTATTGATTTAATTAAGCTTTATGTTGAGGATAATGGTATTACAAGAGCTGATGATTTAGTAGTGAAATCAACAGGTGAAAATTCTGGATTGAAATTATTTGTAATTCAAAATACAGATAAAAAAATTCCTTTGGATGATATTGCCAAGGCCAAAGGGTTGGAAATGGATGCCTTTATTAAAATACTGGAGTCCATTGTTTTCTCAGGAACAAAGATTAATATTGATTATTATTTAGAAGATATATTGGACGAAGACCAAATGGAAGAAATATTCGATTATTTCATGGAAGCTGAATCCGACAAAATACAAGAGGCATTGGATGAATTTGACGGGGATTATGACGAAGAAGAACTGCGATTGATGAGAATCAAATTTATTAATGATGTAGCCAATTAATTTATGAAGTACCAAATGTTATCAAAGGAGCAGTTTGAAGAACTAGCTGATGAATTTGCACGTTTTCTTGCCAGCCAAGAGATTGATGCAACAGAGTGGAAGGATATCAAATTGAATCGACCTCATGTAGCTCAGCAAGAGATGGAGATTTTTAGTGACCTTGTTTGGGATGGTGCCTTAGAAAAAGCAAAATTTTTGGATCATATGAGTCCTAATAGTTTGAATCTATTTAAGGTTGACGGGGATGATTTTCATCGAATACTACTAAAGGTGAATCGAGATGATTTTGATCTTTTTAGAGAAGAAAATTACAAATGGCTTATGGATAATCTTAATTCCAAGGAGGTAGAGATTTTCAAGGCATCGAAGAAGTTTTCAGAGGATTATAAAATGGAATTGTTTGAACTCATTCAAAAGGGAGCTCAATTATCATCTGGGCTGGTTTATGATGCAATAAGTGATTTCGTTTAGTATGGAAGATGTAAAATTCATTGAATATCTAGAGCGTTTTTTAACAGAAAATAGACGCGAATTGTTTAAAAAAGTTTTGGAACAACGGACACGCCAATTTACTTTTGTCTTAGAGGATTTGTTTCAAAAGCACAATGTTAGTGCTGTAATCCGAAGTGCGGATGTATTCGGAATTCAAGACTTATATATAATCGAAAACCAGTATAATAATTTCATTTCAAGAAGAGTTGCAAAAGGCGCTCAGAAATGGATGACTTTTCATTCTTATTCAAAAGTTGGAGCGGATAACACTCAAGAGTGTATAAATGATTTAAAAGCCAAAGGATATCAAATTGTAGTGACTTCCCCTCATAATGACTCCTCATTTATACGTGATTTTGATATTTCCAAGAAATCAGCAATTGTAATGGGAGTAGAAAAAATGGGAGTTTCAGAACAAATGATGCGTCAGGCAGATGCTTTTATTAAAATCCCCATGGTAGGTTTTACCGAAAGTTTAAATGTTTCTGTTGCTGCTGCAATTATCATGGAAGAATTAACCACGCGGTTGAAAGCATCAGATTTAGACTGGCAGCTCAGTGAAGATGAGAAAAGTGCCCTTTATAAAGAGTGGATGCAAAAAAGTATTAAGCATTACAGCGAAATAGAAGAACGTTACCTCTCTGCAGAAGAATGAACGATTATTTTCTGAATTTCCAATACTGAATCGCAACGTTCAATAATAAAGCTATAGGGAATCTCTTTGAATTCAATATCCATCCAATAAATGGCACACGGTTCGCGACGTTGTTCACTTTTACTGAAGTCCACTTCCCCATATTTAAAAAATTTGGAAATATCAGCAGTATCTAGTGATTGTAGGGCCATTATGGAGTCTGCTTGAGAAGAGTAAGTTCTATTGCTTATTCTCTCAAAGGATCTCAGTGTTCGGGCATTTGGACCATAAGGAAATATACTGTCTCCCCCGCGTTCATTTTCTTTTTCCTTGACCCAAAAGTTCAGTACAACTACTCCAATAAAAACACCGATAAAGTAGTAAGCAAACCGTCTTGTTAAATTCATGGCTCAAAAATAGCACAAAAATATTATAAGATAAGTAGATTCAGGTCACGATATTTTAGATTAAACCAATCGCCAACTTGTTTACTGGTCAAAATCCCTTTATAAACATAGACTCCATTCTGAAATCCTGAATTTCTTTTGATCATAGACTCTATGCCTCCTCCATTTGCAATATTGGAGAGGTAAGGGGAGAGAATATTACTCAAGGCTTGGGTGGATGTTTTAGGGTATTTTGAAGGGATATTTGGAACTGCATAATGGATTACACCATGTTTCATAATAAATGGCTTAGAATGACTTGTTAATTCCGAGCTTTCAAAATTTCCTCCTCGATCAATACATACATCTATAATAACAGCATCCTCTTTCATGTTTTCAACCATTGATTCATTAATAATGATTGGGCATCTGTTAGCACCTTTTAAGGCTCCAATAGCAACATGGCATCTTTTTAAAGATTTTAAAAGCAGCTTAGGTTGAAGTGTCGCAGTGTAAATTTTTTGGCCTAATCTATTTTCTAGATTCTGAAGTCTCGTAATCGAGTCATCAAAGACTTTTACATATGCCCCAAGGCCTAAAGCGGTTTTAGCAGCATATTCTCCAACTCTTCCTGCCCCCAGAATAACAACTTCTGTAGGAGGAACACCTGATATGTTTCCAAGCAGATAGCCGTTTTTCATTAGAAGTTCTGCTGCAATTTGTATTGAAGAGGCCCCAGCGATCTCGCTCAAGGAGCTTACAATTGGATAATTGCCATGCTCATCTTTAATATTGTCTAAGGCTATAGCAGTTATCTTCTTTGAACATAAGGCGTCAAAATAATCTGCAGACCTTGTCTTAATCTGTAAAGCCGATAACACAGTGGTATTTGGTTTCATTAGTCCTATTTCTTCTGAAGTAGGTGGCTCAACCTTTAAAATGATTTTGCAAGAAAACACGGTTTTTTTGTCATAAACAATTTCTGCACCTACCTCTGAATACTCTCTGTCCAAATATCCAGCATGAGCTCCAGCATTAGTTTCAACAAGTATTGTATGTCCTTGGTTGATCAAAGTGGATACCGAATCCGGACTCAGGCATACGCGCCTTTCCTCAAAGGCAATTTCTTTGGGGATTCCGATTTCCAAAGAGCTTTTCTTTCTTCCAATCTCCAATCGCTCTTCCTGAGTTTGAAGGTCTTTCTTGCTAAAAGGCGAGTAGGAGCTAGACATTTTTAAAATTGTAGTTTTCTAAGATGATCATCTTGTAAGGTAATATGAATTGAACATACCTCTAAAGGTAGCAAATTTTTTATGTTTTGAGGCCATTCAATTAAACACCAGGTATCTTTGTGAAGGTATTCATCTACTCCCATGTCCAAAGCCTCTTCCTCGTCTTCAATTCTATAAAAATCAAAATGATAAACGATTTCTTGGTTTTTAGCTTCATATTCATTGACTAGAGAAAATGTAGGAGAACTCACTCGATCCAAAACCCCTAATTCTTTAAAAATCTCTTTGATCAAAGTGGTTTTACCAACTCCCATTTCACCATAGAACAGCAATATCTTTGAGTTTGCTTTTTCTATAATTGTCCGGGCAACTTGGTTTAAGTCTTCTAACCCATAAGTGATCTTCATATCGGTTTTTTTTTCAAAAGTACCTATTTTTTTTTGCTTGTAAAATAGCCTGCAGCTAGGATCATTTCGTCCAAAGAAATTCCGCCATGTTGGAAGGTGTTTTCAAACTTGGTAATTAAAGAATTCTCTATTTTTGGATAAGTATAAAAAGTTTTAGGGCCAGCAAATATCATTTGATCATTTTTGTGATTGTTGGGTATTCCAATTTTATTTAACTCTTTAAAACTTGCATTCAATTTTGAATTATAGCTAATGGATAAGCCTTGTTTATACCTGAGGTTATTAGTTAATGTTCTATCTCCTTTTATTTGATTTGGTTTATCAACTTTTGTCGATCCATGGTCCGTAGTTATTATTAGATCAATCCCTTTTTCTGAAGCTTTTTTTAATAGCTTTTTTAAATTTGAAAATTCAAACCATAAAGCTGTATAAGCATTGTTTTGTTTGTAACTTGCATGAATTTGATGCTTGACAATTGGTGAATCAATCTCGTGTGAAATATCATCTAAATTATTCACAACTAGAACAGTTGTAGTTTTGTCCTTAAATTCTTTCAATTTATTAATTAACCGATGAATTTTCTCGTTGCTAGATGTTTTTTCAAATAGTATGTTGTCATCGATTTTATTCCGTTGAAGCAGTTTTTTCAGAAGTTCCTCTTCATTTTTATTTTTGTATTCTAGATCATTTCCGGACCATAATTCCGGATAATTTTTTGCAATTTCAAGGGGGGTCATGCCAGAAAACAGCGCGTTTCGAGAAAATGCTGTAGTACTCGGCAGGAGACTTGAAAAAAAATGTTCTTCCTTGATATTATAGAACTCTTCAATGGATTTTTTCAAGATTAAATATTGATCCAATCGCATATTATCCAAAACCAAATTCAAAATGGGAGCCTTGCTGCTTTTGACCTTTGGGATAATCCATTTTGGGAACAAATCATGTATCATCATGGGCCTGTTTAAACTACTATCATTAATCCATGATTGGTACTCCCTAATAATTAGTTTAAAAAAAGACTTATCTAAATCCGCCTTTAATTGATTGATCATTTGTTCAAATGATTCTAGGTTTTCTGAGGCGTAAATGGAGAGCAAGCTTTCAATTTTCTTATGAAGCATTGCATAATCAGTAAAAGATTTACAAGATTCAAGGTCTTCACTCAGTTCTCTGTAAGAATTTCTAAATTCTTCTTGCAAATTGTGTTCTACTAAATCTTTTTGATGGAGTAGCTTTTTTACCAAAACTTCTAATTGCTGAGGACGTATTGGTTTAATCAAAAAATCATCCACCTTATTGGCCAATGCGTGGTCAATAAAGTCGCTTTGTTCATTTTTTGAAATCAATGAGATCTTTAGAGTGGAGGGCTGGCTTTTAATTTTATTAATAATTTCTATTCCAGTGAGACCAGGCATATTTTGATCAATTAACAACAAATCAAATACCTCTCTTTCCATAATTTCTATGGCGGATTGACCATTATTAGCCTTAAATACCTGGTATCCTTTTACTTGTAAATAGCTCACCAAAGATTCAAGTGCCTCTATCTCATCATCAACCCAAAGAATTTTGTTGCCCATATTTATACTAGAAATCTTATATTTGTTCAAAATAAACTAACCGGAGTTGACCAATCTTACGACCAATAAACTTAAAATCCTGAATGACCCAATTTACGGATTAATATCTATACCCAAAACCATTGTTTTCGATCTTATAGAACATCCTTATTTTCAAAGGCTAAGACGAATTTCACAAATGGGACTCTCATATTTGGTTTATCCTGGTGCACATCACTCTCGATTTCATCATGCAACCGGTTGCGTTTATTTGATGAATAAGGCAGTAAGAGTGCTTAGAAGTAAAGATATTGAGATAACTGAACCAGAGGAGACTGCCCTTTATATCGCAATATTGTTACACGATATTGGTCATGGTCCATTTTCTCATGCTTTAGAACACAGTATCGTTAAAGGAGTGAACCATGAGGATCTTTCTTTAGGTTATATGGAACTCCTGAATGAGGAGTTTGAAGGTGAGCTAACACTGGCAATAGATATTTTTAAAGGGAATTATCACAGGCCATTCTTTTATCAATTGGTATCTAGTCAACTTGATATTGATCGATTGGATTATCTAAAAAGAGATAGCTTTTACTCTGGTGTTGCCGAAGGTTCTATTAACTCTGATCGATTAATTGCCATGATGAATGTCGTGGATCAACAATTGGTTATTGAGGAAAAAGGAATATATTCTATTGAGAAGTTTATCGTCGCGAGACGTTTAATGTACTGGCAAGTTTATCTTCACAAGACAGGTGTTGTAGCTGAAAATATGTTGGTTCTTGTTTTAAAACGAGCTCAGGAGTTAATTTCTCAAAATCGCTTAGAAAGTTGTCCTGAAAATCTCAGATATTTTCTCACTCAAAATGAGGGCTTGGTGATTAATAAGTTGCTCCTGGAGCGCTTTGCCTCCTTAGACGATGTAGATATTATGTTCGCCTTGAAGCTATGGCAAAACCATGAGGATTTGGTATTGTCTCGGTTGGCCCGTGGAATACTGAATCGAAATTTATTTAGAATCCAACTTACCGATGAGCCTGTAACTAAAGCAGAGTATCAAAAAATCAGAGATAAAATAAAAAGTCATTTTTCTTTAAATAGTAAGCAGGTGGATTATTTGATTCATAGGGGACAGGTGAAGAATTTGGCGTATAACAATATTGAAAATAAAATAAACCTTTTAAGGAAGGATGGAAGTGTAGTTGACTTTGCCATGGCAAGTGACCCTATAGTTTCCGATAGAATTATGAATGAGACGGTGCGATATTTTATTTGCTTTCCAAAAGAAATAAACTTTTCAACTTTATAAATTTTACTACTTTTGTCATAATGGAATTTACTTTAGAACAAATTGCCGATTTTCTCCAAGGAGAAGTTTATGGAGATAAAAATGCTACTGTGTCTAACTTTGGGAAGATAGAGGACGCCCAATCAGGCGAACTTACCTTTCTTTCAAATAAAAAATACATCAATCACATTTACAGTACACAAGCTACAGCTGTGCTTGTTGGTAGGGATATGGTTTTTGATCAAGCAGTTTCTTCAAATTTGATTAAAGTAGATGATGCTTATCAGGCTTTGAGCAAGCTATTGACTTTATATCAGGAAAGTTTACCTCAGAAAACCGGAATTGAAAATCCAAATTACGTAGATCAAGAAGTGGTCATCCCCGAAGATGTCTATATAGGTGCTTTCGCTTATATTGGAAAGGGTGTGTCGTTAGGTAAAGGCGTAAAGCTATATCCTCACAGTTATATTGGAGATAATGTAAGTGTAGGTGAGGGTACTACCATATTTGCAGGAGCAAAAATTTATAATGATTGTGTGGTAGGCGCAAACTGTATTATCCATTCAAATGCTGTGATTGGATCAGATGGTTTTGGTTTTGCACCAAATTCGCAAGGCCAATTTGACAAAATCCCCCAGATCGGAAATGTAGTTATTGAAGATGATGTTGAGATTGGTTCAGGTTCAACAATTGATCGGGCTACCATGGGGTCTACAGTAATCAAACGCGGAAGCAAATTAGATAACCAACTTCAAATTGCACACAATGTTGTGATTGGTGAAGATAGTGTAATTGCTGCTCAAACAGGAATTGCAGGATCGACTAAAATAGGTCATCACGCTATGATTGGAGGGCAAGTAGGAATCGTAGGGCATTTAAATATTGGAAACTATGTAAAGATTCAAGCTCAATCAGGGATTTCTAAAAGCCTAAAAGATAAAGAAGTTGTTCAGGGAACACCAGCAATTTCTTATGGAGCCTACAACAAAGCCTACGTGCATTTTAGGAACTTGAACAGTTTAGTGAAAAAAGTTTACAAATTAGAAAAAGATAATGAAAGACTCAATAACAATGAGTAAGAATCAAAAAACAATTGCCAAAGAAGTAAGCCTGTCTGGAATCGGATTGCACACAGGAAAGACCGTAGAAATGACCTTTAAGCCTGCTCCGGTAAATCATGGATTTGCCTTCAAAAGAGTAGATCTCGAAGGAGAACCAATTATAGAGGCCTCGGCCGCTTATGTCACCAGCACTGAGCGCGGGACTTCTATGGAGAAGGATGGAGTGAAAATTCATACTTCAGAACATGTTTTAGCAGCATGTGTTGGTTTAGATTTAGACAATGTCTTGATTGAATTAAATGCGTCTGAGCCCCCAATAATGGACGGTTCATCAAAGTTTTTTGTCGCCAGTCTTGAAGAAGCTGGAATCGTTGAACAGGATGCTCCAGTGGATGAATTTATCGTTGAAGAGGTTATCTCTTATAGAGATGAAGTTACGGGGTCTGAAATAGTTTTAATGCCTTCAGATCACTATGAAGTGACCACTATGGTGGATTTCGGTACTAAAGTTTTGGGAACTCAAAATGCAACCTTAACGGATATAGCTGATTTCAAAGAAGAAATTTCTGAGGCAAGAACATTTAGTTTCCTTCATGAAATTGAAACGCTGCTAGACCACGACTTGATTAAAGGAGGGGATCTTAATAATGCGATTGTTTATGTGGACAAGGAGATTTCAGATACGACTTTAGATAAATTGAAAAAGGTTTTCAATAAAGATTCAGTTTCTGTTAAACCAAATGGAATTTTAGATAATTTATCACTTCGTTGGGCGAATGAAGCTGCCCGTCATAAGTTACTTGATGTGATAGGTGATCTCGCCTTGACTGGAACGCGAATCAGAGGAAAAGTTATAGCAAATAAACCGGGTCATGGAATTAATACACAATTTGCTAAAAAATTACAAGGAATCATAAAGAAGGAGAAGAGGAATAATATTCCTAAATATGATTTGAGTGAGGCTCCTTTAATGGACATTCACCAAATTATGGATATTCTTCCCCATCGACCACCCTTTTTGTTAATTGATAGAATTATTGAATTGACAGATCATTCTGTTGTTGGTATGAAGAATGTGACAATGAATGAGAATTTCTTTGTCGGACATTTTCCCGGAGCACCTGTTATGCCTGGAGTTCTCCAAGTTGAAGCTATGGCTCAATGCGGAGGTGTTCTTGTTCTTAGTACGGTTCCGGATCCAGAGAATTATTTGACATACTTCATGAAAATGGATAATGTTAAATTCAAGCAAAAGGTTTTGCCTGGAGACACACTTATTTTTAAGTGTGAATTAATTACCCCGATAAGAAGAGGAATATGTCATATGCAAGCTTTCGCTTACGCTAATAATAAATTAGTTGCGGAAGCTCAATTAATGGCTCAGATCGCAAAAAAGAACTAACATGAATCAACCTTTAGCCTATGTGCATCCTGGTGCGAAAATTGCAAGAAATGTAGTTATTGAACCTTTTACTACCATTCATAATAATGTCGAGATTGGCTCTGGTACATGGATTGGCTCCAATGTGACCATTATGGAAGGTGCCAGGATTGGTGAGAATTGTAGAATTTTTCCTGGAGCGGTTATTTCTGCCTTACCGCAAGATTTAAAGTTCGATGGAGAGGATTCACTAGCGGAAATTGGTGATAACACGACGATAAGGGAATGTGTGACTATAAATCGTGGAACAAATGCATCTGGTACCACAAAGATTGGGGCAAATTGTTTAGTTATGGCTACTGCTCATATCGCCCATGATTGTGTTATAGGAGATAGCGCCATAATTGTTAATGGTGTGGCTTTGGCTGGACATGTTATAATTGGTGAGTATGCAATAGTCGGTGGACTTGCTGCGGTACATCAATTTATAAATATTGGGGCTCATACTATGATTTCTGGAGGTTCTCTGGTAAGAAAGGATGTGCCACCTTATACTAAGGCGGCTAAAGAACCACTTTCTTATGTAGGAATCAATTCAATCGGACTAAGAAGGAGAGGTTTTGACACGGAAAAGATTAGAGAAATACAAAATATATATAGAATTTTATATCAAAGTAAATACAATAACTCCCAAGCAATTGAAATCATAGAAGCGACAATGGAGGCGACCTCAGAACGCGATGAAATCATTACTTTTATCCGTAATTCAAAACGCGGTATAATGAAGGGATATAATATTTAAATTAAATTATGGCAACAACTTCAGATATTAGAAACGGATTGTGTATCAATTATAATCACGATACCTTCAAAATTGTTGAATTTCAACATGTAAAACCAGGAAAAGGTCCTGCTTTTGTAAGAACAAAATTAAAAAGTTTAACTACCGGAAAAGTAATTGACAATACGTTTTCAGCGGGTCATAAAATTGATGAGGTTAGAGTAGAAACTAGAAAGTATCAATATTTGTATCCAGAAGGAGATATGTATCACTTTATGAATACGGTGGACTACAATCAGATTTCCTTGCCTGTTGCAACTCTAGATGCCGCAGATTTATTGAAGGAAGGAGAAGTGGTAACTGTAATTGTTAGAGCAGAAGATGAGGAACCTCTTTCAGTGGATATGCCTCAATCTGTAATTCTTGAAGTTACGCATACCGAGCCAGGTGTAAAGGGAAATACTGCAACAAATGCCACGAAACCAGCTACTGTAGAAACCGGTGCAAAAGTTAATGTTCCTTTATTTATAAACGAAGGGGATAAGATTAAAATAGAAACCACCAAGGGGACCTATCAAGAAAGAATTAAAGAATAGTAATAAACCGCTTTAATTAGCGGTTTTTTTTAGTTAATAATTGGGATAAAAGTATATTTTTGTGCAACAAAATATTCAACTGCTAAAATTATGAGCGTATTAGTAAATAAAGATTCAAAGATTATCGTTCAAGGATTTACTGGAAGTGAAGGTACATTTCACGCTGGTCAAATGATTGATTATGGTACAAATGTAGTAGGAGGGGTTACTCCGGGAAAGGGAGGACAAGAACATCTTGGTAAACCTGTATTTAATACTGTTGCTGACGCAGTGGAGAAAGCTGATGCTGATACAAGTATCATTTTTGTACCGCCGGCATTTGCGGCGGATGCTATTATGGAAGCTGCTGAAGCTGGAATTAAAGTAATCATTTGTATTACTGAGGGTATTCCTACAGCTGACATGGTAAAAGTGAAAGCATATTTGGAAGGAAAAGAAGTGACTCTAGTTGGACCTAACTGTCCAGGTGTAATAACTCCAGGAGAAGCTAAAGTTGGGATTATGCCAGGATTTATTTTCAAAAAAGGTAATGTAGGTATCGTTTCTAAATCAGGAACTTTGACTTATGAAGCAGCTGATCAAGTTGTTAAGCAAGGTTACGGAATTACTACAGCTATTGGAATTGGTGGCGATCCAATTATTGGAACTACAACAAAAGAAGCTGTAGAATTATTAATGAATGATCCAGAAACAGAAGCTATTGTCATGATTGGTGAAATTGGAGGAAACCTAGAAGCAGAGGCTGCTCGTTGGGTAAAAGCCGATGGAAACCGCAAACCTGTTGTTGGGTTTATTGCCGGACAAACAGCACCAGCAGGTCGTACCATGGGACATGCAGGAGCGATTGTTGGTGGTGCAGATGACACTGCTCAAGCGAAAATGAAAATTCTTGCTGAAAATGGTATCCACGTAGTGGAATCACCTGCTAAGATTGGAGAAGAAGTTGCGAAGGTTTTGGGATAGACTTCGTTAAATAATTCTTAATAAAATACGTATTAGCCTGTTCTTTATTATATTAGAACAGGCTTTTTTTATGCCTTTTTTTTAACTAACCAAATCACTATGAAATCAACTAAAAGTATTTGGGCTCTAATTTTAACAGCAGTAGTAATTACTAGTTGCCAAAATGGAGAGTCAACAAATTATGCAACCACTGAAAAAACAGATAGTAACGGATTGAGTTATGAAACTGTGGAAAATGATCCAACAGGTTTACGATTGTACACCTTAGAAAATGGATTAAAAGTTTATTTGTCTCAGAACCATGATGAACCTAAGATTCAAACTTATATTGCCGTAAAAGCGGGATCAAATTATGATCCATCCAATTCTACGGGACTGGCGCATTATTTAGAACATATGGTCTTCAAAGGAACGCACCAGTTTGGAACTTTGGATTGGGAAAAGGAACAGCCTTATCTTGAAGAGATTTCCGATTTGTATGAAAGACACCGAGCTACGGAGGATCCTGCACAAAAATTGGAACTATACAAAGAAATTGATCGCGTATCCTATGAAGCTTCGAATTATGCCATTGCCAATGAGTATGACAAGATGATTGCTTCCTTAGGGGCGCAAGGAACCAATGCTTATACATGGTTCGAACAAACAGTGTACACCAATAAAATTCCAGCGAATGAATTGGATAAATGGCTGCATGTTGAAAGTGCTAGATTTAAGGAAGTTGTATTGCGTCTATTTCATACAGAATTAGAAGCAGTATTTGAAGAATTTAACCGTGGTCAGGATAATGATTTTAGAAAGTCATACGCTGCGATGCTCGATGAACTTTTTCCAACGCACCCTTATGGACAACAAACAACCATCGGAACTGCTAAGGATTTAAAAAATCCTTCGATGGTGGCAATACACAATTATTTTGATAAATATTATGTTCCATCCAATATGGCTGTGGTATTGGTAGGAGACTTTGAGTTTGAAGAAACAATTAGTAAAATCAACAATACTTTTGGTCAATATGAAACTAAATCAGTAGAGCATCCGGAATTACCAGTAGAAGACCCAATAACAGAGGTAAAGGTTAAAGAAGTTTTTGGCCCAACCTCGGAAAGTGTATCAGTTGCTTATAGAACCGATAGAATGGGGTCTGAAGAGGCTAAGTATGTCACTCTAATCGATATGATTTTGGCTAATTCAAATGCTGGTTTAATGGATTTAAACCTGAATCAAAAAGGATTGGTACAAAACGCGAGTTCTTCTCCTACCTTTTTAAAGGAATATGGATTTCACAGGCTTTATGGGTCGCCTAAGCAAGATCAATCATTGGAAGAAGTTAGAGATTTGATGTTGGATCAAATAGACTTAATTAAAAAGGGAGAATTCGAAGATTGGATGATAGAAGCAGTTGTAAATGATTTAAAACTGTCAAAAATGAGACGTTTTGAATCGAATACGGCGCTTGCCGATGCTTATGTGGATTCTTTTATCTACGAGCAAAATTGGGCTGAAGAATTAGCATTTTTAGATGATTTGAAAAAGATTTCAAAACAAGATTTAATGGATTTTGCTAATGCTTTTTACAAGGATAACTACGTAGTTGTATACAAGAGAAAAGGAGAAGATGATGCTATTGTAAAAGTAGCTAATCCTGGAATTACACCGGTTAATTTAAACCGAGGAGAGCAATCATTTTTCATGAAAGAATTCAATGAATTGCAAGCTCCGAATTTGGAACCTCAATATGTAGATTACGCAGAAGCATTGCAAAATGTAGAACTCGCCAATGGTATTCCAATGACTTATGTAGAAAATCCTAATAATGATATTTTCAACTTGAATATCATTTTTGATATGGGGAAGAACAATAAAAAGATATTGGATATAGCAGTGGGTTACTTAGCTTATGTTGGGACGAGTAAGTACAGTGCTGAAGAATTGAGAAAAGAATTTTATAAGTTAGGAATAGACTATGGTGTTTCAACAGGAAGTGAGCGTACCTATGTCTATATTTCGGGTTTGAAAGAAAACTTAGAACCTGGTTTGGAGCTTTTAGAAGAATTGTGGTCTACAGCAGTTGCGGATCAAGAGTCTTTTGATAAGTATATCGATAAGATCTTGAAAGGTCGTTCAGACATGAAGTCTCAAAAAGGGATGATTCTTCAAAGAGGATTAGTTTCCTATGCTATGTATGGAGAGGATTCTGAATTGAGAAATATTTACCAATCAAATGAATTAAAGGATATTGATCCTGAGGATTTGGTCGAGGTTGTAAGGAATTTGAAAGACTATAAACAGCGTATTTTTTATTATGGTAAGGATGTTGATCAAGCCGTTGCCGCAATAGATAAATTGCACAAAGTTAACTCACCCTTAAAAGATTACCCAGAAGCAAAGGACTATGCGGTAAGAGACATGGGGGATCAAGTGTATTTTACTGATTACGACATGGTTCAAGCCGAATTGATGCTGATTGCAAAGGAAGATGAATTTGATCCAGAAAAAATGGCAGCAGCAAGAGTTTTCAATACTTATTTCGGTTCAGGTTTATCTTCTATAGTATTCCAAGAAATCAGAGAGGAAAAAGCTTTAGCCTATTCAGCTTACGCCGTTTACTCAACCGCATCTAAGTCTGATAGAAATGACTTAATGTATGCCTATGTTGGTACTCAAGCTAACAAACTTAATGAAGCAGTTGATGCCATGATGCAATTGATGAATGATATGCCGTTAAATGAACAGCAATTTGAAGCAGCAAAGAGTTCTGTTTTAAAAAAAATAGCAGCAGAAAGAATCACAAAATCTCAAATCTTTTGGTCTTATGAAAGTTTAAAAAGAAGAGGCATAGATTACGATAATCGCGAAGAGATGTATCAAACTATCCAAAAGATGACCATGGATGATCTTTCAGCATTTTTCCAGGATAATGTTGCAGGAAGTGAATATAGTACCGTTGTTATTGGAAATAAAAATGACATGGATGTGGAATCTTTAAAGCGTTTAGGTAAAGTTGAGGAGTTAGACGTAGATTATTTATTCAATTTTAAAGAAAGCAAGGTTAAACAATAAGCTTTGCGCTTTTTATTAAATTAGTATATTTGGCACGATTTTAAATTTAAGTTTATGAAATTATTAGAAAGTAAAACTGCTTTGATTACCGGTGCGACTAGAGGTATTGGTAAAGGAATTGCAGAGACTTATGCAAAACAAGGTGCCAATGTGGCTTTTACATTTAGTTCATCTGTTGAGGCTGCGGAGGCTTTGGAAAAGGAATTGAATGCATTAGGAGTTAAAGCCAAGGGATATCAATCAAATGCTGCTGACTTTAATGCTGCACAAGATTTAGCCGCCGAAGTTTTAAAGGAGTTTGGTTCTATCGATATATTAATAAATAATGCAGGAATCACGAAGGATAACCTCTTAATGAGAATTACAGAGGAAGATTTCGATAAAGTGATGGAGGTAAACCTGAAATCTGTATTTAATTTGACTAAAGCGGTAATTCGTCCTATGATGAAACAACGTGGAGGTTCAATTATTAATATGAGTTCTGTTGTTGGTGTTCAAGGAAATGCTGGACAGACAAATTACGCGGCTTCGAAAGCAGGTATGTTAGGGTTCACTAAATCTGTGGCTTTGGAGTTGGGATCTAGAAATATTAGATGTAATGCTATTGCTCCTGGATTTATAGAAACTGAAATGACGGCCAAACTCGATGAAAGTGTGGTTGATGGATGGAGAAAAGCCATTCCTCTTAAAAGAGGAGGTAGCCCTGAAGATATAGCGAATGCATGCGTGTTTTTAGGCTCAGATATGAGTACTTATATTACAGGTCAAACGCTAAACGTTGATGGCGGTATGATTACCGCTTAAGCCATTAAAAAGCTCCTTCAATTGAAGGAGCTTTTTTTTTGTAACTTTCCTTTATGGAGGAGTGTTGCAATTTAGAAGAAAGTGCTGGTGGCTTTTATGAAGAATTAAAAGCTTATTTGACTTCTAGGACTGGAAATAGTGAGGATAGTGAAGATTTGGTCCAAGAAGTAATGTTGAGCCTTTTAAACGCTTACAGCAAAGGTGTTGAGATTAAAAATATGCGTGCATGGCTTTATGGAGTGAGTAAGAACCTATTGATGAACTACTACAGGGACAAAAAGAAGACAGCTCCTGATACAGAATTTGAAAAAGCTGATGAAGATGAATTGGAATTTGATCTTTTATTAGCGGATTATATCTTCCCAATGATTACTCTTTTGGACCCTCCTTATAAAGAGACTTTGGAACTTGTGGAAGTTCAAGGGAAATCACTTAAAGAAGCATCTGAAATTCAAAAAATAAACCTCTCTACTGTGAAGATGAGGGTAAAAAGAGGCCGAGAGAAATTACGGGACTTAATTTTCAGTTGCTGTGATGTAAATACGGATAATCAAGGACTTGTTTTGAGCTGTCAAATTAAAGCATCCTGCACGGATTTGTATGAATTGAAAAAAAAATCAAAATAATTGTGACTTTTTAAAGACTCGTGTTACTTCTAAGTGTAATTAATCATTTAAAAGTAGAAATTATGAGTACTGAAATTAAAATTTTACATTCAAGTTGTTGTGCAACTAACTCTCCGATAAAATCATTTATTGAAGCTGTTGCAAAAAAACACGATAAGCAAGTTGAGATAACAGAATTATCTGACTTAAGCGATACCATGCAATATGGAACAATGACTTTCCCTTCTTTAGTTATTAATGGAAAAGTGTATGACTTCAAAAAGGTGAATCACGAGCGTAAATTAGCTGAAATAATATAGTTATGGAGGCTTTAATAAATTTATTATCTCGTTTTGCTGATTGGGTGGTTTTCGATACGTTCAATCTAGCAGTCGATTCGACTTTTGGATCTGCATTTCACTATTTTATAGTTGGATTTTTTGAAATAAGTATCCTTGTTATTCTTGTGACTTATGTAATGGGATTGGTAACGAGTTACCTTCCAATGGAAAAGATAAGAAGTTTTCTAGAAAAGCATAAGTCCTCAGGTTTAGGGAATTTGCTCGCAAGTAGTTTAGGAGCCATAACTCCATTTTGTTCTTGTTCTTCAATACCTCTATTTGTTGGAATGCTTCAGGCCAGAATACCTCTTGGAATCACCTTGTCTTTTTTAATTACGTCTCCTTTGGTAAATGAAATTGCCATAGCGCTATTTTGGGTAACATTTGGATGGAAGATTACCTTGATATATATAGTTACAGGTATTGTTCTCGGAGTAGCTGGAGGAATTGTTTTAGAGAAGTTAGGAATGGAAAAATATGTGGCAGACTGGATCAAAAATCTTCAACACACTGAAAACAACCCTGAAGAGGTTAAAATCTCTATAAAACAACGGTTAAGTGATGTTCAAGTTGAAGCATGGGCAACCTTGAAACGCCTGTTACCTTATATAGCTATTGGTTTGGGAATTGGATCATTTATACACGGTTTTGTACCGGCAAGTTTTTTTCAAGAACATTTATCAAAAGAGAATTGGTTTGCTGTACCGATTGCGGTTATCTCAGCAATCCCATTATATGTTGATGCAGTCGGAGTATTGCCAATAGTAACTACACTTATTGAAAAAGGGGTGCCAGTAGGAACAGCTATATCATTTATGATGGGCGCAATTGGCCTTTCCTTGCCTGAGGCTTTGCTTCTGAAAAAAGTGATGAAGACTAAATTAATTGTTTCATTTTTTGTGGTACTGGGCTTGGGTATGATTCTTTCAGGTTATATCTTTAATCTTTTATTCTAAATAAATATTACATGGAATTTTTCAATCCAATTGAACATCGATCTGAAATAGATTTTGTCAAAGTTAGTCCGAATGGATACGGTCATTTATATAACAGTGAGGAGGTGTACCCGTTTTGGATTGCAGATATGGATTTTAAAGTTGCTAAACCTATACGATCAGCTATACATGATATGGCTGATCGAGGTGTTTTTGCTTATGAATACAATAATAATAAACTTTATGGAGCGATTTCATCTTGGTTTCAAAGAAGACATGATCTTTATTTGAATCCAAATAACTATGTTCAAGTTAATGGGGTTTTAACTGGAATTGCCTTGCTGTTAAGGCTTTTTTCAGATAAAAGGGACGGTGTAATCATTAATAGTCCAGTTTATCACATGTTTTCGCATACCATCAGAGCGAATAGACGAAAAGTCGTAGATAATCCCTTGAAGTTTGATGAGAATAGGAGGTTTAGTTTTGATTTTGAACAGCTCGATGAACAAATGGCTAAACCTGAAAACAAAATATTTTTACTGTGTAATCCGCATAACCCCGTTGGAAGGGTTTGGACTCGTGATGAATTAGAGCAAATTAAATCCTTGTCACAAAAACATGGTGTTTTGGTAATTTCTGATGAAGTACATGCTGATATTCTTTATGATAACCACAAATTTATCAGCTATGCAGATGTCGATAGGGAAGGAAGTATAGTTTTACTTGGCTCGCCTGCAAAAACTTTTGGAATGCAAAGTGTCGCAACTGGCCATATTTATACTGAGCATGCTTCCTATTTGAGAAAGATTCGATCAGAAGCTGAAGCCCTTTTTATTCACCATGGTAATGCCATAACTTATTACATGACCTTGGCGGCATATAATGCGGGTGACTTATGGGTAAATGAATTAATTGAATATCTACAAGAAACGATCAATAGTGTAAAAGAATTACTATCAAACCATCTTCCTTTGGTCAAAATATCACCTTTAGAAGGAACCTATCAGATGTGGATGGATTTCAGTGGAATGAATTTAACTGAAGAGGAATTAGAGAATTGGATCTTTAATCAAGCTAAAATGGGACTGGCCCCAGGTAAACAATTTGGGGAACAATATGAGTCTTGGTTTCGATTAAATTTTGCAACAGATCGTGCTGTAATATTGACTTATTTAAATCGACTAATAGAAAGTAAACCCTTAACTTAACCAAAAAATATATTATGAGTAATCAACAATTAGATTTGAAATTTCCAAAGTTTGGAGTATTTGGTATAATACTTCTTATCATAGGAGTAATATTCTTAACACGTTCACTTGTTACCGTTGGTGCAGGTGAAGCAGGGGTATTGTACAGACCCTTGGCAGGAGGAGTTGTTATTGATCAACCTGCTATGTCGGAGGGTTTGCATTTTGTTGCCCCGTGGAATAAGGTAATTCTTTACAATGTTAGACAGCAAGAACTTTCGGAAAAAATGAATGTTCTTTCCTCTAACGGCCTAGACATTCAGTTAGATGCGACTGCTTGGTATCAACCTAAATCGGATGAGCTTGGATTATTGCACCAAAAACGTGGTCAAGACTATGTAGACCGAGTGATTCGTCCAGCGATCCGTTCAGCAGCGAGAAGTGTAGTAGGGCGTTATACACCCGAACAAATTTATTCTTCTAAACGTGATGCTATTCAAGAAGAAATCTTAATTGAGACAACAAAAATTGTAGAAGATCAATACATACAATTGAATGAAGTTCTGATTAGAGATGTTACTCTTCCAAAAACAATAAAGGACGCTATTGAAAGAAAATTGGGACAAGAACAAGAGTCTTTGGAATATGAGTTTCGTTTGGAAAAGGCTAAAAAAGAGGCGGAGCGTCAAAAAATTGATGCAGAAGGTAAAGCAACAGCAAACCGTATTTTGAACGCATCTCTATCCACCAATATTTTAAAAGAAAAAGGAATTCAAGCTACTTTAGAACTTGCAAAGAGTCCTAATGCAAAAGTTATTGTAGTGGGTTCAGGAGGCGATGGTTTACCATTAATTTTGGGGAACAATTAGAAGATAACCAATACGGACTTAAAACAAAAAAAGCTCTTAATCTTTGATTAGGAGCTTTTTTTAAATAATTCAAATAATTTTATACAATGAAAACAAAGTTAACTACTCTTTGTTAAACTGTTGTTTGCAAGTTCTGTGCCAAACTTTGGTCTCAAATAAAATTATTATAAAATATGTTTATGAGCCTTGTAAGATGATCTTACTAAAGCACCGCTTTCTACATGTCTAAAACCTAATCCTAAAGCGATTTCTTCATACTTCTTAAATTGCTCAGGAGTGATAAACTCCTTAACAGGTAAATGTTTTTTTGATGGTTGTAAATACTGTCCAATAGTAACGATATCTACATTAGAGTTGGCTAAATCATGAAGTGTTTGAATAACTTCTTCCTCAGTTTCTCCTAATCCTAACATGATTCCTGACTTGGTTCTACGTTGCCCTTGTTCTTTCATGTATCTCAAGACTTCCAAGGAACGATCATATTTCGCTTGGATTCTTACTTCACGCGTTAATCTTCTCACAGTTTCCATATTGTGAGAAATGACCTCGGGAGCAACTGCTAATATTCTGTCAATATGATCCGTATTCCCTTGAAAATCAGGAATAAGAGTTTCTAAGGTAGTTTCTGGATTTGCTCTTCGAATTGCTTTCACAGTTTCCGCCCAAATAATTGACCCTCCATCTTTTAAATCATCTCGGTCAACTGAAGTAACTACAGCATGCTTTATTTTCATCAATTTAATTGAACGTGCTACCTTTTCAGGTTCATCCCATTCAACGGATTCAGGTTTTCCTGTTTTAACACCACAAAAGCCACATGAACGTGTACAAATATTTCCTAATATCATAAATGTTGCAGTACCTTCACCCCAACACTCACCCATATTAGGACAAGACCCACTTGTGCAAATGGTGTTTAATTTATATTTATCAACGAGCCCTCTAAGCTCAGTATATTTCTTTCCAACCGGTAGCTTGACACGTAACCATTTGGGTTTGCTTATTTTTTCCGCTGTTTCCGCCATGTGTTTTCATTTGAGTCAACAAAAATACAAATAAACTCTTATAAAACAGCTTAGTATTGGCTCAAAAAGTAGATGTAATAAAGACTAAATGCAATTAGGAATATTATTCCTACAGAACTGTAAATAGTCATCATAAGTCCAGGTTGATTCTGTTTAGGAGTGTATTTACTTTTTATTAAATACAGATTCATTATCGCAAAAAACGGGGCAGTCAAAAAACTCAAAAGTGTAGCAATTTTGATTAAAAAAAGCATAGAGGACCCTGCATAAACAATTAAAGCTTGTGTTCCAACCACTAATGAAACTAGAAGAATTAAATATAAATTTTTCGATTGAACACCAAATAGTAAGAATGATATACTGTCCATAACTCTAGGAGAGGCATCTAAGGTGGTCAGTGTGGTACTAAACATCGTTGCGAAAGCTGCAACACCTATGATGTAAAAAGCCCAATTACCAATCGAATTGGTGTATAATTCTATGAATTGGGAAGCAAATAAGGCTGCGCTGTCACTAAAACCCATCCCCGAGTGATACATTACTAATGCACCCAATAATAGAAAACACAGCCCTAAAAATAAGGTTCCAACATAACCAACATTAAAATCAAACAGCGCTTCATTTACTCCATTTTTTTTGTGCTCCTTAGCCCAGAGACTATGCCAAACAGAAATATCCAAGGGTGCGGGCATCCATCCCAAAAATGAAATTAGAAAAGTGATTCCGATCAGATCACTAGGTATAATTTGCTCAAAGGAAAAATCTCTATGATTTCCTTCAATGGCTAAGCCAAGAGCAAATATAGTGGTAACCGACAATAGAATAATAACATATTTGATAATTCGATCTAAGGCTTTGTACTTTCCTGCGATAAGAATTAAAGCTCCAATGAAGCTTATAATAGCAGCCCACGCGCTTAAGGAGAATAAATCAGGAAACAGGCTAGATAAAATTCCAGCTGTTACTATAGTAACGGCCGCTTGTATGGTAAACATATTTACCAAGTTTATAATTAGATATAATACAAGACTGAATTTTCCTATCTCGTTATACCCTTCTAATAAAGATTTGCCTGTTGCAGCTGTAAATCTCGGTCCAAATTGGAAAAATGGATACTTTATTACATGTATGAGAACCAGTGCCCAAATAAGCCCCATACCATATAAGCCACCTGCTTTAGTAGATTGAACTAGATGAGATACACCAATCGCAGCACCCGCAAACAGTAAGCCTGGCCCTAAAGAACGAAACAAACTCTTACGCATTTTTTTGATCCTTTGCGATAAGTTCAGCAAGTAATTTCCGAGCCCGTAATAATTTTACCTTTACATTATTTAAGGGTTCGCCAATTTCTAGAGCAATTTCTTTATAAGATAATTCTTGAAAATACCTCAAATTGATCATTTGAGCGTAATGAGGTTTGAGCTGTTTTATCAAAAATTTTAAACGAGCTAGATTTTGTTCGTTGATCAATATATCTTCAGGAGACGGAGACTCATCAAAGACATCTAGCGCTTCATTATTGGCAGTGTCGTAATGAACGAGTTGATTTTTCTTACGTCTAAGTTCATCGATATAGAGGTTTCTTGCGATAGTAAGTATCCAAGACTTGAAGGTAAACTTATCCTTGTACGTTTCAATATGATCAAACGCCTTAGAAAATGCCTTAATAGTAAGATCTTCAGCCTCATTTTCATTTTTAGTTTTGGCTAAAAGAAATTTATAGGTTTCTGTCCAAAACCGTTCCAGAAGATAGTTGAAAGCGGTTTGTTTGCCTTGTTTGGCATAAGTAATTTGTTGTTTAAGTGCGATGTATTGCTCTTCACTCATTAGGACCAGTTGTTCGTCTTGACAAATTGATTTTTGATAAAGATAAACATTTGAAAAGAAACGAGTAAAAGGCTGATTAATGGACTTAAAATTAGTGGTATGCTTCCCTTAAATACCTTGTTGGATTTATAAAAAACAATAGTTCTAATAAGAATGAATGACCCAAAGACCGCTGCAGATAAAATTAAATTTTGGTTGTAAAGACTAAAAGGTAATAATAAGTAGAACAAAACTTTAATGCAAAATTGAGCTGCTAATTGAAATTGAAATTTAAACTTATAGTGACTGGACGTAGAAATATGTCTTCCTTTTTGAGCATTCCAATCCGATATGTTTTTTTCTGAATTAGAAAATGTAAATGATTCTGGATCAATATTGTAACTCGTGTTTTGAGAATTTGCAACCTCTTGAATAAATAAATCATCGTCACCAGAAGCGACATACATATGACTGGAAAATCCATTATTTTTCAGCCAAATTGCTTTTGAGTAAAGTAAGTTTCTACCAACACCCATATACGGTTTTCCCTTTTTTGCAAAACCCATATAGTTGAGCGCAGTCTGAACGGTTTCGAAACGGGTCAATAGGTTAGTCAGTCCAGATGTTTTTGTATAGCCTCCATAACCCAAAATAATCGGCATTTGAGAGCTTTCATATCTTGCTGCCATGGATTTAATCCAATTTGAACTTGCAGGAAGACAATCAGCATCTGTCATCAATAATAATTCGTGTTTAGCTGCCTTAATTCCTAGACTAAGGGGATATTTTTTACCCGCACCAAACGGTTTTTCATTAAAGATATTTATCAGCTGAATATTTTGATGATTCTTTTTGAAATGCGTGACAATTTCTAAGGTGTCATCTTCAGAGTTATCATTGACAATGATTATCTCGAAGTCGGGATAATCTTGTTTGATCAATGAATCTATAAGGTTACCGATATTTGCAGCTTCATTTTGAGCACAAACTATTACAGAAACCGGTGGGCTTGGTTTTAAAGTCTTATTGGAGTCAGTAGACCAGAGTAGGGGTAGTCTTAAATATAAATCTCCAATGAGCATAAAAAATACGATGACAATCAGGCCATAGTATCCTATCTCAAAGTAGGGCATAGTCAGTTAGCGATTTGAACAATTTTCTGCAGGTTTTCCGCAAAAGCCACATGGTTCTCCAGCCTTATTTAGGTGGGGATTTTGACTTGCACAAGTACCTGCAAATTTACCGTCTTTTTTTGCCCAGATTTTGATTGCAATACCAGCAAAACCAAGCCCTAAAAGAAGTAAAGTGATTAAAAATAATTTCATAATTCTAAA
This sequence comes from Flavobacteriaceae bacterium, assembly GCA_049606855.1. Classification (GTDB taxonomy): domain Bacteria; phylum Bacteroidota; class Bacteroidia; order Flavobacteriales; family Flavobacteriaceae; genus JBELHR01. The sequence goes on along the minus strand of JBMYVY010000001.1, from coordinate 284,127 downwards.
TTTGCTACAAAGATACTGAAGATAGGCGAATTAAAGAAAGCTTTGAGGGTAGATATTTACCTCCATTTCCAATTCTATTTGATAATTCCTTAAAACAGTTTTTTGAACATATTTTGCAAGATCAAGAATATCCTTCCCAGTTGCTTCTCCAGTCTTATTTATAAGCACTAAGGCCTGCTTTTTATGGACTGAAGCACCTCCTAAATCATGCCCCTTTAGACCGGATTGATCGATTAACCAACCCGCAGGAACTTTTACGCCATTTTCTGCAGGGTATGAGGGCATCTCAGGATGTAATTCCTGAAGCATTTTATAATGACTCTCTTTAATTACAGGGTTTTTAAAAAAGCTTCCAGCATTTCCAGTTACTTGAGGGTCTGGTAGTTTCTCCTTACGTATGGAGATCACAGCATTCGAAATATCTTTAATATTCGGGTTATCCGTATGCAATCGAGTTTTAATCACACCGTAGGATGTATTAATCTGATGATCTCGTTTAGTAAGTTTAAAAATAACCGAACTAATAATAACCTTACCCTTCAATTCATTTTTAAAAATTGAATTCCTATAACCAAATTTACAGGATTGATTATTTAGCTCAAATTTTTCTCCTGTTTCTAAATCGTAAAATAGAACGGATAAAATACGGTCTTTTACCTCAACACCATAGGCGCCTATATTTTGAATGGGGGCGGTGCCTACATTTCCCGGTATTAAAGAAAGGTTTTCAAGACCTCCATAGTTGTGTTCAATACACCAAAGTACAAAGTCATGCCAGTTTTCACCTGCAGCAACTTCAAGAACAACATTGTTTTCATCCTCTTTAATAACGTGTTTCCCTTTTGTTTCTATATGGATTACACATTCTTTTGGAGCTTCAGTAAATAAAATATTGCTTCCCCCACCCAGGAGAAGCAATTCTTTATTAAGTTTTGATAAATTCGAAAAATCTGATTCATCCTTTAAGGATGCGAATTCATTTACTTCGAGTTCAATACCAAAAGTATTAAGCTCTTTTATGTTTTTTCTGATAATTTTCATGAATGCTCTGTAGCATATTGTTTCAAGCCCAAATTAAGAATATTTACCGACTTTACTAGTGCATCAGGTTCCAAAACATAGGCAATTCTAATCTGGTTTAAACCTGTATTAGGCGTAGAGTAGAATCCTGAAGCAGGGGCAACCATTATAGTTTCTCCATCAACATCAAAAGAATCTAGAAGCCATTGAGCAAAATGGTCTGCATCCGATACAGGCAATTCAACAACACAATAAAAGGCCCCTTTCGGGTGGGCTACTTTTAAACCTTCGATTTTAGACAATTCTTCAATTAAAATGTCTCGTCGACCTAAATACTCTGCGTGAACCTCAGTAAAATAACTGTCCGGCGTATCTAAAGCAGCTTCTGCAGCTATTTGTGCGTAAGTGGGTGGACTCAAACGTGCTTGGGCAAACTTGATGCAGGTTTGAATCAGCATCGGGTTCTTACTCACAATACAACCTACACGAGCACCACACATAGAGTATCGCTTAGAGACTGAATCAATCATGATGGCATGGTTTTCCAATCCAGGTAAGGATAATATACTCTTGTGTTTTATTCCATCATAAGCAAATTCTCGATAAACTTCATCAGCTATTATAAATATATTGTGTTTTAAAGCGAGTTCTTTCAGCTGCTCAAGCTCTTCAGGTGTATAGAGATATCCTGTTGGGTTCCCTGGATTACAGATGAGTATGGCTCTGGTTTTGTCCGAAATTTTTTCTTCAATAGCTGAAATTGGAGGAAGTGCAAAGTTTTCATCGATACTGCTGTTTACCGCTACAACTCGAACTCCATTTGCTGTCGCAAATCCGTTATAATTAGCGTAAAATGGCTCAGGGATGATAATCTCATCTCCTGGATCCGCTACAGATCCAATCACAAAAGCCAGTGCCTCTGACCCTCCAGTGGTTACGATAATATCATTGGCATTAACTTTTATATCGTGTTTGGCATAATAAGCAGCTAGTTTACTTCTATAGGTTTCACTTCCCTCACTTCTTGAATAGGCTAAGACTTCAATTGGTGCGTTTTTCACAGCATTTAAAGCTACTTCAGGAGTTTTAATATCAGGTTGTCCAATATTTAAATGATATACATGTTTTCCTTTCTTTTTTGCTTCCTCTGCAAAAGGAACCAATTTTCGAATTGGAGACGAAGGCATTGCGTTTCCTTTCAATGATATATTCGGCATGACAATGTTAATTTTGTTTAGATTACAAAAGTGCAAAATAAATTCTGATGTTCAAATCAAATATTCTTTTTGACGAATGTTAAAATTAAATTAAATATTTACTTTATATAACGTTAAATTTTTAAATTGCTTCAAAACCAAACCTTTGAAAATTAAATATCTTTTAGTTTTTCTAACTTTTCTTCTTTTTGGGAAGGCACTTGGCCAAGAATTTTCCATCGTAGGGGGAGCGACTAGTTTTAAAACCAAGTTTCAATTAATAAATAACCTAATTGTTATCCCATTGAGAATCAACGGGGATGAGTTGAATTTCATCTTAGATTCTGGGGTAGGAGCAAATATTATTTTTAATTTAAGTACAGATGACAGCGTAACCTTATACGATCTTGAGGAGATTGAATTAAGAGGGCTTGGTAAAGATGGACCAATTTTAGCCTACCATTCAAAAAAGAATAATTTTAGTTTAGGGAAAATTTTAGGGACAAACCAAGAAATGTATATTCTTACCAATGAGATTTATGATCTATCGACGAAATTGGGCATAAATGTGCATGGTGTAATCGGATATGAAATGTTCAAAGAATTTATAGTTAAAGTAAATTATAGAAGTCAGCACCTAACGTTTTATAATCGAGAACAATTCAATTTCAAAAAATTAAAGTCTTACACAGGTTTTGATCTAAAATTTGATCGTAAAAAACCTTTTATTAATGGACAGGTAAAATTAAAATCTAGCCCTGACTATAAGAAAGCCCATCTTTTAATAGATTCTGGAGGTGGGGATGATTTATGGCTATTTGAGAATCCTTCTCGTGGAATAAATGTCCCAGAGCGCAGTTTTTACGAGTATATGGGAATGGGTTTAAGTGGGAAAATTTACGGTCAAAGATCTAAAATTGAAAAATTGAAATTTGATGAATTTGAATTTGAAGCTCCTAATGCTGCATTTCCTGATAGTTTAAGTATTGGAAACGCTAGAAAATATGAAGAAAGAGATGGCTCCATTGGCGGAGGGATTTTGAGACGGTTTCACGTGTTTTTTGACTACGAAGGAAAGAAAATTTATCTAAAGAAAAACGGAAATTATGGATTGAAGTTCCAATATAATCTCAGTGGAATGGAATTGGTTTATGACGGGAAAATGGTCGTTAAAGCTATGGTTTCAACTAGTTTTGATTTAAACAAAAGCAATATAGTAGAGAGCAAAACGATTAATTTCGACCGCTTATTTGATTATGAGTTTAGGCCTATTTATAAGGTATATTATGTCGCAGAGGACAGTCCAGCGCATCAGGCCGGTATTCAAAAGGGTGATGTTTTAGTGAAAATAAATAGAAAACACGCCTATGATTTAACTTTAGAACAGATTAACGGTTTCTTTTACGAATCTACAAATAAATTGAGATTAACACTTAAAAGAGATGGGGTGAATTATGTGACTTACTTAAAATTAAAGGATTTATTCTAAAAAAAAACAGGCCGAAGCCTGTTGTTTTTATGATTTATCACTTGTAGGTTCCTCCTTTGGAAACTCCTTTACCACTTCCCCTTTAATTTTCAAAGTGATTCTAGGATCAGAAGCATTAGACATTACATAAATGCTCTTTGAGATTCTTCCTAGCTTCTTAGTGTCATATAGGACTTCGATCTCTCCTGTTTCCCCAGGCATTATTGGTTGTTCGGGTTTCTTTGGAACGGTACATCCACAACTTGAAGCAACTCTTGTAATCATCAAGGGTTCATTTCCTGTGTTTTTGAATTTAAAAACTTTGAGTCCATCTGAACCTTTTAAAATTCTTCCATAATTAATACTAATTGAATCGAATTCAATTACGGGTTCTGTACTTTCTTGAGCATGACTTAAATTTAGTCCAAGAAATAATGCAAATAAGGTAAATAGGTGTTTCATGGGTATAATTTTTAGTAAAAATACAATTTTTGTAAAAATAGTTTTAAGGGATAATTGTAAATTTGTGTCTTAAAATATAATTAAACGAATATAATGGAAATTCCAACGCAATATAACCCCAATTCAGTTGAGGATAAATGGTATGAATATTGGATGAAAAATAATTACTTTCATTCAACACCTAATGAGAAAGAAGCCTATACTATTGTAATTCCTCCACCAAATGTGACAGGAGTCCTCCACATGGGGCATATGTTGAATAACACCATTCAAGACGTTTTAATTAGGAGAGCTCGATTAAAAGGATTCAATGCATGTTGGGTTCCAGGTACGGATCATGCATCGATAGCTACAGAAGCTAAGGTAGTTGCCAAATTGGCTTCAGAAGGAATCAACAAAGAAGATCTCAGTCGTGAAGAATTTTTGAAACATGCATGGGAATGGACTGATACCCATGGGGGTATTATCTTAGAGCAATTAAAAAAATTGGGAGCTTCATGTGATTGGGAAAGAACAACCTTCACCATGGACCCTCAATTAAATGAATCGGTAACGAAGGTTTTTGTTGACTTGTACAAAAAAGGGGATATTTATCGTGGTTACCGAATGGTAAATTGGGACCCTGAAGCGAAAACAACCCTTTCTGATGAAGAGGTTGTATATGAAGAAAAGCAAGGAAATCTTTATTATGTTAACTATAATATTAAAGGAGAAAACCGCAAAATAACGATTGCGACTACTAGACCAGAAACAATATTAGGTGATACTGCTATTTGTATCAATCCCAATGATTCGCGTTATAGTGATTTAAAGGGAAAAGAAGTTTTAGTGCCAATTGCAAATCGTGTGATTCCGATTATTGAGGATGAATATGTAGATATGGAGTTTGGTACAGGGTGTCTTAAAATAACTCCTGCTCACGATCCAAATGACAAAGAGCTCGGAGAAAAGCATAAGCTTGAGGTGATAGATATTCTCAACGATGACGGATCATTAAATGATGCTGGCTTACAATATAAAGGAAAAGATCGCTTTGTAGTTAGGAAAGAAATTGTTGAGGAATTAAAAGATTTAGGATTGCTGGAAAAAGTAGAATCTCACATGCATAAGGTGGGAACTTCTGAACGAACTAAAGCTGTAATTGAACCTAAGATTTCGGCTCAGTGGTTTTTGCGAATGGAAGATCTAGTCAAACCAGCATTAAAAGCTGTTCTTGAGGATGAAGAAATAAAGTTGCACCCTAAACATTACAACAATACATATCGCCATTGGTTAGAGAATATTAGAGATTGGAACATTTCAAGACAGTTATGGTGGGGTCACCAAATTCCAGCCTATTTTTATGGAGAAGGAGTAAATGATTTTGTTGTTGCGGAATCTATTGATGAAGCGGCAGCTTTAGCTTCAGATAAGTTAGGTAGATCGGTGAGCGTCTCTGAGATTAAACAGGACGAAGATGCTTTGGATACTTGGTTCTCCTCATGGTTATGGCCAATTTCAGTTTTTGATGGAATTAATAATCCTGATAATGAGGAAATTAATTATTATTACCCCACAAATGATTTAGTTACCGGTCCAGATATTTTGTTTTTCTGGGTTGCTCGAATGATTTTTGCGGGGTATGAGTATCGAAAAGAACCCCCTTTCAAGAATGTTTATTTCACAGGATTGGTACGTGATAAGCAACGTAGAAAAATGTCAAAATCCTTAGGTAATTCACCTGACCCTATAAATCTTATAGAAAAATATGGTGCTGATGGTGTTAGAGTAGGGCTTTTATTGAGTTCTGCTGCAGGAAATGACTTGATGTTTGATGAAGATTTGTGCGCTCAAGGACGAAATTTTGCTAACAAAATATGGAATTCTTTTAGATTAGTAAACAGTTGGTCAATCGATCAAGATGTGGTGATTTCCGATAGTGCAAAGGAAGCTATTGAGTGGTATAAAAGTAGATTTAATCAGGTCCTTGATGAAATCAATAGTTCATTTGAAGAATATCGATTATCAGAGGCCTTAATGAGTATTTATAAATTGATCTGGGATGATTTTTCATCTTGGCTATTGGAAGCTGTAAAACCGGATTTTGGAGCCGGTATTTCGCCAGATTTATACCAAGAGGTTATTGGACTGTTTGAGAACAATTTAAAGATTTTACACCCTTTTATGCCTTTTCTTACAGAAGAAATTTGGCAACATATTTCCAAAAGATCTCCGCAAGAGGCTTTAATAGTTTCTAACTATCCGGAATTGGGAGAAGTGAATCAAGAGATTTTGGATCGTATGAATATTTCTAAAGATATTATTAGTGGTATTAGAACCATTAGAAAGGATAAACAAATTAGTTTTAAAGAGGAATTATCTCTATCCTACCTCAAAGAGGGGGGGCTTAAATTTAACGAGTCCATAGTTAAAAAGTTAGGAAACATTAATGAAATAATTCTAGTAGGTGAGGCCGTTTCGGGTTCTTTGACCTATAGAGTTAAATCTATGGAACTATACATTCCTATAGGGGAGGCTGTTGATTTAGAAGCTGAACTTGAAAAACTAAGGGAAGAATTGAATTATACTCAAGGGTTCCTAAAAAGTGTTGAGAAAAAACTTAGCAACGAACGCTTTGTGAATAATGCTCCTGAAAAGGTTATTGAAATGGAGCGTAAGAAACAAGCAGATGCTCAAGCAAAGATAGTTACGCTAAAAGCTAGTATTGAAGGACTCTCGTAAAAGATTGTAATAAAAAAGCCTTTGCATTTTGCAGAGGCTTTTTTATTAATTTACCAATCTAGTGGATTTTTGTTTCCAAAATTGCATGAGGATGAAACTGCTAATAACACTTGAGGCAAAGCCTTCAACTGCAATACCAAAGACAACCATGAGCACGCTTAAATTTTTCCCCCAAATACCAGTTTGCTCCATTACTTGCATAAAGGATGGATCAATAAATTCGAGGTAGACCACTAAGGAAACACATACCATAATTAATGCAGTTGATGCCGTCATAATGGCTAGTGAAAAATTAGATAAGTAATCCGATGGTGTGTCATTCTTAATGCTGAGTTTTATAGCCGTATTGAGGCCCCAAAAAACAATTGCAAAATTCAATAATCTCAACTCAACAATCTGGTCCAGGTTAAAAACCTTCATCAATAAAAAGAAGCAAACGATACCTAAATAAATAAGTATGGCTTGCCTCCAAATAATTCTATCTCTCGTCATAATGTCTGATTTTACTACGTTAGTTACCTAAGATAGTAAAAATCAGCCAATTATGCTTGTTTGTTTTTGTTTATTTCATCTTGAAGTCTACGCATAGCCTTTTGTTCTCTTTTCAGAGCGGTCTTTCTATGTTGGTCAAACTCCTCTTCAAGCTCCTTTAAATCTTGCTTTGCTTTTTGAGTAATTGAATTGGCACTGTTAAATCTGTAGATGAATAATAGCAGAGCCACTAAAAGGATGACAATAACTCCAAACATCACGCTAGAGTAGGTTGATTTAGTCGTCATAATACCAAATACCTCAAAACTTTCCTTTTCCTTGTTTAGTCCATCTATCGTCGTCTTATCCGTATTGATATGAGCTTGTAGTTGTTCCGTTTTACTGATTTCTTGGTTTAAAAGGCTGTTCAAAGACTCAATCTTCTGATCATACGCTTGGATACTGTCTTTCAGGTTCACAGAAAATTTGTTCACATAATCTATCCTGATATTCTTATAGGCTTGATAAACAGGAGATTTTTGAACCATGATGTCATATTGACTCTCAATTGGTGCACTCGTTAAACTTTCTTCAATAAGCCTTTTGTTTTCCGGCTTCTGAGCAGTCATGACGCTGAATGTCATGATTGCCATCATTGTAAATATATAGTGTTTCATCATTTTAGGGGATAATTTATTTCGGCAAAGATATAATTTTATCTATTTCTTTTTAATTTTTTTATATTCTTTGGCTCAATGTACATCCAAAGGCCAGTAACGCAGAAGAGAATTAATGAAATTCCTAAGAGACTACTATAGAATAATTTGAAATTATTAGAGAGTAAGGATCCGTCATGAATCCTTTCAAACCAATCCGAGTAGCGTATAGAATTGGATACTATATTTCCAGAGGTTAAATCTATTTGAATTTCTTGCTGATCAGGTGCAAATATAAATTTTGCGATTCCATCATTTGGACGAATATCTATTTTGTCCAACTCCTGATCAATGGCAGCTGAGGATGCTATGTGAATTAGTGAATCAATTGCTAACCAATTACTGCTATCATTTGAAATTCCTGAATGTGTCCTAGCCATTAGGATTTCATAACTATTTTTTTTCCAGGCCAAAGCCAAGCCAGAAAAGGCTAAAATGACAAAAAATAAGGCAAGGAATATGCCAGATATTCTATGAATTTTTCGAGTATTTCTTAGCCAATTAACTCTTTTCGTGATATTCTCCTTCATGATGGCTGCTATAAATTTTCTTTCGAAATAATTTCTAAAGGTATTTCGTATTGGTTCTTAGGTTGGTTTTCAAATATTAAATAATCTTGTGCCAGTTTAATAGCTGTTTCAAGTTGCTTATAAGGGTTTTGTTCAATAATAAAATCAATTTCACCTGACTTTAAAAAAGCCTCGTTTTCCTCAGTTCTATCATAAGCAATAAAAGGAATATCAAGTTTATTTACCCTTAATCGCTCCGCAACCAAATGTCCCAAGGAATTGGAAATAGAAATTCCTTTTGGCTGATAGAGATCGATATTCTCATCTATCATTTTGTCAAGATTGTCTTCCGTTAAATTGATGGAGATGATTTTTTTGTTAATTCGGTTTTTTTCAAAGTAATATTCCAAACCCGCCTGTTTCTTCTTCATATGAATCGTATTATTGAAATCTTCCTTTAAGTGAAATGAAAGTATGGTTCCTGGGTTTGGGTCTAGTAATTGTAATAAATGCCCGCTTAGTTGTCCACTTTGCCTCAGGTTTTGACCAATAAAACTAAGTCCTCCAGTTAACTCTGTGCTGGCATTAAAAGTAATGTATGGAATCTTGTTCCGTTTGAGTTGGGAAATTAGAAAAATGGATTCATTGAAAAATATTGGAGTAAGAATAACCAGGTCAATTTGATCGAATTTTAAGGAATTTGATAAATCGATAAATGAAGACTGATTAAAAGGATCAAAATATTGAAACTGAAATGAAATCTTTAAGCTATTTGGTTTTTGGTATTCTTCAACCAAACGAAAAAGGGGAGACCAATAGGGGTCAAGTTTTGGATTTGGTATAATGCAAAGAACTCTGAATTCCTTAGTTCTTTTTAATTGCTTGGCGATGATATTAGGTTGATAATCAATAGTCTCTAAAACTTTTTTAACCTTTGATTCGGCCTGTGTAGAAACCCGCCCTCTTTTGTGAAGTACACGATCAACAGTCCCCTTGGAAACCCCTGAAAGTCTAGCGATATCAGCAATCGTGTAATTATTCTTCATGCTGCTAAGTTAATTTTTTTTTGTGAATAACATAATTTATATATATTTGTGTGCTCGAACACACAAAAGTGTTTTGTTATTTTCAAAAAGTGACCTATATTCGAGAATTCAATATGAATTAAACTATGATAGAATTAACTACCCTCGATTACACATTAATAGTGTGTTTCTTTTCCATAACCTTGTTTATTGGAATTTATGTATCAAAAACTTCTGGAAAGAGTTCAAGTGAATATTTTTTATCTGGTCGAAATATGCCTTGGTGGTTGCTGGGCTTATCCATGGTTGCAACAACGTTTTCCACAGATACTCCAAATTTAGTTACTGACCTTGTTAGACAACAAGGAGTTGCTGGAAATTGGGGATGGTGGGCCTTTTTGATTACGGGGCTTCTTACCGTATTTGTTTATGCAAAACTTTGGAGAAAAAGTGGAGTAACAACGGATTTAGAATTTTATGACCTGCGTTACGGGGGCAAACCCGCTCACTTTCTTAGAGGGTTTAGAGCAGTTTATTTAGGAATTATCTTTAATATTCTCGCTATGGCTGGGGTAACACTCGCAGCGATAAAGATTGGAGAGATCATGCTCGGTCTTGATCCCTTAGCAACTGTTGGAATTGCGGGACTAATTACGGTCGCTTTTTCTGCATTGGGAGGTTTTAAAGGAGTGGTTTATACCGACTTTTTATTGTTTTTTGTAGCAATGGGGGGAGCCATAGGTGCAGCATATTATTTAGTAAACCTGCCTGAAGTAGGAGGTTTGGATGCACTTATTTCTAATCCTCAAGTTGCAGATAAGATTAGTCTTTTACCTGATTTCTCAAACAAAGAACAAGTAATTTTACTTTTGATAATTCCTTTAGCGGTGCAATGGTGGAGCTCTTGGTACCCTGGAGCTGAACCAGGGGGTGGAGGATATATCGCCCAAAGAATGCTAGCGGCAAAGAATGAGAATCATGCAATCGGAGCGACGTTCTTTTTTAATATTATGCATTATGCTTTAAGACCATGGCCATGGATCTTAGTAGCTTTGGCATCACTCGTAGTCTATCCTGATTTGGCGAGTATAAAAGAAGCTTTCCCCAATGTGTCAGATGGAAAATTAGGAAATGATTTGGCCTATTCTGCAATGTTAACAAAACTACCTTCTGGGTTATTGGGGCTGGTACTGGCTTCTTTGATCGCAGCTTATATGTCTACAATTTCGACTCATTTAAATTGGGGGTCTTCTTATATCGTTAACGATTTCTACAGGGTTCAGGTTAACCCAAAAGCTTCTGAAAAGGAACTGGTCAATGTTGGAAGATTATCCACTGTTGTCCTTATGGTTGTCAGTGCTTTTATTGCGCTACTACTGACTAATGCAGTTCAATTATTTACCTATATTTTGATGTTTGGTGCTGGAACAGGGCTTATATTTATTTTGAGATGGTTCTGGTGGCGAATTAATGCATGGAGTGAAATAAGTGCCATGTTCGTCTCAGGGATCATTTCTATTCTATTCAACATAACTGCAGTTTCGGATTATTTATTTAGTGTTGATGGAGTATTCCCAGCTTATATGAAGTTCCCAATGATAGTCTTGCTAACCACAATCACTTGGGTAGCCGTTACTTTTTTAACTAAGGCTGAGGATCAAGAGGTTCTTGAACGATTTTATCTGAAAACACAACCTGGTGGTCCAGGATGGAAACACGTTTTAAATAAATCCAAAAAGGATTTGATAACTGATAATGAGCCATGGTCGGTACCGGCTGGAATCTTGGCTATGATTATGGGGCTATTTTTAATTTATGGATGCCTCTTTACCACGGGATATATCTTGTATAAAGAATATGACTATGCAATGATAACAGGGGCTTTGGCACTTGTTTCAGGGATAGGATTAACGAGAATATGGAAAAAAATTAAAGCAACAATTTTATAATATTATTATGCTAAGTATTTACGATAAAGCTACCGGATTTGAGAAGAGATTTGAAAATGCTCCTTCTCTAGTTTTTGAAAATTCTTATGATGCCTCTAAAGAGGTTGCAAGTGCGATTGCTAAACTGATCCGCTCTAAACAAGAACAAAACCAAATGTGTGTTCTTGGGCTAGCCACCGGATCAACACCAAAAGGACTGTATGCAGAGTTAGTAAGGCTTCATAAGGAGGAAGGTTTGAGTTTTCAAAATGTCATTTCATTTAATTTGGATGAATATTACCCAATGGAGCCTGAGTCAGTGCACTCCTATGTAAGATTCATGAAAGAATTATTATTTGATCAAATCGATATTTTAGAAGAGAATATTCATATTCCAGATGGAACTTTGAAGAAAAAAGATATTCAGGCCTATTGCGATGCTTATGAAGACAAAATTGAAGCGTTAGGGGGGATAGACCTGCAAATCTTGGGAATTGGATCAAACGGTCATATAGGGTTTAATGAGTCTGGATCTTTAGTAAACTCAAAAACTAGATTGGTGGCACTTGACCATATTACAAGAGTGAATGCAAGTAGTGAATTTTTGGGCTTAAATAATACTCCCAAGACAGCCATAACTCTTGGAGTTAAAAAAATTATGGAAGCTAAGCAGGTTATTTTAATGGCGTGGGGACCGAACAAGGCTGAGATTATCAATAGATCTATTGAAGGGCCCGTAACTAATCAAGTTCCAGCATCATTTTTACAAGAACATGATAATGCAATTTTTGTAGTAGACAAAGCCGCTTCAAGTTTGCTAACACGTATCAAGAAGCCATGGTTAGTTGGGGATGTTTCTTGGACAGATCAATTGATTAAAAAGGCTGTAGTAGGATTGGCGCTGGATTTAAATAAAGCGGTTTTGACCCTTACAGAAGCGGATTATATAGAACATGGGATGAGTGATTTGCTCATCCACGAGGGAGATGCTTATGATTTGAATATTAAAATTTTTAATGATTTACAGAATACCATAACGGGTTGGCCAGGCGGAAAACCTAATGCCGATGACTCCAGGCGACCTGAACGAGCGAAGCCCGAGCGCAAGCGTGTATTAATCTTTAGTCCACACCCGGATGATGATGTTATTTCAATGGGGGGAACCTTTCAGCGTTTAGTTGACCAAGGACATGAGGTACATGTGGCCTATATGACTTCTGGAAATATTGCCGTTTCTGATGATGAAGCTCTTAGGTTTGCAGATTTTGTTAGTGATTTCAATAATAATTTTAATTTAGGGAATAAAGAAACTACAGAAATTTATCAAAAGTCAATCAATTTCATTGATAAGAAGAAGTCATCTGATATTGATATTGAAGAGGTCAGAAGCATTAAAGGACTCATTCGTAGAAGTGAAGCTAAGGCTGCTTGTCATTATGTGGGAATTGATAATGAGCACATTCATTTTATGGATTTACCTTTCTATGAAACAGGAGCCATTGAAAAGAAACCTATTAGTCAAACAGATATTAATTTAATAAATGATTTAATTGCAATTATTAAACCACATCAAATCTATGCTGCAGGAGATCTTGCTGATCCCCATGGAACTCATAAGGTTTGTCTAGACGGAATATTTGCTTCATTGGAACAGCTGAAAGCAGAGTCTTTTATGAAAGATTGTTGGGTATGGTTATACCGAGGAGCATGGCAAGAGTGGGCTGTTGAAGAAATTGAAATGGCAGTTCCAATGAGCCCCAGTCAAGTGTTGCAAAAACGTCACAGTATTTTTAAACATCAATCTCAAAAAGATGGTGTTGTATTCCAAGGCTCTGATACAAGAGAGTTTTGGCAACGTGCAGAAGAACGAAATCAAGAGACTGCAGATTATTATGACCAATTAGGTTTGGCTAGATATGCGGCGATGGAAGCATTTGTTAGATATCACTATTAAGTCCAATAAAAAAAGCGCTTGAATTTAAATTCAAGCGCTTTTTTTATTCGAGTTTTTTAGCTTTTTCCCAAAAATAATCCATTTGCTCGAGGTTCATCATCTCGAAACTCTTATTTTCTTCTTTCATCAAGCCTTCCATTAATTGAAACCGCTTGATAAACTTTTTATTTGTTCGCTCCAAGGCTGTTTCGGGATTAACCTTAATAAATCGTGCATAATTGACTAGAGAAAATAAGACATCACCAAATTCAGCTTCGATCAGGTTTTGGTTACCGTTTTTTATTTCAACTTCTAATTCATCGAGTTCTTCACGAACTTTATCAAGGACTTGTAAACGATCATCCCAATCAAATCCGACACCAGCGGCTTTGTCTTGAATCCGACCTGATTTTACAAGAGCAGGTAAGGACTTAGGAACCCCTGAAAATACAGATTTACGTCCCTCTTTGAGCTTTAAGTTTTCCCAATTTCTCTTGACGTCCTCTTCATTTTCAACCGCTACATCCCCATAAATATGCGGATGACGACTAATCAATTTATCACAAATGTCATTTGCTATGGTAGATAAATTGAAATCTCCAGTTTCTGATCCAATTCGAGCATAAAATACAATATGCAGTAAAAGGTCACCGAGCTCGTTGTTTATTTCAACCTTGTCATCATCTAAAATGGCATCTGCCAGTTCATAAGTCTCCTCAATGGTTAAATGTCTTAAACTCTCAAAAGTTTGCTTTTTATCCCATGGGCATTGCTCTCTGAGCTCATCCATGATGTGCAGTAAACGCTCAATAGCAGCGATTTCATTTGATTTGTCCCTTTTAACAGACATTAAGCGTTTTCTTCTTTCTCTTCTTCTTTAAGACTTGCAAAGTCAAATTCATTATCAACAAGCAGGTTATACCATTGAACTACTTTTTTGATATTCGAAGCATATACACGTTCTGTATCATACTCTGGAAGAATTTCTGCAAAAAAGGCCATCAATTCTTTATTTGAAGATTTATGACTAATTGAATTTTTACCTTCGTTTTTTTCAAAAATAGTAGTAAGCACATCTCTTAGCGGAACTTCTTCATTCCATGTGTAAATCGCGATGTCATTTAAAACACTAACGTTATGTGTAGCAGTAATTGGAAATCTTTTTTTGTCAACTAAAGACTCCACAATAAATCCACCTTTTGATTGTGCTTTAATTTCATATAAACCTGGCTTACCAGTAACTGCAATAATTTTATCTAATGCCATATTATTTTCTTTTTGCTTTTGGAAATCTCATGCGGTAATCTGCATTCGCATTTCCTTTTGTTATATTTTCTAATTTCTTCTTAATTAATCTCTTTTTTAACCCAGATAAGTGGTCGGTGAATAAAATTCCATCAATATGGTCATATTCGTGTTGAAACACTCGCGCAGCCAAACCACTAAGGATTTCTTCTTTCTTCTCAAAATTTTCGTTCAAATAAGAAACTTTGATTTCTTCTGCTCGGAAGACATCTTCATTGACACCAGGAATACTCAAGCAACCTTCTGAAAAAGCCCAATCATCGCCATATTCTTCAATAATTTGAGCGTTTATGAAAACTTTCTTAAAATCTTTAAGTTGTGTTTTTTCCTCGACACTAAGTTCCTCATCTTCTGCAAACGGAGAAGCATCAACAATAAATAAGCGTATGTCTTTACCAATTTGTTGTGCAGCAAGTCCAACACCATGTGCATTGTACATGGTCTCAAACATATTGTCTATCAATTCTTTTAAACCGGGGTAATCCGGTGTAATATCAGCGCCCATTTTTCTTAAAATAGGATCTCCATATGCTACTATGGGTAAAATCATATCGTTAAATTTTGCAGCAAAAGTACACTTTTTTAGAGACTCGCCATATAATTTTGAAGAATCAAAGTAGCACTAATTTCATCGACCAATGCTTTGTTTTGACGTTTCTTTTTACCTAAACCTCCTTGAATCATCGAATCAAAGGCCATTTTTGAAGTGAAACGCTCATCAACTCGCTCTACCGGGATTTTTGGATAGGTGGATTTCAAGGTGGAAACAAAATGTTCAATTAAATGGGTAGATTCAGATGGGCTACCATCCATTTGTGTAGGAAGTCCAACTACAAAAACATCCACAGAATCGGATTTGAGATATTCATGGAGAAAACTGAATACCTTTTTACTCTCCACTGTTTTCAAACCTGAAGCTATGATTCTTAATTCGTCAGTTACGGCTACCCCGCATCTTTTCAAACCATAATCAAAAGCCATAATTTTTCCCATAATTCGTACATTTGTGCAAAGCAAATTTAATGAATATAATAGCAGAAACCTTAGAAGTTCTAAAATCAGGAGGAAGTATTTGTTATCCCACAGATACTGTATGGGGTTTAGGTTGTGATGCTCAAGATATTGATGCGGTTTCACAAATCTATAAAATCAAAAATAGAGCGAGTTCTAAAAGTTTGATTGTACTGGTTAGTGATTTGAACATGTTGAATCAATATGTAGAGAAAATACCTAAACAATTAGACGAAATTCTCTCTAAAAGCAACCGACCAATTTCAGTTATTTATCCCAAAGCCAAAAATTTAGCATCAAATGTTATTGCCCAGGATGGTAGTGTTGCAATTCGAATTGTTCAGGATGACTTCTGTAAAGAATTGATTGAAAAGTTTGGCAGCCCTATTGTTTCCACTTCAGCAAATATAAGTGGGGAGCCGACTCCGACTTGTTATAAAGAAATAAGTCCTTTAGTTTTGGATAAGGTGAATTATATAGTAAATTTGCGCCTCGAAGAAATTAATACTCAATCCAGTAAAATAATTCGTCTTTTAGAGGATGGACAGATTGAAGTGATACGTGAATAGAATGATTATTGAGCACCCTATATTTAAAGAGATTGCAAATGCAGCAATTAGCACTGGAACTCCAACATATGTTATTGGCGGGTTTGTTCGTGACGCCTTGTTAAATAGAGGAAAAGCAAAAGATATTGATATCGTCACTGTTGGGGATGGAATTAAGCTTGCTCAAACCCTTTCAACGCAATTAAAAAATAAGACTAAGGTTAAGGTTTTTAAAACTTACGGTACCGCCATGCTTAAATCAGGTGATTTAGAACTGGAGTTTGTTGGTGCTCGTAAAGAGTCTTATTCTGAAGATAGTAGAAATCCTTCGGTTAGTCCTGGCACACTTGAAGATGATCAGAATCGTAGAGATTTTACCATTAACGCACTTGCAGTAAGTCTAAATGAGCGGGACTACGGATCTTTGATTGATCCTTTCAATGGAGTGGAGGATTTAGAAAATAGAATTATTAGAACCCCATTAGATCCTGAGGTTACTTATAACGATGATCCTCTTAGGATGATGAGAGCTATTCGTTTTGCGTGTCAGTTGAATTTCACCATTGAAGAATCTTCTCTTGCTGCAATTAAAAAATATGCCCATAGAATAGAGATCATTACTCAGGAGAGAATTGTTGAAGAGCTGAACAAAATTTTGAGTTCTGAAAAACCTTCGATTGGTTTTGTTCTGCTATATAATACAGGTTTACTGGAATACATTCTCCCGGAATTAACAGCCTTGGATTTAGTTGAAGATATTGAAGGCCAAAGCCATAAGAATAATTTTTATCACAGTTTAGAGGTAGTTGATAATATTGCTCAGACCACAGATGATTTATGGTTGAGATGGGCTGCTCTTTTGCACGATATAGGTAAAGCACCTACTAAGAAATTTGTAAAAGGAACAGGATGGACCTTTCACGCTCATGAATTTGTTGGTTCAAAAATGGTTTACAAGCTTTTTAAGCGTTTGAAAATGCCTTTAAATCAAAAGATGAAGTTTGTACAGAAAATGGTTTTTTTAAGTTCTAGGCCTATAGTTTTGGCTCAGAATGTTACTGATTCTGCCGTTAGAAGATTGATTTTTGATGCTGGGGATGATGTAGAAGACTTAATGAAACTTTGTGAAGCGGATATCACGACGAAGAACCCTGTAAAATTTAAAAGGTATCACAATAACTTCAAAGTAGTCCGTGATAAACTTAAAGAAATTGAGGAGCGAGATCGTGTAAGAAATTTTCAACCCCCTGTGACCGGAGAAATGATCATGGAAAGTTTTGAACTCAAGCCAGGACCGGAAATAGGAATTATTAAAGAACGCATCAAAGAAGCTATTCTTGAGGGACTTATTCCCAATGATATTGAGTCTGCAAAAGATTTAATGTATGCTGAAGGCCAAAAGCTAGGCCTCCAGACTAAATTATAAAGATTGCATATTTACAAGTTTGTAATACTCTCCTTCTAAAGCGATAAGATCGTCGTGTTTCCCTTGTTCAACAATTTCTCCTTTGTGCATCACTACAATGAGATCGGCTTTTTGAATTGTTGATAATCTATGCGCAATAACCAAAGAGGTCCTATGGAACATCATGTTATCGAGTGCTTGTTGTACTAAATTTTCACTCTCCGTATCTAAAGCTGAAGTCGCTTCATCAAGAATCATGATTGGAGGATTTATCAGTACAGCCCGTGCAATGGATAGACGTTGTTTCTGTCCTCCTGATAATTTGTTTCCTCCATCACCCACATTGGTATGATAACCATCAGGTAGCTCCATAATGAAGTCATGGGCATTGGCAATTTTTGCCGCCTCTTGAATTTCTTCAAAACTTGCATCGGGTTTCCCTAAAGATATGTTGTTTGCAACGGTGTCATTAAATAAAATAGAATCTTGAGTAACTATACCCATTAAACTTCTTAAAGATTTGGTCTCTAAATCTTTGATATTTACTTTATCTATGGAAATCGCTCCCTTAGAGACATCGTAGAATCTAGTAATTAGATTTGCCAGGGTTGATTTCCCGCTTCCTGACTGACCTACAAGAGCAACTGTCTGTCCTTTATTAATATCTAAAGAGAAGCTTTTAATTACATAATCATCTTCGTATTTGAAGGAGATGTTTTCAAATTTTATTGCGGAATTAAATTCGTGTTTTACTACAGGGTTTTCAGCTTCTTTAATTGGGTTATTCGTATCCAAAACTTCTAATATTCTCATTGCTGAAGCATTTCCTTTTTGTATAGAATAAAATGCCGTAGACAATGCCTTTGCTGGGTTTAGGACGAGATAAAACAAACCTATATAACCGAAAAATTCTTGCGGAGTCATGTCTGAGTCTTCACCCAAAACCAATTTCCCACCAAACCATAAAATTGTAATAATTGTTGCCGAACCTAAAAATTCACTCATTGGAGAAGCAAGTGCCCTTCGGTGAATTACGCTAGTCATTAATTTTGAAAACCGATCAGTAGATTCATTGAATTTGTTTTCTAAACGTTTTTCAGCGGCAAACCCTTTGATAATTCTCAATCCTCCAAGGGTCTCCTCTAGGAATGATATAAAATTTCCTGTTTCCTGCTGAGCTAAAAGTGACTGGGCCTTCAGTTTTTTGGAAACTGCAGAAATTAGTGTTCCCGAAACCGGAAGTAAAATAAACACAAATAAGGTAAGTTTTGCACTAATCGCAAACATGGATGCCAGCGTCAAAATGATTGTCAGAGGTTCTCTTACAATAGCTTCAATTGAATTCAAATAAGAAACTTGAACTTCTTGAACATCTGAAGTCATTCTTGCCATAATATCTCCTTTTTTTTGATCCGAGAAATAGGAGAGAGGTAGGCTGACAATTTTTGCATACAATACATCTCTTAAATCTTTAATGACACCATTTCTAAGGTAGGCCAAGAAAAAAGACGCACCATAACGGAAAAGGTTCTTAAAAAAGAATAGACTAAAAGATAAAATACAGATAAATAGAAGTGCGGAATTGATGCCTTCATCTTGCATAATTTTGGTCACTTCATAATTCAAACTTCCTTCAAGAAAGGAATATAAATCTGAGATTCCGTTATATACAGGCTTAGAATATACTTTTTTTTCTTGTCCAAACAGGATTCCTAAAACGGGAATAAACCCCAAAACGGAAAGCACATTGAACAATGCATAAAGGATATTACTAAAAACATTAAGCCAGGCATACTTGGTGTATGGCCTGGCATAATTCATTATTCTTTTGAAATTACTCATTAACTTAGTTTCATTTCTTTGATGATTCTTTGGATTTTTTCGTCCAGTTGTTTTTCTACCTTCTCTGCATCTTCGATGCTGTCTAATGAAGCATTAACAGAGAAGTAAAATTTAATTTTAGGTTCTGTTCCACTTGGTCTAGCAGCAATTTTAGACCCATCTTCAGTATGATAAATCAAAACATTGGATAACGGAATGTCCATCTTAGTCTTTTCACCAGAAATAAGGTTGGTTTCCATACCACTTTGGTAGTCACAGATTCTCAAAACTTTTGAACCATCTATTTCAGTAAGAGGATTTTCTCTTAGTTCTACCATCATTTTGGCTATTTGTTCAGCGCCATCCATTCCCTTTTTCACTAAGGCAATAAGATGCTCTTTATAAAATCCGTGTTTTACATAGATTTCAAGTAATTCTTTATAAAATGAACTTCCTTTAAATTTAGCATCAGCAGCTATTTCACAAGCCAAGAGGCCTGCACTTACCGCATCTTTATCTCTAACAAAGTCTCCAACCATATAACCGAAGCTCTCTTCACCGCCACCGATGAATTCGAGATTTTTAAAATCTCGAATCATTTTGGCAATCCACTTAAAACCAGTTAAACCAATCTTAGTCTCTACACCTTGTGCTTCACAAATACGATTTACTAAATCTGTAGAAACAATAGTGGATCCAACAAATTGTTTCCCATTTATCCGCCCTTCATTTTTCCATTTATTCACTAGGAAGTCAGTCATAACTGCCATGGTCTGATTACCATTTAATAAGGTCATTTCGCCTTTAAGGTTTCTCACTGCCACACCAATTCTATCAGAATCAGGGTCAGTTCCCAAAACAATTTCCGCATCAATTTTGTTTGCTAAGTCAACAGCCATGGAAAGGGCTTCTGTTTCTTCAGGGTTCGGTGAAACTACAGTAGGAAAATCTCCATTAGGAACGCGTTGTTCTTCAACGATATTTACATCTGTATAACCTGCATCTGCTAAAGTTTGTGGTAAAAGTTTAATAGAGGTTCCATGTAAAGAAGTAAAAACAATTTTTAGGTTTTCACGACCGTGCACATCACCACATGTATTATCAATTGAGCCTTGAATAAATGCACGATCAACCTCTTTTCCCACATAAGTTAACAAGCGATCATCCCCTGAAAAATTTATTTTATCAAAGTTCACACGATTTACTTCATCGATGATTTCTCCATCTTGAGGAGGAACAATTTGACCTCCATCGGTCCAATATACCTTATAACCGTTGTATTCTGGGGGGTTGTGAGATGCTGTTAATACAATCCCTGCCTGACAATTAAAATATCTAACAGCGAAGGAAAGTTCTGGAGTTGGTCTTAAATCTTCAAATAAGAAAACATGAATCCCATTCGCAGTAAGTACATCGGCAACCAATTTTGCAAAAGTATCCGAATTATGCCTACAGTCATAGGCGATAGCTACTTTAAGGTCTTCTCCTTGACAAGTTTCTTTTATGTAATTGGCTAAACCTTGAGTGGCCTTACCAAGCGTATATTTATTGATTCTATTAGTACCAGCACCCATCATTCCTCTCATACCGCCTGTACCAAACTCTAAATTCTTATAAAACCGTTCCACCAAATCTTGCGGATTGTTTTCGAATAAGTTTGCTACTTCTTTTCTAGTTGCGGAATCAAATGAAGGTTCTAGCCACTGCTCAGCAGCATATTTAATTTCTTCGTTAAGCATTTAATTGATTTTTAAGAAGTGTAAATTTACAAAATTTACAATGTTTTCTCTATATAATATCGGGCTTCTTTTTGTCTTGTTCTGAGAATAAGTTCACCTAAAAACCCTGCAATAAACAATTGACTACCAATCACCATACTGATTAATGCAATATAGAACCAAGGGCTTGAAGTTACTAAGGGAGCGACTTCATCAAGATAAAACACGAAGTACAATTTTTTAAGACCAACGTATAAGGCAATAAAAAAACCAATAAGAAACATTAAACTTCCTAAAGATCCAAAAAGATGCATTGGTCGCTTTCCAAATCTTGAGATAAAGCTAATGGTTATTAAATCCAGAAACCCATTAATAAATCGATCGATCCCAAACTTAGTTTCCCCATACTTTCTAGCTTGATGACTTACTACTTTTTCCCCTATGAGGTTAAATCCTGCATTTTTTGCAAGAACGGGGATGTAACGATGCATTTCGCCGAAGACATTTATGTTTTTGATGACTTCTTTCTTATAGGCTTTGAGTCCGCAATTAAAATCATTTAACTTTAAGCCCGAGGATTTTCTTGCAGCCCAATTAAATAATTTTGAGGGAATGTTTTTTCTAATTTTAGAATCATAGCGTTTTTGTTTCCAGCCCGAAACCAAATCAAAACCTTGTTCAGTAATAAGTTTATAAAGTTCTGGAATTTCATCTGGGGAATCTTGTAAGTCGGCATCCATGGTGATGACAACATCACCCTTAGCTTGCTTAAAACCAGCGTTTAGTGCTTGTGACTTCCCAAAGTTTCTTGAAAATTTAATTCCCTTTACCTCTTGGTGTCCTTTGGCCAAGCTTTCAATATAATCCCATGATCCATCGGTGGATCCATCATCGATAAATAAGATTTCATATAAAAAGTGATTGGATTGCATCACCGATACAATCCAATCATATAATTCAGGTAAAGATTCTCTTTCGTTTAATAAAGGAATGACTACCGATATATTCATAAGTGTTTAGTTTTATTCTTCTGTTCGTTTTAATATCAAAGAAGTAATCAAAGATATAATAAAACCAACAAATAATGACCAAATTAAACCGAAGGCCATTTGCATAAGCGGAGATGAAAATTTTGCAGACATTTCCATTGCTGCATCAATTTGCTCACTAGTCATATTTTGTTCTACCATATTTTGCTTCGCAATCTCCATTGTATTTGCTACAAAATCAGGCTCAATTACGTTAATAAATATTTGCTGATAAATGAGTCCAAGGATGGTCCCAACTAATACAATCCCCATTCCAATTTTTAAACCTTCTCCAAACCCTAATAAATCATTATTAGCCGTTCTGAAAGCTTTAGATCCCATGAAAATTAGGACTGCTGTAATAACGAAACCAATTACTCCAGCATACCATGGTTGCTCATAAGAAAGACCTAGAGCATAAATAATTACTTGTATTAAAATTCCAGCAATACCTAGGTAAAGACCATAATTCAGCATTATGGATTTTGATGATGTGGTTTGATTTTCCATTTTATTTTAAAGTTTTAATTAGTGACTATATGTCGAATTCTAAGTGAATTGTTACAACTAGAAAGTTGAAAGTTAATAATTTATTTTTAGAGGCATAAATTAATTAAAAAACACTGTGAAAACTTGAAAAAGTTTCTATCTTTGCAGCGGCAAGTCCTACACAACTAGCTCCCTCGGAATCCCCCAGGGCGGGAACGCAGCAAGGGTACTTGGTTGTAGCAGTGTGATGTAGATCGCTTGCCATTTTTTCTTCTCTAAACTTTCCTTTTTTATCTCAAATCCTTTCCAATAGAAAAATGTATATTTGTGCTGTAACTTTACAAATATATACATGAAATTTTTTATCGATACAGCTAATCTAGCTCAAATAGAAGAGGCCCAGTCTCTTGGAATTTTAGATGGAGTGACTACCAACCCTTCCCTTATGGCAAAAGAAGGGATTACAGGTCAAGAAAACATCATTAATCATTACAAAACTATATGTGAATTAGTTGATGGTGATGTTAGTGCAGAGGTTATTTCAACTGATTTTCAAGGAATGATAGAAGAAGGGGAAGCACTTGCTGCTCTTAATCCGCAAATTGTGGTGAAACTTCCAATGACAGCTGAAGGCGTAAAAGCTTGTAAATATTTTTCAGATAAAGGGATCAAAACTAACGTTACTTTAGTATTTTCTGCAGGTCAAGCCTTATTAGCTGCCAAAGCAGGTGCAACTTACGTTTCTCCGTTTATTGGTCGTTTAGATGATATTTCTACTGATGGATTAAACCTGATCAACGAAATTCGATTGATTTATGACAACTATGGCTATGGAACAGAAATTTTAGCTGCATCCGTTCGCCACACCATGCATATTATTGACTGTGCTAAAATTGGTGCAGATGTAATGACGGGGCCATTGAGCGCAATCACGGGCTTGTTAAAGCATCCGCTAACAGATATAGGATTGGAAAAGTTTTTAGCCGATTACGCTAAGGGAAATAAATAATACAATTAGCCGATTCATTGAAATCGGCTTTTTTTATGAAAAGGGAGGTAACGTTCATATTATTATTGTTATTGACAGTATCAACAAGTTATGGTCAGCAGGTCAATGATACTACTGAGTTCGCTTTGGTGGATAAGCTTATTGATATTTTGACGGTCAATAGTAAGAATGAGGATTTTTCTATGGTTTTTTATCCTACAGGAGATTATAGTGAACAAACCGGATTGAGTGTCGGTGTAATGCCTATTTTGACTTGGAAAAGAGATAAAGAGGGAGAATACTTCAGACCAACTAGTTTAATACCCTCTTTGGAAATAAGTACAAAGGGAATGTATGATGCCGACTTGAGCCTCATTTTATTTGGCCTTGGTAGATGGAATATATTCGCCTCAGGTTTCTTCACATATACTCCCAATACATATTATGGTATTAATCAAACCCAACCTCAAGACAGTTCGGCTTATTTTAATAAGATTTTTGGAGCTATTGGAGAGATGAGTTACGCTCTAAATCCCAAATGGTTTGCAGGGCTAAGGTTTGACGTACAATACAATGACTTTGATAAGATCGAAGGGGATGCTTTGAACGAAAGCGTTAATGGTTATGAGGGAGGATTTACTCCTGGATTAGGACCGGTTCTGAAATATGATACTCGAGATGATATTATTTACCCAAGTAAAGGTAGTTTTATCACGACTGCCTTTGTGTATTATCCTGGACAATATGAGTTCAATCATTTTTTTGTTGATGCTAGGTATTTTATCCCCCTAGAAGAAGATAAAAAAATACTTGCCCTAAATTATTTGTACCATAATAAGTCTGGTAATGTTCCATTTTATCAGCTAAATCAGCTCGGTGGTAAGAATAGATTAAGATCTATAGGGCAACCGAATCGATTTATTGATGAGCAATTGATGCTTTTTCAAGCGGAATATCGTCAAGAGATATGGTGGAGAATAGGAATGACTGCTTTTTTTGGTGTTGGAAATGTTTTCGGAGAAATTCCTTTCACTCAAGATATGAAATACGGCGGCGGATTAGGTTTGAGGTTTAGATTGGTGGATGAAATTAACCTTAACTTCAGGTTAGATATAGGTTTTGGTAATTATCAGCAGCAAGGAACATGGATTACCTCTAGAGAAGCCTTCTAAGATTTTTGTGTTTACTAGTGTTTATTCTAAAAATTTATGTAAATTTGCAGCCTTGAAAAATAACTTATTTAATTATTAATTATGAATCATTACGAAACTGTTTTCATTTTGAATCCCGTTTTATCTGAAACTCAGATAAAGGAAACAGTACAAAAGTTTGAGGACTATTTGGTTTCTAAAGGTGCCGAAATGATTTCGAAAGAGGACTGGGGGCTAAAAAAATTAGCGTATCCTATCCAAAAGAAAAAAAGTGGATTTTACCACTTATTTGAGTTTAATGCTGAAGGAACTGTAGTTTCTCCATTTGAATTAGAATTCAGAAGAGATGATAGCGTTATGCGTTATTTAACAGTAAAACTTGACAAGCATGCTTCTGCATGGGCTGAAAAGAGAAGAGAACGTCTTAAAACTGCAAAAAAATAAGTATTATGGCATCTATAGAACAACAAGCAAAAGGAGGAAAGCAAGGTGATGTAAGGTACCTTACTCCGTTAGACATTGAAACTAAAAAGGAAGCTAAATACTGTCGTTTTAAGAAAAGTGGTATCAAGTATATTGATTATAAGGATGCTGATTTCTTAATGTATTTAGTAAACGAGCAAGGTAAGATTTTACCTCGTCGATTAACTGGAACATCTTTAAAGTATCAACGTAAAGTGGCTGTAGCTATCAAAAGAGCTCGTCACTTGGCATTAATGCCATATGTTGGAGATTTATTAAAGTAATAAAGCAGGAAACATCATGGAAGTAATATTAAGAAAAGACGTAGATAATTTAGGATTTAAAGATGATATCGTAACAGTAAAGAATGGTTACGGGAGAAATTTCTTAATCCCTCAAGGTTTTGCTAGTTTAGCAACACCTTCTGCAAAGAAAGTTTTAGCTGAAAATTTAAAGCAACGTGCTTATAAAGAAGCTAAGATTATAGAAGACGCAACTAAGGTAGCGGATCAGGTTAAGGCAATGGATATTAAAATTGTAGCAAAAGCTGGTGCTGGAGCAAAATTATTTGGATCTGTTGGAAATGCTGATGTAGCTGAAGCAATTGCAAAAAATGGAGTGGAATTGGACAGAAAGTACATTAAAGTTACAGGAGGTTCAGTGAAGCGTTTAGGTAAATATAACGCAATCATTCGTTTACATAGAACTGTAGTTGTTGATTTAACTTTCGAAGTTGTTGGTGAACAATAATCGAGACTGTTATTAACAATTTATTGTTAACAATTTCTTAAAGATGCCCGGTTGGGCATCTTTTTTTTTGTGCTAATTTTGCGCTGATTATTAAGAAATCATTAATTAAAATTAACACAAATTTAAAAACCCCTTTTATGAAAAAACTACTCGTATTTTCATTTTTGTTTGCATTGTTTTCAGGAGTTTCTGTCTTTGGACAGGTGACAACTTCTAAAATTCAAGGTCAAGTAAAGGATGAAACAGGAGCAGGTGTTTACGGTGCAAATGTTTTAGTTCAGCACATGCCGACAGGAACTAAATCTGGAACGATGACCTTAGATGAAGGTTATTATGCCCTGCAAAATTTAAGAGTTGGAGGACCATATACAGTAACGGTAAGTTACGTTGGTTATTCAACGATTTCAATTACTGATATTTATTTAGAACTGGGTTCTGCCTTTGATTTAGATATTCAATTAGTGGAACAAAGTGAACAATTACAAGAAGTTGTTATTACTGGTGGAAGAAACTCTACTTTTAATAATAACAGAACTGGTTCAGAAACTTCTGTAGGTAAACGTGAAATTACCAACTTACCTACGATTTCAAGATCTGCTTCAGATTTCACAAGATTAGAGCCATCTGCTTCAGGTGGATCATTTGGTGGAAGAAACGATCAGTACAACAACTTTACTCTTGATGGGTCAATTTTTAATAATCCATTCGGTCTTGATGCTGCAACCCCAGGAGGTCAAACTGATGCGCAACCAATTTCACTTGATGCCATTGATCAAATTTCTGTAGCTACTGCTCCTTATGACGTAACCTTATCAGGTTTTACAGGAGCTGCGGTAAATGCGGTTACTAAATCTGGTACCAACGAGTTTTCAGGTACTGCTTATGGATTTTTCCGTAATGAAGGAATGACTGGATCTAAGATTAAAGGTGAAGATATTTTTGTACCGGAATTAGAACAGAAACAATATGGTTTTTCTATCGGTGGACCAATTATTAAGAATAAATTATTCTTCTTCGCAAACTTTGAAACAGACTCACGTCAAGACTTAGGACAGCAATGGCTTCCAAGCAACGGAAACGGGACTTTGGATATTAATGAATCTAGAGTATTAGAATCTGATTTAATACATGTTCAGAATCAATTGGCTTCTATTGGTTACCAGACAGGGGCTTATGAAGGGTTCTTGCACAATTCTGAATCTACTAAGGGTATTGCTAAGTTAGATTGGAACATAAATGATAACAACCGTGTTTCGTTTGTTTACAATTTCTTGAAAGCGTCTAAAGATAAGCCTGCTCACCCTTCAGCACTTGGTTTTAGAGGACCTAATTCACAGATTCTTCAGTTTCAAAATTCAGGATACACGATCAATAATAATATAGATTCTTATTTATTAGAATGGAACTCTCAATTGAGTGATAAGCTTTCTAATAAATTTCAAGCAGGTTATACTCATTTTGACGATTTCCGCGATGCGATGTCGTCACCTATGCCTGCATTTAGAATTATGGATGGTGCTGGAACGAACTATATCGTTTCTGGACACGAGCCGTTTTCAATCAATAACCGATTAGATCAACAAGTTTATCAAGTGACTGATATCATGACATATTCTGTAAAGAATCATACCATTACTGGTGGTTTTTCTTTTGAGAAATTTATGTTTGATAACTCATTTAACCTTGGTGCTTACGGATATGGAGATGCTAGAGGGTATGTTGGTGCTTTCTTTGGTGATTTTGCTGATATGTCTGCTTTTGATGCTGCAATTGCTAATGGACTTCTTTCGGATGCACAGACGAATGCTGAAGGGGTTTATGACGCTGCGAATTGGTCATTGGCTGAATTGAATGTTGGTCAGTTGGCTTTCTTCTTCCAAGATGAGTGGAATGCTTCAGATGTATTAAAATTGACTTTTGGATTAAGAGCGGATATGCCATTGTATTTTAACTCCTCTGAAAAAGCTCAGGAGTTTATAGATAACTATGGTGCAGATTATATGCCAGAACTTCCTTATGTTGACCCTTCAACTGGAGAAGAGGTGTTGTTCGATTCCACTAAAATGCCTACAGGTAAGCCACTATGGTCACCAAGAGTTGGATTCAACTGGGATGTAAATGGAGACAAAACCCTTCAAGTTAGAGGAGGAACAGGAATTTTTACAGGTCGTTTCCCATTTGTGTGGTTAAACAACCAAATTGCTAACCCTAACTTTTGGTTCTATCAAACTGTAGATCCTGATTTCACGTGGCCTCAAGTGTGGAGAACTTCTCTTGGATTAGATAAGAAACTTAACAATGGTTGGGTAGTAACTGGAGATTTCTCTTATACTAAGGACTTAAATGGTGCCCATGTTCAGAACTGGGGAATTACAACTCCTTCAGGAACTTTACAAGGAGTAGACAATAGACCGGTTTATTTACCAACTGATGTTGCAAACGGATTTGGAAATGCAAACTATGTGTTTACAAATACAGATAAAGGACGCATTTGGAATGCCTCTGCAAAAGTTCAAAAATCATTTGATAATGGACTTTATCTTCAGGCAGCGTATAATTACTTAAACGCAAAAGACGTTAACTCAATTGAAGCTGAAATTACAGGAGATGCGTTTACTTTTAACCCAGTGATGGGAGATGCAAACGCTGATGTATTAGGTTATTCTAAATACGGGGATACACATAGAATTATCGCTGTAGCATCAAAAGGATGGAATTATGGCCGAAATGATAAGTGGGGAACTACAATATCTGCCTTTGCTGAGTATGCTCAAGGAGGACGTTATTCTTATACCTATGGTGGAGATATCAACGGAGATGGATCTAACTTAAATGATTTATTATACGTTCCAACTGAGTCAGAAATTGATCAGATGAATTGGGCAGCTGGAGGACAAGGTGCTGCTTTCAATGAGTTTATTGAACAAGACCCTTATTTATCAGATATTAGAGGAGAGTATGTAGAGCGTTATGCTGCGATTGCACCTTGGAGAGGTCGTTGGGATATTAAATGGCTACAAGACTACAAATTGAATGATAAGAACAAGATTCAATTCTCAATGGATATTTTGAACTTCGGTAACTTATTGAATTCAAACTGGGGTCTGGTACAACAACCTAATGCAGTTCAACCCGTGGGTGTTTCTGTTGATGGAGCTGGAACTCCTACCTATTCATTCACAGGTGAGAATCAATCAACTTTTGTATATGATACTTCATTAGCTTCTAGATGGCAAATGCAAGTAGGTTTAAGATATATCTTTAACTAAGAATATATATTAGTACAAATATCAAAGCCTCTCCAATACGGAGAGGCTTTTTTTAGTACTATGATTAATGTCATAATGCTAATAAAACCTTAGCCCTAACTTTAAATTTATAAACAAAAACCTTGTTGTTTATTTTTTGAGTTAGTCAAAAAAAAAGGGAGCTCAAATAGCTCCCTTTTTTTTATCTTTTAATGGTCTGATTTCTATCAGGACCAACTGAAACAATGGTTATTCTAACTACTGTTTCCTTTTCAATAAATGCGATATAATCATTTAATGCTTCAGGGAACTCAGAGGGAGAGCTCATTTGAGTTAAATCTTCTTTCCAACCTTTGAATTCTGTATAAATTGGCTCAACATTTTCGGGCTCAATATTATAAGGGAAATGAGTTATAATTTCGCCTTTGTACTTGTAAGCGGTGCACACTTTTAAAGTGTCAAAGCCGGATAATACATCAGCCTTCATCATCATGAGCTCAGTAACTCCATTAACTTGCACGGCATATTTCAAAGCAATCAAATCCAGCCATCCACACCTTCTTGGTCTACCTGTAGTGGCGCCAAATTCATGACCCACTTTAGCCATCGTTGCTCCATCTTCATCGAATAACTCTGTAGGGAAGGGGCCAGAACCTACACGAGTTGTATAAGCTTTAAAAATACCAAATACACTTCCAATCTGATTTGGAGCAACTCCTAATCCCGTACAGGCTCCAGCTGCAGTGGTTGTAGATGATGTTACAAATGGATAAGTTCCAAAATCAATATCTAATAGAGAACCTTGAGCTCCTTCTGCTAATATTTTCTTTCCACTAGAAATGGCTTGATACATATATTCTTCACTATCTACAAATGCTAGTTCTTTTAAGCGCTCAACACCTATAAAAAACTCTGCTTCCAGTTCATCTAAATTATAATCGAGATCAACATTGTAATGGCTTAACATGTTCAAGTGCTTTTTGGTTAAAGCCTCATAACGCGCTTTCCAATCCGACAATTCCAAATCACCAACTCTCATACCATTTCTTCCCGTCTTATCCATATAAGTTGGGCCGATTCCTTTTAAGGTTGATCCAATTTTAGCTTTACCTTTAGCAGCTTCAGAGGCAGCATCCAATAAACGATGCGTTGGTAGAATTAAGTGCGCTTTTCTAGAGACTACTAATTTTTTGTTCAGGTCAAGATTATATGGAGCTAAATTGTCCAGCTCTTTCTTAAAAATTACGGGATCAATAACCACACCATTACCCACAATATTTGTTGCGTTATCATGAAAAATTCCTGATGGAATGGTATGCAATACATGTTTTTGCCCGTCAAAAATCAAAGTATGGCCTGCATTGGGTCCACCTTGAAATCTTGCAATTAAATCGTAGTTTTTTGTAAGAACATCAACGATTTTCCCTTTTCCTTCGTCTCCCCATTGAAGACCTAATAATAAATCTACTGCCATGAATTAAGCCTTGTTTTCTTTTTTTGTTCCATAGAAATACAAAGAGTGATTATGTATGTCTATATTGAATATTTCTTCTATTGTTTTCTTAATTGTTTGAATTCTAGGATCACAAAACTCCATAACTTCACCTGAATCTGTTAATATGACATGATCGTGTTGTTTGTCAAAATAACTTTTTTCATAGTGTGCTTGGTTTTGGCCAAATTGATGCTTTCTTACTAAACCGCATTCTAGAAGTAATTCTATGGTGTTATAAAGCGTTGCTCGTGATACCCGATAATTCTTGTTTTTCATATTGATATACAACGATTCAATATCAAAATGATCATCTAAATCATAGATTTCTTGCAGTATAGCAAAGCGTTCAGGAGTCTTCCTGTGTTTATTCGCCTCTAGAAAATTGACGAATACATTCTTTACTATTTCTTGTTGATTTAATTCACTCATATAAATGACTTAAGGGGTAAAATTAAGCTTTTTTTTTATTTGGTAAACCGTTTAACAGATTTAACTCCATCAATTTTTTGAATTTGCTTAATCAGTCTATTTAGCTGTTTCGTATTCTTAATACTTATGGTCACTTCTCCTTGAAATAGGCCCTTGATTCCTTCGAATTTAATGTTGTGTATATTAACATTCATATTTGACGAAATAATCCGTGTCAATTCATTGACTAAGCCCATGTTGTCTACCCCAGTTATACCGAGGCTTACTTTGAACTCTTTTTCTGAAGAGTCTACCCATACAGCCTTTATAATGCGATAGGCGTAATTTGATTGCAGGCTGATGGCATTGGGACAATCCATCCGATGCACTTTAATTCCATCTGATACTGTTGTGAAGCCAAAAACTTGATCTCCAGGAATAGGATTACAACATTTAGCAAAACTAAAATCTAAGGTTTGTTCATCGTCTCCGAAAACTAAGGTGTCATATTCATGGGTTTTTTCATCTGCTTCTTTGAGGGCACCCGGAGATGTTCCCCGCTTGATGGTTTTTTTAAAGAAGTTGACCAAGGCATTAGACCTTTGATTGACAAATTCTTTGATATCCTTGTTCTCAATTCTTCCCGTACCCACTTGATAAAATAGATCAAATGAAGTTTTCAGGTTAAAATAATTTCCCAGCTCATTAACAACCTTCTCGCTTAGGTCAATTTTTAGATGTCTTAATTTTCTAACGAGAATCTGTTTTCCTTCTTCAGCAATTAACTTTTCATCTTCCTTTAAAGCATTTTTGATTTTGGTCCTCGCTCTTGATGTAATCACAAAATCCAACCATCGACTGTTTGGCTTTTTAGTAGAGGCTGTAATAATTTCTACTTGGTCTCCAGAATTGAGCTCATGATCAATAGTGACCAATTTACCATTGATCTTTGCACCTCTACATTTAAGTCCTATATCGGTGTGAATAGAAAAGGCAAAATCTAGAGCAGAGGCTCCCTTAGGAAGGGCTTTAATCTCACCGTTTGGAGTGAAAACAAAAATTTCTTTACTGTATAAATTGAGCTTAAAATTCTTAACAAAATCTACAGCATTTACATTTGGATTCTCAAGGGTTTCTTTTAATCGATTTAGCCACGATTCTAGTCCGTTTTCATCAACACTACCTTGCTTATATTTAAAATGGGCGGCATATCCTTTTTCAGCAATTTCATCCATTTTTTCAGACCTTATCTGAACTTCAACCCAATTTCCTTTTGGCCCCATAACCGTGGTATGTAGGGCTTCATAACCGGTTGATTTGGGTTGAGAAATCCAGTCTCGTAATCGACTTGGATTAGGTTTGTAATGGTCCGTTACGATTGAATAGATTTTCCAGGCATCAAATTTCTCTTCCTTCTCTGAACTTTTATAAATAATTCGAATGGCAAATTTGTCGTATACTTCATCAAAAGTAACCCCTTGTTTTAGAATTTTCCTGCGTATCGAGTAAATCGACTTACTTCTCCCTTTAATCGTGTATTTAAAACCTTGATCATCCAGGGTTTGTTGAATTTTTGAAGTAAAGCTTTCAATATAAGCTTCTTGTTCTTCCTTACTGTCTTTTATATTGTTGAGAATATCATTATAGACCTCTGGTTCGGTGTATTTTAGTCCGAGATCCTCGAGTTCTGTTTTGATATTATACAAGCCAAGTCTATGGGCTAGGGGAGCGTAAATATATAAGGTTTCAGAAGATATTTTAAGCTGCTTATGCGCGGGCATGGCATCCATTGTTTGCATGTTGTGCAAACGATCTGCAATCTTAATTAGAATAACGCGTACATCCTCATTTAAGGTAAGCAACATTTTTCTAAAATTTTCGGCTTGAATAGACTCATCTTGTTCCTTACTCAATCGTGAAATTTTGGTTAATCCCTTTACGATCAAAGAAACTCTTTCCCCAAATTGCTTATTAATATCGTCATGACTGAAATGAGTATCCTCTACGACGTCATGAAGTAGGGCGGAGGCAATGGAAGTAGCACCTAGACCAATTTCATAGGCCACTATTTTAGCAACTGCAATTGGATGAAATATGTAAGGTTCACCACTTTTACGTCTTTGATCGCTATGCGCCTCAACGGCCAAATCAAAAGCAGAACGTATTAATACTTTATCTTCTTCTGAAAGAATTTGATAAGTTCCTTTTAAAAGGTCCTTATAGCGCATTGCGATTTCCTTATTTTCTTCTTCTACCGTTAGATTATAGGTCATAGTATAAATTTACAAAATTTAGACTTTAAGTGCTTTGATACGTTTTTCTAGATTTGGGTGTGAATAGTGCACAAATTCATAAACTGAGTCAGGAGTAAGGTTTGATAAACTCTTTCTGCTTAACTTTTTCAATGATTCAATTAGATCTTCGCCTCTAGTGCAGTGTTTTGCAAAGTTGTCGGCTTGATATTCAAATTGTCTCGAAAGGTAATTTATTCCAATACCAGTAAGTTCTGAAATGGGTTGATAAAGGAAGGAAAAGATCACCAATCCAATATGAAAGTTGGCACTTTCAATTCCAAAGGATTGCGCAATTAAATCGTTTCCGACAAGTAAGGAAAAAACCCATAGCATTACACCCGTTAGCCCCATGGTTAATAACATATTTATAACTACATGTTTTTTTTTGTAATGACCAATTTCATGAGCGAGAACCGCTAGGATTTCATCGGTATCTAAATCGTTTATAAGTGTGTCGAACAGCACAATTCTCTTTTTAGCACCAAAACCTGAGAAATAAGCGTTTGCCTTTGTGGATCTTTTTGAACCATCAATAACAAAAATATTATCAAGGTTAAATTTTAATTTTTCTGAAAGTTCAGTAATCTTTGATTTTAATTCTCCGTCCTCTAGAGGTATTTGTTTATTAAATAGAGGAACAATTAGGCTGCTGTAAAAAAAAGTGATAAATACACTTATCAAACTAATAAGTATCCATGCCAACCACCAAAAGTCTTCTTGAAGGTTTTGGTAAATGAAAATCACCAAACTCAAAACCACTCCACCCAAGACTATCGTCAACATACTTCCTTTAAATTGGTCCATCCAAAATGTTTTTTTGGTCATTAAATTAAAGCCATATTCGGACTCAATTTTGAAAGTTTTGTAGTAAGAGAAGGGTAAATTAATGATATAAGATCCCATTCCTAATAAGGCGAAGAACAATAAAGAGGTCAATAATTCAGAGAACTCAAAGGAATACACCAAATCATTGAGCCACTTAAATCCTCCGGCTAGAATAAAAATTAAACTAACGACTAAACTCAGCAGACCTGATAAGCGGGTTACTTTATATTTAGCTGCCTGATAATCCATACTTTTCTTATACTCTTTTGCATCGTAAATATCTTTCAGGCTATCGGGAAGGTTCGCCTGAGATGCTCTATGATTTCGTGTATTTAGCCAGGTGTTAAAAAGATAATCAACAATAATAATTGTTATTACTACATAATATATTATCATATTCTTTGTCTTTTAGCTTCAAAAATTAATACAGCTGCTGATACAGAAACATTCATCGAGTCAATCGCACCTTCCATCGGAATAATCACCTTGGAATCACATTGATTCAACCACAGATCACTCAAACCTGTTGATTCGGTTCCAACAACAATAGCAGAGGGTTTTGAAAAATCAATTTTATAATAAGGTTCAGAATCTTGCTTTAAAGCAGCAGAATAGATCTTAATGTCCTTTTTTCTTAAAAATGATAGAACTTCCTGAGTATTACCTACGCCAATTTGCGTTGAAAAAACGCAGCCTATCGAGGATCTGATTATATTCGGGTTGTACAAGTCAGTCTTAGGATTAGCAATGATTACAGCATCAATATTTGCGGCATCAGCTGTACGAAGTAAAGCACCTATATTACCAGGTTTTTCCGGAGCTTCAGCTACCAATATTAAAGGGTTGTTTGACAAAGATAAATTATTCAAATCATGACTTTTAAAGCCCACCTTGGCCATTATACCTTCGGTTGATCCTCTATAAGCTAATTTACTGTAGACCTGTTTAGAAACATTCAAAAACTTAAAGTTTCCATTTTCTGTAAAGGTGGAGTTGGGTGAAATTATTTCAGGACAAATAACAAGGAACTCTATCTCATAGCCATACTTGATTGCTAGATTCAATTCTCTTTCCCCTTCAAGTAAGAATGATTGATTTTTTTTCCTATTCCTGGACTTCTCTTGTAAACTCAATAAGTCTTTAACGAAGGAATTCTTTGTGCTTGTAATCACATCTGTCATAAACACAAAAATAAAAAAAAGCCCTCAATCAGAGGGCTTTTAAATTACTTTTCACTATTGTATTTATTCATATAACGGTGATAGAGTTCTGTTTGGTGAGTTTCTAGCGAAATAGCTCGGCCCTGAACAAAAGCATGGGTCAAATTATTTCCCGACATCTCTAATGCATTTCCTTTAGAAACAAACAAGGTAGCGTCTTTTCCAACTTCAATTGATCCACACCAATCCTCAATTCCTAAAATTGTAGCAGTGTTTAAAGTTATTGTTTGAAGAGCTTGTTCATAACTAATACCATATCCAACTGCAGTTCCAGCGTAAAATGGAAGATTTCTTGTTTGCATACGTTCCATTGAGCCAGTATTTTCTAATCCTACAAGTATTCCAGCCTGAACCAATTCAGCTGCAACTTTAAAAGGAAGCCTAACATCTTCATCAACTGAATTTGGCAAAGAGTGAACACGTTTTAATAGAACAGGTACATTATTTGCTTTTAATTGATCAATAATTTTAAAAGATTCAAACCCACCTACAAAAACATAATCATTTAAGTCCAAATCTTGCATCATTCTCATAGCATCGAGCATTTCATGTGCTCCGTTGGTATGGATATACACTTTTTGAGTTCCACTAAACACGGCGTCCAAAGCATTTAGTTTGAGATCGTTCTCAGCACGATTTCCACTAAGATAAGTTTTTGCTCCTTCCAGTTCAGTTTGAATTTGACTTATTTGTTTGCTGTAATTCTTGTTCGCACGAACTGTTCCAGAACGATAATTATAACGATGCATACTCGGCCAATAAATGTGGTTACCATCATCGTATTTTAGGGTTGCATCTTCATAATTCCATGCGTCGAGTTGAACAATACTCGAATTTCCGGCAAAAACTCCTCCTCGTGGTGTAATTTGAGCCATTAATACGCCATTAGGCCTTACGGATTCGACTACCTTACTTTCCGCATTATAGGCTACAATTGAACGAATATTTGGGTTAAAAGTCCCCATTTCCGCTTCATCATCAGTTGCTTTTACAGCATCAATTTCAACTAAGCCTAAGGTAGAATTTGGTGCAATAAATCCAGGATAAACATGCTGACCAGTTCCGTCAATTACATTTGTGTAATCACTAGGAGCATCAGTAGCTAAGCCAACAAATGATAATTTTCCATCTTGGAACCCAACAGAACCTTGGTCGATTACTTCACCATTACCAACATGTATAGTTACATTGTTAATTAAAATGGACTCCGTTTGTTTATTTCCAGGAGTCTGTTGTCCATAAATTGTACTTACAGTACTAAGAACAATTAACGTAAAAATATATTTTAACTTTTTCATGATCATTAAAGTTCTAAGGTTTCACATTCGTATTCTGTAGGTATGGTTTTGACTGGTTCAATAGTTTTAACCCCTTTATTCTTCGCACTAATCATCTTACCGATGATTCTGTTTTTCTCCATTTCGTTTGAAGCTCTCATTTGCTTGTCTTGATCTACAGAGAAATAGATTGCTCCTTCAACCATAGTAAACTGAGCTTTTGATCTCGCTTCCATAGGGTGATAATCCCAAAGGACTAAATCGGCATCTTTTCCAACTTTGATACTTCCTAATCGATCATCTATGTGAAGAAGCTTTGCAGGGTTCAGAGTTACAAATTTCCATGCCTCTTCTTCAGATACTCCCCCGTATTTCATAGCCTTTGCAGCTTCTTGATTCAACCTTCTTGACATTTCAGCATCATCAGAATTAAATGCAACAGTAAGTCCAACATCGTGCATAATAGCTCCATTATATGGGATTGCATCATTGACTTCGAATTTATATGCCCACCAATCCGAAAAAGTCGATGCTCCAACACCGTGTTCTTTCATTTTATCGGCTACTTTGTATCCTTCAAGAATATGGGTGAAGGTATTCATTCTAAAATCAAATTGATCTGCGACCCTCATCATCATAGTGATTTCCGATTGCACGTATGAATGACAGGAAATAAAACGGTCCCCAGAAAGTATTTCAGACAATGTTTCCATTTCTAAATCTACACGTTGATCAACTCCGTTATTTTTATTATCCAAATATTTTTGGGCCCTTGTAAAATAATCAATATACAATTGTTCTACACCAGTTCTTGTTTGTGGAAAACGTCC
The DNA here is from genome assembly GCA_049606855.1 of Flavobacteriaceae bacterium. Lineage (GTDB taxonomy): Bacteria > Bacteroidota > Bacteroidia > Flavobacteriales > Flavobacteriaceae > JBELHR01. The sequence continues at coordinate 246,405 of JBMYVY010000001.1, read as the reverse complement.
AGAACCTACAGGATTCCAGGATTGCTTTACGTTTTCACCAAGTGCGAATTTTATGAATTTTGGAGAATTACTTATAATTAGGTTATCTGGAGTTTCTCCCCATTTCATTTTAATAATTGCGGACTGTCCTCCGATTGGATTTGCAGATCCATGAAGAATTTGAGCTGTGGTAACCCCTCCTGCAAGGTTTCTGTAGATATTTACATCTTCAGCATTAATGACGTGTTCGATGGATACTTCTGCCGAAGAATTGTGTCCACCTTCATTAATTCCGTTAGCTCCAATATGTGTATGTTCATCAATAATTCCCGTAGTAAGGTGTTTTCCGGTTCCATCGATTACCGTGGCGCCTGATGCTTTAAGATTTTGTCCAACCTTGGCTATCTTCCCATTTTTAACTAATACATCTGTTTCCTGCAGGATTCCATCATCTTCGTTGGTCCAGACAGTTGCATTTTTAATTAAATAAGTTTTTTGTTCTCTCATCGAACTACTTCCATAGGCCATGTTTGGGTATGTTACAGCAGGTGAATTCTCAATTGTCTCTTCCTTTTGATCATTCCCTTTTGTTTTTGATTCAATGCTTCCAGTTTTTTCAGCAGTCCAAATCTCTTGACTTCCATCTGCAAGTTTAGCCGTACCTCCTTGAATTCCCTTTTTAGAAACAGGCCCGTTCAACAAAATAAATTGATCTTTAGATTCTGTTGGTAATACAAGAGATAACCAATCATTTTTAAGTTCAAATTTTGTTGAAATCTTAACGCTGTCTAATTTTAATGAAGCTTTCAAGTTCTCGGGAGTCCCTGAAAGTTGCATTTGATAAGTTTTATCCCCTAAATTAATAGCGTAATTCCCTCTTAAATCATCAGTAGACCAAGGTTTGATAATATTCTGTTCTCCTTGAACCCAATTTTGATAAAGTGTAGTTTTAGTTTCAAAAATATCACCTGAACTTACCACAAAGTTTGCCCATTTCCCTTCTTCTAAAGTACCTAATTCATCACTCTTTCCTAAGTAACTTGCTGGCACTGTCGTTAGCGATTTCAAAGCGTCTTCCTTGGATAACCCATGACCAATAGCTTTGATTAAATTGGTTCGAAAGTCCTTCACGTTTTTTAAATCTGCCGTTGTGAGAGCAAATTCTATTTGAGACTGTGCCAAAACCGCAGGATTGGAAGCTGCTTGTTCCCAGTGTTTTAATTCACCTAAAGAGACATAATCTTGAGCAAAAACATTAGTCATGTCATATGCTTCTGGAAAATTAATTGGAATTACTAGACGATTCCCAGTTGATTTGATCGCTTCTGCATATTCATATTCATCACCACCTCCTTTAATGATGTAGTTTAAATTGAATTCTTTTGAAATTTTTGCAGCTCTCAGAATTTTTGTTTTATCTCCAGCATCAAAAAATTGAGGTAAACTTCTTGTTTTATTATAGGCTTCGATTGAAAAATCATCTTGTAATTCAGGGTGATTCATAAACCAATTGGCATCATAATTAAATTGTCGAATCAAAGCAATCATTCCCATAGGAGAATTTGGGTAGGCTTGATTAGAACTGTTGGCTCTTGAAAAGCCAAATTGTTGCGATACCTGTTGATCAAGTACTCTAAGGTTATCAGCTCCTTTTTGGTTTAAAGCAACTAAAACTGCAGTTCCTCGAGCTACACCGTCCTTTCTTTGAGCTGAAATCACACCAAACCCTTGATTTAACAAGGATTTTGCCATCTTTTGATCATAATTTAAATTCTCGAAAGCACTAAACTCAGGATTTAAATGATCGTTCCAATAGTATCCGTTTTTTTCTGGACTGTATTGGGTTCGAAACCAATTTCTATTTCCCGATTTCTTCGTTTCTACTTTAAAATCTGCAAAAACATCAATAAATGAAGGATAGATATAATTTCCTTTTAAATCGATAACCTTTCCCTGAACAGCTTTAGGGCTTCCTGAGGAAACAGATACGATTTTACCGTTTTCAATGATTAAATAACCAGATTTAATCTCTTTGTCGGGACTGACTTGAATATGTGCATTCACAAAAGTCACCCGATCGTGTTTCGGAGTTTTCACCCCATCATTTTTTGGAAAGTATTCTTGAGCCTGTAAGAAAAAAGCAAAGAAGAACATTCCCAAACTAATCAGTTTGGTTTTCATTTTTAAATCAATTATCGTTTATCAACGAAAATAGAAAAAAAAAGGGGATTCAATAAAGTTGTTGAGATTTATTTAAAGCTACCCATGATTTAATGAAATTACCATAAGAATTAATCCCAAGTTCTTGTTGATTTGATTTTAAGAATTGGCTGTATGCTGCTTTGATAATTGGCTCTAAAGGGTTGTTAAATTGATCCCAATACTTAGATCTATTACTGTATTGCAACAAAATACCAGGATTCAATTTATTGACCAACGTTTCTTTATCTTCAGGATGACTTTTTAAGTACTCTGATAAAGTGTACTGTAATAGGGAAAGTTGAACGCTATAATTGACCCAATAATTGGGGCATTTCAATCCGTTATATATGCCTAGTAAATTTGCATCACTTTCTGAAGCAAAACCCAATTGATGTGCAATTTCATGAGAGACCGTCATCGCCTGAGAGGAGGGAGGGTTTTTGTAATTATACTGAGCTTCTCCCGTAAATGGATTCAGATATCCTGAAAAACCAAAATAACTTAAAGGTAGTGAATACAACGATGGTTTAACGGAAGTCCTTCTGTAAGGCTGAATTCCTAAATGATCTGAAATTTGAATGTAGGAAGAAGCTATTTCAGGTATTAAATCTTCCAAAGGGGCTTGGTCAAAATCAACAACACTGTCTTTTGAGTTTGCTAAAATATTATGAGTCTTATTAATTGCGGATATTTGAGATAACAAATCTTGTTTTATATCACGATCAACTATTTCATCTACATTCAGTTCTAAAGTTGTACTCACAGATTCTCTTTGATAATTGAGCCCCCATAACATATAGAATAAGATTAAAACCAGGTTAACCCCTTTAATCATTCTAATAATTACTTCTTGATACCTCTTAAATCTTGAGCGTAGTAAAATAGCATTCCATCTTACAACTGAAAACATTAACCAGAAATACAACAGGTCACCAAAAGATAGTGGTGCGATTTTTGTTAATAGCCGTTCAGTATACGAGAGATGGGGATAGAACACATCAAAGAAAAAAGGTTTCCAAAAACTCGTTGAAATGAGGATAAAATATAAGAATAGAGATATTATCGTGACTGATAAATTAACAATTAGTTCTCTTCTAAAATGCATGTTGTGTTGTTCTTAAGTCAAAAATACAAAATGAAAATTGTTATCAACAAATTTCTCAAATTATTAACAGGATGTGTACAAAAAAAACAAGTCATAGTTCCCGAGTTTTAAGCATTTAATTTTACATTTGTTTATATGGAACAGAATCAATTTTCAAGAGCTAAAAAAGGAACATTTAATCAAGTAGTCAGTCTTCAAAAAGGAAGAATACCACCACAAGCTGTCGAATTGGAAGAAGCGGTCCTTGGAGCCTTAATGATTGATAAAAAAGGTTTGGATGAAGTTATTGATATACTCAGTCCAGAAGCATTTTATAAAACTGCTCATCAACATATTTTTAAAGCAATTGTGACGCTTTTTAATGATTCTAAGCCTACAGATTTATTGACTGTTGCGAATCAATTGAAGCAGGATGGTAATTTAGACAAAGCCGGAGGAGATTACTATTTAGTACAACTTTCACAAAAAGTGGCATCTTCTGCCCATGTGGAATTTCATGCACGTATTATTTTGCAGAAATCCCTGCAAAGACAGCTCATTGGTTTGTCCGGTGAAATCATTGAGGATGCATATGATGAAACTACAGATGTCTTCGATCTATTAGATAAAGCCGAAACTAAATTATTTGAGGTTACTCAAGGAAATTTAAAAAAGAATTCTGAGGATGCTAATAGTTTGGTTCGTCAAGCGCTTGAAAAAATTGAAGAGATATCCAATAAAGATGGATTGAGCGGATTGCAAACTGGTTTCTCAAAACTGGATGCATTGACTTCAGGTTGGCAACCTTCGGATTTAATTATTATCGCTGCTCGTCCAGGTATGGGTAAAACCGCTTTTGTGATATCTATGGCAAAAAACATGGCCATTGATTACAATCAAGGAGTAGCAGTATTTTCATTAGAGATGTCTTCAGTTCAGTTAATTACGCGTATGATTTCCTCTGAAACAGGATTGACCTCAGAAAAATTGAGAAAAGGAAATTTAGAACCTCATGAGTGGGAGCAGTTAAACGTTAAAGTTAAAAATCTTTCTGATGCCCCAGTATATATTGATGATACTCCTTCTCTTTCAATTTTTGATTTAAGGGCTAAGGCAAGACGATTAGTCTCACAACACGATGTGAAAATTTTGATTATTGATTATCTTCAATTAATGACTGCGGGAGGTGCTGGTGGTAATCGGGAACAGGAAATCTCAATGATTTCACGTAACCTAAAAGCATTGGCAAAGGAATTAAACGTACCCGTTATAGCCTTATCTCAGTTATCTCGTTCGGTGGAAACAAGAGGTGGGTCTAAAAGACCCTTGCTTTCCGATCTTAGGGAATCGGGAGCTATTGAGCAAGATGCAGATATTGTGTCATTTATTTTTAGACCTGAATATTATGGTCTAACTGAATGGGATGATGATGATCATACACCTTGCGAAGGTCAGGGTGAATTTATTGTAGCAAAACACCGTAATGGAGGTTTAGATAATATCCGTCTTAAATTTACAGGGCATTTGGCAAAATTCTCAGATTTAGAAGAAGGTTTTGGTAATGAATTTGAATCAAAAATGAATCAATCCCAGAATATGCCTTCACCATCTTTAGAAGACGCTTTTGGGGCTGAAAATTTTGATGATGACACCCCATTTTAAAATTGTTAATTAAGTATATATAGTGTAATTTTGCGCTATCATAAAATTATATTCATGTCAAATATTAAAGAGTTACAGGACTTTTCTCAACAAGTAAGAAGAGATATTTTAAGAATGGTTCACGCCGTAAATTCAGGACACCCAGGAGGTTCTCTAGGTTGTACGGAGTTTTTAACTGCTTTGTATCAGGAGGTGATGGATTACAATACAAATTTTGACATGAATGGAAAGAATGAGGATTTATTCTTTTTGTCAAATGGTCATATTTCCCCAGTTTTCTATTCAGTTCTTGCTAGAAGCGGGTTTTTTGATGTGAGTGAATTAGCGACCTTTAGAAAATTGGATTCAAGATTACAAGGGCACCCTACAACTCATGAAGGACTAGAAGGGATAAGAATGGCTTCAGGTTCTCTAGGACAAGGGCTGTCTGTTGCGATTGGAGCTGCAGAGGCAAAGAAACTGAATCAGGACGAGCATTTGGTATATACCTTACACGGTGATGGTGAAATGCAAGAAGGTCAAAACTGGGAAGCTTTGATGTATGCAGCAGCGAAAAACGTGGACAACCTAATCGCTACTATTGATTTCAATTTAAAGCAGATTGATGGTACTACGGAAGATGTACTTTCATTGGGTGATTTTCCAGCCAAGTTAGAAGCGTTTGGTTGGGATGTTCTTCATATAGAAAAAGGTAATGACATCGAAGCAATTCTAAAAGGAATGTCTGAGGCTAAGTCAAGAACTGGTAATGGTAAGCCAGTTGCAATTATTCTGCACACTGAGATGGGTAATGGTGTAGATTACATGATGTACACTCACGCTTGGCATGGGAAAGCCCCTAATGACGAGCAATTGGCAGAGGCCTTAAATCAAAACCCTGAAACATTGGGAGATTACTAAAATATTATATTACGGGTTTTTTTATGCTTATATTTGAGCTATGAAAATAGGCTTTGTTTGTTATCCAACCTTTGGAGGTAGTGGAGTAGTTGCGACGGAATTGGGAATGGCTTTGGCTGAGAAAAATTACGAGGTACATTTCATTACTTATCACCAACCCGTGCGTTTAGATTTTATTTCTTCTGGCTTACATTTTCATGAAGTGAGAATGGAGGAATACCCGCTTTTTCATCATCAACCTTATCAATTAGCACTTTGCTCTAAAATGGTAGAGGTTGTCGAACGTTATGGATTAGAAGTGTTACATGTGCATTATGCAATTCCTCATGCCTATGCAGCTTACATGGCAAAACAAATGCTGAAAGCTAAAGGGATAGATATAAAGGTGGTCACTACTTTGCATGGAACCGACATTACTTTAGTAGGTTCTCATCCAAATTATCAATCTGCTGTTGAATTTTCCATTAATAATTCTGATGTGGTAACTGCCGTTTCTCATAATTTGAAAGAAGATACTGAGCGTCTTTTTAAACTAACTAAGGAAGTTGATGTGGTGTATAATTTCATAGAAATCAAAAAATATGAAGATCTTGCGCATCAGGAATGCCAAAGAATAGCTCTGGCAAATGACGATGAACGAATTTTGACTCATGTCTCGAATTTTAGACCTGTGAAAAGACCCTTAGATGTTATTGAAGTGTTTTATCAAGTTCAGCAAGAAATACCAGCAAAACTTTTATTGGTTGGGGATGGCCCTGAATTAGAGAGTGCTGCTGCTTTAGCACGAGAACTGGGTATTAAAGAAAAAATTATCTTTTTAGGGAATTCAAATGAAGTTGCAAAAATACTCTGTTTTTCAGATTTATTTTTACTTCCTTCTGAGACGGAAAGTTTTGGGTTGGCAGCTCTTGAAGCTATGGCCGCTAGAACACCTGTTATTTCAACGAATCGCGGTGGTTTGCCAGAAGTTAATGTCAATGGTGTAACCGGTTATTTATCAGATTTAGGGGATACGGTAGATATGGCAAAAAACGCCTTAGAAATTTTAAGAGATGATCAAACGCTTGAGCGGTTTAAAATTAATGCTTTTAATCAAGCCAAAACCTTCACCCTAGACAAAATCGTCCCACAATATGAGCAATTGTATAAAAAAGCTTTACAGATTATAGAAGTCTAGGGCTTCAATCATTTGTTGAACGCTAGCTTTTTGATCCAATTTAAATTCGCAAATTGCTTGAAGAAGAACAAAATTCACTTCTCCTCCTACATTTTTCTTGTCGTGCTTCAAATATTCAAAAATACCATCGTAGTCCGATCTTGATAACTGAATTTGTCCGAAAACATTCAAAATCACCTTTTTGATTTCATCTAAAGTATTTTGATTAAGTCCACAAATCTCTTTTGATAAATAGGCTTCACAAATCATTCCAATGGCTATGGCCTCACCATGAGTTAACCTATCAAGGTGTTTACTTTCTAAATAATAAGATTCTATAGCGTGCCCTAAAGTATGTCCATAATTCAGTACTTTTCTAAGATTTGCTTCCTTGGGGTCTTCAAGTACTACATAATTCTTTATTGCAATTGACTGATGGATTAAATCATTTACGTTGATTCCTTCAGGATTTTTAAAAGAATTCCAAAGATTTTTGTCAAAGGTCAATCCGTATTTAATGATTTCTGCAAGTCCTGATGTCATTTCCCTTTCACTCAAAGTACCTAGAAAACTTGGGTCAATCAAAACCATTTGCGGGTTGGAAAATAAACCAATTTGGTTTTTCAAAACCCCCAAGTCAATCCCTGTTTTACCGCCTACGGAGGCATCTACCATGCTTAAGAGCGTGGTGGGAATATTGATAAAATCAATTCCTCTTTTAAACGTAGAACCTATAAATCCACCCATGTCCGTTAGAACTCCACCTCCAAGATTAATCATCAAACTTTTTCGATCAGCACCTAGTTCAGTTAAGCTTTGCCATACAGCAACAACCGTTTCAATATTTTTCTCTGATTCACCAGGAACAATTTCAATAATTTCAATAGGAATATGGGTTTCGAGTAAACCCAAAAACAGAGGAGCGCAATGCTCATTGGTATTAGAATCTACAAATAAAAATATTCTAGAATACTGATATTGAATTAAATGTGCGTTCAGTTCCTTATAAGCATTATCCGCAAAATGTACCGGATATGAAGTAGATTGTATCGTTTGCATTTTTTGTGTTTTCCAAAATGTGAAATTACAATTAAAATATTGAAATAATAAACTTGTTCAGCTATCTTTGTACGACTTAAATAACGCGTTAAAAATGAACAATATATTTCAAAATACAGAAATTGCTTTTTCAACTAAAACGGATTCTCAATTAGAGCGAGCGAACTTTTTGTTTAGTATGATCAAAAGTGAAAAACTGGTTAAAATCGGAACAGCAGCTACAAATTTTGCCATTAAAGCCCACCTACCTGTTGAAGGATTAATTAGGGCTACTGTTTTTGATCACTTTTGTGGTGGAGTAACTGAAGAAGATTGTTTGCCAAATATTGAAAAGAACTTTGAAAAAGGTGTTTATTCAATACTTGACTATTCAGTGGAGGGAAAGGAAAATGAAAATGAGTTTGATAATGCAATGCAAAAGACTTTGGATACTATTGCCTTTGCAAAAGAGAACCCTGCTATTCCATTTGCTGTTTTTAAGCCAACTGGATTCGGTCGATTTAAGTTATACCAGAAGCTGACAGAAGGAGAAAAGTTGTCCGAAACGGAGTTAAACGAATGGAATAGAATCGTTCAAAGGTTTGATTTGGTTTGTAAAACTGCTTTTGAAAATGATATTCCCTTGTTAATTGATGCGGAGGAAAGTTGGATGCAAGATGCTGCAGATGATTTAGTGGAAGAAATGATGGGTAAATACAATACGAATAAAGCCATTGTTTATAATACACTACAAATGTATAGACATGATCGTTTGGATTATTTGAAAGGCTTAAAAGAAAGAGCCGATGAAATAGGGTTCCAAATTGGAATGAAGGTTGTTCGCGGTGCGTATATGGAAAAGGAGCGAGAAAGGGCTTTGGAAAAAGGTTATGAATCTCCAATTTGTAAGGATAAACAGACTACTGACGACAACTACAACGCGTGTATTTCGTACATGGCAGAACAAGGCTTGAGTATTTATGCAGGTACCCATAATGAAAATAGTTCTTTGTTAATGATAGAATTGATAAAGAAATACGAATTAAAAATTAACGATCAACGAGCTTGGTTTGGACAATTATACGGTATGAGTGATCATATTAGTTTTAATTTGGCGAATTTAGGTTATAACGTTTCAAAATATGTTCCATTTGGTCCAGTAAAAGATGTTATGCCCTATTTAATTAGAAGGGCAGAAGAAAATACCTCTGTTGCTGGTCAAACCAACAGAGAATTGGAATTAATAAAAAAAGAAAGAACTAGAAGAAAACTTAAATAACATATGACTCAACGCATTTTGACGCTAATCGTAATATTCCTTGTCCTTGATCTTTACGTATGGTTTGGTACCAGAAATAGTTTTTCAAACACCAATTGGGCAATGGCTTACAAAATCTTTTACATTAGCTCAGCAGTTTTGGGCTATATAGGTTTGGCAGTTTTATTTACCGTGTTCAGAGATAGAAGTATATCACCGACATTTGCTCAAAATGTATTGATGGGATTTTCCTTTGCATTCTTTATTTTTAAACTTGTAGCAGGTATTTTTCTTATTATAGATGATGTTGTTAGGTTGATTCAATATGTATACAACTTTGCGGCTCAATTATTTAAAAGTGAAGAGAAAACCGTGCCTTTACATGAAAGAAGACAATTTATCGTTAAATCTGGATTAGCCCTTGCAAGTATTCCGTTTGCATCAATGCTTTTTGGGATAACGAAAGGAAAGTATTGGTATACCATCAAAAACATTCCCTTGACTTACAATTCCCTGCCTAAAGCCTTTTCTGGTTTTAAGGTTGTTCAAATTTCAGATGTACATGCGGGAAGTTTTGATTCTAAAGAAGATGTTGCTCGCGGAATTAAAATGATTAATGATTTGAATCCCGATGTGATTTTATTCACAGGAGATTTAGTAAACAACAAGGCCGATGAAATTGAACCATATATTGACCTCTTTTCAAGTTTAAATGCAAAATATGGTAAATTCTCAACTTTGGGGAATCACGATTACGGAGATTATGTGAAATGGGAATCCGATGAAGCAAAGCAAGCAAACATGAATAAATTATTCGGCTTGCACAAAAAGATGGGATTTGATTTATTGAATAATGAGAATCGACAAATTCAAAAAGATGGTGAATTTATAAATATTATTGGAGTTGAAAACTGGGGGCGTCCTCCATTCCCTCAACATGGAAATTTGGATCAAGCACTTGTGGGTGTTCAGCCAGAAGAATTTAATATATTAATGTCTCACGATCCTACACATTGGTCCATGAAAGTTATTGAGAATCCCATGCCTATAGAATTGACCTTATCCGGGCATACTCATGGAATGCAATTTGGAGTTGAAATTCCTGGATGGAAGTGGTCACCGGTGAAATACATTTACAAGAACTGGGCGGGTCTTTATGAAAAAGACGAGCAGAAGCTTTATGTGAATAGAGGTTTCGGCTTTTTAGGTTTTCCCGGTAGGGTAGGAATGTGGCCTGAAATCACACTTATTGAATTGAGCTAGTTTTTTTTAGTTCTCAGTAAATAAATCAGCCCTCCCAAAATAAGAATAGAATCGACGGTAGTTGCTAAAGAATAGTGCTCACCTATACTAGGGTCAGTAATAACATAAAATATTCCCATAGATACCATATAGGCTTTTTCAATAATGGCGTACCAAACGATTGGTTTGCGTAGCTCTATTTTGAAAGAAGAGATATACAATAACACTCCGAATCCAAAAACCATAACGCCCCAATGTCCGACGAAAGGACTGATTGCGGGCAAAGAGCTAATATCTATACCCCATACCATCAATGTACCTTGAATTGGAAATAGCATTGAGGGCAATGCTCCCAAGGCCGTTATAAGACCCGCTATTCGAAAATACCATTTATTGTATTGTTCCATAAAATTAAAGAGTTTCGTTAATTTATAATTCCTTTAAAGATAGGGGTTTAATGTCTTTGAAGCTAAAATTAACAGCTTGGTAAATAAACACTTATGAGATGAAGTTATTTAAACTAATATGCTTACATTTGCACGCTTAAAATAAGGAATATGCAATCTATTAGAAATATCGCGATTATCGCACACGTTGACCACGGTAAAACCACATTGGTTGATAAGATTATTGATCAAGCCAAAATTTTGGATGACCGAAAAGAAAGAACCGACTTATTATTAGATAATAATGACTTGGAACGCGAACGCGGTATTACGATTTTGTCTAAGAATGTATCTGTAAATTATAAAGGAACAAAGATCAATGTAATTGATACACCGGGTCACGCCGATTTCGGTGGAGAGGTAGAGCGAGTATTGAAAATGGCTGATGGAGTTTTACTTTTAGTGGATGCTTTTGAAGGACCTATGCCTCAGACACGTTTTGTTTTAGGAAAGGCATTGGAACTGGGATTAACACCAATTGTAGTTGTTAATAAAGTTGATAAAGAGAATTGTACTCCAGACATCGTTCATGAGAAGGTTTTTGACTTAATGTTTGCCTTAGATGCTAACGAGGGGCAATTAGACTTTACAACAATTTACGGTTCAGCGAAGAATAATTGGATGAGTACAGATTGGAGGAATCAAACAGATAATATCGTTCCCTTGTTGGATGCTGTTTTAGAATCTATTCCTGAATCTCCATATGTTGAAGGAACTCCTCAAATGCAGATTACATCTTTAGACTTTTCTTCATTTACTGGAAGAATTGCTATTGGTCGTATTTTTCGTGGAGATTTGGAAGTTGCTAAAGATTACATGTTATGTAAGGCTGACGGAAGTTTCAAAAAAGTGAGAATTAAAGAATTACACGTTTTTGAAGGAATGGGTAAAGTTCAAGTTGATAAAGTACGCTGTGGAGATATTTGTGCCATTACAGGAATTGAGGGATTTGAAATTGGAGATACTATAGCCGATTTAGAGAATCCTGAGGCATTGCCAAGAACAGAGATCGACCAACCGACAATGAGTATGTTGTTTACCATTAACAATTCTCCATTTTTCGGGAAAGAAGGTAAATTTGTTACTTCTAGACACCTGAGAGATCGTTTATTTAAAGAATTAGAAAAGAATTTAGCGTTAAGAGTCGAAACTACCGACTCTGAAGATAAATTTAATGTATTTGGACGCGGAGTATTGCATTTATCGGTACTTATTGAAACCATGCGTCGTGAAGGTTATGAATTACAAGTAGGGCGTCCTCAAGTAATTATTAAAGAAATTGATGGAAAGAAATGTGAGCCAATGGAAACATTGTCGATTGATGTTCCTGAAGACGTTGCTTCTAAAGCAGTAAACTTAGTTTCTTTGCGTAAAGGTGATCTTATGGTCATGGAGCCAAAAGGTGATTTACAACACTTAGAATTTACCATTCCATCAAGAGGACTTATAGGTTTAAGAAATAGAATTTTAACCGCCACTGCTGGACAAGCAATTATCAATCACCGCTTTTCTGAGTACGCTCCGGTGAAAGGTGATTTTAATGATGAATTAAAGGGGGCAATAGTTTCTTCCGAAACCGGTAAAGCTACTGCTTATGCTATTGACCGTTTACAAGATAGAGGTCGTTTCTTTATTGATCCAAACCAAGAAATTTATAAAGGTCAAGTAGTAGGGGAGAACTCTAAAAGTGATGACATGGCTGTAAACCTTATTAAAGGTAAAAAGTTGACAAACGTTCGTTCATCTGGTAATGATGATAGTGTGAAGATTGCTCCGAAAGTAGATTTCTCTTTGGAAGAGTGTATGGAATACATTAGACCTGATGAATACCTAGAGGTTACTCCAGAAAGTTTAAGAATGAGAAAAATTAATTTCAAATAGTTCTAGTTAGAATATTTTTTATACATTTACCCTAACAAAACGAAAAACCAGTATGTTTATTTCAATGTTACATCATCATCATCATTTATTTGCTCTCAAGCGATAAGTTGATGCTATGTATTATTGAAACATAAAAATCAAGAACCCGTTTGAGTAAGTCAAACGGGTTTTTTGTTTTTTACGGCAAGAGATTTATATAGTTTGACTGCTCAACAAACGAAAAAATCTCATGAACACAAAAATTAAAATTGCCATTCAAAAATCAGGGAGACTCCGAGAAGATTCCTTAAAACTCCTTAAGGAATGTGGTATCTCTATTGACAACGGTAAAGATCAGCTTAAGGCTGAAGCCCGTAATTTCCCAATTGAAGTATTATATCTTAGAAATTCAGATATCCCTCAATATGTAGAGGATGGTGTTGCAGATCTTGCTATTGTAGGTGAAAATACACTTATTGAAAAGGGAAAGGACGTTATTAAATTAAAAAAACTTGGATTCTCAAAATGTAGATTATCTCTTGCTGTACCTAAATCGGCAAAGGCTGATGGTTTGCAATATTTTGAAGGAAAGCGTATAGCAACTTCATACCCGAACACCTTAAAGGGATTCTTAAAAAAAGAAGGGATTTCTGCTGAATTGCATAAAATCTCAGGCTCTGTTGAAATAGCTCCAAATATTGGGTTGGCGGATGGAATATGTGATTTGGTCTCATCTGGATCCACTTTGTTTAAAAATGGTTTAGAGGAGGTTTATATCATGCTTAAATCAGAGGCCTGTCTCGTTAAATCTTCAAGTTTAACTCAAGAAAAAGAGTCTATTTTGAATCAATTGACTTTTAGGATTGAAGCCGTGTTAAGAGCGAGGAATTCTAAATATATTTTGATGAATGTACCCAATCCATGTATAGAAGAAATCACAAAAATCCTTCCTGTACTAAAATCTCCAACAATTTTACCCTTAGCCATAGATGGATGGTCATCCTTACACAGTGTAATCGATAGAGATAAATTTTGGGAGGTTATTGATCAATTAAAAAATGCAGGAGCTGAGGATATTTTAGTTCTTCCAGTAGAAAAAATGGTATTATGAGAATAAGTTTTGAACCACAAAAATCGGAATGGACGGAATTGATAGAACGTCCAAAGTTGAGAAAAGCTCAATTATCTGAAACGGTAAAATCAGTTTTTGACGATATAAAACGTAATAGCGATGTAGCTTTGTCTAAGTATGCTAGAATGTTTGATGGATTTGAACAAGAGACTTTTAAGGTCAGCCAAAAACAAATTGACGCATCAAGCGATATAATTGAAGATGATTTAAAGTTCGCGATAAAACAGGCGGCTCAAAATATTGAAAAATTTCACTTGGCTCAAAAGAGGCCGGTGAAAAAAGTAAATATTTCCCAAGGAATTGAATGCTGGCAAGAGCAACGTCCTATTGATCGAGTAGGTTTGTATATTCCTGGCGGTTCTGCCCCCTTATTCTCGACTGTTTTGATGCTTGGAATACCAGCAAAGATAGCCGGTTGTAATCAAATTGTTTTATGTTCCCCTGGACCAATTCATCCTACAATTTTGTATTGTGCAAAAATATTGGGTCTAGACCAAGTATTTCAAATAGGGGGAATGCAGGCCATTGCAGCAATGACATACGGCTCAGTAGAGATACCAAAAGTTGACAAAATTTTTGGACCAGGAAATCAGTATGTTACTGCAGCTAAACAATTTGCTTTGCAAGAAGGTGTCGCTATAGATATGCCGGCAGGACCCTCTGAGGTTTTGGTAATGGCAGATCAATATGCACAGGCAGATTTTATCGCCTCCGACTTACTATCACAAGCGGAGCACGGTGGCGACTCCCAAGTAATTATGCTGACCAACTCAAAAAGTCTTATCAAGGAGGTAGAACTGGAGTTAAAGGATCAACAAAAATCACTGACTCGTTCAAGTATTACCGAAAGAGCTCTTGAAAATGCTCGACTTATATATTTTGATAAACTTGATGATCTTATTGACTTTTCAAATCAATATGGCCCAGAACACCTTATCGTAAATTTTAAGGATTATCAACCTATAATTAGTAGAATAACTTGTGCAGGATCTGTTTTTCTTGGACCATACAGCCCAGAGAGTGCGGGAGATTATGCTTCAGGGACCAATCACACTTTACCGACCAACGGATTTGCAAAGGCACATTCAGGTGTAGAATTATCGAGTTTTCAAACTTCAATTAGTTTTCAAGCACTGACAAGGGAAGGTTTAGAGAAAATCGCAAAAACCGTAGAGCTTATGGCTACTGCAGAGGGGCTTGATGCCCACGCAAATGCGGTAAGTATTCGACTTAAAAAGGAAGAGTTATGATAGAATTAGTTCGCAAACATCTTGTAGGGATGAGTCCATATTCTTCTGCTAGGGATGAATTTGGGGAATTGGGTGACGAAATATTTCTAGATGCAAATGAAAGTCCATTTGAATCAGATTTCAATCGGTATCCTGACCCTTATCAATGGGAATTAAAAGAACGCATAGGTCAATTAAAATCCTGGCAGCCTAGTCAAATTTTGATTGGAAATGGTTCCGATGAAATCTTAGATCTGTTGTACAGGGCCTTTTTAGAGCCTGGTAAAGATGAAATTTTGAGTATAAGTCCTAGCTATGGCATGTATAAAGTTTTGGCTGATATTTCTAATATCAAGGTTAATTATTGGAAACTAAATTCGGATTTTCAATTAGATATGAGTCTGCTGAAAAAAGCTTTGAATCCCAATGTTAAAATGATTGTGCTTTGCAGTCCAAATAATCCTAGCGGAAATAATTTGAATTTAGCAGATATGCTTGATTTAGCTAATAGTTTTGATGGGATTATTGTGGTAGATGAAGCATATATTAATTTCTCAGATCAGGAATCCCTATCTATTTATATCGATAGATATCCAAATATCATTGTTGTTCAGACTTTATCAAAGGCCTATGGAATGGCTGGGTTACGCATTGGAATGGCTTATGCTCAGAAAGAAATTATTAAAATCCTCAATAGCATTAAACCTCCATATAACGTAAATAGTTTATCACAAAAGGTTGCCCTAACTGAGTTGAGTAATTCCAAGCGAATATCTAAACGAATCAATAAAATAAAAAAACAACGGACATGGTTGCTTGATGAACTGGAACAAATTGACGGAATTAAAAAGGTCTATCCGAGTCAAGCTAACTTTATTCTTTTTGAGATAGATAAGCCAAAGTATATATACGATGAATTAATTAAAAAGGGTGTGGTTATCCGCGATCGATCTTCCATAGAAGGATGTGAGGGATGTTTGCGCGTAAGTATTGGGAAAAAATCTCAGAACAAAGCCTTTCTAACCTATTTGAAACAGTTATTATCATGAAAAAAGTACTATTTATAGATAGAGACGGGACCTTAGTAATCGAACCGCCAGTAGATTATCAATTAGACAGTCTAGAAAAATTAGAGTTTTATCCTGGAGTATTTCAATATTTAGCAAAAATATCATCACTAAACTCTTATGAGTTGGTAATGGTTACGAATCAAGACGGGTTAGGTACTAAGAGTTTTCCTGAGGAAACATTTTGGCCTGCGCAAAACAAGATTATCAAAGCCTTCGAGAATGAAGGAGTCGTTTTTGATGAAGTATTTATAGATGATTCCTTTGAAGAGGATCAATCAGAGAATCGAAAACCTCGAACAGGAATGTTGAAAAAGTACTTGAATAACCGGGAATATGATTTAAAAAATTCTTTTGTAATTGGGGATCGTCAGTCTGATATGATGCTTGCAAAAAATTTGAATACGAAAGCAATACTTATCTCAGAAAAGGACGATGAACTGAGTGATTTAACCACGCAGTCTTGGAAGGAGATATATGATTTTTTGGCAGGAGAAGAAAGAAAAATACAACTTACACGGAATACTGCTGAAACTAAGATTGATTTAAGTCTAAATCTCGATGGGAAAGGAAAGTCTACTATCGATACTGGGATTGCATTTTTTGACCACATGCTTGATCAAATCTCTCGTCATGGCCTTATCGATATTGATCTAAAAGTAAAAGGTGATCTCGAGGTTGATGAGCATCATACTATTGAAGATACCATGATTTGCCTTGGTGAGGCTTTTAACGAGGCTCTAGGAGGAAAATTAGGCATAGAACGTTATGGGTTTTGTTTACCCATGGATGATTGTCTGGCTCAAGTAGCTATAGACTTTGGCGGAAGAAATTGGTTGGTTTGGGAAGCTGATTTTAAAAGAGAATATATAGGAAAAATGCCAACGGAGATGTTTTTCCATGCGTTTAAATCGTTTTCAGATGGAGCCCGTTGCAATTTAAATATTAAAGCAGAAGGAAACAATGAGCATCATAAAATTGAAGCAATTTTCAAAAGTTTTGCAAAAGCCTTGAAAATGGCAGTTAAAAGAGATGCTGAAAAAATGATTCTTCCTTCTACCAAAGAAATGCTATGAATGAACAAAATATAGTGATTATCGATTACGGCGCCGGAAATGTGAAATCTTTGAGTTTCGCTTTGGGTCGGTTGGGAGTACATCCAATCATAAGTGATGATGCTGAAACCATTAGAAAAGCAGATAAAGTGTTTTTTCCTGGTGTAGGTTCGGCAGCCTATGCAATGAAGGCCTTGGAGGACAAGAAACTTGACCAACTCATCCCCAAGCTCACTCAGCCTGTATTGGGAATTTGCTTAGGAATGCAATTACTCTGCGCTTATTCCTCAGAGGGCGATACTAAAGGCTTAGGAGTGATTAATGAGAAAATTATTCCATTTAGTAATCGTGTTAAGGTTCCACAGATTGGGTGGAATCAGATTGCGAATTTAAAGGGACCCTTGTTTCGTGAGGTTGTTGAGTCGTCATATATGTATTTTGTTCACTCTTATTTTCTGCCAGATAACTTGAATTCCATCGCAACAGCCAATTATGAAGAAAAATATTCGGCAGCATTTAGCTTAAATAATTTTTATGGTGTTCAATTTCACCCTGAAAAAAGTTCAAAAGCAGGTGCTCAAATTTTAAAAAACTTTTTAAATCTAGAGTAATGAAGATAATACCTGCAATTGATTTAATAAACGGTCAATGTGTTCGACTTGAACAAGGAGACTATGCAAAATCAAAAGTTTATAATGCAAATCCTGTAGACCAAGCAAAAGCTTTTGAAGACGCTGGCATATCCTATTTACACCTCGTTGATTTGGATGGGGCAAAGGCTGGAAAGGTGGTTAATTATAAAATAATAGAATCCATAGCTTCAAAAACAAATCTCATAATTGATTTCGGAGGTGGGATTAGATCAAATCAAGATGTCAAAATTGCCTTAGAATCTGGAGCCAGTAAACTCTCTTTAGGTTCCATCGCAGTTAAAAATGAGGTTTTGGCAACTGATATGATTCAGAATTTTGGAGCTGATAAATTCATATTAAGCGCTGATGTAAAAAAGGATATTGTACAAATTAATGCCTGGCAAGAGAGCGGAGATTTAGTCATAGATGATCTAATTGAACAATATGCTGAACTAGGCTTAAATGAGGTCGTGTGTACCGATATAAGTAAGGATGGCATGATGCAAGGACCTGGTAAAGATCTTTACAAGAGATTAATATCAAAATATTCAAAAATAAGGCTAGTAGCCAGTGGTGGAGTTACTGAAATTCAAGATTTGAATGAATTGCAAGCTATGGGGTGTGAAGGAGCAATCATTGGGAAAGCCATATACGAAGGAAGTATTACACTTAAACAACTGGAGCAATATGCTAACTAAAAGAATTATTCCTTGTCTTGATATAAAAGACGGAAGGACGGTAAAGGGAGTAAATTTTGTGGGCTTAAGAGATGCAGGAGATCCTGTGGAACTCGCATACAGGTATGCGCAAGAAGGTGCTGACGAACTTGTTTTCTTAGATATTGCAGCTACTCATGAAAATCGAGAAACATTATATGAATTGGTGGAAAAGGTAGCCGCAGCTATTGATATTCCTTTTACTGTTGGTGGGGGGATTTCAAGTTTGAATCAAGTTGATCAAATTTTAAGAGCTGGGGCAGATAAAATATCGCTTAATTCAGCAGCAGTGAAAAGGCCAGAATTGATAAGTGAAATAGCTCAGAAATATGGAAATCAATGCGTTGTTGTTGCGATTGATGCAAAAAAGATTGAAGATAGATGGAAGGTTCATTTAGTTGGTGGAAGGAAAGAAACTGAGTTAGAACTCTTCGACTGGGCGAAACAAGCAGTCAGTTTAGGAGCGGGTGAATTACTCTTTACTTCCATGGATCACGATGGTACAAAAACTGGGTTTGCAAACGAAACCTTAGACTTACTTTCAAAAGAAGTGAATGTACCTATTATAGCCTCTGGTGGGGCTGGTAAAATGAAGGATTTTTCGGATTGTTTTCTAGAATCTGGATCCGACGCAGCATTAGCGGCATCTGTATTCCATTATGAAGAAATTAATATAAACGAATTAAAACAATATCTAAAGAAACAAGATATTCCTATAAGATTATGAAAATCAATTTTGACAAAAACACAGGCTTAGTTCCAGCAATAATTCAAAATTTTCGCAGTAAACAGGTATTGATGCTTGGCTATATGAATCAAGAATCTTTAGAAAAAACCCTAGAATCGGCAAAAGTTTGCTTTTTTTCCAGGTCCAAGAATAGATTGTGGACCAAGGGGGAAGAAAGTGGTAATTTTCTTCATTTAATAGATTTAAAAATTGATTGTGACGGAGATACTTTACTAATTCAAGTACAGCCCGAAGGACCTACATGTCACAATGGAACAACCACCTGTTGGGGTGAAGATTATAAGGTAAATTATGGGTTTCTTTCTGAATTGGAGTCGGTAATTAATAGTAGATGGGAAGATGAGTCAGAGGATAAATCTTATGTAAAATTCCTGAAGGCGAAAGGGCTGGATAAAATCATTCAAAAAGTAGGAGAGGAAGCTGTGGAGGTTGTAATAGAGGCAAAAAATGAGAATGAAGAGCTACTGTTAAACGAATCTGCCGACCTGCTTTTTCATTTGATGCTATTATTCAAAGCGAAAAGTATTACCTTAGATCAGGTAATTAATGTATTGATAAATCGAAATGAAAAATAAGATAGTTCCCTTTTTAAAGAAGCTAGAACAGAATAATAACAGAGAATGGTTTACTGAAAATAAATCATCTTTTTTAGAAGCTAAAGATCAAGCAAATTTGTTGTTTGATCAGTGGTTTCAAGAAATGGAGGCTTGGGATGAATTGGATCGTCTTAAGAAGTTTAGAATTTATCGAGATGTACGCTTCTCAAAAAACAAGACTCCCTATAAAACGCATTTTTCGGCATCAATAAGTAGGCTTAAACCACAACTCAGAGGAGGATACTATGTTGAGATTAAGTCCGATGGAGTATTTTTGGCCTGTGGATTTTGGGGGCCAGAAAAAGAGGATTTATTCCGTATTCGAAAGGAAATAGAATTGGATCCCGTGGAATTTGAGTCTGTTGTTACTCAAAAATCTATTGTTGATGTTTGGGGAAACCTTCAAGGTGATGGCGTGAAAACTGCCCCAAAGGGTTTTGCTAAAGATACTGAAGGTATTGAGTTTATAAGGAAGAAACAATTTGTTTATTTTAAAGAATTGGATATTGAATTTATAAATGACACAGATTTTGCTTCGTCAATTTCAAACTCTTTTGAAGCAATTAAACCGTTTTTTGATTACATGTCTGCTGTTTTGACGACGGATTTAAACGGAGAGTCCCTAATTTAATTTAATTCATATTTTATTTGCCTAGGTAAATAATTTCATTACCTTTGTTGTATATACAATAATGAACATTGAAAAGATCATAAAATCTAATAAGAAGCTAAATACTAATCAATCCTTGATTATAAATATGCTTTACACCCAGCAGTGGGTGAGGGATAGTATGAGCTCATATATAAAGGGCTATGATCTTAGTTTGGAGCAATTCAATGTTTTGAGAATTTTAAGAGGTAATAAGGGGCAGCCTATGAATCTAAATGAGATTCAAGAGCGTATGGTAACAAGAATGAGTAATACCACTAGACTGATCGATAAATTAATCGCTAAAGATTTAGTAAATCGTAATGCTTGTCCTTCGAATAGAAGAAAAATTGACATTTGTATATTGCCAAAGGGAGAGGCTTTGCTCAGAAAAATAGATGAATCCATTGAAAATCAAGAAGCATCTCTTTTGAGTAATTTATCCTCTATAGAAAAAGAACAATTAACATATTTATTAAATAAACTCAGAAATTAATTATGAAAACAATGAAAGCAATTTTAGGAGCAGTATTGGCTGTAGGACTTATGTCATTTACCAATCCTTTTAAAGAAGTTAAAACTGTTGATGTTCAAAAGAGCAGCATTGAATGGTTAGGTAAGAAAGTTACGGGAGAGCACAGTGGTACAATCATGCTTCAAGAAGGTAATTTAGAATTTGATGGAGACGCCTTAGTAGGAGGAAACTTTGTAATGGACATGAGTTCAATCAATGTAACTGATTTACAAGGAGAATATAAAGGAAAATTAGAAGGGCATTTAAAAGCAGATGACTTCTTTGGTGTTGCTACATTCCCAACAGCTTCTTATACGATTACTAAAGTAACGGCAAAGGGAGACAACGTTTATGAAATCACTGGAGACATGGTGATTAAAGGTATTTCAAAAGAGTATACTTTTGAATTGCATATGATGAGTGGAAAAGCTCATATAAGTGCTACTATCGACAGAACTGATTTTGGAATTAAATACAAATCTACGAGCTTCTTTGATGCTCTTGGAGATAAAGCAATTTATGACGATTTCACATTAGATATTAACTTAGTAATGTAATTGAAAAAGGCCCTTTAAAAGGGCCTTTTTTTATTTTGTGTAAGTAACTTTATAGATTACATTAAGGTAATCATCAGAGATTAAAAGAGCCCCATCTGGAAGTTCCAAAACATCCACAGGACGACCCCAACGTTCATTGGTTTGCTTATCTAACCAACCTTCAATAAAAACTTCAGAGCCTGTAACCTTATCACTATCTGTGAATACAGCTCTTATCTGATATCCCGTATGACCAGCTTCTTCGCTTCGGTTCCATGAACCGTGTTGAGCCACAAAAGCGGCATTCAAGTATTCTTTTGGGAAATTCGTTCCTTGATAAAAACGCATTCCAAGAGGAGCAGAATGTGGTTCGAATTTAAATACTGGTGGTGTATAATCTTCGATGCTTGCGTTATTTCCAAATTCTGGATCCAAAAGATCTCCTTGGTGAATAAATGGAAACCCAAAATGTTCTCCGTCAGCATCTATTCTGTTTAATTCACAGGCTGGAGAATTGTCTCCTAGCATGTCTCTACCGTTATCAGTAAACCATAATTTACCTGTTTGAGGATGCCAATCAAAGCCAACAGTATTTCTAACGCCATTTGCAATAATTTCTAGATCAGTTCCATCGATATTCATTCTTGTAATACTTGCATATACTGGATTTTCTTCAAGACATATATTGCACGGCGCTCCAACAGGGACATATAATTTGTCATCGGGTCCAATTGCTATAAATTTCCAACCGTGGTGAGTCTCTGTTGGAAAAGAATCATAAATAATATCTGATTTAGGTTGTTCTAAATTATCAGCAATACTTTTGAATCTGTGAATTCTGCTCACCTCCGCAACAAATAAATCACCTTTGTGGTAGGCTACCCCATTGGGCATATTCCAACCTTTTGCTATAGTATCTAGGCGGTCAAATACTCCATCAAGATCTCGATCACTTAAAGCATAAACTTCTTTTGCTCTTCTATTTCCAATGAATATGATACTTCCATCCTCGTTTCGAGTCATTGATCGAGCATTTTGTATTTCTGCTACGACCTCAATCTGAAATCCCTCGGGAAGTTTTAGTTGTTTAATTTGTTCTTCATAATTATTTTGAAGCAATAATGGTTCGTATTTCTTTTCTTGACATCCAAACAAACCCAATACGGCTAAGAGAAGAATAAGTGTATTTTTCATGATAGTTTCATTTTAACTTTAAGAATCCCATGACTTCTGTAAACTCCGTATACCTGGAATCCATATTTCTTATACAGAGAAATTGCAGGAGAGTTTAATGCCCCCGTTTCAATAAATATAGGGCTTTTATAAAGATTTAACCCCTCTTGCATTAACATAGAGCCGTAACCCTCCCTCAGGTGCTTAGAAGCCACTAAAAATGATTGAAATCGAAAACCGTTATCCAATTCCTTAATTTCGAGGCAAGCCCTAAGATCATGTGCAGAGCGCAATACTAAAAATTGATTGTTACATGTTTCAAAATCGACCACCTGCCTTGAAAGCGGAGGAAAATCTTTCAAATCAACACCAATTAACTCCGCTTCAATAGGATAAGAGTCTTGCCAGAGCCCATATAATTCAGTAGCTAGAGCCTGATTGATACTTGAGTGTTTCTTAAAATTCAGATGCTTCATCTTCCGATAACTCAGATTCCTCTTCTAAAGCTCCGCCTTCGTAAGGGAAAACATCCAATATAGGTGATTCAGCGATCGCTGGAATTTCAAAATCTGACATGGTTCCACTCATATGTTCAAACAAGTTATCATAGGCTTCCTTAGCATTGTTTGCTTGAACTAAAACATAAGAATTTGATCTTTTCTCTTGTGCTTTTTCCTCATCAAAGCTCAAAAGTGAAAGTTTACATTTAAACCACCTGTCTGAGTTGTCCACCGGAATTATCTCTGAAAAGTTTGCGGTTTTGATATTGGTGATTCTAAATTCTGTTGATATATATTGACTCAACTCTTCATGTGTGCGTTTTTCAGCCTCAGTGAAGGATAAGGCATCAATTAAATAAGGCTCTGAAACGAGTTTATCCTTTCCATTTTCATCTGTTTTACGATATTTTATTTTGCATTCATACCATGAATTCATAGGTCAAAGGTTTTTAAAATTAAGCGGAGCAAATATAATATTTCGGTCAATTAAACGTACCTTTGTCATTGGTTTTTATCAAAAAGTTATGAAGGATTTTATTGAGTTGGGCTTGTCTCAGGGAGTTAGTAAAAGTTTAGGGGAAATGGGAGTAAAGACTCCTACTGATGTTCAGAAGGAAATTATCCCTTTATTATTAGACAAAGAAGTGGATTTGCTTGCTATGGCTCAAACTGGATCTGGAAAAACCTTGGCATATGTAACTCCAATTATTGATAAAATTAAAGCTAATGAAGGAATTCAAGCCTTGGTATTGGTTCCAACTAGAGAATTGGCTCAACAGGTTAAAAAAGTATTTTTTAAAAGCACAAAACACATTGATAAGAGACTCTTTGTAGAAGCAGTTTATGGAGGTCAAAAGATTCATGATCAAGAAGATCGCTTAAAAAAACCGACTCAAATTTTAGTTGCAACACCTGGAAGATTACTTGAGTTACTTGAACGCAACTCACTTGATATTAGGAATTTAAAGTATCTAGTCCTCGATGAGGCGGATGAGATGATTCAAATGGGTTTCAGACCTGATTTGAATAGGTTAATCCGATATATGTCAGATCAAAAGCATGTCTGGTTGTTTTCTGCAACATTACCTGATGAGCTTAGAGCGGTAATCAAAAAGTACTTGAGACCTGGATATGAATCCTTTAAAGCAGATGCCAAAATAAGATTGAACCCCAATATCAATCACGAATTTAAGGAATTGGCTCCTGGGAATAAAATGGATTATATTATTGATCAGATTGATGGAATGAATGGAGAGCAAGGGATTATTTTTGTTCGAACAAAAGCCAATGCCCAAAAATTGGCTGAAGAATTATCTGAGGATGGTATCGCAGCCAAAGCCTTGGAAGGGAATATGGGGCAAAGAGATCGCGATAAGGTTATGAGAGGGTTTAAAAATGGGGCTACTCAAATTTTAGTAGCAACCGATGTAGCTGCGAGAGGACTTGATATTAGTGATTTGAATTATATTATTCATCATCAGTTACCAGATCAAACGGTATTTTACCCGCACCGCAGTGGACGTACAGCTCGTGCTGGAAAAAAAGGATTATCCTTGGCTTTAGTAAGCCCAAGAGAAAATCATTTATTGAATGAAATTGAAAAGACTTTTCAAATAAAATTTAAGCAACGATGAATTTGATCTATTCATTAGATTTAATTGGAACTTTTGCTTTTGCCCTTAGTGGTGCCATAATGGCCTCAAACAGGAAGTTCGATTTATTTGGTGTTTTGATTATTGCCTTTGTTACTGCCGTTGGCGGTGGAATGTTACGTGATTTATTAATAGATGCTCATCCGATTAATTGGATTGGCGACAACACCTATATTTGGGTCATTCTTTTCGCTGTACTTGTGATGTATTTATTTAAGAGTAAAATCGCTCCCTGGTCAAGAACCTTTTTAATTTTTGATACCGTTGGACTGGGGGTATTTACTTATCTAGGAATAGAAAAAAGTCTCCAATATGGTCTTGAGCCTTTCCCTGCAATTGTTATGGGTATGGTTTCTGCTTGTTTTGGCGGGGTGATCCGAGACGTTCTGACTAATGAAGTTCCTCTGATTTTTCAAAAAGAAATCTATGCTTCTGCATGTTTATTGGGCGGTGGAATGTATTTTTTCATGAGCTATTTTAATTTTGAAGCTCAAATTTCTACGATTACAACCGTAATTATAATTCGACTGATCGTCGTTAAATACCACCTTGAATTACCCAGGATTACAAAAGATATTTTTGGAAATAATATTTAACGTTTTTTCATATCTATTAAAATAGAGAACGTCTTATTTACATCTTCTTCCTTGACTACTATGGTGATTTCATGAGTAGTAGAAATAACTTCTTGAACAGGCACATCGGCCCAAGCAAGTTGTTTTAAAATAAAGTAATAGATCCCTGATTGTTCTAAATTCGATTTTGGGAGCTTAATTGTTATGGAAGCCAGAGAATTTAGCGACCAAATTTTCTTTTCTTGTCTGAAAATTTCTTCAACACGTTCTTTTAAATTCCTACTGACCACGATATTGGTTTCGAAGATCCCTTGTGAGATGGTGAAAAAATAATCTTTATTCTCTCCAATCTCTTGTATGAGTTTTGAAACTCCCGCTAGTAGTGTGGAGGTATTTTTAAAAGTAAAGTCACATAAATCAGATCTCACAATAAAATCCCCTAAACTCAATGAAATTTTCTGAATATTTCTACGAATTCTAAGGACATTTGATGGAGATAAACGATTTATTGCCATCATTATAGCCCCAGTTTTTACTTCTTTTCCAAGTTGGTTTTCAACTTCCTCCTGAATTTCACGAGCCAAAGATGAAACATTGATTAATTTATCAGTCAATGCCTCTTCAATAAATGGAGTCTTTTTTATAATGTGCTCAACAGCTTCTTGAATAGTTCTCATCTTGTTATAATTTAAACAATTTGTTGGAAAACGTAAAAATAGCTTAAAATTTTGTAAGAATCTACTAGCAATTTCATCTTTGTAAAAAAATTAGGAATGAAGGTTTTGAAATTTGGTGGAACTTCTGTAGGAAGTCCCGAAAATATGAGAAAAGTTGCTGCTATTTTGGCTGAAGTAGAGGGGCCTAAAGTGGTTGTATTATCCGCCATGTCAGGAACGACAAATGCATTAGTATCCTTATCAAATAATTTTGATCAACACGAAAATATAAAAGCTCTTGAATCTATAGATGAATTGGAAGAGCGTTATCATGAAGTAATATCAGATCTCTTGAATCAAGAGGCTTCTTATCAAGAAGCTTTAAGGTTTTTGGATGAACGTTTTGAGTTTTTGAGAAGTTTTGCTGTTTCAACACAGTACAGCTCTTTAGAAAGAAAGAATTGGATTTTGGCTCAAGGAGAGTTGATATCAACAAAGTTATTCAGTTTGTTCTTGGAAACAATTAACAAAAAAGCATGTTTGATCCCCGCATTAGATTTTATGCAAACAGATCGTCAAGGAGAACCGGACCAATCTAATATTGCCTTAAATTTAAATCAAGTTTTCGAAGAGCATTCAACCTGCGATACCTATATCACTCAAGGGTTTATTTGTTTGGATTATTTAGGAAAAATATCAAATTTAGATCGTGGAGGTAGTGACTATACGGCATCACTTATTGGGGCAGCAATTGGTGCTGATGATATTGAAATTTGGACCGATATCGACGGAATGCACAATAATGATCCAAGGTTTGTGAACAAAACCAGGTCGATTTCTGAAATAAGTTTCGAAGAGGCTGCAGAGTTGGCTTACTTTGGAGCTAAAATTTTACACCCTCAAAGTGTGTTTCCTGCTATGGAGAAAAACATCCCAGTTTGGCTAAAGAACACCTTTAAACCTGAGGCTCTTGGCACAAAAATATCTGGAGTTGCCCCTGAAAAAAAGTACACTTCAGTAGCTGCAAAAGATGGGATTACAGCCATTCGTATTAAATCTTACCGAATGTTAATGGCTTATGGTTTTCTAAAATCAGTTTTCGAAATCTTTGAAAGACATCATACCTCAATTGATATGATCACCACATCGGAAGTAGCAGTTTCATTAACCATTGATGATGATCGTTATTTGAGTCAAATAATAAAGGAGTTGGATCATTTAGGTAAAGTTGAAATTGATCAAAATCAATCTATTATTTGTATTGCTGGAAATTTCAATCAAGATAATAAAGGAGTTAGCGCACCTATTTTAGAGGCTTTAAGTGATGTTTCTGTGAGGATGATCTCCTACGGCGGAAGCGAACACCACGTATCTGTTCTAGTAGATTCAAGAGATAAAAAGGGCGCTCTTCAATCTTTGAATAAAAACTTATTTAATTTGTAAAAAAAAACGATTCAAATCTTGAATCGTTTTTTTTTTAGTAGGCTAATAAAGCTTGTTTATAGGCCTCAATATCTTGTACTGAAGAGGGACGTTTATAATCCGCCATAAGATCCAATAAGTAATCAAAGCTTTCCAATTGATCTTCTACGGACCCAGAGTTTAATATTTGATTTTCAATTACTCCTTCTTCGTCTTCGTCTATTTCGATGACTTCATCGGCTGGAATAGATATAAAAAAGCCTTTTTCCTTCTCTAGATGCTCTATTGTAAGACGAATGGTTTTGGTCAACTTTGGGTTTTCGTCTTGGATTGCATAAGCTCTCATTTTACTAAGCGATTCAGTTACTCCATCATTCACTAAACCTTCTGATTTAACTTGTTTCTTAATCTTAGATACAAGATCTTGGATCATTTCTATATTTTCCACACTCCAATGTTTTTATGTTGTCACTGCAAAGGTATTTAATAAATCAGTAAAATTTATTGTATGTTCGAATAAATTTTAAACCAATTCAAATGAAATTATTTAGCGCACTTGTTTTAATCTTTCTCTGCTTAAATGCCAATGCTCAATCCAGTTTTCATACGCTTGAATCAAAGGATGGTGAAGTTAAAGTTTATCCAATATTTCACGGAAGTGTTGTTCTTGAACTCGGAGGTAAAAAAATATTTGTAGACCCTTATGGAGGGGCTGAACGATATTCTGAATTTGGCCAAGCAGATTATATTTTGATCACAGATATACACGGAGATCATCTAAATATGAAAACTCTAGAAAATTTAGATCTTTCCAAGGCGAAAATATTTGGTCCACAGGCCGTTATTGAACAACTAAAAGAGTTTAAGAAAAACCAAATGATTCGCTTAAATAATGGAAGTAAAGTAAGCCTCGGTAAAATTCAAATTAAGGCGATTCCAATGTATAATTTACCTGATGATAGCAGTTCAAGGCACCCTAAGGGAAGGGGGAATGGTTATATCATAAGTTTTGGTGGCAAAAACATTTATATTTCGGGGGATACCGAAGATATCCCCGAAATGCGCAGTTTGACTGATATAGATTTAGCATTGGTATGCATGAATTTGCCATATACCATGGATATCTACCAAGCAAGTGATGCTGTCTTGGAGTTTGAACCCAAACAAGTGATTCCTTATCATTATAGAGGTAAAGAAATGAGTGATACCTCCGAATTTAAAACTTTGGTAGAAGTCCAGAACCAGAATATAGAAGTTATTTTGTTTGACTGCTATAATTAGTACGCCAGTCTTTGTCTAGTTCTGTAACTTCTTTTTATGTTCCAAAAGAATCTTTTTGATCGATGTAAATCTAAATAGGATTTCCCAGATGATTTAAAATTGTTTAAGTCGTAGATAAAACTGTCTTTGAATAAGTTGATTAAATTTCTCATGATTTTTGATTTAAATGTTTTGATTATACCAATAAGACGCTATAGTACCTTTTTTGTTACAGTAGTATGTAATACCTATTAGTTAAAATTATGTTATAAACAATTCTTAATAAGTTTTATCGAGATATAGCTGCATAAACAAAGAAAAGTGACTATTTTTGCCACTTAATGTTTTAATTACCCTAAGATGTCAGAAATTACAGCGCGTAAAACACTATATAAATATCAGGAAGAAGCGATAAATAGTATCTTTTACGCCTTAGACGAGGCACCTAGTAATTATCACTTATTGTTTCAACTACCAACAGGAGGAGGGAAGACCGTTATTTTTTCTGAGATTGTTCGAAGATATATCGAACGAACCAAGAAAAAAGTTGTGGTTTTGACTCATAGAATTGAGCTTTCCAAGCAAACGTCTCGAATGCTTACTGAATTTGGAGTTAAGAACAAGGTGATTAATTCTCAGGTAAAGGATCTTCCAGATCAGGATGAATACATGTGTTTTGTCGCTATGGTGGAAACACTTAACAATCGACTTCAAGACGGGAAACTCGCCTTGGATGAGATTGGTATGGTAATTATTGATGAGGCCCATTACAATTCCTTTTCTAAACTTTTCCAATATTTTGACAATTCCGTAATCTTAGGAGTAACGGCGACTCCCTTGAGCTCAAACATTAAATTACCGATGAAGGATAATTACAATGAGCTGATTACAGGTTGTAGCATCAAACAATTAATAGACGAGGGTTTTTTGGCTCAGGCGAACACCTATAAATATGATGTCGGGTTGACTTCTCTTAAGGTGGGAGCTTCTGGGGATTATACAGTTAAATCCTCAGAGGAGTTATATGGTCATATTACGATGTTGGACAAGTTGCTCCACTCTTATGAAGAAAAGGCAAAGGGAACCAAAACCTTAATCTTCAATAATGGAATCAACACATCTTGGCACGTTTATTATACATTTAAGGAGGCTGGACACAATGTTAGGCATTTGGATTCAACCATTGGAGCCCAGGAGAGAAAAGAGATATTGGAATGGTTTAAAGTAACTCCGGACGCTGTTCTAACTTCGGTTGGAATTCTAACTACTGGATTTGATGAACCAACCATTGAGACTATAATTATCAATCGTGCGACGAAATCTTTGGCCTTGTATTTTCAAATGATTGGTCGAGGAAGCCGTATTCTTCCTGAGAAAAAAGAATTTACAGTTATCGACTTGGGGAATAACCTATTGCGTTTTGGTCTTTGGGATTCTTACGTTGATTGGCAGAAAATATTTAAATCACCTAACTATTATCTCGAGAATATCAAAACAGATGAAGATATTGAAATGGAATTCATTTCAGCAATGTCTGATGCTGTTCGTGCAAAGTTTGCAAATAGTGAAGTAGTTGAATTTGATGTCCGAAAGGAATATAAAACTGTCGTCCGCCAAGGGCTTAAATCGAAAGAGGCATTGACCAGAGCAATGTTGCAGCATGCACAAATTTGTTTTGAAAATTCAGAAGATGTATATGATGCTTGGACGCTTGCAAACCTTCTTGAGGAGGATATTAAATATAGGGTAAAACAATACTCATATTGCATCATGAAAAGTTCAAAAAATTATTTGAACTGGCTAGAAGAAGATTATAAGAAAACATTGCGATCTACACTGAACAAAATGTTTGTTGATAATGATGAATAGTGCTGTTAATTAATTAGTTACAATAAAAATAAAGTGCCTTTTCTTTAGAGATTTGGCGCTTTTTTTATTCTTGGGCATCGTAATCTGAAATCATTCTTGAATCAGATATTATTCATGGCTCTGTAAATTAGCTCTAAAAATTAGATTAATTAATCATGAGTAATACATTATTTGACAAGGTTTGGGATTCCCATGTGGTTAGAAAAATCGAGGATGGACCAGATGTTTTGTTTATCGATCGTCATTTAATCCATGAAGTTACCAGCCCGGTAGCTTTTTTAGGGTTGAAACAACGTGGTATTTCCGTTTTATTTCCGGAACGCACCTTTGCAACTGCAGACCATAATACACCAACAATAAACCAACACCTGCCAGTAGGTGACCCTCTTTCGGCAAATCAGCTAAAAACTTTGGAGGAAAATGCCAAAGCTCATGGAATTCGTCACTGGGGATTGGGTCATGAAAATAATGGAATTGTCCATGTAGTCGGTCCTGAAAACGGAATCACCCTGCCAGGAGCAACTATAGTTTGTGGAGATTCTCATACTTCAACCCATGGTGCTTTTGGGGCAATTGCATTTGGAATTGGTACCTCTGAAGTAGAGATGGTACTCTCTTCTCAATGTATCATGCAACCTAAACCTAAGAGCATGAGAATAAATGTTGACGGTAAATTAGAAAAAGGAGTAAGCCCTAAAGATGTTGCTCTATACATAATATCCAAATTAAGCACTTCTGGTGCAACAGGCTATTTTGTAGAATACTATGGAGAGGTCTTTAGAGAAATGAGCATGGAAGGTCGTATGACGGTTTGTAACCTTTCTATTGAAATGGGAGCAAGAGGAGGAATGATTGCTCCAGATCAAAAAACCTTTGACTATGTTCAAGGAAGAACATTCGCTCCTAAGGGCGCGGATTGGGATAAGGCTATGGCGTATTGGGAGACCTTATATTCTGAAAAAGATGCAACCTTTGACAAGGAGTTTTTCTTTGAGGCTTCTGCCATTGCACCAATGATTACCTATGGCACAAATCCAGGTATGGGAATTGGAGTAGGTGAGCGTATACCTTCTGCTGAATCTATTAATTCAGGGGAAGCTAGCTACAATAAATCCTTAGATTACATGGGGTACCATGAAGGTGAAGGAATGATTGGAAAACCAATAGATTTTGTGTTTTTAGGATCTTGTACTAATGGAAGAATTGAGGATTTTCGCGCCTTCACTTCAATCATAAAAGGAAAGAAGAAGGCCGACAATGTTACCGCTTGGTTGGTTCCAGGTTCACATAAAGTTGTTGATGAAATAAAGGAAGAAGGTCTTTTGGAAATTATTGAAGAAGCTGGTTTTGAATTAAGACAACCAGGTTGTTCGGCATGTTTAGCCATGAATGACGATAAGATTCCAGCAGGTAAATATGCAGTTAGTACGTCAAACCGTAACTTTGAAGGACGTCAAGGTCCTGGAGCGAAGACCTTATTGGCAAGTCCATTAGTGGCTGCCGCAGCTGCAATTACAGGAAAAATAACGGACCCAAGAACTTTAATGAATTAAATTATGGCTTACGATAAGTTTACAGTTTTAGAGAGCACAGCTGTGCCATTGGCAATAGAAAATGTCGATACCGATCAAATCATACCCGCACGATTTTTAAAAGCAACTGAACGAAAAGGGTTTGGTGATAATTTATTTAGAGACTGGAGATATGATTCTGAGGGAAATGTAAAATCAGATTT
Organism: Flavobacteriaceae bacterium; assembly: GCA_049606855.1. Lineage (GTDB taxonomy): Bacteria > Bacteroidota > Bacteroidia > Flavobacteriales > Flavobacteriaceae > JBELHR01. Next base: position 213,862 of record JBMYVY010000001.1, on the reverse strand, counting down.
TGTTTTAAATCAAAGTATTTATTCAGGGAAAATTTTAGTCGGTGGAAAGAACTTTGGTTCAGGTTCCTCTAGAGAACATGCGGCTTGGGCTGTATATGATTATGGTTTCCGTTGTGTGATTTCAAGTTTTTTTGCTGATATTTTTAAGAATAACTGCTTAAATATTGGAGTATTGCCAGTTCAAGTTTCTGAGGAATTTGCCTCTGCCATGTTTAAGGCTATAGAATCAAACCCAAATACAGAAATAAAGGTAGACTTACCAAATCAGGAAGTCAAGATTGTTGGAAGTGATCTGACAGAAACATTTACAATAAGTGCATACAAGAAAGGCAATATGCTTAATGGTTTTGACGATATAGACTATTTACAAAGTATGAAGGATGACATTGTCAATTTTGCCGCAAACACCCCATTATAATTATGGAAACTAAACGTATTGAGGTCATGGATACCACACTGAGGGATGGAGAACAAACCTCTGGTGTATCTTTTTCTTCTTCCGAAAAACTTAAAATTGCTCAATTATTATTGAAGGAATTAAAAGTGGACCGAATAGAGGTGGCATCTGCACGTGTTTCTAAGGGTGAGTTTGAAGCTGTTAGACAGATTTGTGAATGGGCATCCACTGAGGGTTATCTCAACTCCGTAGAGGTTTTGAGCTTTGTTGATGGTGGAGTATCTTTAAATTGGATTAAGGAAAGTGGAGCAAGGGTTCAAAACTTATTGACCAAAGGGTCAATGAATCATTTAGTCCATCAATTAAAAAAGACTCCTGCACAACATTTTAAGGAAATTGGCTCAAGTATAAAACTTGCCAATTCTATGGGGATTCAAACCAATGTTTATTTAGAGGATTGGTCAAATGGAATGAAAAATTCTCCGGATTATGTTATCGAATTTCTTGAATTTTTGAATGAGCAAGATTTAAAAAGAGTCATGCTTCCAGATACTTTAGGAGTACTAACACCGCATGAAACCTTTAGGTATATTGAAGATATAAGAAGCCGTTTTCCAGAAATGCACATTGATTTCCATGCTCACAATGATTATGATTTGAGTGTTGGGAATGTTATTGAAGCTATCCAAGGTGGATGTGATGGAATTCATTTAACAATCAATGGAATGGGTGAACGCGCAGGAAATGCACCTTTAGCTTCGAGTGTTGCAGTAATAAATGACTTCATGCCTGGTTTTAAAACGGGTATCAATGAAGAAGCTCTTTTTGCGGTAAGTAAATTGGTTGAGAATTTCTCGGCCTTTATGATTCCTGTGAACAAACCTGTTGTCGGTGCAAATGTATTTACCCAAACTGCAGGAATACATGCAGATGGGGACAATAAAAATAACTTATATTTCAATGATTTGATGCCTGAACGTTTTGGGCGGAAAAGGAAATACGCTTTGGGCAAAACCTCGGGAAAGGCCAATATTGCAAAAAATTTAGAGGAATTGGGGCTTGTTCTTGAGGACGAAGAGGTAAAATTAGTAACCCAGCGAATAATTGAGTTGGGAGATAAAAAGCAAACCGTTACTCAAGAAGACCTCCCTTATATAATTTCTGATGTTTTGGACAAAGAAGTTTATGAAGAACGAGTGAAAATTGATTCTTATGTTCTTAGTCACGCTTCTGGTCTAAAGCCTTCAGCCACCATTAAATTAAATATTGATGGAGAACTTTTTGAATCACATGCCCAGGGAGATGGACAGTATGATGCTTTTATGAATGCACTTAAAATTGTGTTTGTAGATATCGATAAGACATTACCTAAATTGATTGACTATGCTGTTAGAATTCCTCCTGGGTCCAATTCAGATGCCTTGTGTGAAACTTTAATTACATGGTCTAACGATTCAGGGAGTTTTATAACAAGAGGTTTAGATTCAGACCAAACGGTTTCAGCTATAGCAGCTACTCAAAAAATGTTAAACACACTTTTTCAACAAAAAAAGAAAAAATAATGAAATTAAATATTGCTTTATTAGCAGGTGATGGTATTGGACCAGAAGTAATCGCTCAAGCGGTGAAGGTATCGGATGCCATAGCAAAGAAGTACAATCACGAAATTAATTGGACAAGTGCCTTAACTGGTGCAGCGGCAATTGATGCTGTAGGTAACCCATATCCAGACGAAACTCATGCAGTTTGTATGGCTGCCGATGCGGTTCTTTTTGGAGCAATTGGAGACCCGAAGTTCGACAATGATCCTTCAGCCAAGGTAAGACCAGAGCAAGGTTTATTGAAAATGAGACAAGAATTGGGCTTATTCGCGAATGTTCGACCAACTTTTGTATTTCCCTCATTAATTGAAAAATCTCCACTCAAAAGAGAACGAATCGAGGGAACGGATTTAGTGTTTTTAAGAGAACTTACTGGTGGAATCTATTTTGGAAAAAGAGGTAGGTTGGATGAAGGTGAAACTGCATTTGATACAAATACGTATACTAGAGAGGAAATTACACGACTAGCAAAACGTGGGTTTGAGCTTGCGATGACTAGAAGAAAAAAACTGTGTTGTGTTGACAAGGCAAATGTTTTAGAGACCTCAAGATTATGGAGGGAAACTGTACAAGCTATGGAAAAAGACTATCCTGATGTAGCCGTTTCCTACGAATTTGTGGATGCCGTAGCAATGAGATTAGTGCAATGGCCTAGCGATTATGATGTACTGATAACAGAAAATTTATTTGGGGACATCCTTACTGATGAAGCATCCGTTATTTCTGGATCTATGGGCTTGATGCCATCAGCTTCTTTAGGGGTACATACATCACTTTATGAACCTATTCACGGTTCTTATCCTCAGGCAGCAGGAAAAGATATCGCGAATCCTCTTGCAACGGTACTTTCAGCAGCAATGATGTTTGAAGATGCTTTTGGTTTGACTAAAGAGGCTCAGGAAATTAGGGATGCAGTTGATGCTTCCTTAGAACAAGGAGTAGTTACCGAAGATTTAGCCGAAGGAGGAAAATCTTTTAAAACATCCGAAGTTGGGGATTGGCTTGCGAGTCAGCTTAAATAATACTTTAGAAAACTTAATTGAAAAGACCGCTATTTTATGGCGGTCTTTTCTTTTTTTATAGATTATCATTTTAATTCATAACATAGCGCAGAAGAATTTGTAAATTGGCTTTAAGGACTTATTTTTGACCTTTATTAAAGAAGATTTTGGAGAATTATTTAGAGAGCTTAAATCCATCTCAAAAAGCAGCAGTGCTTCAAAAAGATGGACCAATGATTATAATTGCAGGAGCAGGTTCGGGTAAAACTAGGGTTTTGACCTATAGAATTGCTCACCTTATGAAAGAAGGGGTTGATGCCTTTCAAATTCTCGCTTTGACTTTTACCAACAAAGCGGCTAGAGAAATGAAAGATCGGATCGCCTCAGTTGTCGGTGTATCTGAAGCAAAGAATCTTTGGATGGGTACCTTTCACTCCGTATTTGCAAGAATTTTAAGATCTGAAGCCGATCGATTGGGTTATCCCTCAAGTTTTACCATTTACGATACTCAAGATTCTGTAAGGCTGATCACAGCTATTGTTAAGGAAATGGGACTTGAAAAAGACCGTTACAAGGCTAAACAAGTACTTGGGAGAATTTCTCAATTCAAGAACAGCTTAATTACAGTAAAAGCCTATTACAACCATCCCGAACTAAAAGAAGCAGACACCATGGCTAGTAGGCCTAAGATGGGGGAAATTTATAAGGAGTATGTAGATCGTTGCTTTAAGGCGGGTGCCATGGACTTTGATGACCTTCTTTTAAGAACAAATGAATTATTATCTCGATTCCCAGATGTTTTGGCAAAATATCAAGATCGATTTAGATACATCATGGTAGATGAGTACCAGGATACTAACCATTCACAATATCTAATAGTAAAAGCGTTGGCAGATCGTTTTCAGAACATTTGTGTGGTTGGAGATGACTCCCAATCTATTTATGCATTTAGGGGCGCAAATATTCAAAACATATTAAATTTCCAGAACTATTATAGTGATGCAAAAATCTTTAAACTGGAGCAGAACTATCGTTCCTCAGGGGTTATTGTTAAAGCTGCAAATAGTTTAATAGAAAAGAACGAAACACGTCTGGACAAGGAGATTTGGACCGCCAATGAGGATGGTTCCTTAATTAAGGTAATGCGTACCGTATCAGAAGGAGATGAAGGTAGATGGATAGCCAAAACCATTTTCGATTTGAGAATGGAGCAACATATATTGAGCGATCAATTCGCTATTTTATATAGAACAAATGCCCAGTCAAGAGCCATAGAGGATGCGCTACGTAAAAAGAATATCAAGTACAAAATTTATGGTGGAACCTCTTTTTATCAGAGAAAAGAAATAAAGGATTTATTGTCATATTTAAGGCTATTAATCAATTCAAATGATGAGGAAGCCCTAAAAAGAATTATAAATTATCCAGCGAGAGGAATAGGTCAGACTACCTTAGATAAATTAGTCGTTGCGGCAAATCATTTTAATATTTCAATTTTCGAAGTTTTAAAAAATTTGGACGGAGTAGCTTTAAAAATCAATTCAGGCACCAAAACCAAACTCCAAAACTTTGTAAATACCATAGAAAGCTTAAAAATCTCAGCTAAAACCTCCAATGCATTTGAAGTTGCGGAGCAGGTTGTAAAGCAGGTCAGGTTAATAAAAGATCTGGAGGCTGAAGGCACCCCAGAAGCGGTTTCCAGAGTTGAAAATGTTCAGGAATTACTTAACGGTATTAAAGATTTTATCGAAGAGCAAAAAGAAAAAGGTGAAGATGCTTCTTTAGAGATGTTTTTAGAGGACGTTGCCTTGGCTACGGATTTTGATAAGGAAAAAGATGATGGTGAACCAAAAGTTTCTTTGATGACAATTCACCTTGCAAAAGGACTCGAGTTTCCTTACGTCTTTGTCGTAGGACTTGAGGAATCACTATTTCCTTCTGCAATGAGTATGAACACAAGAGCAGAACTCGAAGAAGAACGCAGATTGTTTTATGTAGCGCTCACAAGGGCGGAGAAGCAAGCTTATCTTTCCTATGCTCAAACCCGATATCGATGGGGGAAACTTATTGATTGCGAGCCAAGTAGGTTCTTAGAAGAATTAGACGAAACCTATCTCGAGCATTTAAGTCCTTCATTAGGTCAAGGCAGAGCGAATCCTTCGGGACTTGATTTAGATATATTTGACGATGTCCCAAAAAATAAAATACGGTTTCAAAAACCGATCAGACGCCCTCAACGAAACCGACCAAGTTCTGAACCCAAGGTTCGGCCATCTTTGAAAAAAATTGACAGTAATGAGTCTAAATCGGCTGGAAATTTATTCGACTCAGAGATTCGTGTTGGAAGTATAGTTGAACATGCGCGCTTCGGTCGTGGCGAAGTCAAAGCAATGGAAGGTGTCGGTGGAAACAAAAAGGCAGCAATAGTGTTTGAAAATGCTGGAACAAAGAAATTACTACTTCAGTTTGCCAAATTGAAATTAATAGGCTAAAGTTTCAAATAAATTTAAGTAATTTGCATTAACAGGCTCTTTTTAGGGTCAAAAACTTAATTCTATGGGATTCGATTTAGAATACAATTCGGAACGTCCGAATTTAATTATACCTGAATACGGGAGACACTTACAAAAACTGGTTGATCATTGTTTACAACTTCCTACCAAGGAAGAACAAAGCAAAATGGCTCTTGCAATTGTAGATGTTATGGGAAACTTGCAACCTCACTTAAGAGATGTTCCTGATTTTAAACATAAATTATGGGATCAAATTTATATGATGTCAAACTATGAATTAGATGTTGATGGACCATACCCTAAACCCGAAAAGGAAGTTTTGGAGGCTAAGCCAACTCCTTTAGATTATCCCAAATCAGCTTCTAAGTATAGATTCTACGGAAATAATATTCAAACTATGATTGATGTTGCTTTGAGTTGGGAAGCTGGTGAAAAGCGAGATGCTTTAATTCATACGATAGCAAATCATATGAAAAAATGTTATTTGAACTGGAATAAGGACACCGTGGAAGATGCTATTATTTTTTCTCATTTAAAGGAATTGTCCAAAGGTGAGATTGATGTTGCAGAAACTTCAGAACCTTTAGCTGATTCGAAAATTTTAATGAGACCAAAAGGAAATAAGCGTCCTCATAACAATAAAAACAACCAAGGAAGAAATAAAAATAGAAGAAATTAATGTCTATATTTAAAATAGAGGGGGGACACGAACTCAGTGGAAGTATCATCCCTCAAGGGGCGAAGAACGAGGCATTACAAGTTTTATGTGCCGTTTTATTAACTCCGGAAAAAGTAACTATATCAAATGTTCCTAATATTATTGATGTCAATAAATTGATATTCATTCTTGGAGAATTAGGAGTTAAAATTGAAAAATTAGATAAGAATACCTACTCTTTTGAGTCCGATGAAATCAACCTGGATTATCTAGAATCAGCTGATTTTAAAAGAGATGGAAGCTCTTTACGAGGTTCCATAATGCTCGTGGGGCCATTGTTGGCTCGATTTGGAAAAGGTTATATTCCAAAACCTGGAGGAGATAAAATAGGAAGAAGGCGTCTTGATACACACTTCGAGGGTTTTATCAATTTAGGGGCAGATTTCAGATATAATAAAGAAGAGCATTTTTATGGAGTACAGGCGGATAAGCTAAAAGGAACTTATATGTTATTAGATGAAGCATCTGTAACAGGGACAGCCAATATTGTAATGGCTGCGGTGCTAGCAGAAGGTACAACAACTATATACAATGCAGCGTGTGAGCCTTACCTTCAGCAACTATGTGGTATGCTAAACAGTATGGGGGCTAATATTACAGGTGTTGGATCTAATCTTTTGACCATCCAAGGGGTAAAAGAAATGAGAGGTTGTGAGCACCGAATTTTACCAGATATGATTGAAATTGGGTCATGGATTGGAATGGCAGCTATGACTAAATCTGAGTTAACAATTAAGGATGTTCGATGGGATATGCTTGGTGTTATCCCCAGAATATTTCATAAAATGGGTATCAAAATCGAAAAGCGAGGTGATGATATTTACGTTCCAAAACAAGATTCCTATGAAATTGAAAACTATATAGATGGATCTTTACTTACCATATCTGATGCTCCATGGCCTGGATTTACTCCAGACTTACTGAGTATTATTCTTGTAATAGCCACTCAGGCAAAGGGAAGTGTTTTAATACATCAAAAAATGTTTGAATCTCGATTATTTTTTGTGGATAAATTGATTGATATGGGAGCAAAAATAATCCTATGTGATCCGCATAGAGCCACAGTAATAGGGATGAATCACGAGCACAGTTTGAAAGCGACTCGAATGAGTTCACCAGATATACGTGCTGGGGTTTCTTTGTTGATTGCTGCTTTATCTGCCAAGGGTACTTCGACCATTGAGAATATAGAACAAATAGATCGTGGATATGAAGATATTGAAGCACGATTGAAATCCATAGGAGCAAAAATTCAAAGAATAGAAAATTAAACCTCGACAAGAGGTTTTTTTTATGTCATCTTGACATCAAATTACCCTATGGCAATAAATTTGTAATTATATCATCAAATATTAAGAAGATTATGGCAAAAGAAACTAATGATAAAGAACAAGAAGCGGTAGATAACACTGCCGAACAAGTGCAAGAAGAGCAGGAGAATAAGGAACAAGAGGTGAGTTGTGAGGAATTAGTTCAAGCGGAAAAAGATCGATATTTAAGATTGTTTGCGGAGTTTGAAAACTTTAAGAAAAGAACTGCTAAGGAAAGGATAGAGCAATTTAAGACTGCGAATCAAGACGTCTTGTCAGCTTTACTGCCAATTGTTGATGATTTTGACAGAGGGCTTGTAGAATTAAAAAAATCAAGTGAAAACCATGCTGTTTTTCAAGGAATGGAGTTGATTTATGACAAATTTGTTAAGACTTTAGATCAAAAGGGGCTTCAAGCTATGGAGGTAAAGACTGGAGATGTATTCGATGCTGATTTGCATGAAGCAGTTACTCAAATTCCAGCACCGACAGAAGATTTAAAAGGAAAGATTATAGATGTAATCGAAAAAGGTTACCAATTAGGAGATAAAATTATTCGTTATCCAAAAGTGGTTATCGGGCAATCTTAAGGAAATATGAAAAAAGATTATTACGAAATATTAGGCGTTTCTAAATCAGCCTCAGAAAGTGAAATTAAAAAGGCTTATCGGAAGATGGCGATTAAATATCACCCGGATAAGAACCCTGGAGATTCAGAAGCAGAAGAGAAGTTTAAAGAGGCTGCTGAAGCCTATGAGATTTTGAGTGACGCAGATAAAAAAGCGAGATACGATCAGTTTGGTCATGCTGCATTTGAAGGCGGGGCAGGCCCTGGTGGTGGCGGTTTCGGTGGCGGAATGAATATGGATGACATCTTCAGTCAATTTGGTGACATCTTTGGTGGAGGTGGATTCGGAGGCTTCGGCGGTCGATCAAGAGGCCCTGCTAGAGTCAAAGGATCCAATATGCGTATTCGCGTTAAGGTAAACCTGAAAGATATCGCTAACGGTGTCGAAAAAAAGGTGAAAGTTAAAAGAAAAGTTAAGGCTGATGGAGTTACCTACAAAACTTGCTCTACTTGTAACGGTAGTGGACAAATTATGCAGGTCCAGAATACAATTTTAGGAAGAATGCAAACTGCAACCACGTGTAATACATGTGGAGGAGCAGGAGAAATCGTAGATTCTAAACCTAAGGGTGCTGATACACAGGGAATGATGATTAAGGAAGAAACTGTTAGCATTAAAATTCCAGCTGGTGTAAGTGACGGAGTTCAGTTAAAAGTAGCAGGAAAAGGTAATGAAGCACCAGGTAAAAATGCAATACCTGGAGATCTTATTGTTTTAATAGAGGAGCTTAACGAAACAAACCTAAAGAGGGAAGGAAATAATTTACATTTTGATTTATATATCAGTTTTTCTGAGGCTGCCTTAGGAGCATCTAAGGAAATTGAAACTGTTTCCGGCAAAGTAAAAATCAAAATAGATTCTGGTACTCAATCGGGAAAAATTCTAAGGTTGAAAGGAAAGGGACTTCCATCACTGGATTATTATGGTACAGGAGATTTATTAGTCCATGTAAATGTTTGGACACCCAAAACGCTTTCCAAAGAACAAAAACAATTTTTTGAAAAGAACCTAGAGGATGAAAATTTCAAACCAAATCCGTCTAAAACAGATAAATCATTTTTTGAGAAAGTAAAAGACATGTTCAATTAACGTAACGAACTGGAAGTTAAATAATTGTGAAATAACATTAAATAATTGTTTAATTTAATTTAGAGTTCGTTATATTTGTAACGTAGTTAGTTTACTAGCTACACTTTTTCTTTTTCATAGCAATTTCCCCACTCATTCTTTGAGTGGGTTTTTTCGTTTCAAAAGAAAGATTTAACAAAATAAGTAGGTCGTCCTATCGCTTTTTTAAAGAGGAAAGTCCGGGCACCAAAGAGCAAGCATAGCGGATAACATCCGTCATTTCCATTGGAAACAGGACCAGTGCAACAGAAAGAATGTACAGTTCGGCTGTAGTGAAACCAGGTAAACTCTATGCGGTGAAATGTCATGTAAACCAAAGCTTGAGGGCTGCTCGCTCGAATTTGGAGGGTAGGCAGATGGAGGTTTGTAGCAATGCAAATCCAAGATAAATGATAGGAGCTTTTTAAGTACAGAACCCGGCTTATAGACCTACTTTTTGTTAAATATTCAATTTAACCTTATTTAGTTTCGTTTTCCGTAATGGAATCTAGGTTGAAGCTCTTCCTTATGTCACTTCGATAAATTTATAGGGTTTTTGTTTAAAATATCGAAAAAAGTATACCTTTTTTGTATATTCGCAGGACTCAATAAATAAACAAACAAAAATTTTATAATATGGCTTTTGACATTGATATGATTAAGGGAGTCTATGCACGAATGGCTGACAATGTGGATGCTGCTCGTGAGAAAGTAGGTCGCCCGCTTACCTTAGCTGAAAAGATTCTTTACAATCACCTTTGGGATGGTAAGGCACATCGCTCGTTCGAACGAGGAAAAGATTACGTAGATTTCGCGCCAGACCGAATTGCGTGTCAAGATGCAACCGCTCAAATGGCATTGCTTCAATTTATGCAAGCTGGAAAAGAGAAAGTAGCTGTGCCAACTACCGTGCATTGTGATCACCTTATTCAAGCAAAGGTAGGAGCAGAGACTGATTTGGCCTTTGCTAATAAATCGAGTAAAGAAGTTTTTGATTTCTTGTCTTCAGTATCCGATAAATACGGTATTGGATTCTGGAAGCCAGGAGCAGGGATTATCCACCAAGTTGTTTTAGAAAATTATGCGTTTCCAGGAGGAATGATGATTGGAACAGATTCACACACTGTTAATGCCGGAGGACTTGGAATGGTGGCTATTGGTGTTGGTGGTGCCGATGCCGTTGATGTAATGGCTGGAATGCCTTGGGAATTAAAATTTCCAAAACTAATTGGAGTTAAATTAACTGGAAAATTAAACGGTTGGTCTTCTCCTAAAGATGTTATTTTAAAGGTTGCAGGAATCCTTACGGTTAAGGGTGGTACTGGAGCTATTATAGAATATTTCGGTGAAGGGGCTAAGTCGCTTTCCGCAACTGGTAAAGGAACCATCTGTAATATGGGAGCTGAAGTAGGAGCAACTACTTCAACTTTTGGTTACGATGCTTCAATTGAGCGTTATTTAAGAGCTACAGATAGAGCAGAAGTAGCTGATGCTGCAAATGAAATTGCACCTTATTTAACAGGAGATGATGAGGCTTATGAAAATCCTGAAAAATATTTCGATCAAGTTATTGAAATTAATCTTGATGAATTGAAGCCATATATTAATGGACCATTTACTCCAGATCGTGCAACTAAGGTTAGCGAGATGAAGGATACCGCCTCAAGTAATGAGTGGCCAATTAAGGTAGAGTGGGGATTAATCGGGTCTTGCACTAACTCTTCATACGAAGATATTTCGAGAGCTGCCTCTATTGCTAAGCAGGCCGTTGATAAAGGTTTAGTGGCTAAAGCAGAATTTGGAATTAATCCAGGTTCTGAACAAGTGAGATTTACTCTTGAAAGAGATGGTTATTTAGAGATTTTCGAAAATTTAAATACTAAAATATTTACAAATGCTTGTGGTCCTTGTATTGGACAATGGGATAGAGAAGGTGCTGATAAACAAGAGAAGAATACAATTATTCACTCTTTTAACAGAAACTTTTCGAAAAGAGCAGACGGTAACCCTAACACACATGCCTTTGTAGCATCACCTGAGATGGTTGCAGCAGTAGCAATCTCTGGTAGATTGGATTTTAATCCAATGACGGATGCTTTAATAAATAAGGATGGAGAAAAAGTAATGTTGGATGAACCAACAGGATTTGAATTACCTCCAAAAGGTTTTGATGTAGATGACCCAGGTTATCAAGCTCCTCAGGCCGATGGATCTTCAGTTGAAGTTGTTGTTGCCCCAGATTCAGAAAGGTTACAATTATTGAATCCATTCGAACCAATTGGTTATGAAATTAGAGATGCTAAACTTTTGATCAAAGCATTTGGTAAATGTACTACGGATCACATTTCTATGGCTGGACCATGGTTAAGATTTAGAGGGCATTTAGATAATATTTCTGATAACTGTTTAATTGGAGCAGTAAATGACTTCAATAGACAAACGAACAAGGTTAAGAGCCAATTAACTGGGGAATATGGGCCTGTACCAGCAACTGCAAGAGCTTATAAGTCTGCGGGAGTCAAAACGGTAGTAATAGGAGATCATAACTACGGGGAAGGATCTTCAAGAGAGCATGCAGCAATGGAACCACGTTTCCTTGGTGTTGCAGCAGTTATCGTAAAGTCTTTTGCGCGTATCCACGAAACAAACCTGAAAAAACAAGGTATGTTAGGATTGACTTTTGCAAATGAAGCAGATTATGATCTAATTCAAGAGGATGACTCATTCAACTTCATGGATCTTCATGAGTTTGCTCCAGGAAAACAATTGACCCTAGAGATTGTACATTCAGATGATTCTAGAGAAGAGATTAAATTAAACCATACCTATAATGAAAATCAGATAGAGTGGTTTAAAGAAGGTTCCGCATTGAATCTTATTAAAAAAGAAAATGTAGCTTAAATAAAAAAGCCTCTTCATAACGAAGAGGCTTTTTTTTAATTCCTAGAACTCATCCAGACCTTTCGTCTTTCAAGTTGTTCATCACTTGGATTAGGATAAAGAGTAAATTCATCTTTTAGTATTAGGGACTCTGTTTTGAGAGTCGCCGTCATTGGACTACTTCCTCTATAAAATTCAACAGAAACCTCGGCACCTATTTCTAATGCTTTAAAATCACTCATGAATTCTTTAAAGTTACTCCCATTAACATCTATTGAGTTTATTTTTCTAATAAAATCACCTCGCTTTAATTCACCCTTATCTTGGATAACGTAAAGTCCTTGGGGAACGGGATATAGCGCCAAATTTAAACTGGATTCATTTTCTTTTACCAAAGCCGCTTGATAGTCTACTCCAATGGTAGCGTATAATTCCTGGTATGGTAACGGTTTTGCTTGTATAATATAATTCGTTACAAAATCCCCAATTTCCGGATAGGTCATGGCTGTAATTTCATCAAAGAATGCTTGTTCACTAAATGGACGGTTTGGACCGTATTTTTGGGCCAACTGGTTCACAAGATCTCTTAAGCCCATTTCACCGCTACTCAATTCTAAAAGCTGAAGGTCTAAAAGACCAGCCACTAATGCACCACGCATGTAAATATTCCCATATTGGCTTTGTCCATCCTTAGTGTAAGAATTCAAAGCTAAATCAACTAATGAATAATCCGTTCTATAAAAGCTTTTATCGGTAACAACCTTGCTGTGAAGCATTTCTAAATAATCATCTAGACTGGTCAAATTATCTTGCAATAACATCATGTGTGAAGCCCATTCCGTAGTTCCTTCATACAACCATAAATGTTGAGATGGAATCGGAGTAACAAAATTAAATGCCTGAATAATTTCCGAATGAATGTTCAAAGGAGTTATCACGTGGAAAAACTCATGAGCAGCTGTTTCTACAACTCCTTGACCAATTTTATCCCAAGGACCCTCCTTATAAATATATTCTGAACTGTAAGAGTGTTCCCATGCTCCAGCTGTTCTGTCTTCAAACAGATAAAGAAAAGTGTAACGATCCACAGGAAGCCCGTTTACGAATTTAGATGCTGCAAAAAGCATATCATTCATGTCAGTCAATACTTCCTCCGAATTGATCATCCCTATTTTTGAATAGGTATAAACTTCAACTTCTGTTTGTTCAACCATTTTAGAAGCTCTTGTCAAATTACCCATAAGGATTGGTGAGTCAACCAAATAATCGTAGGTCAAAGCCAAATATTGATTCTCATCATTTTTACTCATAGCCGTACCTACCAACCATGATTCTGGATATTCTAGCTCAATTTTAATAGGAGAGGACTGATGTCCGTGAAAATAACCAAATACGCCTTGTCCATTAATAAGAACGTGATCCTTTTCAATGCTTGTTCCACACATTGCATAAATTTCGTATTCTTCAACAGGTGTATCCCATGTTTCAGCAACTTTATAGGTAATTTTACTGATATTATTTGGCTTAGAAAGTTGATATTGATTTACATTAATAGCCTCGACATCAATTAAATTACCTGCAGCGTCAAATGCTTTAAAATCACTAACATATCTTCCAATGTTCATTACTTGATAGGTTCCTGGCGCCGTCGAAGCAAATTGAAAAATGCTATCTGTCGGTTTGAGCCCTTGAACCTCTAAAACTACATTAAACTTATCATCCGCACGATCATTTAAATCAACAGTATACACCTGTTCAAAACTAGGTTGATTCTGTTTTACCCCACAGGATTGTATGAGGATCATCAATGTAAAGGCTAAAAGCCATTTAGTTGTTTTCATATTATTTAGTTTGTTTTCTTAATTCTTGTCTAAAGAACACTTCTCTATCATCAAAATTAGATTGCTCCACAGGGAGATTTATCTGTTCAAATAAATCCATAAACCGCTCCTGATGGGCACTTACTTTATTCGTCTTGAGGTTAAAATGCACGAAATTTATCCATGCAAAACTCTTAATTAAACCATCCTCTTCGCTAAACATTCTAAGCTCAACTAAAGTATGATTTCTACCAAATTCAATAATTTGAGATTCTATTTTTACGTGTTCCATAGTAAAAACAGGTCTTATAAAAGAGAGTTTTGAACTGGACACTACCCATCCAATCCCTTCTTTCTTTACCAAATCAAATAAATTGAGATCGTAATATTCCATTAAGTGATCTTCCCGAGCATTGATAAAATAATCAATATAACGCCCATTATTTAAGTGATTAAATGGATCACAATCCTGAAATCTAATGCGTGTTGAACTCGATAATATTTTAGTCATTTTGGTGAAGGCTATGATTTAATTCAATTGTTTTAGGGTTCGGTCGACAGGTAATGTGACCGTTTGTGCTATCTAATAAAAATAATAACTTTTCCTTTCCATTTAACTCCGCACCTTTAACGATGTTTTCACCTTCTTCAACTCTATTACCATCAATATCAATGGCCTCTTTGTTTTCGTTATAAAGCCAGATTTTGGCCGCAGCTGTGACATAAACTCCCGCAGCTATAGTACATCCAAATCCTAATGAGATCCCTGTTCCTGCATTAGCGCCTAAAAGACATTCCTCTCCAATGGAAATTATATTCTTGTTTCCTCCAGACAAGGTACCCATAATTGAGGCACCGCCTCCGACATCCGTATTGTTTCCAACCACAACACCAGCTGAAACTCTTCCTTCAATCATAGCGTTTCCAAGCGTACCTGCATTAAAATTAACATATCCTGCAGGCATTACAGTTGTTCCAGTTGCTAAGTGAGCGCCAAGTCTCACTTGAGATCCTGAAACGACACGAACTCCCTTAGGAATGTGGTAATCTACCATATATGGGAATTTATCAACATGACTTACATTCAAATTTTGAGCATTCAATCTCGCTCTGGTTTGTTCCTTTGAAAGGTCTTCGACTAAAATAGGGCCTTGATTTGACCAAGCAATATTGTTTAAAACCCCAAAAATGCCGTCTAACTTTATTCCATGAGGCTTGACGTGTAATTGAGATAAACACTGTAGTCTAAAATAAGCATCTTCAACACCCTGAATTTCATCCTCTAAAGAGGACAGCGCAAAAATCCCTATATCCTGTTTATAATAGTGATGGGTGTTTAACACAGGGTGAACGAAATCTAAACACTCTGTAAGGTTTTGCTGACCAATAAATTCTATCAACTTTACGTGATTAACTTTAAAAAAACCAGTAGAGTTAATGCCAAAAGAATTATTTAACTGCTCAAATATTGTGGTCTGGTCAAAATATATATGAGGATATAAAACATCGAGGGTCTTACTCTCTCTTGTTCTTCTAATTCCAATTCCTATCGCTTTCATTTTTATGATTTTATTTAAAGGCAAATATAACACCTTTCAAAAGATCAGAATTGAAGAACTTAAGATTTGAACAGATCTGATAATATTGTAAAATAAAAAACCTCCCAAGGGAGGCCTTTATTAACTATTTCTGAAAACTAGCTCATCTTCAAAGCAATCTACGAGAATACTTGATTCAGCATGAATAGTCCCTGAGAGAATTTCTTTAGATAATTGATTCAACACCTGTCTTTGAATAACCCGTTTTACTGGTCTAGCGCCAAATTGAGGATCAAATCCGTCCTTAGCAATATGGTTAATGGCTTCGGAAGTGAATTCAATTTTTATTTCTTGTCCCGAGAGTCTCTTAATTACTGATTTCAATTGAACCTTGACAATATCTTTAATCTCTTCTTGATTCAACGGAGTAAACATAATTATCTCATCAATTCTATTCAAAAATTCAGGACGTACAGTTCCTTTAAGTAAATCTAGGACTCCACTTTTTGCATCTTCCATGATTTCACTTCGATTATTATTCTTTGCCGCTTCAAACTTTTCTTGAATCAAATGAGATCCCATATTTGAAGTCATAATAATAATAGTGTTCTTAAAGTCTGCAACTCGCCCCTTATTATCCGTTAGCCTTCCTTCATCTAATACTTGTAACAAAATATTAAAAGTATCAGGATGAGCCTTTTCAATTTCATCAAGTAGAACAACCGAATAAGGTTTACGTCGCACTGCTTCAGTAAGTTGGCCACCTTCATCATAACCTACGTACCCTGGAGGGGCTCCAACTAATCTACTCACGGCATGTTTCTCCCCATATTCACTCATATCTATACGAGTCATTGCGCTCTCATCATTAAATAGGTAAGAAGCAAGAGCTTTTGCAAGTTCTGTTTTACCAACACCTGTTGTCCCCAAAAACAGAAATGAACCAATTGGCTTATTCACATCCTGTAAACCTGCCCTTGAACGTCTTACTGCATCAGACACGGCTTCAATAGCTTCTTGCTGTCCAATCACGTTTTCATGGAGCACGTTTTCAAGATTCAATAATTTTTGTCGTTCACCTTCAAGCATTTTTTGTACGGGTACTCCTGTCCATTTTGCAACAACTTCTGCAATATCTTCAGCTGTAATCTCTTCCTTAACTAAAGCGGTGCCCTCATTTTCTTTAACTTGAGCTTCCAATTCCGCTAATTGTTCTTGACTGTCTTTTATCTTACCATATCTCAACTCAGCAACCAAGGCAAAGTTACCCTCTCGTTCCGCTTTTTCGGCTTGATTTTTTAAGTTATCAATTTCTTCCTTTACCTTTTGAACATCATCGATAGCAGACTTTTCAGTTTTCCACTTTGTGTAAATTTCATCACGTTGCTCCCGAATATTAGCCAATTCTTCTTTAAGAAGCTTGAGCTTTTTCTCATCTTTTTCACGTTTGATGGCCTCTATTTCGATTTCTAGCTGCATTACTTTTCGATCTAAAACATCGAGTTCCTCAGGTTTAGAATTGATTTCCATTCTTATTTTCGATGCAGATTCATCCATTAAATCGATGGCTTTGTCTGGCAAAAATCGATTTGTAATATATCTTTGAGACAATTCTACTGCTGCTATAATTGCTTCGTCTTTAATTCTCACCTTGTGATGCGTCTCGTATTTGTCTTTTATCCCTCTAAGGATCGAGATTGCACTCTCCGTATCTGGTTCATCGACTTGAACCTTTTGAAAACGTCGTTCCAAAGCCTTGTCCTTTTCAAAGTATTTCTGATATTCATCAAGTGTTGTCGCTCCAATAGATCGGAGTTCACCTCGAGCTAAAGCTGGCTTAAGAATGTTTGCAGCATCCATAGCGCCTTCGCCACCTCCTGCACCCACAAGAGTATGTATTTCGTCGATGAAAAGAACGATATCACCTTCGGCACTCGTTACTTCTTTCACCACTGATTTTAAGCGTTCCTCAAATTCACCTTTGTATTTAGCCCCTGCAATCAATGCTCCCATGTCTAATGAGTACACCAATTTGTCCTTTAAGTTTTCAGGAACGTCACCCTTTACAATTCTATGAGCTAAACCTTCTGCTATGGCTGTTTTACCAACACCAGGTTCTCCAATAAGCATTGGATTATTTTTAGTTCTTCTAGATAATATTTGAAGAATTCTCCGAATTTCTTCATCGCGACCAATTACGGGGTCCAATTTACCATCGGAAGCCAATTGATTTAAGTTTTTTGCATACTTACTCAAAGAATTATAGGTTTCTTCGGCACTTTGGGAGTTTACATTTGAACCATTTCTAATTTCCATAATAGCCGATTCAAGACTTTTCTTAGATACTCCTTGATCTTTTAAAGCTTGGGCTACTCCATCAGAAGAATCCAAAATGGCTAACCATAAATGTTCTATGGATACATATTCATCTTTCATCTTTTGGGCTATACTTAAGGCATCACTTAATACTTTGGATGCTGCTCGAGATACTTGTATTTCACCGCCCGAAACTTTGGAGAAAGATTGCATCATTTGATCAACGATAGAAGTAAAAGTCTGTACGTTGATTCCTAATTTTTTTAATATAAATGGACTCACATTCTCATCGACCATTAAAATAGCCTTTGCAATGTGTGGTATTTCAATTTGCTGTTGACCCAATTCCTGAGTCAATTGCTGGGCTTGTTGTAAAGCCTCTTGAGATTTTATTGTAAATTTATTCATGTTCATGCTTCACATAAGTCAATTAGTATTCCAAATCATAAAACAAGACATAATGACTGTTTATCAAGGCTTTAGATGTCTTTTTGTCTTTATTTGCACAATAAATCTGACATATTTACCTTTGAGGCATGAAGAAAAGTGAAATTAAATCCAATACGGATCTACAAGAAGTATTAAATCAATCAAATCAAGAAGAGGTTTTGCTATTTAAACATTCTACTCGATGTGGAATTAGCAAAATGGCTTTGAGAAACTTTGAGCGTGAAGTAGGAGACAGGCCTTACTTTTATTTAGATATTTTATCTCATAGGGATTTATCCAATAAAATAGCTGAAGAGTTCGATGTGAAACACGAATCTCCTCAGCTTATATATTTTAAGGATGGGAAAGTAGTAAAAAGTCAATCTCATCACAAAATTGGACTCTAGTGATTAATATGATCCACTAGTTTTGAACTACATTCTCCAAATCCAATTCTAATTTGATCATTTGAGCAATATCCTCTTAGAATCACCGTATCTCCATCATTGATGAATTTACGCTCACTACCATCGGCCATTTTTAGAGGTTTTGAACCTTTCCATGTGAGCTCTAACATAGAACCGTAGTTCTCAGGTTTTGGTCCAGAAATAGTTCCGGAGCCCATCATATCTCCAGCTCTTACATTACATCCATTCACGGTATGATGTGCCAACATTTGATTCATTGACCAATACAGATATTTAAAGTTACTCGTACTTACGATGGTCTCTTTACAATTTTCGGGCTTAATTGCTACAGAAAGGTTGATATCATAAGTTCTACGAGCTCCTTTTCCAGTTAAATAGGGTAGCGGTTCTGGATTTTGCTCGGGTGCCTTCGTTTTGAATGGTTTAAGCGCATCTAGTGTCACAATCCAAGGAGAAACTGTAGAAGAAAAGTTCTTTGCTAAGAATGGGCCCAAAGGCACGTATTCCCATTTTTGGATATCTCTTGCGCTCCAATCGTTTAAAAGTACCATGCCAAAAATTTCTTCTCTTGCATCAGATACAGATACTGGTTCTCCTAAATGATTTGCGTCAGAACAAATAAAAGCCATTTCCAATTCAAAGTCGACCAATTTACTTTTCCCAAATACTGGGTTTTCGGAGCCTGCTGGAATTGTTTGACCGCTCGGCCTTATTGACGGAGTTCCTGATACTTGAATAGAAGACGAACGACCGTGGTAACCTACAGGCAGATGCAACCAATTCGGCAATAAAGCATTTTCTGGGTCTCTAAACATGGTTCCAACATTAGTTGCATGTTCTTTTGAGGCATAAAAATCCGTGTAATCACCTACATCAACAGGCATCAACATCTCAATTTCATCGATATGAAATAGCACATTTTGTTTATGTCCTTCGTTAGATTGCAAGCCTTTATTGTTAACATCAAAAATTTCTGCAATACGATTTCTCACCTTTCTCCATGTTTTGCGTCCGTCGGCAATGAAATCATTCAATGTGTCCTGAAGAAAAATATCATCCGTCAGGGGAATCCCTTCAAAATATCCTAATTGATGAAGGGCTCCTAAATCAATAGCTGTATTACCAATACGGGTTCCAATGGTAATTAAGTCTTCACGAGTTAAAAAAACTCCAAAAGGGATGTTTTGAATCGGAAAATCGCTATCAGCATCTACAGAAATCCAAGATTTCCTTGATGGATCATTTGCTGTTATATTCATGTTTACGTTGTTTGATTATTCGCAAATAAAATTAGCGAAAAAAAACAAATTCATGATTTATTATTGAAAAAATAAGAATTTAGAAAATCCATCACTTTAATTCGATTAGCAAAAGAAATATTGTAATTTTGAGCAAACATTTTTATCATGAAACGTGACCAAATTATATTTGATTTAATTGAAGACGAAAAGGAAAGACAATTAGAAGGACTTGAACTAATTGCTTCAGAAAATTTTGTAAGCCAACAAGTGATGGATGCTATGGGGTCTGTGTTGACAAACAAGTATGCTGAGGGTTATCCAGGAAAGCGCTATTACGGTGGTTGTGAAGTGGTAGATCAAGTGGAGCAGATTGCAATCGATAGAGCGAAAGAATTATTTGGAGCTGAATATGCTAACGTTCAACCGCATTCAGGATCTCAGGCCAATGCTGCAGTGTTTTTAGCTCTTTTAAATCCTGGAGATAAGATTTTGGGATTTGATTTATCCCACGGTGGGCATTTAACTCATGGATCCCCTGTGAATTTTTCCGGAAAAACTTATGCTACATGTTTTTATGGGGTTGAGCAGGTAACTGGAGTTTTGGATTATGACAAAATTGAAGCCATTGCGACAGAAGAAAAACCAAAGCTTATAATTGCTGGTGCCTCGTCATATTCTAGAGACATAGATTTTCAACGTTTTAGAGCTATTGCTGATAAAGTAGGAGCCTTTTTAATGGCGGATATTTCACATCCATCAGGATTGATTGCAAAGGGTATTTTAAATGACCCAATGCCACATTGCCACGTTGTAACAACGACTACACATAAAACATTAAGAGGTCCTCGTGGAGGATTGATTTTGATGGGGAAGGATTTTGATAATCCTTGGGGAATTAAATTAAAGAGCGGGAAATTAAAAAAAATGTCTGCAGTTTTTAATGGTGCGGTTTTCCCAGGAATGCAAGGTGGGCCATTAGAACATGTTATTGCAGCCAAAGCAATTGCTTTCGGAGAAGCATTGACCGATGAATTCCTGCATTATCAAGTACAATTAAAGAAGAATGCTTCAGCAATGGCCGATGCATTTGTAGCTAAGGACTACAATATTATTTCAGGGGGTACAGATAATCATATGATGTTAATCGACCTCAGAAATAAGAACCTTTCTGGAAAGGATGCGGAACAAGCATTAGTAAAGGCTGATATCACTGTTAATAAGAACATGGTTCCCTTTGATGATAAATCTCCTTTTGTCACTTCAGGGATCAGAATTGGAACTGCAGCGATTACAACTAGAGGTCTTGTGGAAGAAGACATGCAAAAGGTTGTCGATCTTATTGATGATGTTATTAACAATTATCAAGATGAAGAAAAGCTCGAGGAAGTAGCGAAAAAAGTAAATGAATTTATGGGGCATCGTCCTTTATTTCAAGCATAAAATAGTTAAGGCCCCACTTGGGGCCTTTTTTATTTCTGTTTAACCCAAATATTATCCCAGTATACCGTCGCCCCACTATAAACTCTTAAATCTAGCGTCATTTGAGTAGCCAGTTCAGGGGCTTGAAATATTTTGCTAAAGGTATTCCACATATTGATGTTCCCTGACAAATAACTGTTATCTCCTCTAATATCTAGTATACTGAGCCCATTTACATCCGTGAAACTTCCCCACAACCTTGCATCTGTGCCATCTCCAGATTCAATGAAATAATCAAAGCTTATTTCATAATAATTCCCAGGTATAACATCAATGATCTGCACCAAGCTATGTGTGCCCCCAATATGCTTTGCTGAATATACTCCATCAGATACATTGATAGAGTCTTTATAAACTTCTTCTGCCAGATCCCATAAAACGGGGCTAAATTCATCATTCCAAGCTGCTTCAAAAGAGCCATTTGCTAGTAAGTTTATGGTTCCTCCTTGGTCAATATCCAAATCTTCGACTACTGTACCTTGATCAAATCCGGGGAAAATCATCATTTCTAATACATGTGCGTTCGCTTGTCTGCTGACTTTAAATTCATATTGCACATTTGCTTCGATAGCATCTAGAGCTTTTGTGATTTCTTTAGAACCAGCCTTAATATTCAAACTATAAGGCTGAAATCGAGTGTCTACATAAGCATAAAATCTATTCTCTGCATCTTCGAACATGTCAGATTGGTTCAAACTGGCCGAACTGATCTCAATATTCTCTGAATAAACATAGATATAAGCAAAATAATTGTTTTCTAAATTAATTTCAATTGAATTATCCTGTGACGTCCCAAGGAAACTACCTTCCAAGGAATAACTAGCACTAGGGAGTTCACTTGAATCAGTGGGATGAGATACCTTAAGTTCAAAATCACCATAAACATCATTTATGATGATAGAGTCAGATGAGCTTATGTTTATATCCTGAAAAATTTCTCTCAAATCATTATTTTCATCTGCTAAGCTAATCGTATAACCCTCAACTTTCAATCCATCAGTAGCTTCTCTAGAAAGGAGGTTTGCATTTTTGAGTTCGTCGATTTGAATCCTGTCTGCTGCTATAGATACTGCAAGTTTACGAGAGGTATGATTTAATTCTTGAAAATCCTTTTCTGAATTACAGGAGATTATCAGCAGTATCAAAATTAGTTTGTATAATTTTTTCATAACGTCTTTATTTAAATAACGACGTTAATACCCCCTGTAATTAATTAAAGTCGATTAAATGATAACCCTTTTCTTGAAAATAAATAAGTGCTGTCATAGCAGAAGGTGAAATTTTGACTTGCTTTAAATAATCTGATTCCATGAAATTATAAGCATTCAGACTCTGTGCACATACGTAGAATTCAACCCCAACGTCATTTAGTTTCTCAATAAGTTCTTTATTGGGATTATCTTCTCCAACATTGCTTTTATATACTTTATTGTTAAGACCATCCTTAGTTGCACGTCCGTGAAAAACCACAACGATATTCATTTTATCTACAGACAATCCTTTGGCAGCATGTAAATTGATATATCGAGCAACAGCGTTGAGTAAAGGGTTAACTTGACCTTTCTCCCTAGAAGTTATCATTACATCAAATATGGCATTATGCTCCTTATCGAGATCCAACATAATTGCATCATTTTCACTTAAATAAATCTCGCCATATCCTTCAATAACCAAGGCTTCTTGGGCTGAACTTTCTAATAGTGTAAACATGAAAAATAATAATAGAAGGAGTTGTTTCATAATAAGTATATTTGTCAACCAATATAAGGATATATGCAACAGCTTTCAAAATTTATATTAGAGCGATTATGGGGTTGGAAAATAGAAGGCAGTTATCCCGATGAAATTAAAAAATTCATTACAATAGCTGTTCCACATACCCATTGGGAGGATTTTCCCTTAGGAGTACTTTTTCGCAGTGTAACGGGAAGAGATATTAAATTTCTTGCCAAAGCGTCTTTATTTAAAGGACCTTTTGGATGGTTTTTTAAATGGCAAGGTGGATTTCCAATCAATCGTTCAAAATCTCAAAATAAGGTAGATAGCATAATAGAAATTTTTGATAACCATGAAGCCTTTGCACTAGCGCTTTCACCAGAAGGCACCAGAAAGAAGGTAACTGAATGGAAAACCGGATTCTATTATATAGCAAAGGGTGCCGGGATTCCAATAATTGGAGTGGCCTTTGATTTTGAACATAAAACGTTACGAATATCTAAGCCGTTTTATCCAGGCGAGGACCCTATAAAAGATATTCAAGAGATTAAGGCATTTTTTAAAGGAGTGGTCGGTCGAGTTCCTGAATATTCATAAAAAAAGCCAAACTCATCGAGTTTGGCTTTTTTTAGTTAAGCTTTATAAAATGGAAGTTTTACCACTTTAGCTTTTAACCTTTTCTTTCTAACTGCGATATAAATTTCAGTATCTGCTTTCATAAAGGCTCTATCCACATAACCCAGTCCGATTCCTTTTTTTACAGAAGGCCCCATTGTTCCTGAGGTTACCTTCCCAATTGGCTTACCCTCGTGATCAACAATTTCATATCCTCCACGAGGAACTCCTTTATCAATCAACTCAAAGGCGACCAATTTTCTTTTTATTCCCGCTTCCTTTTGAGCCTTTAAAAACTCAGAATTTGTGAATTCTTTCGTGAACTTTGTAATCCATCCTAAGCCAGCTTCAAGTGGAGAAGTAGTATCGTCTATATCATTTCCATAGAGACAATAACCCATTTCGAGTCTTAAGGTGTCTCTAGCGGCAAGACCTATGGGTTTAATTCCAAAAGCACTTCCAGCACTCATTACCGCATTCCAAACATCTACAGCTTGATTATTTTTAAAATAGATTTCAAAACCACCAGAACCAGTATATCCCGTTGCGGATATAATGATATCACTCAAACCAGCGAAATCTGCCAGAACAAAATGATAGAATTTAATATCTGTTAAATTAACTGAAGTCAAAGATTGCATAGCCTCAACAGCCAAAGGACCTTGTACGGCAAGTAGTGAGTATTCATCTGAAGAATTGGTCATTTTAACCCCTTGGGTATTAAATTTAGAAATCCAATTCCAATCCTTTTCTATGTTCGAGGCATTAACAACCAACATAAATTTCTCCTGGTTGAACCTGTAAATTATCAAATCATCAATGATTCCACCATCTTCATTGGGCATACAGGTGTATTGCGCTTGACCATCTACAATTTTTGAGGCATCATTAGTACATACACGTTGAATAAGATCAATGGTTCCAGGTCCTTCTAAAAAAAATTCCCCCATATGAGATACATCAAAGACTCCAAGTTTTTCTCTTACAGTTTCATGTTCAATGGAAACCCCCTCGTATTGTATAGGCATATTATAGCCTGCAAAAGGCATCATTTTTGCGCCAAGTTCTTCGTGAATGTGAGTAAGTGCAGTGTTTTTCATGTTTGTTTTGTTTGATACAAATGTATTTATTTTCTATGAAAATCACTATTTAATATATGAGCATAAAAGTCTTGATAATTTCTAATTTCATGTTTGTTTTTTGCAGTGTAATTTCCCCATTCACTTTGATCATCTAAATGAATCTTGTCCACCAATTCTGAAGGCATAACCTCTCTAAACTTATAGGGATGTGCAGTTGCGAGAAATAACCCATTCCCTTTATAGTTCGTTTGTTTTAAACCAATATATGCAGTAGCACCATGAGGTTCCATAATGTACCCACTATCTTTAAACACCTTCTTTATAGCTAATAATGCATCTCCATCACTGAACGATAAAGAAGAAAAATACGATTTATTGAAATCTAATAAATTTTCAATCCTGATAAAATTACTTGGATTACTCACATCCATGGCATTGGAAATACTTGGTTTTGTAGGTTTTGGATCATAATTCCCACTTGCCATAAATCTAGGAATAGTGTCATTTTGGTTCGTTGCTGCAATTAAGTGTTTTATAGGTAATCCCATTTTTTTTGCCAAAATCCCCGCTGCTATATTGCCAAAATTTCCAGACGGAACGCTGATGGTTAGCTCCTCAGGGTTTTCCATGTTTCGATAGGCGACAAAATAATACAGAATTTGTGCAAGCCATCTTCCTATATTTATTGAATTTGCACTACTTAAATTAACAAATTTCATCAATTTTTCATCGACAAAAGCCTCTTTTACTATCGATTGACACAGATCGAAATCACCCTGAACGGGGTAACAATGGATATTTTTTCCAAGACTCGTCAATTGGAATTCCTGATATTTAGATACTTTTCCTTGAGGAAAAAGTATATGTACGTTTATTCCGGGTTGATCATAAAAGCCTGCAGCTACAGCTCCTCCAGTATCACCACTAGTTGCAACTAAAATATTTAAGGAACCTTCCTCCTTATCAAAATAGCTCATACATGATGCCATAAAACGAGCTCCTACATCTTTAAATGCTTGACTCGGACCATGAAATAATTCTAAAACTGAAACACGATCTTCTATTTGGATCACTGGAAACTCAAAATCAAAAGCTTCTTTACATAGTTGTTCGAAATCAGCCTCTGTAATATCGTCAGAAACAAATGGGAAAAGAACCTCAAAGGCAATTTGAGGAACATTCATTTTTGGAAGTCTCTCAAGAAAATCTGATTTAAGACATGGAATATCGTCCGGAAAGTACAATCCTTTATCCGGAGCCAGTCCGCGAATCAAAGCTTGTTTAAAACTAACTTTGTGCTCTGGGTTATTTAAACTATAGAACTGCATTCTCTTCCATTTTCTTCGCTCCAAAAGCATTTATATGACTTAAATATTGTCTTGATTCGAGATTGTACTCGGACATTTTAAGCATCCAATCGTATTGAATTTTATCAATATCCGAATCCTTATTTACTAGCGCGAACATTGAAGGCCCTGAACCAGAAATACCAAACGAAATTGCTCCGTTTTTAAGGGCAATTTCTTTCATGTCATCAAAGCCGGGTATTAAAGATTTACGATGAGGTTCAACGATGAGATCTTCCATAGCCCTTGATATCAAGGGGTAATCAATGGTATGAAAACCATGCACCAAAGCACCGAGATTAGCCCATGCTTTTACCGCATTGTTAAGTTTAATTTGTTTGGGAAGTAAAGCACGTGCTTCTGAAGTCTTGATTTCAACTTGTGGATGAATGACCAGCACCCTTAAATCACTTGAAAAAGGAAGTGACAAAATATCGTTTGTTTTGTGATCTCTAATAAGTTGAATTCCACCAAATAGGGCAGGTGCAACGTTGTCCGCATGTCTTTGTCCAGAAGCAAATGCTTCACCATCTATTGCATGCGACAATAAATCCACACGTTCAAAAGGATTACCGCAAAGAGTGTTGACACCGATTACAGCACCGACAGCACTTGCTGAGCTCGATCCTATGCCACTTCCGGGTAAAATGCCTTTATAGAGTTCTATTTCTATTCCAAAATTTGGTTTAATTCTTTTGTACAAAGAATCTGCAGCAATACCAGCTACATTTTTATGAATATCGTAAGGAAGATTGGCTCCCTCAATTTTAGTTATTCTTACACCTAATTTCTTTGATTTTTTAAAAATCATCTCATCTCCAACATGCTCTAAACAGAGTCCTAGCGCATCGAAACCACAGTTAAGATTGGCTACAGATGCTGGAGCAAATATTTTGATTGCTTCCATGATTATAAATATTTGAATTGTTATTTGAACTTGTGCTAGGATATGGTTCCCAACTGACCTACAGCAGTTATTCGTCGATTAACCCCTAAGGGTTGTCGTCGTGAATCTAGTAGTATGTAAACCGTAGTTGTTCATGTATTGATGTAATCTCAACAAATATATCAAATCAATGAAAATAATCAAAGAAAACAAGTCTTTTTAATTAGGAAATATCTATTTCAACTTGATTCGCTAGTAAATCTTTAAATTCTTCTTCCTTTCGAATTAAATAATCTTGCCCTTTATATACAAGAACTTCAGCAGGTCTATATCTTGAATTGTATTGTGAGGCCATTGTAAAGCAATAAGCACCGGCGTTATCGAAACAAAGTATATCACCTTCCGAAATTTCACCAATACAACGATTGGTGCCAAAAGTATCTGTTTCACAGATATAGCCCGTTACTGAATAATAGCGGTTTCGTCCGTCAGGATTAGAAATATTATGAATGTGATGATAAGCATCATAGAGCATTGGTCTTCCTAAGTGATTAAAACCTGAGTCAACTTGAGCAAAAACCATAGAAGTAGTTTGTTTAACCACATTCACCTTGGTTAAAAATTTCCCCGACTCAGACACTAGGAATTTCCCCGGCTCAAAGATTAATGTTAAGTCTTTGCCATATTCTTTACAAAAGCCATTGAATTTTTCACTTAATTCCAAACCTAGATTTTCTATATCCGTTTGATAATCCCCTTCCTTATAGGGCACTTTAAACCCACTTCCAAAATCTATAAACTCAATATCGCTAAATTCTGATGCAACTTCGAAGAGCAAATCTGCTGCAGATAAGAATACTTGAATATCAAGTATATCAGATCCCGTATGCATATGTACACCATTAATAACCATACCTGTATTTTCAACAACTCTTTTAATATGTGGCAATTGATGTATGGAGATACCAAATTTTGAATCGATATGTCCAACTGATATTTTTGAATTCCCTCCGGCCATGATATGCGGGTTAATTCTGACGCAGACTGGCGTAGTAGGGTATTTTGCCCCAAATTGTTCCAAAAGAGATAAGTTGTCGATGTTTATCCGAACTCCTAATTTAGCAGCTAACTCAATTTCTTCCAGAGATACGCCATTGGGGGTAAACATGATTTGTGAAGCATCGAAACCCGCGTGAAGTCCCATTTCAACCTCTCCGATTGAAACCGTATCCAATCCAGCCCCTAATTTTTTCATGAACTTCAAAATAGAAATATTATTCAGTGCCTTCATCGCATAATGAATTTCTAAACTTTTAACTCCGGAAAATGCACTTGTAAGTTTATTGTATTGCTTTTCTATTACTTCGGCATCATAAACATATAAAGGTGCACCGTATTTTTCTACTAGATTCAATAATTCTAGGTTGTTCATAATCACAAATTTTGTGTAAAATTAAAAAATGTTCGGAGGGCAAAAAAAAAAGCAACATTTTCAAACAAATGTTGCTCCTCTGTTAATATTTTATGCGTAATGTTTAGCCGTTTTTTCAGCTAAACGCACAATAACTTCAGTTGCCTTCAAAAGCGAGGGGATGGGAAGGTATTCAAACCTACCATGAAAATTATGCCCTCCTGCGAATATATTCGGACAGGGTAAACCCATATAACTCAATTGAGAACCGTCCGTTCCTCCTCTAATTGCTTTTATGTTTGGTTGTATTCCAGCATCTTCCATGGCCTGTTTTGCCAAATCCACAATATGCATTACAGGCTCAATTTTTTCTTTCATGTTGAAATATTGGTCTTTGATAATAACTTCAATAAGGTTTTGGCCCAATTCTTCATTCATATCATTTGCAATTTTCAACATTAACTTCTTACGCTCTTCAAACAAATCTTTATCATGATCTCTAATGATATAATTCAGGCTAGACTCATCAACCTTACCCTCAAAAGTATGCAAGTGAAAGAAACCTTCATAACCAGTTGTCATTTCTGGAACCTCAGATTGTGGCATACGTGCAACAAACTTATTGGCTAAAGTAATGGCATTGATCATTTTACCTTTAGCATACCCTGGATGGACAATTTTTCCTTGAATTTCTACAAGAGCAGAAGCAGCATTGAAATTTTCATATTCTAATTCCCCTATTTCACTTCCGTCCATGGTGTATGCCCATTGAGCACCAAATTTTTCTACATCAAATTTATGTGCACCTTTACCGACCTCCTCATCTGGAGTAAAACAAATTCGAATCCTTCCGTGTTTAATATTTGGATGCTCTAATAAATATTCCATTGCCGTTACGATCTCCGTAATACCGGCTTTGTCATCAGCACCTAATAATGTTGTTCCATCGGTTGTAATAATATCTTGACCAACATATTGTTGAATATCGTCAAAATAATTACTGTCTAATACAATTCCTTTTTCTTTATTAAGTACTATATCTTTTCCATCATAATTTCTATGGATTTGTGGCTTAACATCTTTTCCTGTGAAATCTGGACTTGTATCTATATGGGAGACAAAACCTATGGTTGGAACTTCGTAATCTACGTTAGAGGGTAGAGTAGCAGTCACATAACAATTTTCATCCAATTCAACTTCAGAAAGCCCAATTTCCTTTAATTCATTTACCAAATGATGAGCTAAATCCCACTGGTTCTCCGTAGAAGGAAACGCTGGGTTATTGGGATCAGATTCCGTATAAATTCTCGCATAAGTTATAAAGCGATCAACTGCATTTTTAAATTCCATTATTGTCTTTTTTTAAGTCCTACAAAATTAATGAATCTCAATTAAAGTAAGCTTTTCCTGACCTGCAATCCAAGCATAATTTTTATTTACAAATCTCAAGGTGTAATAATTATTTAGCTCTGAGTAGGTTTCCCACGACCAGCCGCCATCCTGAGATATTGAAAGTCCAGGAGTTCCAATAGCAAATATTAATTCTCCATTACCTTCAGGTGCAAATTGCACACATGATCGATAACCTATTGAACTGTTTTCAGGCACAATCTTCCATGTTTTACCTCCATTGGTGGTGATCGCTATATTATCTTTATGAGCGGTTTTGTCCGTATAATCTCCTCCTAGGACTATTCCTGTCTCAGCATCGTAAAAATCCATGCTATACGCTCCTGTAGTAGATTTACCACTTATCATAGGGAGTTGTACTGCCGACCAATTTTCGCCTAAATCGTCGGATTTATAAAACCTCGAAACCCTACCTCCCGAGACGAAATATAATTTGTTCTTAAGGATTTTTAGGTTTGAATTACTTGCAGCAAAAGCAGCTTCACCTTCAATTGCTCTAGGAAGTGATTTTGATTCAACCTTTTTCCATTGCATTCCGCCATCTTTTGATACTAAAACACTCATAACGTCCTGAACAGGGTCTCCAATAGCAAATCCTATACCTTTTTTAGATATCGCCATGGCATCGTAAAACACCTTAGGATGATCTTCTCTGTATAGAACTTCAGAATTACTTAAGTCTTTTATTAATGCCGGGTTACCAATTGACAATCCAAAATTTCTTTCTTCAAAACTCGCTATTGCTCGGTAGGGTAAACTATCAAACTGAATTAAACTAATTTCCGTTGTATTGATTACATGACCTAGTGTACCCTGATCGGAAAGGAAATACATTTCTGTTTCGGAAATGGGTAGTATTGCCCTGATACTTTCTCCAGGCAAATTAAAATGCTGAACAATTTCGTAGCTCGTATTTTGAGCAAAAGAAAAAAGCCCTACTAAAATAAGTAAGGCTGTTGAGATTATATTTTTCATTATTTCTTAATTATCTTATTCGTAATCATTTTTTGATACAAAGGACTATTTTCTTTACTCTCACCAATCAACTTTTGTCGAAGTGGTTCCGTTGAAAATGAGGCTCTTGCTTGGAAAGGAACAATATCGTTGATGGCAGCTTTTAATAGAGGTTCATTAATTTCACCAAGAACCCCCATATTTCCGTAATCTTCAGGTTGTTCCAAATCTGGAAGAAACCCTTCTATTCCATTATTTACTCCCTGTGCGTTAAATTCCTCTAAAATAATAGGTTGAATCGCCCATGTGTGCTCCGCTAAATTAGCTCCTCCTTTTGTAAAATCATCCGAATCGTAGAGCGTCGTTGACGCTACAAATTTCCCTGTTCCTTGACTTCCAACAACTACCACATCAATATAAGGCTTAAGGCTGTTAATTATCAATTCACTTGCAGAGGCTGTTGAACGTGTGGTAATCACATAGACCTTAGTCAAGCCAAGGCTATTTATTGCGGTCGAGGAGCCTTCAATTTCATCTGGGAAATACGTGTTTAAATAAGAATCTCGTTCAGCTTCATCTAAAGTATCAAAATATGCCATTACCTTTGAATTCCAATTTTCAGAAGAAAACAAACTCCCGGAAAACTGACCTGTGATCATGGCTCCTAAATAAGTAGCCGTTCTCACTGACCCCCCTCCGTTGTATCGTAAATCCAAAACCAATTCATCGATCCCTTGAGATTTTAATTCACCAAAAGCCTGGTTCAACTCGTCATCAAATGAACTTGTAAAACTGTTATACATCAAATAACCAATTTTCTTGTCCCCAACAGTTATTGTTTTATTAATGAAAACAGGGTTTTCAGTATAACGATCTTTTACAAGTGATACTTCTTTATCAATTTCCACTGGATCACCATTATTATAGTTTGCAAACCCTAATGAATAAACATCATTTCCAAATAACAAACTTTGGTAATTCGTCCTATTTAATTCTGTTCCATTAACTCTATTAAACAGTTCTCCTCTAACGATATCTTTACCCGCTGCATCCGAGCCGGGCAATATATACCTGACAACACCAAACACACGAGAATCTTCATTGTCCAAAACGAACAAGCCAAAATCAACTCCATTTGAAACATTTACACCCTGGAAAGATTCTTCCAGCGCTATATAATCATCCACAATCCATGAAAACCTATCGATTGTTCCATATTGGTTGACTAAATCATCATAAAAAAAGCTTGGGATATTTGTTTTGTCCTTTAAATAATCATTCAGTTCAGATTGAAATTCAAACTTCTCATCAGACAAGTCTGCTACATCCTCTTGCCAAAAATAATAGCTATTCATCGATTTCCACAGAAAATCTTGTATTGCTATATCATCATCAATAGGTCCTTCATCGGTAGTGTCTTCACAGGAAAGAAAAGTTAAACCAATAAAAAATATATAAAAAAAGTGCTTTGTCCTCATAATTACTAGATTTACTACATAGTACCCAAATGTAGCATATTGATTTTTTTTTGCAAAGTTTGTTACAAATTTATATTTGTCTCGTCGTAATAGAAAACCAAATAACCAATAATGAACCAAACTGAATTTCTAAATACCATTAATCCTTTTAAGGATAAAGTTTTTAGGTTAGCCAAAAGGTTATTGGTCTCTACTGAAGAAGCGGAAGATGCAACTCAAGAATTGTACTTCAAACTTTGGAAGAATAAGGAAAAGTTTTCGACTTATAAGAATGTTGAGGCTTTTGCTATGACGATGACCAAGAATTATTGCTTAGATCGATTAAAATCAAAACAAGCAGATACTCTTAAATTAGTGCACAGTAATTACCAAGAGAAGGGTGTTGGCTTGAATAAGAAAATAGAATTGAGAGATTCTGTTTCACAAGTGCATCGTTTGATTAATGAATTGCCGGAACAACAGCGAATGATTATTCAATTAAGAGATGTGGAACAATATGATTTTGACGAAATAGCAAAAATGCTGGACTTAAAGCCGGCAACAGTTAGAGTCTCTCTATCGAGAGCTAGAAAAAAGATTAAAGAACAACTCATAAAACAACATAATTATGGAGTTAGCTAGAATAGAATTTTTATTAGAAAAATACTTAGAAGGTGAAACAAGCCTGCAAGAAGAGTCTACATTAAAAGATTATTTTACTTCAGAAGAAGTGCATCCATCTCTTGAACAGTATGTTCCCTTATTTAGTTATTTTTCTTTCAGTAGTGAAGAGACCTTAGACAAAAACCTCCAATTAAAACCTAAGTCAAAAAAGACGAATTGGAAATGGCTTTCGATCGCGGCGTCACTTACATTAATAATCAGCCTTTATACTGGCAAAACAATTCAGGACCAAAGAGAAGCAAAAATAGCTTTTGAACAGACGCAAGCTGCATTAAACTTGCTTTCTGGGAATTTACAAAAAGGAAATCAGGCCATGGCTCAACTTGGCAATTTTCAAAAGACAACAGCAGTAATATTTAATAACGCAGAATAATAAATAAGATGAAAAAAATATATTTAATTTTAGTAATGGCCCTTGTGCCAATGATGGGATTCAGTCAAAGCAGTTTTGACGTATTCGAAGACATTGATGATGTAACCACAGTTTCAGTAAGTCAATCCATGTTTAGATTGATGGCTAAATTTGGAGGATCATCACCAGAAAATCAGGAATACTTTGATATGGTAGAAACCCTAAAAGGATTGAAAGTTTATGTGACTGAAAACACTCAAGTGGCTTCAGATATGAAAAAAGTTGCGGAGAGCTATATCAAATCTCAAAATTTAATTGAGTTAATGCGAGTAAAGGAAGCTGACTCAAATGTAATTATATATGTGCATGAAGGTAGGGATGAGGACCATGTGGAAGAATTATTGATGTTGGTTCAAGAGGAAGGACAAGCTGTAATCATGTCTCTTACTGGAGATATAGATCTTAATCAAGTAGCTCTCTTAACAGAGAAACTTAATGTACCTGGAGCTTCTAACATTGTAATCGAATAACTATGAAAACGTATAAATTAATTTTAGTCGCAGTATTTTCTGTCTTTTTATTGAGTTCATGTCAACAAGATTCATTGCAAAAATATTTTATAGACGCTCACGAAAACCCAGATTTTATAGCATTTGATTTTCCGGCAAGTTTACTAAAAGCAGATCAATCTGGATTAACTCCAGAGGAGCAAGCTGTTTATGCGAGTATTAAAAAAGTAAACATGGTGGCAATGAAATATTCTCAGGACAATGCTAGTGATTTCGATCAACAGGAAGCACGCCTAAAAAACATCATGAAGACTACCAATTATACTGAGATGATGAAATTTAACACCAATGGAATGGCTGTTGGAGTGTACATTTTAGGAGATGAATCCGCATTAGATGAAGTTGTGCTTTACGGTTATAAAGACGGAGAGGCTCTAGGTGTTGCTAGGATTCTAGGGGAGAAGATGGACGTAGCCAAACTCATGGATTTGAGTTCAAAAATCAAAATTGATCCTTCGAATTTACCTATGGGAGATGTACAAGCACTTTTCGGTAGTTAGATTCATTAACAAAGCTTTAAAAGGGTAGACCGTGTTGGTCTGCCCTTTTTTTATATTTTTGGATAAATCTAAAGTCATTATTTTGAGAAAATTCATTTCTTATTGCCTAGTCTTTTTTACTTTCTACAGTCTCAATGCTCAAAATAGAGGAGAAGCACCACGTGTTTTTGAATTAATTCACACAGATTTAAACCTGAGTTTTGAAATTGCCGAACAACAAATGAATGGATCGGCCCAGTTAAAACTTTCGCCGTATTCAAAAGCTCAAAACAAACTTACTTTAGATGCGCAGGCAATGCTTATTCATAAAGTAAGCGCTTTGGGAAAGGAATTGGAATATAGTAATGATGGGAAAAGTCTGTCGATAGTTTTGGACAAACTGTATCAAGTTCAGGACACCCTAGAAATTCAAATTGACTATACTGCCAGACCAAAGAAAATACAATCGATATCTACGACACAAAACAGAGGCCTTTATTTCATAAATCCAAAAGGAAATAATCCAAATAAACCAACACAAATATGGACTAATGGAATTCCAAACGCGAACAGCGTCTGGTTTCCAACTTTAGATCATCCTAATCAAAAAATGACACAAACGATTAGTATTGAGGTCCCTAGTCATTATAAGACCTTATCAAATGGATTATTAACTTCTCAGCATACATTAGAAAATGGCAATCGTGTCGATACCTGGAGTTTAAAGCAACCGCATGCACCATATTTAGCATTTCTTGCCGCTGGTGAATATGAAATTATCCAAAATACACAAGATGATTTACCGATTAATTATTACGTAGAGGCTGAATACCTCGATGAGTCCAAAGTTATCTTTGAGAAAACCCCCGATATGATTAATTTTTATGAGAATTTATTGAAAATTGATTACCCATGGTCGGCTTATAATCAGATTGTAGTTAGAGATTTTGAATTTGGGGCAATGGAAAACACCACGGCAGTAGCACATAACTTTGATGCTTACCAAAGCATTGAGCAGCTTAATGATGAAAATAAATGGGAATTGGTTATCGCCCATGAAATATTCCATCAGTGGTTTGGGGATTTAGTAACTCCTGAAAGTTGGTCAAATGTCAGTCTAAGTGAATCTTTTGCCACATACGCTGAATTCCTATGGTTAGAAAATCAATACGAAAATGAAAAAAGTGTTCTGCATCTTGAAAAGATCCGTGACACTTACTTTAATAGTAACAAAACCAATCAAGCGCTAAATAGAGTACAATATGACAAAGCAATAGATGTTTTTGATGCAGTGAGCTATCAAAAGGGGGCATTGGTTCTGCATATGCTACGTCAGGAGGTAGGAGATGATCTCTTTTACAAGGCCTTGAATGAATATCTAAAAACACATTCCTACAGTAAAGCCGAAATAAATGAATTGAGATTGTCTTTTGAGGAAGTTGCAGGTAGAGATTTAACTTGGTTTTTTGACCAATGGTATAATCGTCCTTATCATCCAAAAATTCAGATTGACATAGACTATAATACACTTGACAAGACGATGTCAGTAAGTTTTAAACAACTGGGTGACGTTTATGATCTTCCTTTGAACTTTAGCATTTATTCCTACGGAGGAAGGAAAGATTATAAAATACGCTTGTATAAAAGAGAACAATCCGTAGTTTTTCCATATTCAAAGATTCCAGATTTAATTGAAGTAAATCCTAATTTAAGTAGTCTTGTGGAGATTTTCCAGAATAGGAATCTAAGTCAATATATGTATCAAGCCGAAAACTCACAATCGATTATTGGAAAATTAGAGGCTTTGGAATACTTAAAAGACAAACAGGAAGATGCAGATATATTCAAAATTTTCGCTAATAGTATTGAATCAAATCAAGACCCGGTAAGTATTTATGCTTTGAACAATATAAATTTAGCATACAAATATGGCAAGCGATCAACCATTAAATATGTAGTAGACCTGGCTAATGATTCAAATGCTTCTAATCAAAAAAGAGCTGCAGCTATTGAACTTCTTGGTAAACTCGTCAATCCCGAATACTACAGCATTTACCAGCAGGGTTTAAGGAGCGACTCTTTTAGTATTTTGTCCCAATCTCTAACGGCTATGTATTATATCAACCAAGACAAGGCCTTTGAGGCAGCAGCATCGCTTCCAGATGAAGCGAAAAAGGGAATTGCATTTCCACTAGTAAGTCGTTATATCAGTGAGAAGAATACTGCTGAAATGCCTTTTGTTGCTAATTATCTAGTCTACGGGATGTATTTTGTAAAAGACAAAGAAATGAAATCCACCTATGAAAAAGGGTTTGACTGGATCATAAAATCAAATAATCCAGAGGCAATAAAAAACCTATGTCAGGATATTGTAGATAAGTCCTTGCAATATGATTCATATGGGTTTAAAGATGTAGGGATTGACCTGCTGAGAAAGATCATAAGTGAGCAATACAAACTTCAATATGATAATCGAGATGAAATCATAAACATCGTTAGTGCATCCTTAGATGAGCTTATTTCACTTCCTTAATAAACCTCTCATAACTCCCATCTGTTTTTAATACCAAAACCTCCTCAATGCTACCATCTTTCTTTTGTGAAGTTGTTGTTATCTTTTGATTTGGAATAATTTGCGGCGACTCTGAGTCCTTCTGACCATAGACTAACTCTGTCATACTTGTGTCATTTGGGAAAGCCTTTACAATTTTATCCAACAAATCGAGACTTGGTTTGTTCCTGCCAGAATGCAAATGAGAAAAGGTGGAGCGGGGGATACCTGTTAATTCTGCGAACTGAGTTTGACTCACATTTAATCCATTGATTAATTCAAAAATTCTACTTGTTATCGCTTGATAGTCCATAAATACCGTTAAGTTACAAATGTAAACAATATATTTTTACCTTCAAAAAGGAAATTCTTGATTGAAATATGTTACCCTATATCTAACTTTATACTAATGCACTTAACTTACATGTTTTCAGTAATTTAAATAAATGAGATAAATAAAATCTATAATCAATCTACTGTTGATTTCGGGTGCTTGTGGTTATTTTATATCTTTACAATATGTACATCATAGACAAAGCAACATACGAACGTCTCTACAAGGAAAAGAGGTTATTTGGACGCTATATCAACCACGATCAACTCTCGCCAAGTTTAGATGACTTGAATGATTATTTATTTAAACATGACCTATCTGAGAATGGAGAGCCTATAAAGCTGTACAAATTGGGTACTGGAGCTAAAAAAATCTTGATCTGGTCTCAAATGCACGGAAATGAAACAACAGGAACAAAGGCACTTATTGACTACGTAAAATATCTGTTTACAAATGTAACCTTATTAGACAATGCTACTTTTTACATCCTCCCAATGCTCAATCCTGACGGGAGTAGATTGTTTACAAGGGTAAACTATAAAAAAGTGGATTTAAATAGGGATGCCGTAGATTATCAAAGTAAAGAATTAAAATTCCTTAAATCCATTTTAGACGAAGTCAATCCCGACTATTGCTTTAATCTTCATGACCAAAGAAATATTTTTAATCCCAAAGGATCCAAACTACCTGCTACTTTGTCTTTTCTTGCTCCTAGCGAAGACCTAGGTCGATCCATTACTGAAAGTCGTAAAACAACCATGGAAGTTATTGCTTTTATGTATCAAAATCTCAAGAGTTCGTTACCGGGTGGGATTGGTCGGTATACGGATGAATTTTATCCAACAGCTACAGGAGATAATTTTCAAAAGCTAGGTTATCCAACTATTTTAATAGAAGCGGGACATTATATAGGAGATTTAGTTAGGGAGCATAGCCGTTATTATAACTTCCTAGCGCTATATCTTGGAGTTAATTATATACTCGACGATGACACCAAGTCTGATTATGAAATCTATTTTGAAATCCCTGAAAATGATAATATCTGCTTTGATCTTATCGAAAGAGGTGTGAGGATTGGTCCAAATGATTTTACAGATATAGGGTATCTTTATAGTTTTCATATAGAAGGTGAAAAAGCAATTCCTTTTTTGAAAGAGGAAAAGAGAGGGGATTTAGGAAAATCCATCAGTTTTAAAGACTTATCATAAAATACACGCCAATTCATTCAAGAATAAGTAAAAAAATACACCATTAGTTGTATTATTTTAAAAAAAATAGCTATTTTTGTTTTATTATTTGCTAAATTTTAAGCTTACATTATGAAAAAATACATCCTTGATGAAGTGGATCATCAGATTCTGGATATGTTAATTGAAAACGCAAGAACTCCCTTTACTGATATTGCAAAAAAATTACTTGTTTCAGCCGGTACTATACATGTTCGTGTTAAAAAGATGGAAGAAGAAGGGATTATTAAGGGATCTACATTAACAATCGATTATGAGAAAATGGGATATTCATTCATAGCTCATATTGGGATTTACTTAAACAAAACCAACGAAACTCAAAATGTAATTGCGGAGCTTATAAAAATCCCAAATATTACTGTAGCTTATATAACCGCTGGAAAATATAATATTTTTTGTAAAGTTCGTGCTAAAGACACTAATCATGCTAAGGATATCATTTTTCAAATCGATGCTATACACGGGGTAGCTAGAACAGAAACCATGATTTCTCTAGAAGAGAGTATAAATGACAAAAAACGAATGATGCACGCTATCTTTAGAGATATGTAGGATTCATTTATTCTAGATAATATTGAAAAATCCTCATCATTTTGTGATGAGGATTTTTTATTTTACATTTATTCAAAGCCAAATTATGAAGTTGTCAAAACTCAAGACCAAACCACATATTGAAAAAGACCTAGCTATTCGGCTATTAGAAGCTATGTTGGAGCCAAGGCTAATAGAAGAAAAGATGTTAAAGCTACTACGACAAGGCAAGGTTTCTAAGTGGTTTTCAGGGATGGGGCAAGAAGCAATAGCCGCAGGGCTAACTCAAGCTTTAAATGTAGACGACTACATCCTCCCAATGCACAGGAACTTAGGGGTTTTTACTGGACGTAATATAGATTTAGTGAAGCTTTTTGCCCAATTTCAAGGTAAAACAGAAGGATTTACTTCTGGCAGGGACCGGTCCTTTCACTTTGGGGCTAACCAACACCATATTCTTGGAATGATTTCACACTTAGGCCCACAAATGGGTGTTGCCTGCGGAATTGCTTTAGCCGAAAAAACCAATAAGACAGGTAAAATTGCCGCGGTTTTTACTGGAGAGGGCGGAAGTAGTGAAGGTGACTTTCACGAAGCCCTCAATATTGCATCAACCTGGGATTTACCCGTTCTTTTTGTGATTGAAAATAATGGCTATGGTTTATCTACACCAACTACTGAACAGTATAACTGTAGGGATTTGGCAGATAGGGGTTTGGGTTATGGTATGGAAAGTCATACTATAGAAGGAAACAACATACTCGAAGTTTATCACAATATCAAAACTTTTAGTACTCAAATTCGTAAGAGTTCAAAACCGATTTTAGTAGAGTTTAAGACATTCAGAATCAGAGGTCACGAAGAAGCTTCTGGTCAAGATTATGTTCCAAAAGAACTGATAGATCATTGGAAAGGAAAGGATCCTATTGAAACCTATATCACTTATTTAAATAAAAATAAGTATTTATCTAAAAATCAACTAGTTAGTATTACTGATTTTTATAAGGACAAAATTAATGTTGCCTGGGAAAAGGCAAATTCATTAAAAGAAATAAATGAAGCATCAAGGGTAAGTGAATCTGAGGTTTTTAAAAATGAAAAACTAAATGTTATACATAGATCCTCTCAAGATCAGGCAAGGGAGCTTAGGTTTATTGATGCAATATCTGAAGGTTTATCTCAAAGCTTTGATAAGTTTCCTGATTTAGTGATGATGGGACAAGATATCGCTGAATATGGAGGGGCTTTTAAGGTTTCAAAGGGTTTTGTCGAGAAATTCGGAAAAAATAGAATTATTAATACTCCAATTTGTGAATCTGCTGTGATTGAAGTGGCTTACGGATTAGGGGTTAAAGGAATGAAATCCATAGTAGAGCTCCAATTTGCCGATTTTGTGAGTTCAGGATTCAATCCAATTGTGAATTTAGTAGCCAAATCATTTTATCGCTGGAAGCAGCAGGCTCCTATAGTTTTTCGAATGCCTTGTGGAGCGGGTGTTGGTGCAGGTCCATTTCACTCTCAAAGTAATGAGTCGTGGTTTTTGCATACACCTGGACTTAAAATTATTTATCCTGCGTTTCCTGATGACGCAAAAGGATTGTTAGCTACTTCTATAAGAGATGAGAATCCCGTACTTTTCTTTGAGCATAAATTACTTTATAGAAAAGTTAGAGGTTTGGTTGATTCAAATTATTATGAAATCCCATTAGGCAAGGCCAATATTGTAGCTGAAGGAGATCAAATTACAGTGATTACCTATGGTTTGGGAGTTCACTGGGTTTTGGAAATAATGGATAAGTTTAAAGATCATACCATTGAACTGATCGATCTTAGAAGTTTAATGCCGCTAGATTATGAGTGTATGACATCGAGTATTAAAAAAACGGGTAAAGCTTTAGTCCTTAATGAGGCCAATGAGTTTTTGAGTTTATCAGCAGAGATTGCCTCTAAACTCAGTGAGGAGAATTTCGAATACCTAGATGCACCAATAATGCGACTGGGATCGGATAACACACCGATACCATTTAATAAGAATTTAGAATCAAATTATTTGGCATCAAGTAGGTTGGAAGAAAAGATTAAACAACTATTGGCATATTAGAATATGCTATGGTAAAATCCTATTTAACATAATATAAATTATGAGACAATAATATATAAGAGCATTATGATAAGTGAGATTGCAGGAAGACTTTTAATCAACGGATCTCTAACTTTTATATGCATAATTACCGAACCGAATAATAACAATAATAAAATAAAGGCGAATATATTTTGTAATTCTGGAATCCAAATACTCACGAGCAATCCTATTGCCGAAAGAATTTTTAGACCTCCAACCAAATAAAACATCCAAGATGCCAATCCATATACTTCAAATTCACCCTTGAGATCAATACTATCTCCACCGCGATATACTGAAACCTTCTTTGATCTCAATAACCAAACATTCAACAAACCCAGTGCAATGATTACTTTAAAGACAATTACTAACATAACTATAGTTTTAAATTAATTATACCATTATCAACTACTAATATTTGACCGGAAATACCCGCAGCATCGTCAGAAATCAAAAATTTTGAATACTTTGCTATTTCAGATGCCGTTAAGATCCTTTTTAAAGGATGATTATTGGTAATTCTTTCAATGACACGCTCATTTCTCAAAATTGGAGCTGCCAAATCCGTTTTCGTAATACTCGGTGCAATTGCATTGACACGAATTTTACCTGCCCATTCCGCAGCCAAACTCTTTACTAAACCATTCAGAGCTCCTTTGGCAGAGGCAATTGAACTGTGATAAGGCATTCCTGTCAAACTCGCAACTGTACTGAATGCCAAAACTGATGCTCCTTGATTAAATGATTTTTCATAATACTTTAAGCATTTTAGAAAACCGAAATAATTAATTTCAAAATCCTTTTGAAAATCCTCTACTTTCAAGCTGCTAAACGGCTTAA
The DNA here is from genome assembly GCA_049606855.1 of Flavobacteriaceae bacterium. Taxonomy (GTDB): domain Bacteria; phylum Bacteroidota; class Bacteroidia; order Flavobacteriales; family Flavobacteriaceae; genus JBELHR01. The sequence continues at coordinate 171,869 of JBMYVY010000001.1, read as the reverse complement.
GGTTGATACTTCCTGGACAATAAACCAAGGCATCAATTGCCTGAATCTCTGGTAGATCATCCACCAATATGTCAAAGTTCTCAGAACCTCTATTTAACATAATAACATCATATTGATCATGTATTTCTTTGACAATAGCTTGACCTATACCTTTATTTCCACCTATGAGTACTAATTTTTTCATACTCAAAGATACTAATTTTTGTTTAAGGTTTTAGTTAATTAGTTAAACAAATTATTTTCTTTGTTTAAAGGCTCCATAAAAGAGCACCATTGCTCCTATAAAAAACATCCCTCCAATAATACTTATATCCCAGACTAAGGGACCAATTCTAGTGCTTACCATCATAGCTCCTCCAACTATTAGTGCAGCAGCTATGATACCTTTGACCAAAACCAATGAAGCACTATTAATGTTTTCATGCTCCAATTTGATGACAAATTTTTCTTGATCGGCATTTTTTATAAGCTTCAAAATCAGCTTGGGCAATTGATCTGCTATTCGTTCCCACTCAAATAGCTTTTTCCCAAAGGATTTAAGGAGACTTTTAGGATTGACCTTTTGATAGATTAATTTATTCTTATAGGAACCTAGGATTTCAAAAATATCAAAATCGGTATAAAGTACTTTTGACGTCCCCTCTAAGAGCATCAGCGTTTTCATCAACATAGACACTGATGAAGGCAAAACAATCTTATAATTATGAATAATTTCTGTTGCCTTTTCTATGCAGCCGTTTATGTCAATATCCTTAATTTTAGCTCCTAAATATTGATTTATAAATAGTTCAATATCTTCACCAAAAGCTTCTTCATCGATACCCTGTGGAACTGTCCCTAAGTCCAGAATTAAGTCTTTAATCGAATCAAGGTCTTCATTCAGAAACGCCATTATTAGGTTCTCAATAATATCCTTACTCTTATTATCAAGTCTACCAACCATTCCACAATCGATAACACCAAGTCTGTGATCTTCTGTTATCATAAGATTACCAGGATGTGGATCTGCATGGTAAAAATTGTTCTTAAAAATCATGTCCATGTACATGTTCGCACCGCTCATGGCCAGGCTCTTTTTTAATTTAATATCAAGTTTCTCAATTTTAGAGCTATTTAAATCAAAGCCTGACACCCTTGACATGACCAGAATTTCATCGTTAGAATATGCTTCATATCCAATTGGAAATACAACTTCTTTATTGTTTTTGAAATCGGCCCTGAATCTAAGTAAATTAGAAAGTTCTTTGTTTAAGTTTAACTCATCTCTGAGACTGTATTCAAATTCTATAAACAATCGTTTGGGGTTTAGGAATTTGAGACTTGGCACAATTCGATCTCCTAAATTGACGAAATTATTTAAGATTTTTAAATCCTCATTAACCCGCTCTACGATGCCTTCATGTCTTATCTTTATAATAACCTCCTCACCCGTATGAAGTCTTCCAACATGAACTTGCCCTATGGATGCTGAGGCGATTGGATCTATTTTGAACTCTGAAAATTTATCACTTAAGTGATGCCTCTCTAATACTCGATGTATATAGCCTGAAGCATCTTCTTTGGATTTGGTTTGGAGTTTTGACAATTCCTTGGCAAGATCTCTTCCGATAAGGTCCTCACGAACTGAAAGAAATTGACCGAGCTTCACAAATGTGGTCCCCATTTCGGTTAGCGCCATTCGGATACGAACATTTTTTGGCTCAATGCTAAACTCGTAGTTACTTTTATGTTTTTTTAAATGAGTATTAATCCATTTGACTTGGTTTAATTTTAAGCCATCGGCAAGGCCGTATTTGGCCAAAATACTTACTAACTCCCCTACTCTTTTTGATTCTTCCACACTTAACTTTTTGATTCACTTAAAGTTAAGCATTTAAATTAAAAAAGTGTGTTGTCTATTAATTTTCCCGACAATTGTAATAATCGCAACTCTGCGTTTTTTGCATTGTATTTTGCCTGAGACAAGGTCAAAGCAGCATTAAGTAAATTTACCTGTGCCAATCTAAAATCGATAGAACTTATTTGCCCGAGTTTATATCCTTCATCCGTTCTTTCAAAATTCCTCAAGTTTGTCTCTAGGTTTTTCTTCTGAACTTCATAGGTAAATAATAGGTTTTGATAGGTTTCCCATGCATTAAACACATCCCTTTTAAGCTGTTCTTCAAACTGATTCTTTCTAATTTCAGCTGAATTTACATTGATTTTTGCATTTTGAACATTGGTACTTGTTCTACCCCCATCGAATACGTTCCAAGAAAAATTAACACTTGTATTCACCCCTCCTACTACAGGGATAAAGTCACTCTGTGTCATTCTGTAAGCACTAGAAACTGACACTGTCGGCATCCATGTGGAACGGTTAATTTTAACATCGTATTTACCCAATTCAATTTGCTTCTCAGCCTGAATAAGAGAAGCATTATTGGTTAATGCTCCTGAAGTTAGCGAATCCAAACTTAAATCTTCCAAATAGTAGACTGTAGTATCTACCTTCATTTCTAACTGAACATCCGTTCCCATCACAACATTTAAATCTCTTTTAGCATTGGCCAATTGTCTTTGGATTTCGATATAGTTGATGCTGTCATTATTCATGTCGACTTCGGCGTTTAAAACGTCTAGTTTGGTTTGTTGTCCAAACTCAAAACCATATATTGCTCTTTTTAATCGATCTTTTGAGATTGCCAAGGCTTGTTCTTGGTTCTTTTCATTTTCTTCCAAACGAGCCACTTCATAGTATGCGGTAAACAAAGTTAACATGGTGTTTTCCACAATTTGTCTTGCTTGTACCTCACTAATATTGTAAGATTCCTTTAATCGTTTAAAAGTATTTTTTCTATTAAAACCGTTAAATAGAACATAATTAACACCAATCGAGAGGTTGGATTGAGTCCCTGTGTTTCCTCTAAATTCAGCATAGGTTCCACTTCCAGAACTTTCAACTGTAGGCAAATACCCACTATTTAAAATTCCTTGAGAATTATCAGCCTGTTCCAAATCATTCTCAGACAAACGTATATCAAAGTTATTCTCTAAAGTCTGATCTAAAGCAGTTTGTTTACTCAAAATTTCTTGACCATGAGCCATCAAACACATGCTCAAGCTCAGTATAAGTATTATGTTATGCTTCATCTTCATAATTTGATTTACTTTCTTGTTCGTATTTCATTTCCTGTATGGCACGTTCAACTTCTTCATGAGAAGGCTTGACTCCAGTCCATAACCATTTTATGTGTACTTTTGAGTCATTTACTAAGGATAATAAAACAGGTAAGGTTAATAGAGTTAATAAGGTGGCCATTATTATTCCATATGCAATTGAAATCGCCATTGGAATTAAAAATTGCGCTTGTCGACTAGTTTCAAATATTAAAGGTGCTAACCCTGCAACTGTTGTTATTGTAGTTAAAAATATGGCCCTAAACCTAGATTTACCAGCAGCGATAAGTGCTTCATCATATTTCATTCCTTCTTTTAGATAGATATTAAATTTTGAAATTAGCACCAGCCCATCATTCACCATGATTCCAATCAAAGCAATGATTCCTAATAAGGACAGCATATTAATAGGGAAATCATGAATATAATGCCCCACACCTACGCCAACGATACTGAATGGCACCATTAACAAAAGCATTACCGGTTGAGAGAAAGACCTAAATGTAAATACAATAACAATAAAAATCAGTAATAGAATAACCACACCTGGAGTTTGCATTGATCGATTCAGTTTTTCTTGCTCTCTATTTTGTCCCTCAAATAGTGCAGAAACAGAAGGATATCGTTTTGAAATCTCTGGCATGATTCTATTTTTGATATCTTCATTGACATCAACAGCACTGGTTTCTTTTGGATCAATAATATCTGCATCTATACGAATTTCTCTTTGACCTTCAATATGGTTTATGGCAATTTCACCCCTTGCAATTTCATAGTAGGCGATTTCAGAAAAAGCGACTCTAGAGCCATTTGGAGCGACTAATCTCATATCATCTAGGTTTTTGATTGAAGAACGTTCATCACGCTCATACCTCACCCAAACTTTAATTTCATCCTGCCCTCTTTGGAAACGTTGAACCTGTAGACCAAAGAAACCACTTCTTACTTGTGACATCACATTCGAGAGTGTAAAACCAAGTAAATAGGCATTTTCTTTTAATTCAATCTTAATCTCTTTAATTCCATCAGGGTCGGTGTCAGTAATGTCTTTTAAACCTGGATTTTGTGCCAATTCAGCCTTGAGTTCTTCTTTTGCCAGCTTTAGTTCGCTAACATTGTTTCCTACAAGCGATACCGAAACTGGAGAACCCCCAAAATTTCCTCCAGATCCAAAAGTCAAACTTTCTACACCGTATACAGGTCCTACTCGATCTCGAATTGCATTAGTGATTTCCTGAGAAGGAAAATCTCTAGATTCGCCGGGTAACAAATTTATGCTTAATGAAGCTGAAGATGTCCCAGGCCCAATTTGTTTAATAATATTATCTATTACCGGTTCATTACCTGTTTGAATTTTATTAAACTCTTCCCCTACTTCCCATGCTGCATCTTCAATTACTGTAATGATAGAATCAGTAATCTTCTCATTGGTCCCTTGTGGCATGGTAAGATTAATTGAAACTCGATCCGATGCAATCGAAGGGAAAAAGGTAATTCTTAACAATCCAGAACTAATTGCTCCAATGGTAATAATCATTAACGCAATTGGTATTGTTAATGCAAAAAAACGATTTTTAATAAACAAGGTAAGTACCGGGGCATAAAGCTTATTTCTCATATAGTCCATAGCTCTTTCAGCATAGACATTGAATTTAAAAGTCTTTTGCTCCCTTGACAAAGCCTTAGAATGGGCAACGTGCGCCGGTAATATAATTAAGGCCTCAACCAAAGAGATTAGTAAGGTTAAAGTGACCACGACTGCCACTTCAGAGAAAAATTCACCGATTCTAGCATCTAAAAAGAAAAATATAGAAAATGCCAAAATCGTTGTTGTAATTGCGGATATGATTGGTGGAACCACTTCCATGGTACCATCTATTGCAGCGCGAATTGGGTTTTTCCCTTTTTCATATTGATGATAAATATTTTCGGAAATTACAATTCCATCATCCACAAGAATACCAATTACAATAATCATCCCGAAAAGAGACAAAACGTTTATGGTTACATCAAAATAATCCGCTAGCATAAACATCCCAAAAAACGCAACTGGTAAACCCGCTGCAACCCAAAAAGCCAATCTTGGTCTTAGGAATAATGAGAGAAAGAAAAGCACCAGCAACATACCCTGCCATGCATTGGTAAATAACAATTCGGTTCTTTGATTTAAAGTAATGGAAGAATCTCGTGTTATTTTAATCTGGACCTGATCATGACTTTCATTGAATTCACCTATAAAAACATTCACTTTTTCAGCTGAGGCAATGAGATCCTCACTATTTGTGTTTGAAACTCTTATTTGGACAGATAGCTCTCCGTTGTAATATATTTTATTAGGGTTTTCATTCCAAACATCTCTTGTTGTTGCCACATCTTTCAAACGAATAACACGACCATTTGATTCGGCTTTTACAATTAAATTATCAAGTTCATCACCAAAATAAGAACGATTTCTGGCTCGAATTAAATATTCTTCAGCTTCTGTTTTAATAGAACCTCCAGTGGTTAATAAATTCGACTGAGCTACAGCTTGAGCGATTTCATTAAAACTCACATTATATGACCTTAAATCATTCTCACGTACAGCAATTTCAATTTCTTCCTCTGGAAATCCACTTAATTCGATTTGAGAAATTCCATCCATTCGACGGATTTCACTTTCGATATCTCTTGCAATATTTTTTAAACTTTTCAGACTAATATTTTCTCCAGCAACCACAAAACTTATCGTTTCTGATATGGTCTCGATTTTGGAAACTACTGGAGGCTCCATACCTGTTGGGAAATTAGGTACTTTATCTACAGCATTCTTTACATCCGCCAGAACGATATTAATGTCATAGTCCTTAAGTACTTCAACAGTAATACTGGCACTGTTTTCTCTAGAAACAGAAGTAACCCGTTCTACACCAACGAGCCCCTTTAAGTTATCCTCAATTTTTAGCACTACTCCTTCTTCAATTTCCTCAGGTGAAGATCCTGGATAAGCGACACTAATATTGATGATTTTGGAATCAGTAAGAGGGAAAAAAGATGATCTCATATTTGAGTATCCCAAAATCCCGAGAAGGACTAGCCCCAAAATAATTACGTTTACCGCTACTGGGTATTTTATGAAATAAGAAATTACATTTTTCATACAATTCTTATTATTTATTTAAATGATTAACCTTCATTCCTGGGTAGGCTCCTGCAACTGCCTTGGAAACTAAAAGATCGCCTTTGTTTAATCCTGAAATAATCACTGAATCTTCATTGAAATAAAGGGTATTTACCTTTACCAAATCAAGAACATCTCCTTTAACGATATAAACGGACTCATTATTTACCAATAGTTTTCTCGAAATCAAAAATGAGTTGTCAAACTTTCTTCCAGGAATCACAGCTCTTAAAAACATACCTGCTTTTAAATTAACATCTCGAGTTTCGACGAAACAAAGAAGGGTTTGAGTATTTATATCTAATTTTGCATTGATCCTCGAAATAAATCCAGAAGTTTGGTAAGTTCCATCTAAATTTTTAAGCAAAACCTTCTCCCCAACAATTAGGTTCTTAGCCAAATTCGCATTTACAGAAACTGCAAGTTCATATACCGTTGGGTCAATGAACTCACCTATGCGTTGGCCAGGTCTTACCAATGTTCCAGTTGTTACAAAGGTCTCTGTTAAAACACCATCATAAGGAGCCCTCAAATAAAACTTTTCTAATCGGGCCTCTAAATTTTTAACATTGTAGAACGTAGAATATATATTTCTTCCCGTAATAAAATATTTTTCTTTGTCCGAAACTGGTTCCGGCAGATCCTTTACCGCTTCATTAATATTGAATTGATTTAGGTAGTTACTCCAAGCTTCATAAGAGTCAGGATAATCCAGACGAATATCAGGCATTACAGAAGCAATCAAGTTTTGTAGGATACTTTTTTGTGCCAACAAAGTTGAATAATGCTCATCTGCATTAATCTTTAACATAATTTCACCCTTTTCAAAGGTTACTCCTGTTCTGAAATCCTTTTTACTTGTTTCAAGAACACCTTGAACCTCAGAAAATAGATCTACTTTATGTTTGGCAACAAGATTTCCACTTTCGGTTATTTCGACAGGAACAGTGCTCGGAACATATGCTTCTGTATAAACACCTTTAATGTATTGATTATTAGAAATTGGACGATCTTGTTCATTGGATATCATATAATCCGCAAGACCGAAAGCAATGGTTAAAATTAATACACCAGCACCGATAATTATCAACTGTCTTTTCATGAAATAGTTTTGATTAAAATGTGACGCAATGTACATAAAAGCCTATAAAATGTTAAAGTTTTAACATAACCTTATAAGTATTTACAACACAGGCAGAATTTTAGTATTTTAGATAATAAAAACTTACCAAATGAAAATAACTTCTAAACTTGGCTTGATACTGATAATGATCGCATCTAGTCTAACTTTAAATGCACAAAAGAGCATTGAAATTAATCCTTTTATTGGCTATACTTTTTCAGGAACTGCAACTGGATTTACATATGCAGGGACTGTCGTAGATTTCGACATAAAAGACGGAATGTCCTACGGAGCCATTTTAAATTTTGGTGTAGGAGATTTGGTACAAGGAGAACTGGCTTATATGAGAGTGGATACTCGAGTTGTTCGTTATGGCGCCTTTTCACAACCCGAATCCTTTGATGTCGGTATGGAATCTTACCAAATTGGTGGAGTAAAAGAATTTATGGTACAGGAAAACTTTCTCCCTTTTGGTAAATTTACTCTTGGTGCTAACAGATATTTCGATAAAGCAGGTGTTTATGGCTCTAATTGGGCTTTTTCGATGGTATTCGGAGCTGGTGTGAAGTATTTTATATCAGATCGAATTGGGCTTAAACTATATACCAACTTAAACTTACCAATGGAATTCAATGGTGTAGGTCTGTGGTTTGGCTCTGGAGGAGCTAGTGGTGGTGCAAGTTTCTATGTACCCCTTGTGCACTGGGACCTAGGAGGAGGTTTAATTTTCAAACTTGAACAATAAATGAAACGTATATTATTAATTTTAGTTGCCTTCTGTGCGGTTAGTGCAAGTGGGCAAACACTGAGTAAGCTTTATAAAGAAGTATCAAGTTCAGTAGTGGTCATCAATACTTTAAACAATTTGCCCTCTGCACCCGGTCAAGTAGAACAAGTGACTGAATTCGGTGGATTGGGGTCGGGAGTTCTAATTTCTGAAGATGGATTAATTTGGACCGCATCACATGTGGTGCATTCTGCGGATAAGTTATTTGTTAAGTTTAAGGATGGAGACAAATACAACGCGGAGGTCTTAAGTTCATCTCCGGTTGCAGATGTAGCTTTAATTAAAATTCTTGGAGACTTTCAATTAAAAGACAAACATGTTTCTAAAATTGGAGATTCTGATTTGATGGAAATTGGACAAGATATTTTTGTCATCGGTGCACCGAGAGGAATAGAACAAACCTTATCAAGAGGTATTGTTTCTGGTAGAATTAAACCGGAGGATGATTTAACAGATCACTTTCTTAAAGTTGAATTCATTCAAACTGACGCATCGATTAATCCTGGTAATTCAGGAGGGCCAATGTACAATATGAAAGGAGAAGTAATAGGAATTGCAAGTTTTATTCTTTCAGAAAGTGGTGGTTTTGATGGTATTGGGTTTGGAGCCTCTTCCAACGTGGCTAAAAAAATATTGCTAGGGCGTAAAAAATTCTGGTCTGGTATGGAATTTGTCGTTATAACACCAGAATTAGCTAGCGTTTTCAACCTGCCCCAATCAGCAGGTTTGTTGATTGTTAAAGTGGCCGAAGGAGGTCTTGGTTACAAAGCAGGTTTACGTGGGGGTTATATTGAAGCAAGTATCGAAGGCAAAGAAGTTCTATTAGGGGGAGACATTATTTTAGAAGTTGGTGGAGTAAAACTAGATAGACCTGAAAACTTTATGAAGCTTACTCAACTCATTGGAAGTTTTAATAGTGGAGAATCGTATGTGCTTAAATATTTAAGGGATGGGGAAGTTAAATTTGAAGTAATTAAAGTGAAATAATATGATAAAGCGTCTAATTTTAATAGTATTTGTAATGATTTCAGGGGTTACTTTCGCTCAAGATGAGAGTACTTGGCCGCGAGAAACCAAAATAGGTGACCAAGAAATCACACTTTACCAACCACAATTAGACAGCTTAACTGATAATAAATTAACGGGTAGATTAGCTTTGTCTATAAAGGCAACCGATCAAACTCCATTATTTGGAGCAATGTTCTTTAGCGCAGAAATATTGAGTGATTATGATGAGGATACTGTTAGCTTAATTTCAATAAACATAAAAAACATTAAATTCCCTCCTGATTCCAAGAACGAGGAGGATATCAATACCCTGATAAACCAGTTGACTACAAAAATTGAAGCTTCAACGATGACTGTCCCGCTCAGTCAAATTAAAGCTAATGTGGATTTAAGTCAACAAGTAAAAGAGTCTTCAAAAGATTTATCCACCGAAGCTCCTGAAATTTTTGTCGAAAAGAAACCAACCATGTTGGTTTTGATAGATGGTAAACCCGTATTTAAAACTGATGAAGAATCAGGTGTAAGCTACTTACAAAACTCGATGTTCTTTATCGCACAGAATAAAGACAAGTATTATTTGAAGGGTGGTTCAACTTGGTATGAATCAAAGGAGGTTTTGGGGAGTAGCTGGAAAAAGGTTGGTAAGGCACCCAAAAAAATTGAAAAATTCAGCGAAGATCGTGTGGTTAAAGATACATCGACTACAAAGAAAATTGATGCCATTTTGGTGGTCGATACACCCAGTGAACTTATAGTTAGTGAGGGTGATTTTGAATACGAACCCGTTTCAAATACACAGTTGCTTTATGTCAAAAACACGGAGTCTGATGTTATATTAGATATCGATGACCAAAATCATTATGTATTGATAAATGGTCGCTGGTATAAATCAAAGACTCTTAAGTCCGATTCGTGGAGTTTTGTAAAACCCGATGAACTTCCTGGTACATTCAAGAATATTGGTCAAGATAGTGCGATTTCTGAAGTTAGAGTAAGTATTCCCGGTACGGAAGAAGCTGAAGAGGCAATTGAGTCGCAATATGTCCCACAAACGGCAATTGTTGACCGTGCTACAGCAACTTGTGAAGTTCATTATGATGGCGATCCAAAATTCAAACAAATTGAAGGAACTGAAGTGGCTTACGCAATCAACACCAGCAGTTCTGTGATAGAGGTTAATGGGAAATTTTATTGTGTTGATCAAGGGATTTGGTTTGAAGCCAAAAAACCAAAAGGACCTTGGAAAGTCTCTGATAAAAGACCGGAGGAAGTTGCTTCGATACCACCGAGTTCTCCGGTATACAATGTCAAATACGTATATATTTATGATTCCACACCGGATGTAGTATATGTTGGTTATACTCCCGGATACTTTAATTCTTACGTGTATAACGGGGTAGTTGTTTATGGAACTGGGTATTATTACAATCCATGGTATGGACCCTATTATTACCCAAGGCCCGTAACTTATGGTTTCGGCGTTCATTATAATCCTTATACAGGATGGGGATTCACTTTTGGAGTTTCTTATGGATGGATGACCGTAAGTGCTTTTCACAGTCCCTATTATTGGGGCCCTGCCGGATATCGCTATGGTTATAGACATGGCTATTATCACGGATATAATCATGGTTATTATCACGGTTATAATAGAGGTTATGCGAACGGTTATATAAAAGGACGTCAACAAAGTAATATTTACAAAACTCGACCTAATGGAATTCAACGAAGCACATATAACCGCGTTAACAATTCCAATTTAAATCGCTCCACTAAACCAAATAATATTTATACCGATAGAAACGGTAATGTTTACAAAAGAAACAATAACGGAAACTGGACGCGACCAAACTCTAATCAGTCCGTAAATAATAGGCAGAATTTCAATAGAAGTTCCTTTGAAAGATCCTATCAAACAAGACAAATGCAACCTCGAACCAGCAGAGGTGCCATAAGAGGTGGTGGTGGAAGACGTTTTTAATTATAACTCCTCTTCTACTACTTCTCCATGCTGATTTAAAAATTTACCTACCACAATGGCCGTAATAATTGTCAGGTATAATTGGCCTGACAGACCAATCAATATTGTAAGTTTTTGAGCTAACATACTTACTGGAGCAATATCTCCATATCCAATGGTAAGTAATGTAATAAAGCTAAAGTACATTAATCGTTCCTTTACAACCAATAGATCGTGCATTGTTTCGTTCCCAATATTACTAAATGATTCATAATCCATTGCGTAAATCAAACTGAGGAATAGGAAACCGACTAAACCCAAACTAATATAACCTGAAATCATTCCCATTAATGAATTCAGGCCAATCTTTTTTATTCTCCAAACTTGAACGATGACCTCTAATGTAACTATGATGTAGAATATCAGATAGATAAATGTTCGAATAATCCAAATTGTATTGTCTGAATCATCATCTAGAAATACTGTACCGAGTAAAAACGTCGTAATAACTACTAAAAAGCCCATAAAGTTTCTAAGTTTCTTTCTTTTTTGAAGCATTATAAGTGCAACGAAAAAGTTTAACTGAAAAACAAAAGGACTTATCCATCGATCATAAATTGAAGCTCCGAAAATCAATGCCCCAAATAAGATCAATAATTGACTTATTAATAATAGTTCAAATCTATAAGGATAAAGTTTTTTCAAAATCTAATCAGTTTCCTTTAACAAAGCATCGTTAAATTCATAGCCTTTGTAACTAATCTTATAGAATACAGAATATAAACTTGGAACAAAAACAAGTGTGATTATGGTACCAAATAATAATCCAACCATAATGCTTACTGCCATACCTTCCCACATCGCTCCTCCACTCAAGTACAATGGAATCATACCAAGAACTGTTGTAAAGGTTGCCAATAGAATCGGTCGGAATCTTTGTAAACATGCCATAATTACAGCATCTTGTCTACTACTCCGCTCCTCCTCTTCTATTTGAATTCTATCAATTAAAACGATTGCATTATTAATAACAATTCCCGCAAGTGAGATTACACCCAAGAACGGCATAAACCCAAACGGCTGATTAAATACTAAAAGCCCTATTACAACCCCTATTACACCTAGTGGTATAGTGGTTATTACGATTACAGTCTTTCTGAATGAATTAAACTGAACAATGAGTAAAAACAGAATAATAAAACCTGAGAGAGGTAGATAATTAATTACTGCTCCCATATTTTCCGAGGTGTTTTTTGCATCTCCACCCAAAACATAATCATAACCGTCGGGCCAAGACTTCTTTTCTTCATCTAACCAAGGCAATACTTCTTTCATAATCGCAGAGGTGTTACCGTCCGTTGTTATTTCACTTGAAACATTAATTGTTCTATCTATATCAAACCTTCTAATCATGGCATATTGCCATTGAGGAACAATTCTCGCTACCTGTGCCAGCGGAACACTAGAACCTGAATTTTGAGCATAGATATTTAAAGTTTCTAGAGCTTCTAAACTCAATTGTTGTGATTCGTTTGAACGCATAACAATAGGAATAGACTTATCTTCTTCCCTATATGCACCCGTATTAAACCCGTCCAAAACCGTTTGTAATGACGTGGCTATATCTTGATTGGTTACTCCTGCTGATTGAGCCAATGATTGATCAATTAAAATCACAAACTTCTTGGATTTTGGCCCCCAATCATCTTTTACATTCTTAGTTCCATAAATTTGAACCAACTTTCCTTTTACTTGCTCAGATAATTGCGCTAAGATATCAGGTTCTTCTCCTTGAATTTTAATTTCTATTGGAGTACCACTCCCGCCCGCTCCTAAAGGACCAACCTTGATATCGGCATCTGGGAAATTCAAAAAACAATATGCATCTAAGATTTCAATCATTCTCTTGTTTTGAGAAAAATCTGAAGTATTTACAAGGACATGGGCATAACTTGAATTAGCTTCATCAGGACTGTAACCTAAATCATAAGATTCGGGCCCTTTTCCTATATAAGATGACCAATCATTAATTCCATCTGTTCTAGTTTCGTTTACTTGCAGAGAATCCTGCATAAATCTATCAATCTGATTAACCAAATCCTTTGTAGACTCAATTTTAGTCCCCTGAGGAAGGTTGATATCGATCGTTATCATATTTCTATCTGAATCTGCAAAGAACACAAAGGCAATAAACTTAAACCCAAATAAGGACACAAAAAACATGACAAAAATAAAGGAGAGCACTTTGACTCTACTGTGCAGAGATTTTACAATTAAATCTTTATAAAGCACCTTAAGTCGATCAATTAGTCGATCAATAAAACTTGGTTCAGCCTTTAATTGTACTTGTAAAAACAAATAACAGAAAAGCGTTATGATCGATAACGAAATTATCCATGAACTTAATAAGGCAATTGAAATCACCACAAATATTGGTCCTGTAATATCACCCATTACAGACTCAGCCATAAAGAAAGCCAAGAATGCTGCAGAAGTAGTTAATGTTGATATTAAAAGTGGAGTAAATAATTCTTTACCGGAATCAATTGCTGCCTTTTTAACATCGATTCCTTGTTCCATTTTAACCATTATGGATTCAACCACAACTATTCCATTATCAACCATCATCCCGAGTGCCATAATTAAGGCTGCCAAGGTTACTTGGTTTAAACCAATATTCAGTAAGCCCATAATCATTAGCGTTGTTATGGTAACAATTGGAATAAGAGAGGCAATAATACTCCCGGTTCTAACCCCAAGGAATATAAGCATTACCAGTAACACAATGACTATAGATTGTATTAGGTTTGAAATAAAATTTTTGATACTATTATCAACATAAACATCTAAGGATGATAATCTTTGAAGTTCTAATCCTATAGGTAGTCTTTCCTTCCAGTATTCTGCTACTATATTGACCTCTTCCCCTAACTTCACAATATTAGCACCTTCTTTCAAGGTTACGTGAAGTGAGATGGCTCTTTTACCATTAACCTCAACAATTTGCTCTGCAGGCTCAATATACCCTTTCTGGATTTTTGTAATATCCTTCAAATAAACTACTTCAGACCCATCTCCAACAGGAACTAATGTGTTTTCAATATCCTTTACAGAATTATAATTACCGGTTGGCTCAAGTATAATTCGTTCTGACTCCAAGTTAATTTGACCACCTGAACTCAAAATATTTGTGCTGTTAATAATACTTTGTAATTTCTGAGAAGTAAGACCATAACTGCTCAATCGGGCATTATCAAACTCTACAAAAATTCTTTCATCCTGTATTCCTCCAATTTCAACCTTTGCAGCATTATCTAACTTGATTAAATCATCTCGTAAATCATCCGCAACATCCTTCATGTCAGCATAAGAATACCCATCAGATGTAAGTCCTAAAACAATACCATAAACTTCTCCAATACCTTCATCATCTAAATACGGCTCTATGTCTTTGGGTAAGTCTTTCATGTCGTCTAGTTTTCTTCTAAGACGATCCCAAACTTCTTGCAAATTTTCTGGTCTAACTTGATCAACTAAGGTTACATTGACTATGGATATACCTGTTCTAGAAGTAGAACTCAATTCTTTTAATTCCGGTAATTCTTGAGCAACTTTTTCAATCTTGTCAGTTACTAACAACTCCACCCGTTCAGGACTTGCACCTGGAAATTGAGTAACAATGGTTGCCACACGAACTGTATAGGGTGGCATAGAATCTCTTGAAAGGCTCTGATAAACACTAAGCCCCATTACTACAACAACGAAGAGTAACGTTAGAGATATCCTATTCTTTTCTATTGAAAATTTTGTTAACCCCATAGTCTATTGTTTCGCTAGTTTTACTTTTTGACCATCAAGCAAGGTTTGAAGCCCTGCGGTAACAACTAAATCTCCCTTTTTAAGTCCAGATTTAATCTCAAAACCATTTGATTGTATACTACCTATGACTACCTCGGTTTTCTTAACTACAGCTGAATTTTCGGAAACGTCTGTTAACAAGAAAACAAAATTTCCTTTATGATCTTCACCTACAGAGGTAGAAGGAACACCAAGAACACCTTCACTTTTATCTTGATCTGGGTCAAAATTAAATTCAACTGATGCTGACATTCCTGATCTTATGTCCGAAGTCGAACCTATCATTCCTATTTTCACTGGATAAGTTGCTGTGTTTATATCAACGGCTGGTGCAACCTCAGTAACCTCACCTTCATAATTTTTAGTAGGAAGAGCTGAAAACGTAACCTTAACCTTTTGGCCTACAGTTAACATGTTAATTACACTCTCTGGTATTCCTAAACTAATTTCTTTTCTTCCATCAGCATTCAAAACCCCGACAATCTGACCAGAACTAACATTTTCATTAATTTCAGCACTAATACTTGAAATCTGTCCATTTGTTGGAGCATATAGAAAACCATAAGTAATTTGATCCTTTTGAATATCTACACTACGTTGACTAGACTCGTAACTTCCCTTAGCGGTTAAATAGGAGTTCTTTGCATTTTCATAATCACTTAATGATGAACTCCCTTTTTCATATAGAGCTCTAACACGATCCAAATTCAATTTAGCGGTATTCATTTCTGAAGCTGCACTATTTTGACTAGAAAGTGCACTTTCATAATTTAATTTCGCCTGAACATTATCTAAACGAGCTAAAAGCTCTCCCTTTGTAACACGCTGACCGAGTTTCAAATTGAAATAAGTAATAATACCATTATTTCTGAAACTTAAATTAATTATTTCATTCGCTCTTGAAGTTCCCGTGAAAACTCTTGAATTTTCAAGGTCTAAATCTTGAACCTGAGTGTAATTAACGGGTCTTAAAACCGGTTCGGGTTGTTCTTTCTTATTTCCGCAGCTTATTACTGCTAAGCTCATTAATAAAACAAATAGTATTCTAGTCATAATTAGTTGTTTTCAAGTATAAATTGGTTAAAACGATCAAAAAAGGCTTGATTTTCTTCTGGGCTATGTAGCAAGAAGAAATAACCAATTTCACGTTCCATATTCAATGTTGCGATTAGATAGTTATATATGGCAGAAGCTCTCGAAAGTTGAGCCTCTAAATAGTTTCTTTGGGCATCAATAAGCTGGGCGATATTCACTGCTCCTTCAGTATATGAAGTTTGAGTCAGTTCAAGTCCTTCTTGAGCAGATTCCTCTGAAACTTTAGAAAGCTCTATATTGACAATTTCATTGACCATAGTTAAAACAGCATCATTGATGCGACGCTCTAAATCCAATTCAAAATTTTCTTTATCGAAATTTATTTGGTCCTTTTGGATCATTGCTGTTTTTCGGTCGATATTTCTTCTATTTTGCCCAAAAATTGGAATGCTTAAATTCAATCCTACATTGTAATTATTGGGTAAAACTGCTAAGTCACTTCCTTGCCCCCATTGTTCTATATTGTCATTATACTGAGCTTGAAGACCCAAAGTTGGAACTACACGACCAATTCCATTCAAACTAATTTGCTTATCCAAAGCCTCCTCATTAAAACCAATTGATTTCAATTCTGGAGCATTTTTCAACCCTTCGCTAACTAGAAATTTAGTAAAAATAGGCTGCATATTAGGCTGATTGAGTATTTCAATAAAACTGTTGTAATGATACTGTTCAAAAGACTCATCCTCTAAGCTAACATCCTGAATGTCAATCTTGGTAGAAATATCTTGATTTAAAATTTGATTCATCAAATTATAACTTTGATACAGTTGATTTCTCGATTCAACCAAAACCTGAGTATTCTGAGCTTTTTCTGAAGTAAATCTCAATAAATCTGTTTTACCTTGATATCCGGCTTCAAAGTTTTGAGTAGCAATTTTTAAATTCTCACGAGTAACATCTAAATTTTTTGCCTGAATAATCACATTGGTTTTGAGCACCAAACAATTGAAATAAACATTGGTAATGTCCTTAACGGCATCTAGTGTGGAAGTGTTGAAATTTGCTTGCTCAGCTTGCTTTAGGAGCTTATTAATCTTAATTAAAGCCGTAAGATCTTGAGAATAAACTGTCTGATCCAATTGCACTAGACCTGAAACACTATATTCTTGATAAAACCCTGGCACAGCACTTACTAAATTTGGATCCACATAGGAACCCGTGGCCCCTACAACAAGATTAGGGAAATAGTTTGACCAGGCTGTTTTCAGATCCTGACCAGAAATTAATACACTCTGCTCCGCTGCCTTTAACCCTAAATTATTCTCTAGGGTCAAACTAACTACATCAGTCAAGGTGTAATTATTATCACTATTAATAATATTAAAGTCCCCTACAAAATCGGTTTCTGATATCAGATTATATTTAATTCCTAATCCAACCTTTTCAGCGGTATTAAAGTTTATTGACAATCCTTTGGTGTAATCTATATGAACATTTAAATCTCCAGGGTCCTCCCCATTTTCAAAGATTTTTTCAATATTCAGGGCAATTCTTCTATAAATCTGTTTAATATTAGACTCACTTTGATTTGAGGCCATAATACCTAATTCTACGTCTCTTTTACCAAATGCAGAAAACGAAGGAACATTATAACTATTCACCTTTTTTATCAATTCTAAATGATCTTCGTCTGGTAGACCATTTCCTGCACCGAGATAAATGGCGTCATAAGAGCTTAAATCTCCTTCTGCAACAAAGTTCTCGTCTACCGGAACAATTTCATAATGAGCACCTAGATCAATCATGATTGATTCAATCAAATCGTTAATGGGCAAGATATCCAGTTTATAGGCGTCAATTAGAATTGCAATTCTCTTGTATTCGTATAGCTCAAAGAATTCATTCAGATCTGCTCTATATGAAACCGGAGTAATTAAATAATTTAAGTTGTGAATCTCAGAAGTTGTTCTCGTATCAATTGGAACAAAGTCACTGTTAACACTACCAAAAACTATCGTTGGAGTATGAAATTCAGGATTGGTTTGATAAATCATCAAATTATTAACAACTCCAAATACGATGATGACATCTTGATTCTGTTGCTCTAAATATTGGTAATTTTCTTTTGCTTCTTTAAGATTAAATCCATTCTCGAGAATATAATTTAATTTGATTTCATAGTCATTCGAAATAACGTTTCGAATTTCTTTCATAAACTCCTCTTGGGTGTGATTCGATTTGTCAATTCGTTGATCAACTAAAACAGAAATATCAAGGGTTTTGTCCTGAGCTGATACAACACTGACAAAAAGCATCAGTATTAATGAGATTCTATACATATTCAATTGGATATTCTTAAATATAAAATTTTTATTGCACTTTTTTTGTCAATTCTCTTGTTAACCTCTGGGAAACTTCTTTTGAACTTGCCCCAAGAGTTGTCGGGTTGTCGACGGATAAAGTGATTGCTCCCACCATTTGATTGTCTGTATCTCTGGACAAATCGTAAACCACCGTCTCTAAAATGTATTTTTTATTTACCTGAGTAACTGAGCTATAATTGTAACTTGGAGTATAAAATGAACCATAATACCCATAAAATCCTCCTGCATAGTAACCGCCACCAAAATATCCAGGATAATAAGGCATTCCCGCTCCATAAACTCCTCCTCCAGATGAAGATGTTGTAGCGTATTCTTGTTTTTCTTTAACTACTGTCATAACAACAACTCCAATCGACTCCTCAGCCAAGCGTTGCTTTAAGACCGCAATATCTTCCTTCTTAATTTCTTCAGATGGTTTTAATTTAGGAAAAACTTGATTCGCTTGAACGGCATCCAATCCTTTAGATTTCAAACCAGCAGCTAATTCATATTCAAATCTCAATCGGTCAACATCATCACCAAACTGATTAATCACTAAAATCTTTTTTGATTTAATATCATCAATTGATTCAGATTTCCAATAATCAATCACTTTGGTGCTTGAACATGAAACGAAAAATAAAAGTATAAATACTGGCAGAAAAGTCTTGTACATGGTAGTTTTTAATTTAGAGACCAAAATACCAATAATCTATGAATTAAAATATTTTTTTAACTTGGTAAAAACCTTAATCATGAAAAAATCACACGTTTGGATAAGTATCTTTGTCCTACTTTGGTCTCTAATGGGAGTTTTAGCCTACTTAGGTCAGGCATATATGGATGATACCATGTTTGCTGCACTACCTGTTGATCAACAAAATTATTATGAAAATTTACCTTCATGGGTCACTGCAGCCTTCGCTACAGCGGTATTTTCTCAATTGCTAGCATCAATATTGTTATTGATGAAAAAAGCCTTGTCTTTTTGGTTCTTTATTATAGCTTTTGTCGCAGTTATATTTCAACTGACCTATAATTTATTTTTGCAAACTGATATGAATTTAGGAGGAAGCGATTATATCATGCCTTTCCTAATAATTTCAATTAATGTCTTGTTTATCTATTATTCCAAAAAGAATAAAGAAGAAGGCTTTCTAAAATAAAAAACTCCGCCTTTTGGCGGAGTTTTTTTTTGTTTATAGCTTCACGTTCAAACCGAGCATAAAGTTTCTTCCTAGGGTAGAATATCCCAACCGTTCTTGATAATCTTCATTAAACAAGTTGTTTACAGATAAGTTCAAGTTCAAATAATTATTAAACGTAAAAGAATAATTTAGATCAACTAAATTATAGGCCTCAAGACTCTGAATTTCTGCAGGCCACGTCCTAAAATCCTCAACAAAGCGCTCGCCGTTATATTGGTAAATCAAGGAGAACCTGCTCTTTCCCAATAAATAACTAGACTGAAGCCTCAAAACATCTTTAGGAGTATAATTTGATTTTTCTTCATCCAAATTTGTGTGAGTATAACTCAATCCAAAGCTAAGATTCCCACCAAAATTGAAAGAGGAATCAAACTCAAATCCATTAAAATCATACTGAGCGTTATTATCATTAATATAATACGAAGCAAAAGTATCAGGATCGGTATAGAATATAATTGGATTGAAATCAGAACGATTAAAATAAGTTAAACTTAATTGTATTCCTTTAATTTCTTGAAATTCAAACCCTAATTCCCAAGAACTCGATTCCTCAGGTGTTAATTCAGTATTTCCGTATTGAGAAAATAGTTGATATAAACTTGGTGTGATATAAGCTGTTGAATAAGAGGCCAAAAGTTTGGACTTTTCAAAAATCGAATAATTGGCACCAAAATCATAGGTCCAATTACTATCATAAACATTGTGGTAGTTATATCTCAGACCCGCATCAAGTGTCAGTCCCATTTCCATCTGGTATGTAAATGCCGTATAAGCATCAAATATTCTAAATTGATACAATTCCCCTTGAACAGTCTCATAAGGGCCGTAGTTTCTTGTATTTTGATATTCAAAACTGCTTCCAGTAATATTGCTAAAGCCTGTTGCCAGCTCAATTTGATTAAAAAAGTCAGATTTAAAACTTTCGGTGAGATAGCGATAGTCATCTACTCCTCCAGCCCATGTATTTTCTGTGGTAAGTTGTCTGTCGATTTTGGACCATGAATTTTGCCATTTAATAGCTCCCTTTCCATAAGAGTATTCAGGAATCAACCCTACTCTATTCCATCGTGATAAAGAAGTATTCTCCAATCCATCATAGAAAGCACCATTATCGTAATCTTGATCGTTTTTTTGGAAACTATAAAAAGCATCAAAACGCAATTTGTTATTGAGTCGTTGACCTATTTTCACATTGGTCGAAAGTGCCGAATAGGAATCTGATTCAAACCCCTCATCCAATTCATCATAAGCTTCAGAGATTCCATCAGTGCTAATGAATGAACTTTGAACGCTATAATCCGTTGATCCCAGTTTACCAGAAACTTGGAGGTTATTATCCCAACGATTAAAGGAATTGTTTTCAGCCGCAACTTGTTCAGTTTTTAATGCAGTATTAAAACTGACCGTGATAGGCTTTAAATCAGACTTCTTAGTAATAATATTAAGAACAGCCACGGCTGCTCCTGAACCATAAAGTGTACTTGAAGCCCCCTTCATTAATTCTATTCCCTGAACATTCTCAAGTGGAATTAAGTTTAAATCAAGGGAAGTGTCAATACTTGAAGCATCGTTAACTGGAATTCCGTCTATCAGGATAAGTACTTGTTTATTAGCCCCTCCACGAATATATATACTCTTTGGAGAACCTGTTTTGGAATTGGCTCCTCCTACGTAAACCCCGGAGAGCGAATTCAAGGCATTTGATAAACTTTGACCTTGAAAGGCTTTTAAGCCTATACTATCGATCTTATCAATTATTTTTCCTTCTACATTTTTCTTCTGGGCGAAGGATTTCCCATTTATCAGAACTTCTTCTAGTTGTTCTGATTTTTGCGCATGTGCATTGTGTCCGTAAAAACAAGCGAACACAATCAATGCATACAACAGTTTGGAGTTGAACATTAATTGGTCAATTGTTTTCAGGTAAAGATTTGAAATGTCAAACTTTTATCCCGAAAGTTATAATTATGTGTTTTGAAAATGGCAGGTCTCCTGGCTTGCGTACTGTAAATTCCTTCCCAAAACCTCGTTTCAGTGGATTCAATATTTACAGCCTTTACTAGCTTACAGTTGCGGGAACAGCTTTTGATTTACACAAAATTCCCTTTTAATCTTACCGAAGTAAAAACCAAATTTCGAAACAAATATAAATTAAATTCTATTTTTGTGAATATATTTTATCAAAATGCGCAAAATTTATTTCTTCTTTACAATATTCACAATTTTCAGTTGCCAAAATAAGAGCGAAAAGTATCTCGAATTCAAATCCTATTACACGGGAAAATACTCGAATCAATTCGAAATTTTAAATAATGATGAATATCAAATTTTAAGGGTGTCAAACGAGCACTACTTATTATTAAAAGAAGGTCAGAAAGCACCTAAGGAACTCCAAGGGTATCCTGTTGTTCATATCCCAGTAAAATCAATTGTACCGACCTCCTCTACATTTATACCATTTATAGACATCTTAAACGAAAATAATTCCATTATTGGTTTTCCCGGTATTAATTACATTTCTGTAAAACTTGATAATGAAAAAGAAATTGTGGATTTGGGGCAGGAACAACTTTTGAATATCGAAAGCTTACTCCATTTAAACCCAGAGGTGTATCTATCATACAATTTTGGTAGTGATAATGAGCGTGATGCATTGATAAAAAAAGCAGGAATTACTGTAATCTACAATAATGATTGGCAAGAAAATCAACCTCTTGCAAGGGCTGAATGGATCATCTTCTACGGAGCTCTTTATAATAAAATTGATCAGGCGAAGTCCATTTTTCACGATATTGAATCCAATTATAATAGACTAAAGAGGGCTCAGATAGATTCAAACAAAACCGTGATTTCAGGAGCTGTTTTCAATGGTGTATGGTACAGTCCTGCTGGTAACTCCTTCTTAGCTCAACTGTATAGGGATGCAGGCTTAAATTATATCTATAATAATTCAAACGGAACTGGAAGTTTATCATTAGACCCAGAGGCGGTCTTTAATGATGCTCGAGAAGCAAAATACTGGTTTAATCCAGACGCCAATACTTCTTTAGAAGAATTGCAATCACAATCTAAGATTTACCGAGAGTTTGATGCTTTTAAAAGTCAAAATATTTATGGTTATGGAAGAAAAAAAGGCGCCCATGACGCCTTAATGTTTTTCGATTTATCCGGGCTACACCCGGATTGGTTACTCAATGATTTCCTGTATTGGACCTCCGATGACAAGACCCCATACCACAGTCCCTTTTTAATAGATAAATTACCTAAAAAAGACTAGGTTGGTCATCATTATTTAGGTCTGTTTCAGGTTCTGGAGCTTCCTCTGGCTCTACATATGGTAAAGCAGGAAGTGCGATAACTTTCTTAATTTTCTCAACTGAAAACTGATTCCCCTGAGCTTTTATCCCCTTGATACTTATGAAGGATTCAAAATCAATACGCTCGTCTACAAGGCTTCTTTTAGAAAAACTAACTTCAGCAACAGGACGGTAGTCCGTAGCAACATGAGTCAATTGACTCTTAGAATCATCTGAAATAATTAATTCTTCTTTATTTGCTTCCGTAAAAAATCGTTTCACATAATATCTCTGTTTCGCTCCATCAAAATAAAGTACAGAGACCGGTTTGTTGACATTCCATTTTTCAAACACTAAATAGCTGTCTTCAAAATGCATACTCAACTCAGGCTTCACCGTTTTAAGAATTCCTTTATTATTGATTAATAAAAGTTGATCTTCTGCTGTAAATTCACCCAAATACCTTCCTCTTTCATCATTATTTAGTCTCTTAATGGAATCATCAAACCACAATTTTCTTGGTTTCAAAGTTGATTTACCTGCGGATTTAAATTCAATCTTTCTTACCGGTAATTTGGTGACCAGATTACCTTTAGACGAACGTCCCTTTATCATTAAGCTAGAAAAGTCTACATCCCATTTCAGCTTCTTTACAGAACCAACCGCTCTCAAATTAACAGTTACAACTTCAGCTTCTCCGTTGGGATTGGCCGTGAAATAGTGGATTTTGGATTGTTTATTCCCGTTGGTTAAATCATAATTTTTATCCCTGGTTATGCTCGTAACAAAGAATCTCTTCATAAAAGAAGGACCTCCTTTACCATCTTGATAAATCAAGTTATATACCGTCCGTTTATCATTCTTTTTAAATACTGCAACATGGAGAATATCCTTTCCCACAAATGTCTTAGGAGCTACCTTGGTGACAATCATAGAACCGTCTTTTCTAAAAACAATAATATCGTCAATATCCGAGCAATCTTCTATGTATTCATCTTTCTTTAATCCAGTACCTATAAAACCTTCAACTCTATTTACAAACAGCTTTTCGTTTCTTATAACCACCTTTGTTGCCACGATATCATCAAAATCACGCAATTCAGTTTTACGTTCCTTTCCTTTTCCATAATTCTTTTTCAAGTCCTTGAAATAATCAATTGAGAACTCAATTAAATTTGCGAGATGATGCTTTACAACGGCAATTTGCTCTTCTAATGAATCGATATATTGTTGGGCTTTGTCTAAATCAAATTTTGAAATACGTTTAATTCTTATTTCAGTCAAACGTGTAATATCATCGGTGTTGACTGGTCTTTTTAAATGACCAATGTGTGGCTTTAAACCTAAATCAATTGCTGAAATCACGCCATCCCAAGTCTCTTGTTCTTCAATATCGCGATAAATACGCTTTTCAATAAAGATTCGCTCTAAGGATGAGGCGTGCCATTGAGCCTCGAGCTCCTCCAATTTAATTTCTAATTCTCTTTTTAAAAGATCAACCGTGTGATCCGTTGAATTTTTAAGTAGTTCAGAGACCCCCACAAATCGCGGCTTATTATCTTCAATTACGCAGCATAATGGTGATATTGAATTTTCACAATTGGTAAATGCATAGAGGGCATCAATAGTTTTGTCTGGTGAAATATTTGGGGGAAGATGTATCAAAATCTCTACATTTTCCGCAGTATTATCTTCTACCTTTTTAATTTTAATTTTCCCCTTATCATTAGCTTTTAATATGGAGTCAATTAATGAGGATGTTGTTGTTCCAAATGGAATTTCATTGACCACTAAGGTCTTCTTATCGAGTTGATTGATTTTTGCTCTGACTCTTACTTTACCTCCTCTTAATCCATCATTATAGTTACTAACATCTGCAACACCCCCTGTCATAAAGTCTGGGAAAATCTGAAATGACCTTCCTTTGAGGTACTTTACAGAAGCATCTATTAATTCAATGAAATTATGAGGAAGGATTTTTGTTGATAATCCCACAGCAATCCCTTCTGCTCCTTGAGCTAATAATAGCGGGAATTTTACAGGTAAATTAATGGGTTCTTTCCTCCTGCCATCATAAGAGGCTTGCCAATGAGTGGTTTTGGGATTGAATACAACATCCAGTGCAAACTTAGATAATCTCGCCTCAATATAACGAGATGCAGCTGCTCTATCCCCGGTGAGAATATTCCCCCAGTTTCCTTGCATATCAATCAAGAGCTCCTTCTGCCCTAATTGCACCATAGCATCTGAAATGGACGCATCTCCATGAGGGTGATATTGCATGGTATGACCTACTAAGTTCGCTACTTTATTATAACGACCGTCATCCAGATCCTTCATGGATTGAAGTATTCTTCTTTGAACAGGTTTAAAACCATCTTCCATCGATGGAACTGCACGTTCCAAAATCACGTAGGAAGCATAGTCTAAAAACCATTCCTTATACATTCCGGTAACCCGGGTAATACTCTCTTCAGCATTGTGGGAAAATTCACTCATAGTGTTATTCAACTAGGTCCAGTTCTACTTTAAGGTTTTCAATAATAAATTTTTGGCGATCAGGGGTGTTCTTACCCATATAAAAAGTCAATAACTGTTGTATAGACATCTCTTTATCCAACATTACAGGATCCAATCGAATATCCGCTCCAATGAAGTTTCTAAATTCATCAGGAGAAATTTCTCCTAATCCCTTAAACCTCGTAATTTCAACCTTACCGCTGAGTCGCTCTTGAGCAGATTGCTTTTCATCTTCACTGTAACAATACACTGTTTCCTTTTTATTTCTTACTCGGAATAATGGAGTTTCTAGAATATACAAATGGCCTTCTTTAATTACCTCTGGAAAAAACTGCAAGAAAAAGGTGATCAACAATAATCTAATGTGCATACCATCAACGTCAGCATCAGTAGCTATCACAATGTTGTTATAACGAAGATTCTCAATTCCGTCCTCTATATTCAAAGCTGCTTGCAATAAATTGAATTCTTCATTTTCATAGACTATTTTTTTACTGAGCCCGAATGAATTCAAAGGTTTTCCCTTAAGTGAGAATACAGCTTGGGTATTTACATTTCTACTCTTAGTTATAGAACCGGAAGCAGAATCTCCCTCAGTTATAAAAAGAGTTGACTCCAGATAATTGTCCTTTTTAACATCACCTAAATGAACGCGACAATCTCTGAGTTTTTTATTGTGAAGAGAGGCTTTTTTTGCACGCTCCCTGGCCAATTTACGGATTCCAGAAAGTTCCTTTCTCTCCTTCTCTGCCTGTAGTATTTTTTTATGAATTGCCTCAGCAACATCGGTGTTTTTGTGCAGATAGTCATCGAGTTTTCTTCCAACAAAGTCATTTATAAAAGTCCTCACTGTAGGAAGATTTCCTCCCATTTCAGTTGATCCGAGTTTGGTTTTGGTTTGAGATTCAAATACCGGTTCCATAACTTTAATGGAAATCGCAGAAACTACAGATTTACGAATATCTGAAGCGTCAAAATTCTTACCAAAGAAATCTCTAATACATTTGACCAAAGATTCTCTGAAAGCATTTAAATGGGTTCCTCCCTGAGTGGTGTGTTGCCCATTGACAAAAGAGTGATATTCTTCATTGTATTGAGCCTTAGAGAATGTAAGGGCTAATTCAATATCTTCTTCCATCAAATGAATGATTGGAAACAATCTAGATTCAGGCGCTATATTCTCTTCTAATAAATCTTTTAGTCCATTCTCGGAAAAATACTTTTCTCCATTAAAAACAATAGTCAAACCACGATTCAAGTACACATAGTTCTTGATCATGTTAATAATATATTCCGCTCGAAACTTGAAATTGTGGAAAATACTTGAATCTGGAACAAAAGAAATCTTAGTTCCCTTTCGCAGTTTACTTTCTTCTACTGAGGACTCTTCAAGTAATTCTCCTTTAGAAAATTCAGCCCACTTGGTTTCACCATCTCTTATGGCCTGTACTCTAAATGAAGTTGACAAGGCATTTACGGCTTTTGTTCCAACACCGTTTAATCCCACTGATTTTTTGAAGGCTTTTGTGTCATACTTACCTCCAGTATTCATTTTTGACACTACATCAACAACTTTTCCTAAAGGGATCCCTCTCCCGTAATCCCTAACGCTAACCAAGTCTTCTTTGATGGAAATTTCAATAGTCTTTCCAGCCCCCATAACGAATTCGTCAATGGAATTATCCAAAACTTCTTTTAACAGTATATAAATACCATCATCTGCTGAAGAACCATCTCCAAGCTTACCAATATACATTCCAGGTCGCATACGAATATGTTCTTTCCAATCTAAGGATCGTATATTGTCTTCAGTGTATTGAGTTTCTTTGGCCATTGTATTTAGTTGAAGTCAGGCTAATTTAGAATTATTAAGAGGAATAAAAAAAAGTCTGTTAAAATAATTATTAACAGACTTTTCTACTTATTGACATTCAATTTTTTAACACTTTAAACGTTAAATCTGAAATTCATCATATCCCCATCTTGGACGATATAATCCTTTCCTTCAACAGATAATTTTCCTGCCTCCTTTACCTTTGCTTCAGACCCAAGAGCAACGAAATCTTCGTATTTGATTACCTCTGCTCTAATAAAGCCTTTTTCAAAATCAGTATGAATAACACCGGCAGCTTGAGGCGCAGTATCTCCAATGTGAATCGTCCACGCTCGAACTTCTTTTTTCCCCGCTGTAAAATAGGTTTGAAGGTTTAATAAGTGATATGCAGCACGTATAAGTTTTGCACTACCAGGCTCCTCCAATCCAATATCAGATAAAAATAGTTGCCTTTCTTCATAATCCTCCAATTCATTGATATCAGCCTCAATACCTACTGCAAGAACCAGTACTTCAGCATTTTCTTCAGCAACTAACTCCTTTACTTTATCCACATATTCATTTCCAGATACTGCAGAAGATTCATCTACATTGCAAACATATAAAACCGGCTTAGCAGTTATATATTGCAGGGTCTGAACAAACTCTTGTTCTTTTTCTGTAAAATCAATAGTTCTTACAGATTTTCCAGAAAGCAATGTCTGATGAATAGTTTCTAAGATAGCCAATTCGAATTGGGCATCTTTATTACCTGTACGAGCTGCTTTTTTAGCTCGCTCTAATCTTTTCTCTGTTGTTTCAAGATCTTTTAATTGAAGTTCTAAATCAATTGTCTCTTTATCTCTTATTGGATCTACAGAGCCATCGACATGAATTATATTGTCATTATCAAAACAACGCAACACATGAAGAATAGCATCAGTTTCACGAATATTTGCCAAAAATTGATTTCCCAATCCTTCACCTTTAGATGCTCCTTTTACAAGACCAGCAATGTCTACAATTTCGACTATAGCAGGCTGAACCTTTTCCGGCTCTACCATATCTGCTAATTTTTCAAGACGGGGGTCGGGAACATTAACGACTCCAATATTGGGCTCAATTGTACAAAAAGGGAAATTGGCACTTTGAGCTTTAGCGTTTGATAAACAATTGAAAAGAGTGGATTTACCAACATTTGGAAGTCCTACGATACCTGCTTTCATGAAATTGTGTTTTTGGCTGCAAATATACTATTTCCTTTGATTTAAAGTTCTGATAATTTTAAACTTTCAAAGAAAAAAAATCTTTTATATTGCTCTGCAAAACTCTAAAACTAAACTTTTGAACTCAAAAAACTATTC
Source organism: Flavobacteriaceae bacterium (assembly GCA_049606855.1). Taxonomy (GTDB): domain Bacteria; phylum Bacteroidota; class Bacteroidia; order Flavobacteriales; family Flavobacteriaceae; genus JBELHR01. Next base: position 143,212 of record JBMYVY010000001.1, on the reverse strand, counting down.
AAAAGCATTTTACATGCTTACCTCCCTATTTTTTATGTGGGGCTTTATTACCGTATTAGTAGACTCTTTAGTACCACGTTTAAAAGAAGTATTTGAATTGACTTATTTTCAGGCAGGACTCGTACAATTTGCCTTTTTCTTAGCTTATGGGGTGCTTTCAATTCCTTCGGGAGCAATTTTATCCAAAATTGGATACAAAAAGGGTATTATTTTAGGTTTGTCCGTAATGGGACTAGGGGCTTTGTTGTTTTATCCTGCGGCTGAATTTAGACAATTTTGGATTTTTCTAATCGGTTATTTTGTTCTGGCTGGAGGGATAACGCTCCTGCAAGTAGCAGCAAATCCTTATGTGGCCGTTTTAGGAGATGAAAATTCAGCAGCATCAAGACTTACTCTTTCTCAAGCTTTCAATTCTCTTGGCGCCTCAATTGCTCCATTGTTTGGTGCAATGTTTTTGCTTAGTGACACGATCATGACCGGTAATGAAATTTCTCAATTGGATGCAAGTTCAAAAGAAGCTTATATGGCTAGCGAGGCTTCTGCGGTTCAGATGCCATTTTTACTTTTAGCTGGAGCGCTAATTTTATTGGCACTAGTTGTGTCTAAAATTGAACTTCCAAATATTATGGGTGGAGATGATCACGGGTCTTATAAAGCCGCTTGGGCACATAAAAACTTAAAACTTGGAGCCCTTGGGATCTTTGTCTACGTAGGCTCCGAGGTTGCAATTGGATCATATCTCGTAAGTTATTTTGTGTCAATGGGACTTCCTGAAATGATCAAGGAAAGTGACTTTATGGGAGGAATCGCTTCCAGTCTTTTAGGAGCCGACTTGAACCAAGTTGATGCAAAAGCTATAGTGGGAGCATTTGTAACCTTTTATTGGTCAGGAGCTATGGTTGGTAGATTCATTGGCGCTTATCTAAATAGGATATTAAAACCGTCCTTAGTTTTGAGCATATTTGCCTTATCTGCTGTTTTAATGATCGTTATTTCAATGAACACTTTAGGGTTTGTGGCCATGTGGTCCATCTTATTGGTCGGACTTTTTAATTCGATTATGTTCCCGACAATTTTTACACTGTCACTTGAAGGTCTTGGAGAAAACAAACCTCAGGCTTCTGGAATTCTTTGTACAGCTATTGTTGGGGGTGCTATAATTCCACCTCTTTATGGCTACTTTACGGATTTATCTAACTTCAAGCTTGCGTTTATATTAATTGCTTGCTGTTACGCATATATTTATTATTTTGCTAGGAAAAGCGGTAAACATGCCACTTCACTAGCGAGCTAATATGAAAAAATTATTATTACTTTTTATAGGTTTAATGCTGTGGGGATGTCAAGAAAAGACATCCCCATATTTTTTAGTGGACCCTTTTATCGGTACTGGCGGTCATGGACATACTTATCCTGGTGCTACGCTTCCTTTTGGAATGGTCCAAATGAGTCCTGATTCCAGACTAGATGGTTGGGACGGTTGTTCAGGATACCACAATTCTGATGATCAACTCTATGGATTTTCTCATACACATCTCAGTGGAACGGGTATTTCCGATTATGGAGACATCTTATTTATGCCATATGATGGGACAAAAAGACCGGTTTTAGACAGTATTTTGATTCATGGTGGAATTATTTCAAGTTTTGACAAAACCACTGAAATGGCAAGCCCCGGATACTACAAAGTAGATTTAAAAGATTCCAAAACTACCGTTGAGCTTACCGCTTCAAAACGTGTAGGTATACAAAAGTATAGATTTCATAAGGCTAATAAAAAGCCTGAAATCTTTTTAAATCTTCAGCATCGTGACATTTTGCTAGACTATCACGTAGAACAAATAAATGATACAACAATACAAGGGTACAGAAGGTCAAAGGCCTGGGCACAAGACCAACATGTTTATTTTTACACGACCTTCTCTGAGTCTGTAAAACTGAAAAAATACGACATCAAAAATGATAAATATTTTTATTTAGAACTTAAAGATGATCTCACACTTATAGAAATTAAAACCGCCCTCTCATCGGTCAATCTAGATGGGGCAAAAAAGAATTATTTTGCAGAAACTGATCAATTGACCTTCGATCAAATTCATTCCCAGGCCAAAAAAGTATGGAAAAATGAACTAGACAAAATCCAAGTGACTGGAGATCATGATGAGGAAGTTATTTTTTATACCTCCTTATATCACAGTTTAATTGCACCCAATATTTTTAATGATGTAGATGGAAGCTATCGTGGACTGGACCAAAAGATTTATAAAGACACTAAGAGAAACACCTATACCGTATTTTCACTTTGGGACACCTTTAGAGCTGCTCACCCCTTATATACACTTATTGCTCCTGAAGAAACTACAGATTTCATCCATACTTTTTTAAAACACTATAATCAAGGCGGAAGACTTCCCGTATGGGAATTATCAGCCAATGAAACTGATTGCATGATAGGTTATCATTCAGTACCTGTAATATATGACGCCTTCAATAAAGGATTTAAGGATTTTGATCATGAATTGGCTTTAGAGGCCATGGTACAAAGCGCAGAGGCAGATGGTTTTGGTTTAGAATCCTATAAAAAATACGGATATGTGGCAGCACAGGATGAAGCTGAATCTGTTTCGAGAACACTGGAATACGCTTATGATGATTGGTGCATCGCTCAAATGGCTCTTAAACTTGGAAAGGTTGATCTCTATAATAATTATATAAAAAGAGCTCAATATTATAAGAATGTATTTGACTCTGAAACGGGTTTCATGAGAGCTCGAATAAATGCCGGTTGGTACAAACCCTTTGATCCAAAGGAGGTAAATTTCAATTATACCGAAGCCAATGCTTGGCAATATTCGATGTTTGTTCCTCAAGATATAACTGGACTAATAAATTTATACGGATCGAAAAAAAAGTTGGAGCAACACTTAGATGAAATGTTCAGCTCCGATGATCAAACCACGGGAAGACATCAAGCTGATATCACTGGGTTAATTGGTCAATATGCCCATGGCAACGAGCCATCACACCATATGGCATACCTCTATAATTATGTAGATAAACCGCATAAAACTCAAGAAATTGTTTCAAAAATTAAGGAGGAATTATATACTACCAAGACTGATGGTTTATCAGGCAATGAAGATTGCGGTCAAATGAGTGCCTGGTATGTATTTTCTTCACTCGGGTTTTATCCTGTTACACCTGGATCCAATAAGTATATTATTGGACATCCGAGTTTCGAGTCCGCAATTATCAATCTTGAAAACGGAAAAAAGTTTAGCATAGAGAAAATTGCGAATAATGCGAATGACAAGTATATTAACAGTATTTCTCTAAATGGCCAAACCATTGATAGACTTCACTTAAGCCATCAGGAAATAATCAACGGTGGAGACCTTGTTTTTTATATGTCGGATCGCCCAAATTTTGAACAAAAGTTTCAAATTGATCGCCCTGAAATCAGAAATACCTTAGCAAGTAGTCCAGTTATTGACTCAAAAAAGAAAACCTTTATTGACTCTTTAGAAATTCGTATTGAGAACCCCGGTAATCAAGCGGGTGAAATTCTCTATAGAATGAACAACTCAGACTACAAAGTTTATGAGGGTCCTTTCTATATTTATGAGTCGGCAGAGATATCCGCTACCCATAGTTTGAATGATAAAATTGAAAGCCCTATATCAAAAATATCCAAGGCGAGTTTTGTCAAGGTTCCCAAAGGAAGGACGATCGAAATCCGCTCTAATTATGATACCCAATATGCCGCGGAAGGTGATCGTGCTCTGATCGATTATCAAAGAGGGGGAGAAAATTTTAGAACGGGCTATTGGCAAGGTTATCAAGGACAAAATGTGGAAGTTATTGTGGATTTGGGGAAAACGAAATCAATTCAAAATATAACTTCTACTTATTTACAAGACACGGGGTCTTGGATCTGGTTTCCCTCTAAAATCGAATACTTTTATTCCATAGATGGTGTGAATTTCAGGTCTTTGGAGTCCATTGAAACAAATAAATCTATTAAAAGTACTGAGACTGAGCTTTTGAATTTGACGAGTAATAAATCGGTAAATGCACGGTTCATTAAGCTAATTGCTTATAATCGAGGTCCGTGTCCGCCCTGGCATCAAGGTGCAGGAGGTGCATCATGGATATTTATCGATGAGTTAGAAATTAATTGATTTGGTCCAAAATAGCTTCCACTTTTTCGCGGTCTAAACTTCTGTTATAGCCAAAACCTAATGGAAGTTTTACATCTGCTTGTCCTATCGAAAAATGCACGGCTGGAATCAGAGCTGCTTTAAAAAATTGAATATTATTTCCATGAATACCGCTACCGGCCATTATTTCAATTTGATCCCCGAATCGCTTTTGTAACTCCTGTATTACATCCAAACCTTCCATTGCAGTTCTTCCTCCACCTGAAGTTAAAACGCGCTTTACTCCCCACGATATGAGCAATTGAAGAGCCTCAAATTTATTCTTAATAAGGTCAAAAGCTCTATGATAGGTTACCTCTAAACCGACAGATCTTGCATGGTGGATCAAGGTTTGATTTTCAAAAGCCAATTCATCATTTTCATTCAAGCAACCTAAAACAACTCCCTTTGCTCCTAGTTTTTTTGCAATACTAATTTCTTTTTTCATTAGTTTAAGTTCTGAATTGCTGTAGCGAAAATACCCACCACGTGGTCTAATCATTACATGAACTTCCACAACCTTAGATTTACAGGCTTTTTTAATAAAAGAATATGAAGGACTGAGTCCTCCTTGGGAAAGTGCAGTACACAATTCTACCCGATCAAATCCTTTTTTTTCAGCATAGTCTAGTTCTTCAAGGTTTTCTATACAAGCTTCTAAGACCATTCTCGGAAATATTTAGATTTAATCAATTCTTTTTTTTCTGGATCGTATTGTGCATAATCAAAACCTCCATAAACCGAGTACGCCCCTACTCGTCCCTGTTTATCAATAGCCAAAAAGCCAACTTGAAGATCTTTAATATCAGTATGTTTCTTTACAATTCTTTTTACTGCTAACTCACAAGCCTCTTGTGGGTGATATCCTTGCCTGATGAGCTCGACTACAGTGGAAGAACCTGCTATTCTTACAATAGCCTCGCCAACACCTGTTGCGGTACACCCTCCAACTTCATTATCAATAAATAGACCTGCACCGATAATTGGAGAATCCCCTACTCTCCCTTTCATTTTATAAGCCATTCCACTTGTAGTGCATCCTCCTGCAATATTTCCATTTTTATCTATTGCGAGAAGACCAATAGTGTCGTGGTTCTCCACATTTACCTCGGTTTTGTATCGAGACTCCTTTTTCCAAGTTTCATAGGCTTGTTTTGAGTCTTCTGTAAGTAGATTTGTTCTTTTAAATCCTTGGCTTAAAGCGAATTCTTGAGCACCTTGACCGTTTAGAATAACGTGCGGAGTATTCTCCATCACCTTACGCGCTACGGAAATTGGGTTTTCAATTTCCTCAAGGCACATCACTGCACCACAGGAAGATTTATGATCCATTATGCATGCATCTAGGGTAACAACTCCACTAGCATCTGGGCGTCCACCTAAACCAACAGAAGTTACCTTTGGATCAGACTCAACTACACGGGCTCCTTGTTCAATTGCGTCTAAGGCGTCGCCTCCATTTTCCAAAATCTGGTATCCAATATTATTTGCATCCAGACCATGCCTCCAAGTGGAAATCATAATTGGTTTAACAGCAGGACTTGTTTGAGCTCTTAATTTAGGGGTCAGAGCAAGTGCTAAGCCTCCTAATGAACTTATTTTAATAAAGTTTCTTCTTGATTTCATAGCTACAAGATATAAAAAAAGTCGCCCTAGAGCGACTTGAAATTATTCTTGATGTAAAAATTTTTGTTTGGATAGTAGTTCCTCTTCTGTTTCAACAACATCTTCATCCGGAACGCAGCAATCCACAGGACAAACTGCAGCGCATTGAGGTTCATCATGAAATCCTTTGCACTCGGTGCATTTATCAGGCACAATATAATAAACATCGTCACTTATTGCTTCTTGGTCCTCATCTGCATTCGCTTTATTTCCGTTTGGCATCACTACATTACCTGATAATTCAGTTCCATCAGCATAGCGCCAATCTTCAGCACCTTCGTAAATTGCATTATTGGGACATTCCGGTTCACAAGCACCGCAATTGATACATTCGTCAGTTATTATAATAGCCATTGTATAATTTGATTAAATTTGCAGAACAAAAATAAACAAAACTTTGTAATATCTTCTCATGACTTTAGCAAATAGAATAGAAAGTTTCGATAAACTTGGTCAGTTTTTTGACCAATTTAAATCCAAGGGTCACAAAAAAAATAATTTAAAGGAAAATGAATTGTTTTTTGAGGCATTCGAAATGCTTTTAAAAAGGGCAAAAGAAAATAACGGATGGTTCACTGAGGATCAAATGTATTTTGCTATAGAGGGATGGGCAAAACTATTAAACAAAACAAATCTTGAATATTGGGTAAAACCCTATGATCTAAAAGATGAAACAACTCCCTTAAATATTGGAGTTATTATGGCAGGAAATATTCCGCTAGTGGGTTTCCACGATTTTTTATCCGTTTTAATTTCGGGAAATAAGGTTCAGGCCAAAATGTCTTCTAATGATCCATATTTAATTCCTATGATCAGTCTTTTTCTAAAGGAGACTAATCCCGAATTTAAAGAACTTATTGATGTCGTAGATGAATCTTTAAGTGGATATGATGCAGTAATTGCCACTGGAAGTGACAATACTGCAAGATATTTTGACTACTATTTTGGTAAAAAACCAAACATAATACGTCATAATAGAAATTCTATTGCAGTTCTTACCGGAGAAGAGAATCAAGATCAATTGAGAAGTTTAGGAGAAGACATCTTTCGTTACTACGGACTTGGTTGCAGAAACGTTTCAAAAATATTTGTCCCCAAAGATTATGATTTTGATCAATTATTTAATGCAGTCTATGATTTCAAATATCTTACGGGAAATCAGAAATACATGAATAATTACGATTATAATAAAGCTGTGTTTTTGATGAGCTTGAGCAAAAACATGTTAGAGAATGGGTTTCTTGTTTTAAAGGAGGATTCAAGCTACAGCTCCCCTATTGCGACCTTGTTTTATGAACAATACGAAAATCTTAATGATTTAAAATCCAAGCTAAAAGAGGATTCGAACAAAATACAGTGTCGTGTTGGCTTACCAGAATTTTGCGAAATAGATTTTGGTGAAGCGCAACGACCAGGATTGAATGACTACGCTGATGGAGTTGATGTTTTAACATTCCTAAAAAGTCTTCAATAAATTTTACGATTTCTTCATTTGTTAACTGAATAAAAATGCGGAAATTTGTAAGTATAAAGTGAACTAACTATATGAAAATACATAATTTCAGTGCAGGACCTTGTATCCTCCCAGAATCCGTTTTAAACAAAGCCTCTCAGGCGGTTTTAGACTTTAATGGATCTGGCCTTTCGTTAATTGAAATTTCACATCGATCAAAAGATTTTGTGGCTGTAATGGAACATGCAAAAGCCTTGGTCAAAGAATTATTAGAAGTACCTCAGGGTTATGAGGTTCTCTTCCTACAAGGAGGTGCCAGTTTAGAATTTTTGATGGCCACATTAAATTTTCTTCCGGAAGGAGGAAAAGCTGCTTATTTGGATACAGGAACTTGGAGCTCAAAGGCCATAAAAGAGGCTAAGAAATTTGGAAAAGTTGATATCGTTGCAAGTTCAAAAGACAAGAACTACAATTATATCCCAAAATCATTCGAAATACCCACTGACGCAAGCTACCTGCATCTAACCTCGAATAATACTATTTTCGGAACTCAGATTAAGGAATTCCCAAATTCAAAAGTTCCCTTGATTTGTGATATGAGTTCGGATATATTCTCTAAATCTATAGATTTTTCAAACTTTGATTTGATTTATGCTGGAGCACAGAAAAACATGGGACCTGCAGGAACGACTTTAGTGATTGTAAAACAAGCTGCTTTAGGAAAAACAGGCCGTGATATTCCTTCAATGCTGGACTATCAAGTGCATATTGACAAAGAATCCATGTTCAATACACCTCCTGTTTTTGCTGTATATACCTCTATGCTGACTTTGGAGTGGTTAAAAGATCAAGGTGGTGTTGAGGCCATTGAAAAGTTAAATGCTCAGAAAGCAGCTGCCCTTTATGCGGAGATTGACAACAATGACAAATTCGTGGGATTCGCAAATACAGAAGATCGGTCTTTAATGAATGTAACTTTTAATTTAAAAGACCAGAACGATGCGCAAGCTTTTGATGAATTATGTCTAGTAAATGGAATAAGCGGAATTAAAGGACACCGAAGTGTAGGTGGTTATAGAGCAAGTATTTACAATGCACTTCCAATAGAAAGCGTAGAAGCTTTAATAAAAACGATGAGACAACTATGAAAATATTAGCAAATGACGGACTTTCTCAAGCTGGAATTGATCAACTTGAAAAAGCAGGAATGCAAGTAGAATTAACCCATGTTGCTCAAGAGCAATTGGAAAATTATATCAATGAAAATCAAATTGAAGTACTTATTGTTCGTTCAGCGACTGAAGTGCGAAGTTTTTTGATTGATAATTGCCCTAGCCTTAAAGTTGTGGGACGTGGTGGTGTTGGTATGGATAATATCGATGTAGAATACGCTCGTGAAGCCGGTGTTGAAGTTATCAATACACCACAGGCATCGTCTCATTCTGTCGCAGAACTCGTTTTTGCACATTTAATGGGTATGGTTCGGTTTTTACACGATTCTAACAGAAGCATGCCTTTAGAAGGTGATGCTAATTTTAAAGGGCTAAAAAAGGCCTATAGTCAAGGAAGGGAACTCAGAGGAAAAACTATGGGAATCTTTGGTTTAGGTCAAATTGGCCAAGCCACTGCAAAATTAGCTTTGTCTCTTGGAATGAAAGTTGTGGCTTATGACCCTTATGTAGATTTAATACAACTTGAGCTGGAGTTTTTTGATGGACAATCTGTGTTTTTTGACATCCAGCCTGAAACTAAGGAAGAGGTTCTAAAGCAGTCTGATTTCGTCTCGTTGCATGTCCCCTCACAAGAGACTTATTTAATTGGAAAGGAAGAGCTTTCCTTAATGAAAAATGACGCTATTCTCATAAACGCATCACGTGGAGATGTGGTCGATGAGGTGGCTCTTGTAGAGGCCTTGTCAAGTGATCAACTGTCATTCGCTGCATTGGATGTTTTTGAAAATGAACCTAGTCCTGCTATACAAGTTCTAATGCATCCACAGATTTCGTTATCTCCTCATATTGGAGCTGCAACTATGGAGGCACAAGAACGTATAGGCACAGAATTAGCCGATAAAATAATTAGAATAAGCGAAACTCTATAAACCAGTTTAATTACTGGTTTTTTTATTTAAATTTATTTCATGAGTACGATCGGAGAAAACTTAATAGTATTAAAAGACAAATTACCCAATGAGGTTTGTTTGGTTGCAGTTTCTAAAACAAAACCAACGGAAGACATAAATGCTGCGTATCAGGTGGGCCAACGTGTTTTCGGAGAGAATAAGGTACAGGAAATGTGCGCTAAGCATGAAGAACTTCCAAAAGACATTCAATGGCATATGATTGGTCATGTTCAAAAGAACAAAATCAAGTATATGGGCTCTTTTGTTTCTTTGATTCACGGTATAGATTCAATCTCTACAATTAAAGAAGTTAATAAACAAGGACTTAAACACGATCGCGTAATTCCCATTCTTATTCAAGTGAAAATTGCTAAAGAAGACTCAAAATTTGGTGTTGATGTTGAACAATTGGATGGTTTTTTAACAGAATTTAACAATTTATCCTTTAAAAATGTTGAAATTCAGGGGTTTATGGGAATGGCCACAAATACTCCTGATCAAGAGGTAATTAAATCTGAATTTAGTATATTGAAAAAACTTTTTGACCAATACAGTTCCATTTACAAATCCTTCCGAACACTCTCGATGGGAATGAGTGGTGATTACAAATTAGCGATAGAAGTTGGGAGTAATATGATTCGAGTTGGATCAGCAATTTTTGGCAAGAGAAACTACGATATTTAATGTACGTAATAATTGATATTGAAACCACTGGTGGTAAATTTAACGAAGAAGGAGTCACCGAAATCGCAATGCACAGATTTGACGGTCACAGCATTGTCGATAGTTTCGTATCTCTTATAAATCCTGAAAAAAACATCCAACCTTTTGTTGTCAAGCTTACTGGAATCAGCAATAAAATGGTAAAAACAGCACCCAAATTTCATGAGGTTGCCAAAAGAATCATTGAAATTTCTAAGGATGCTATTTTAGTAGCTCATAATTCTGATTTTGATTATCGTATTTTAAAAAATAGTTTTAACGAACTGGGCTATGACTATGAGAGAAATACGCTTTGTACCGTCGAACTCAGTCGTAAACTACTTCCAGAAGAACCTGCTTACTCCTTGGGAAAATTGTGTAAATCTTTAGGAATACCAATGTCTGATAGACATCGGGCTAATGGTGATGCCTTAGCAACAGTAAAATTGTTTGAAATACTTTTAGAAAAGGACAACCAAAAGGAGATTCTAATACAAACTGTACAAAGCAACTTAAACGAGGATATTAAACCTAAACTAGACCGCCTTCTAGACCCGATTCCACGATCTCGGGGGATATACTACTTACACAGAAGTGATGGTCAAATACTTTACCTTGCAAAAAGTGGAAATATTAAAAAGGCTATTAATAATTTATTCGTAAAACAGAGTAAACGAGCCAAAGTACTTCAACAAATGGTAACTTCAATAAGTTATGATTTAACAGGAAATATATTGATCACAAATCTAAAATGTAATCAAGAATTGCTCACCCTTAAGCCAAAATTCAATAAAAAATTGAAACCGGTGCACAAATTTGAGGAATTTAATAATCCAAATATGCTAATCGTTGATAAAGGTCGGGAAATTGAGCAAAAAGGAGTTGTTTATATCGAGGATGGTGAAATTATAGGATATTGTTTTGTTGATCTGGCTCAACAATTGAGTAATCCAGAAAAGCTCAAAAACAATCTTACCATAATAGAAGATACCCCTGCTGCAAGATTAGTCGTCAAAAATTATTTGGATGATTATCAACCGTTGAAAATTATTCGTTTTGGAGAAGAAAAGAGCACTTTGGAAGGCTAAAATCCATGAAATAATATATGAAGCAGACAGTCCAAATGGTAAACTGTTTGATGTGATATTGTTGTGGATGATATTAGGGTCTGTCTTTCTAGTTATAATTGAAAGTATACCTCATATCAATAAAGAGTTTAGCGCCTTTTTTAATGTTGCTGAATGGATCATAACCATATTCTTTACTATAGAATACGCTTTACGAATTATATCTGTAGATAAGCCTTTTAAATACATCACAAGCTTTTATGGTATCATTGACCTTTTAGCGACACTACCAAAGTATTTGAGTTACTTCATACCAGGTGCATTTGCACTTACCGCTTTGAGAGCTTTGAGACTACTACGAGTTTTTAGAGTTTTGAAACTTGTTAGGTTTATGGGTGCTTCAGATCGATTAGTTAACGCACTTAAAGCTTCAAGAACCAAGATTGCTGTATTTTTGTATGCTGTTATTATTTTAATTGTCTTACTTGGAACGCTAATGTACTTGATTGAAGGGGAAGAACACGGTTTTGTTTCCATTCCTAAAAGTATTTATTGGGCTGTTGTAACACTGACCACAGTTGGATATGGAGATATTTCCCCAGGAACCCCACTGGGTCAATTTGTGGCCTCAATTGTAATGATTTTAGGATATGGAATTATTGCTGTTCCAACAGGAATTGTTACTTCAGAGTTGAGCCAAAACCCCGTTGCAAATACCGAGCATTGTCCTTCCTGCATGGAGGATAAACACTTAGAGCATTCCAATTATTGTCATCGCTGTGGTACACTATTAAAAGACTCATGAAAACATTAATTCATATTTGTGGAGCTACCGCTATTGGAAAAACATCCTTGAGCATTAGCTTAGCTAAAGCCTTTCAAACTGAAATTGTATCCTGTGATTCCCGGCAGTTTTTTAAAGAAATGAATATCGGAACTGCGGTTCCAAGCAAAGAAGAGTTGGCAGAAGCTCCGCATCATTTTATACACCACATATCCATAGAACAGCCCTACAGTGTTGGGGATTATGAAAAAGAATCCTTAGAAACACTTTCTAAACTGTTTAAAATCCATGATATAATAATTTTAGTAGGAGGAAGTGGATTGTACGCTGAGGCCTTGATTAAGGGTTTGGACTATTTTCCTGAAATTGACCCCAAAATAAGGCTGCAACTCAATGAAGAACTCAGTAAAAAAAATGGACTAGAGCATCTTCAACAAGAACTAAAAACCGTAGATCCGATCTCATATGAGAACATTGAAATTCAAAACCCCCATCGACTTGTTAGAGCCCTTGAGATCTATCGAGGTTCTGGAAAAACTTTTAGCTCATTTAAAAATCAAAAGAAAGTACCACGCTTATTTAATCTACTTCGCATAGGTTTGGAAGCCCCAAGAGAAATCATGTATGAACGGATTAATAAACGGGTGGATATCATGATCGATTTGGGTTTATTAAAGGAAGTGGAAAATTTATTGGATAAAAAAGATAAAAACGCCTTACAAACTGTAGGGTATCGAGAATTATTTCCTTATTTCAACGGAGAAATTTCTTTGGAAAACGCGATAGAAGAAATTAAAAAAAATACCCGAAGATTCTCCAAAAGACAGGTCACTTGGAACAAGAAAATTGAAGGTATCAATTGGTTCAACTTCGACACCCCACATCAAGAAATTATTGAATTTGTTAAATCCAATCTCAAATTGTGAACAAATCAGAACTGAAAGATTTTTTAGACGCTAAGGCAAACCAATATGAGGCACCTTCCTTTATCGAAAGTGACCCCATTCAGATTCCTCATAAATTCAGTAAAAAAGAGGATATTGAAATAGCTGGTTTCTTTGCGGCGCAAATTGCTTGGGGAAATCGAAAAATGATTATAAAAAATGCCAATCGACTAATTGAAATAATGGATTTCAGCCCGCATGATTATATAATTAATCATCAGGCACAAGACTTAGATTTCGTCCATAGAACATTCAATTCAACAGATTTAACCTACTACTTTAAGGCTTTACAATTGATTTATACAAACCACGGAGGGTTAGAAAATCAGTTTTCAAAAGGATTGAATCTAAATGAAAATATTCACAAGTTTAAGGCACTATTTTTTTCATTTGATGCCCCTCAGCGAAGTAAAAAACATATTGGAGATCCGCTAAAAGGCTCTGCGGCTAAAAGACTACACATGTTTTTGAGATGGATGGTAAGATCAAATAAAAAAGGAGTTGATTTTGGAATTTGGCAACCCGCAATAAATCCAAGCCAATTATATTGTCCACTTGATGTACATTCTGGAAGAGTTGCACGAAAATTGGGGCTCTTAAACAGGAAACAAGACGATTTTAAGGCATTAGTTGAACTCCAAAACAATCTTATTAAGTTAGACGCAAAGGATCCTGTGAAATACGACTACGCCCTATTTGGCTTAAGTGTATTTGAAAAATTCTAAAAAAAAGCCCAACTAGATCACTAATTGGGCGTATTAACCTTTTTATCTTCTCGAGTAATTCGGCGATTCTTTGGTAATGGTGACATCATGTGGATGACTTTCATTTATACCAGATGCAGTAATTTTCACGAATTGAGCCTTTTGTTGGTTTGCAATATCTTTTGCACCGCAATAACCCATTCCTGCTCTTAATCCACCAATAAATTGATGCATAGTCTCAGCCAATTCACCTTTGTAAGGGACTCTACCAACGATTCCTTCTGGAACTAGCTTTTTGATATCTGCCTCGACATCTTGGAAATATCTGTCTTTTGAACCTTGCTTCATGGCCTCAACAGAACCCATTCCACGATAAGCCTTGAACTTTCTACCATCATAAATAATAGTTTCCCCTGGAGACTCTTTAGTTCCAGCAAATAAACTTCCTAACATAACGGTATCTGCCCCTGCAGCAATCGCCTTAGGAATATCACCAGTAAATCGAATACCTCCATCAGCAATAACCGGAACCCCAGTTCCTTTAATCGCTTCTGCTACTTCCATAACAGCAGATAATTGTGGATAACCTACTCCAGCAACAACACGTGTTGTACATATTGAACCTGGTCCAATTCCAACCTTAACGGCATCAGCACCAGCTTCAACTAAGAATTTAGCAGCATCAGCTGTGGCAATATTACCAACAACGACGTCAATATTCGGGAATTTTTCTTTCACTTGCTTTAGTACACCAACCACTCCTCTTGAATGACCGTGAGCCGTATCAATAATCAAGGCATCAACTCCTGCCTGAGCCAAAGCCTCTGCACGTTCCGTAGCATCTCCAGTCACTCCTAAAGCGGCTGCCACCATAAGTCTCCCGTAACTATCTTTATTCGCGTTAGGATTCTCCTTTACTTTAATAATATCTCTGTAGGTAATCAAACCGACCAGATTATTATCAGCGTCCACTACAGGTAACTTTTCAATTTTATTTTCTTGTAGAATAAGTTCAGCCTCCTTTAGAGACGTCCCTTTAGCTACACTTACTATGTTTTCTGAAGTCATAACATCAGCAATCGACTTTCCAATATTCTTTTCAAATCTCAAATCGCGATTAGTTACAATACCCAATAATTTAGAAGTCTCGTCAATAACTGGAATACCTCCAATTTTATGCTCAGCCATTAATTGTTGAGCTCTACCCACAGTTTCTTCTGCTTTGATTGTTACAGGATCCAAAATCATTCCGCTTTCTGATCGCTTGACCTTAGTTACTTCAGCAGCTTGTTGAGCGATGGTCATGTTTTTATGTAAAACACCAATTCCTCCTTCTCTAGCCATAGCGATTGCCATATTAGCCTCGGTCACAGTATCCATTGCAGCAGATACAAAGGGAGTGTTTAACGAAATGTTTTTTGTGAATTTGGTTTGTAGAGATACTTCTCTTGGTAAAACCTCGGAGTATGCCGGAATTAGGAGTACATCATCATAAGTTAAACCCTCACCAACAATTTTATTAGTAGCCATATGCAATTGAAATTAATTGCATGCAAATATAGACATATTTAGCTTAATCTTCGTCTAAATCACCCAAAAATGAAATCACTACTTTTCTGATGTCCATTGCATCATCTCCTTCGTCAGGTTCCACTACTTCGATAATCGATTTATTCGCAATTGTAAAAAAGGGGACATCATAACCAGAGAGCATAAATTTACTAGTGGCAATCCAGTATTGCTTCTTTCTATCTATAGGCGTATCTCCGATATACCACCTTTTAGATTCAAGGCTTTGGCTCAAGCCTTCATATTGTAAATAGGCACCAGAACCTGTCTTTTTTGATGTGAAATTCAGCGTTCTCACCAATAAATCTCCAGTAATCTTAATTTTAACTAAGCTCCCGCCATAAGGCAAAATTCGAAAAATATCTACTCCTGTAATTTCTCCACTCAAATCATCATCGATGCGAATTGAACCTGAATTGACAAATGCCGCTTCTACTTCATCTTCATATTCATTCATAATAGAAAGACAAATCAAAGTACCGAGATTCGTTTGGGATGACCTAATGGCTTGTTCGGTTCCAAATAAAGGACTTTCGGCATAAAATATTTCGTCCTCGGGGTCACTTATTACCTTTTCTAATTGTGCATTTTGAATTGCAATCCAATCATTTACTCTCTTTTGAATTACTTTATCCTTTTTTACACTTTTGTCCAATTGTACTAGCTCAGAAGTGATGCTTGAGGTTTCTACGTTAAGTCTATGAATATATAGGCTTTTTGCATTGGCATCTGCTTTAGTGATTCTAGAACGCCCAATACTTACATCCATATTATAATGCTCATGACCGCCCATGATCAAAGGAATCTGTGGAAGTTCCCGGGAGAATTCTTTGTCCTGATCTAAAGATAAGTGGGTCAAGCCCAAAACCATATCTGATCTTTCATTGACCCGTTCATAGGATTCTTTAGCTTCTTTTATAAAGTCCGTATATACTACATAATCTTCATCATTCACATCAATAGTAGCTCCAATAAAAGCGAGTTTATAGCCATTATCAAATGAAAATATTCTTGTTTTCGGCAGTGGTACACCGAGTTTCTCAAAAGGTTTTTTTCTCAGTAGGCCCTGATTCTCGTAGACATTAGTTGCTAACCAGTCAAATTGAGACTCATCAATACGTTCCTGTAATTCCTGCTGCTTCAAATCGAATTCATGGTTACCCAAGACCACTAAGTCCACTTCTATTTGATTTAATAGGTCAATCATTTGAGCACCTGCAATCTTTTTTCCTTGATGGGTCAAAGTCCCTAATAGTGATGGACTTAAAAAATCACCAGCTAAAACGACAATTGTATTTGGGTTACGTTGCTTTTCTTGCTTTATAATAGTGGCAACCCTTGAGAGTCCACCAACCTCTCCTCCACTCAATGCATCAATCTCGTAGACATCATTGATCTGAATAATTGAAATATATTCGTTTGAATCCGTGCAGGACCAAAGCGCAAAAATTAATAATAATCCAATAAACCTTCTCATAAAAATACTTTTAAAGCCTCATTATAGGCAGAATCAAATTGTTTGATATTAAGTCCCAAATCTACACCCTTACCTCTAAAATAACCAACTACTTGCTCCATAGGCATATTACCTGTCAATTCATCTTTTGCCATAGGGCACCCTCCGAAGCCTCTAATCGCACCATCAAAACGATGACAACCTGCTTGGTAAGCGGCGTCTACCTTTTCATACCATTTACTTGGGTTGGTGTGCAAATGAGCGCCAAATTCTATATTAGGATAAGCAGAAATTAACCCTTTAAACAAATAAGCTATCACCTCAGGTGTGGAACTACCAATGGTGTCAGATAAAGAAATTATATGCACTCCCATATTTGAAAGTCGTTCTGTCCACTTTCCTACAATTTCTACGTTCCAAGGATCCCCATACGGATTTCCGAATCCCATTGATAAATAAGTGACAAGTTCTTTATTATTCTTAACGCACAGCTCAATTAATTTATCGAGAATTCTTACGGATTCCTCAATTGTTTTATGCGTATTTCTCATTTGAAATATCTCAGAAATCGAAAACGGAAAACCCAAATAATCTATTTCTTCAAAACACAGAGCATCTTGAGCTCCTCTTACATTAGCAACAATAGCCAACAATTTAGAATTACTCTGATCCAATTTCAATAGTTTCAACACCTCTGCTGTATCTCTCATTTGAGGAATTGCCTTTGGAGACACAAAACTCCCAAAATCTATGGTATCAAAACCGACCTTCAGCAGGGAATTGATGTACTCCGCTTTAATCTCAGTTGGAATAAACTCTTTTATTCCTTGCATGGCATCCCGTGGGCACTCTATTAATTTGATTTGGTTCATTGACCTAAAGATACATAAAGTCTATAGAACAAGGAAAATTGCAAGACCAATAAATACTGTGAATTGTGCCCATTTTATTATAGGCTGAAAATTTTTATTCGACCGGATATAAGAAGTAAACCGATCGGCAAGAATGGCGAGTAAAGAAAATATTAAAAATGCTTGAATCATGAACACCACTCCTAATTCATAAGTTTGTATAGCCACTTGTCCCTTATCTGGAATGATAAACCCAGGAAAATAAGCTAGGAAAAATAGTGTTACTTTGGGGTTGAGTACATTCATTACAAAACCTTGTAAAAACAGAGATTTAGGACTTTTTTTAGCCACTTTTTTGTCGAAATCAATCTGACTTTTGGAATCGCTTTTATAAACCTGATAGGCTAGATAAACTAAATAAATTGCCCCTAGATATTTTAAACCGTTAAAGAGTAAGGGGGTTTCACGAATCAAAAGCGAGACTCCTAAATACACCAAAGTGGTATGAATTAATATACCACTTACAAGACCTGCGGCCGTGTAAATTCCATACTTTTTGCCATTACTAATACTCTGAGTTATTACATAGATTATATCCGGACCCGGACTAATGGTCAAAACCATAGAACTCAATATAAATTGAATGAGCAAGTTCAGCTCAATCATAAGCCCTTAAGTATATTTTTCACAATGGATGGTCCTTCATAAATGAAACCGGTATAAACTTGAAGTAGATCAGCACCTGCCTCTAATTTATCCTTGGCATCTTGTGCAGTTTGAATGCCACCTACCCCTATAATTGGAAAGGCTTTGTTAGAGTTTTCAGCAAGATATTTAATCACTGCTGTACTTTTATCCTTTATCGGTTGTCCTGACAAACCGCCATTTCCAATACGTTCAATTCGACTAGGAGAAGTTCTCAACCCACTTCTATCGGTGGAAGTATTCGAGGCAATGACACCATCTACAGCAGTATCTCTTACGATGTCAATAATTTCATCCAGTTGTATCTGATTCAAGTCTGGAGCAATTTTAAGCAAAAGTGGTCTTCTTAGGTCTTTGGATGAGTTTACTTCTTCCACCGCTGCAATGAGCTCCATTAAAAAATCCTTATCCTGAAGTTTTGCCATAGAACCTACATTTGGACAGCTAACATTGAGTACGAAATAATTCACATAGGGATGAAGACCTTCTGCCAAATTCACATAATCTCGAATATATTCATCAGGCATAGAACCAGTGTTCTTCCCCAAATTGCCACCTATAATCAGTTTATTCTTATTCCCTTTGAGTTTAGTTATAACCGCGTCAAGCCCTTTATTATTGAACCCCATTCTGTTAATTAAACCTCGGTCTTTAGAAAGTCTGAACATTCTTTTTTTAGGGTTTCCTTCTTGAGCTTCAGGAGTTACTGTACCGATCTCAATGAATCCAAATCCATAATCAGCCAATTCATTATAAAGCTCAGCATTTTTATCAAATCCCGCTGCTAAACCGATAGGATTTCTAAACTTCAAACCAAATAACTCACGTTCTAATGAAGGGTCCTTATGAGTAAACAAACTTCTTACCAAAGGTCCTACTCCAGGAATTCTATGTCCTGTTTTAATAGCTGAAAACACGAAATGATGTATGGTTTCAGGGTCAAATTTAAAAAGTATGGGCCTTATGAGTTGTTTGTACATATAATTATCTTAGACTCGCTCCTAGTTGCTTTTCGTAAGCAGACTGAAGCTTGGTCATTATTTTTGAAATTTGTTTCTCTGTCAACGTTTTTTCTGGGTCTTGAAGTACAAAACTCAAACCGTATGATTTCTTTCCTTTTGGAAGTTTATCCCCTTCATAGAAGTCAAACAAATCGACTTCTTGTAAGAGCTTCTTCTCAGTCTGAAAGGCAATATTATAAAGCTCTCCAAACTGAATTTGTTCATCCAACAGAAGAGATAGGTCGCGTTTTACAGCAGGGAACTTAGGTAATTCTTGAACTTTTATACTGTGGTTTTTTACTGAATCTAGTACATTAGACCAATCAACATCTGCGTAAAATACAGCTTGCTTGATTCCAAATACTTTGAGAATCTGTTTCTTAACAATTCCAAGATCCGCAAGTTTTACTTTACCTCTATAAAGTGCTAACCCATCTGAAAACACTTGAGATTTAGTAGGTTTTAACTTTAAATTATTTAATCCTAAACGATCAAATAAACTCGTCAAAACTCCCTTTGCATAAAAGAAATCCAGCTCATCATTGGCTGTATTCCAATGCTCTTTTGATCGATTTCCAGAGATAAATAAGCTCAAATGTTTATCCTCTTCGTATTCATTACCGTAATGATGGTAGGTTTTACCGAATTCAAAAAATCTTATCGAACTATTCTTTCTGTTTATATTGTAAATCACTGACTCCAATCCACTAAACAACATGGATTGACGCATAACCTCTAGGTCGGTGCTCAATGGATTCAACATTTTAACATTGTATTCTTCCTTAAGATCGTCGCTAAGCTCAATATAAGATGCCTTAGTCAATGAGTTGGCCATGGTCTCATTAAATCCTTGAGCCACCAGTTGATTTGCGATAATGTTTTCAATTTTCACAGCATCGAACTCCTCAAAAACCATAGAAGTATTCAGTTTATCGGAAAACTCGATGTTGTTATACCCATAAACTCTTAAGATTTCTTCAATTACATCAGCTTCTCTAGTCACATCAGTTCTGTAGGCAGGGATTATAAGCCCTAAACCACCTTCCGTTTCCGAATTTAAACGAATCTCTAATGAAGCTAAAATCGCCTTAATGGTTTCCTTAGGAATATTTTGACCAATCAAGCGGTAAGCATTGTCATAGGATAAAAAGACTTCCATATCTTCAATGCGGTTTGGATAAAAATCCAAAACATCTGAGGTTAATTTCCCCCCAGCGAGTTCTTTGATTAAAAGTGCTGCCCTTTTAAGCGCATACTTGCTTAAATTTGGGTCAATTCCTCTCTCAAATCTAAAAGAAGCATCTGTGTTTAAGGCATGTCTTTTTGCCGTTTTACGAACAGATACTGAATCGAAATAAGCCGATTCTAAGAATATTGTAGAAGTTGAGTCTGAGACACCAGAATTCAACCCTCCAAATACCCCAGCAATACACAAAGGATTGGAGTCTGCATCACAGATCATCAAATCATCCGCACTTAATACACGTTCAACACCATCGAGAGTTGTGAATTTAGTTCCCTCTGCTAAGGTTTTGACCTTAACCTTACCTCCTTTAATTTTATGTGCATCAAAAGCATGTAAAGGTTGCCCTAACTCATGCATCACATAATTAGTGATGTCAACGATATTATTAATTGGACTAAGTCCAATTGATTTCAGTCTGTTTTGAAGCCATTCAGGAGAATTCCCAACTTCAACATTAGAAATGGTAATTCCACAGTATCGAGGGGCTAACTTCTCTTGTTCTACTTCAATGTCAATTTTAAATGATCGGTCATCCACATGAAAATCACTTACTGAAGGCGTGATCAAAGCCTTGGTTTCTCCTTGTTGAATCAATCCCGCTCTTAAATCTCTAGCGGTACCAAAGTGACTCATAGCATCCGAGCGATTCGGAGTCAAACCTATTTCAAATACTTCATCAGTTTCAATATTGAAAACCTTTGCAGCAGGAGTACCTGGTTTTAAGTTAGCATCCAGCACCATAATTCCATCATGGCCTTTACCTAATCCCAACTCATCTTCAGCACATATCATTCCCATGGAAACTTCTCCACGAATTTTTCCCTTTTTAATTTTGAAGGATTCCCCTTCTTTGTCATATAAAATGGTCCCAACAGTTGCAACTGGAACTTTTTGACCCGCAGCTACATTTGGAGCTCCACAAACAATTTGAACAGGCTCATCACCTCCCAAATCCACAGTAGTTAGAGACAGTCGGTCTGCTCCAGGATGTTTGTCACAAGTAAGTACTTCACCTACGACAACGCCCGCTAAACTACCTTTGATGGATTCTACTTTTTCAATCCCTTCTACCTCAAGTCCTAAGTCTGTTAATAAGGCTCCTGTTTTCTCAGCCTCCCAATCGATTTGGATAAATTGCTTTAACCAATTATATGAAATCTTCATTGTTCGAATTTATATTCCTGCAAAGATAAAAAATGTTAGTTCCAAACAAAACATTAATAGGCCTAACTTATATTACTCCAAACCCCTGTTTTTCGGTGGATATCTTCATAGGTTTTTAGAATTTTTTTATGTTCTGGTTTGCTCAAATTTGCATCCTCCTGTAATATCGTTTTAGCTGCTTCTCTAGCGAGATTAAGAAGTTCTTGATCTTTAACCAAATCGGCAATTCTCATATTTAAAACTCCACTTTGTTGGGTCCCCATTATATTCCCTGGCCCGCGAAGTTTTAGATCTACCTCCGCAATTTCAAACCCGTCATTGGTTTTGACCATAGTTTCCAATCTTGTTTTAGCTTCAGCAGACAATTTGTGACCAGACATCAATATGCAATAACTCTGCTCCGCTCCGCGACCTACACGTCCCCTAAGTTGATGTAACTGTGAAAGCCCAAAACGCTCAGCACTTTCAATTATCATTACTGAGGCATTTGGAACATTAACTCCAACTTCAATGACCGTTGTAGCCACCATTATTTGAGTTTCTCCTTTAACAAAACGTTGCATTTCCAAATCCTTATCTGTCGGCTTCATTTTTCCATGAACAATACTAATTCTGTACTTGGGCAATGGGAATTCTCTAGAAATACTCTCATAACCATCCATCAGATCTTTGTAATCCATAGCCTCAGATTCCTGTATCAAGGGGTAGACAATATAGATTTGACGGCCCTTTTCAATCTCGTCTCTAATGAATTTAAAAACCGTTAATCTATTTCGATCATAACGATGTACTGTTTTAATGGATTTCCTTCCCGGTGGAAGCTCATCAATCACTGAAATATCCAAATCCCCATAAACACTCATGGCAAGTGTTCTCGGAATAGGTGTGGCTGTCATCACCAAAACATGAGGTGGCAAAGCGTTTTTCTTCCACATTTTTGCACGTTGGGCAACACCAAATCGGTGTTGCTCATCAATAATCGCTAAACCTAAATTTTGGAACTTAACTTTATCTTCTAAAAGCGCATGAGTCCCAATAATAATTTTTACTTGTCCCGATTCTAATCCTTGGTGTATGTATTTTCTTCTCGAAGTTTTAGTAGAACCCGTTAGTAAAACAACTTCAATATCCAAGGGTTCTATCAGCTCTGAAATAGATTGAAAATGCTGTGTGGCCAAAATTTCAGTTGGGGCCATCAGCGCAGCTTGAAACCCATTATCCAAGGCAAAAAGCATGGCCAAAAGAGCTACCATCGTTTTCCCTGAACCCACATCTCCTTGAAGCAAACGATTCATTTGTGCTCCTGTTGCGACATCTTTTCTAATCTCCTTAATTACGCGTTTTTGAGCTGAGGTTAACTCAAAGGGAAGAATATGCTCATAAAAATGATTAAAATATGATCCTACTTTTTCAAAAACAAAACCCTTAAATTTTAATTTATGAAGCAGATTCTTTCGGATCAACTGAAGCTGAATATAAAACAATTCCTCAAATTTCAGTCTTCTTTGAGCCTGAGCCAAATGATTCAAATCCTTTGGAAAATGTATATTTAATAATGCAGTATTCTTATCAACTAGCTCATACTGCTTTCTCAGACCATCCGTTAAGTTTTCAGTGAATTTTCCATAAAACTCTTTGAGTAAAGCCTCTTGCATCAATGAAATTACACGATTTGAAACTCCCTTATTTGCCAACTTTTCAGTGGAAGGATAAACAGCTTGTAGGCCCGTGGAAATTTTATTTTTGTATTCACTTAACAAATCCATTTCCGGATGTGCAATGGAAAAATCACCATTGTAAAAGTTGGTCTTTCCAAAAACCACATAAGGTTGCCCAGTTTTAAGATTGTCTTTTATCCATTTTGCTCCACGAAACCAAATTAACTCCATAGAACCTGTTTCGTCTTGAAAAACAGCAACCAATCGAGATCCTCTTTTTTGCTTGACCGTTCTAACTCCCGTGATTTTCCCAATAATTTGAACTTCAGCTCCTGAAGGTTGGAGCTCAGATATTTTGTAAAACTTACTTTTATCTATGTATCGGAAAGGAAAAAAATTAACTAAATCCGAGTAGGTGTAAATACCGAGTTCACTCGCCATTAGAGCAGCGCGAGAAGGTCCTACACCCCGCAAATATGTTATCGCTGTTTGTCCCAGATTCACAAGTCAAATTTTACCACGAATATAGTTATTTTAACCTATCTTTGCACCCATGAGATTACATCGAAATTTGGTATTTACCGTTATTGACGCTTTGAACGATATTTATAATGAAGGATTATATGCAGATAAGGTTGTTCAAGCGAGTTTAAAACGTGATAAACGTTGGGGAGCAAGAGATAGGAAATTTGTGGCTGAAACCATTTATGACATGGTTCGCTGGAAACGTTTATACAATGAAATAGCTGGGACAAAGGACCATTATACAAGAGAAAATATTTGGAAAAATTTCGCCGTTTGGGCGGTTTTAAACGGGATTGAACTTCCGGATTGGCCTCAACTAGGAGAAGTGCCAGAGCGACGCATTAGAGGTGGACTTGACAAGTTTAAAAATGATCGAAAAATATATGAGTCTATACCAGATTGGTTAGATGAAATGGGAGTACGTGAATTGGGTGAAAAAAAGTGGGCTACAGAACTCAAATCACTCAATGAGCAAGCTCAAGTCGTTTTGAGAACAAATACCCTTAAAATAGATCGTGACAGCCTTCAAAAGGTTCTTGAAAATGAAGAAATCCTTACGAAAGCCCTAAAGGATCATCCAGATGCTTTGGTCCTTAATGAAAGACAAAATGTCTTTAAATCCGAAGCATTTAAAAAAGGATATTTTGAAGTACAAGATGCCTCATCTCAGTTAGTTGCTCCATATCTGGAGGTTAAGCCAGGAATGAGGGTCGTTGATACTTGTGCAGGTGCAGGTGGAAAAACATTACACCTAGCTGCACAGATGGAAAATAAGGGACAACTCATCGCCATGGATATTTATGCAGGTAAATTAGCACAGCTTAAAAAACGAGCAAAACGTGCGGGAGTCCACAATGTGAACATGCGTGTTATTGAAGGAACAAAAACCATAAAAAAACTTAAAAATTCCGCGGACCGAGTTCTTATTGATGCTCCATGTTCAGGAATTGGAGTTTTAAAAAGAAATCCAGACTCAAAATGGAAATTACAAGAGGAATTTGTTGAAAACATTAAGCAAACTCAAGCTCAAATATTAAGTTCATATTCAAGCATGCTTAAAGTAAACGGACTTTTGGTTTATGCGACATGCTCAATCATGCCCTCAGAAAACGAAGAACAAGTTGAAAAATTCTTAGCTGAGCACAAAAATTTTAAACTACATCACGATTTAAAAGTCTCTCCGAGTGAATCTGGTTTTGACGGGTTCTATATGGCTTTGTTAGAACGTACAGAATAATGAAAAACATAATGATTACCGGAGGCTCCGGATTTATTGGATTACACTTGATTGATTTACTCTTAGACCAAGGCTATAATGTAAATGTACTTTATCGTTCTTCAAAAGAACTTGAGATCAAAGAGCAGGAAAACAATAACCTAAAGCTATTTAAGGGATCATTAAATGACAAACCTAGCATTCTCAAGGCGGCCCAAGGTTGTGATGGTATCATTCACGTTGCAGGAATAGCCAAACAATGGTCAAAAGATCCAGAATTATTTGAAAAGGTAAATGTTGATGGGAGTCGTTTGGTATTTCAATGTGCAAAGGAGTTGGGTATTAAACGTGTGGTTAATACCTCTACCGCAGGAACTATCCCCCCTTCCACTGACCTTCCAAGCACTGAAGCAACACCGAGGAATATCGATTATTTTTTTGAATATGAGGCTTCAAAAGCCAAAGCGGAACTGGTCGCAAAGGAATTTTGTTCGGAAGATTTGGAGATCATAACGGTCAATCCTTGTCGAGTTTATGGACCTGGTGAAATTGGACAATCCAATTCAACTGTTCTGATGATGGATAAATATTTAAAAGGCAAATGGAAGTTTATTCCGGGTTCTGGGGAGCAATATGGTTCCTTTGTATATGTTGAGGACGTAGCCTTAGGAATGTTATTGGCCCTGCAAAAAGGAAAATCCGGCGAACGTTATATTCTGGGCGGAGAAAATGCCAATTACAACCAATTTTTTGACAAATTAAGAGACATTAGTAAGGTTCATTATAAGATTTACCACATGCCATTGGCTGTTATAAGTCTAATGGCTAAGGCTTCTGGATTTTTGGCAAACACATTCAAAGTTGAACCTTTGATGATGCCAGGCGTTGCTCGAAAATTATACTTTGATTGGAAAGTTGATACTACAAAAGCAGAAAAACATCTGGGTTATAGTCATAGAAGCCTAGATCAAGGTTTAAGGGATACTTATGCCTGGTTAAATCAGAGCTAACTTCTTTTCCAGGTATTGATAATCAACACCGTAAGTAGATTTCAAAGCATCTATTTTCTGATCAATTTCGTTGGTGTCAATTTTTTTATTGCTCTTTGAAGCCACCATCATAATATTTTTACGAGTGTGCTCATTTGAGACAAACTCAAAAATCTTAGTTCGATAACCCGATCGCTCCAAAATTAAACCTCTAATGGTATCTGTAAGCATTTCAAAGGCGCGTTCCTTGAATATTCCATGTCGAAGCATTGGATTTTCGATGTTCTTCCCCTTAGTCTGCTGCCTGACCTGCTTATGACAACATGGAGCAGCAATAATCAATTCGGATTGTGCCTGTAACGCCGCGAAAAGAGCATCATCTGTAGCGGTATCACAAGCATGTAAAGCAATTAAAATATCAATTTTTTGATCCTTAAAATTTTCAATACGTTCTGCAACAAAATTCAAACCTTCAAAACCTATATCTGAAGCAACGTTATTACAATAATCCACCAACTCCTCTCTTAACTCTACACCGGTCATGCTGACATTCATCTCCAGGGTATTTTTCATATAATCAAAAAGAGCAAAAGTTAAATACCCTTTACCAGATCCCATGTCGACAACATGAACTTCTTCTGGTAAATCACTATTTAACAACAATCCTTCTATGATCTCCAAATATTTATTGATTTGTCTATATTTATCCGCCATTTTCGGAATAAGGTTTCCCTTGTTATCAGTTACTCCCAAGGCCATGAGGTAGGGGCTCTCAAGTGACACTCGTTTCACCTTGACTCTATCATTGGATAATTCAGGCTTATTTTTAAAGGTGGCTGTGACTTTACGCTCAGTCAATTTTCCTTTTTTTGAAATCAAAAACTGATAGTCTGCCTCAAGAGAAAACAAGGTTACTGCCCTAAAGTCATCATAATACAGTTCATCCAATATTAAGACCGATTCATCTAAACTGTAATTTTTAGTTTGATCTTGAGTTTTATATCTATAAGTCCACTGAAGGAGTATTTCCCCTCCAATTTCAACCTCTCTAAGATATATATTCTGAAGTTGAACAGACTTAGAAGGAGGTTTACTCAGGGTCATCTTAACAAATTTCCCACTTTCAATAAGCACTCTCAAACGTTGCGATATAGCTTCAAAATTCTTCATTTTACAAAATTACACAAACCTATTTAAAAACTTGTTGAAAAGTCACTCAATTCGAGTAGTTTGACCTAAAGTAATTTCGTAACTTCGGGGCGTTAAATAAACATCACAAATTCATATCACATGATTCGTTTTTTTCAGCGAGAAAACCAAGTATACGCGGTTGAAAGCTCGCAAGAGTTTAATCAAGAAACTATCCAAAAACTGAATTGGCTCTTTGGAGGTTCGACCGAAATCAATCAGGAAGAAGTAACAGGTTTATTTGTTGGGCCTAGAAAAGAAATGATCACTCCTTGGAGTACGAATGCTGTTGAAATCACCCAGAACATGGGGATTGACGGGATTTCAAGAATTGAACTTTTCACTACAGGAAAGAAAGATTTCGATCCGATGTTAGAGTTGGAATTTAAAGGTTTGGATCAAGGATTATTTACTGTAGAAGTCAAACCGGAACCCATCCTGAAAATTGAAGATATTGCTCAATACAACGAAAAAGAAGGCTTAGCCCTAAATGCAGAAGAGATTGAATATTTAGAGAATTTAGCTAAAAAAATTGGCAGAAAACTTACTGACTCTGAAGTTTTCGGGTTTTCTCAGATTAATTCTGAACATTGTAGACACAAAATATTTAATGGAACTTTTATCATAGATGGACAAGAAAAAGAAAGTTCTTTGTTCCAATTGATAAAGAAAACTTCAAAAGATAATCCCAATTCAATCGTTTCGGCCTATAAAGACAATGTTGCTTTTGTTAAAGGACCAAAAATCACACAATTTGCACCTAAATCAGCAGATAAAGCAGACTTTTTCGAGCAAAAAGAAGTAGAATCAGTTATTTCACTAAAAGCTGAAACCCATAACTTCCCAACTACTGTAGAGCCATTTAATGGAGCTGCTACGGGTTCTGGAGGTGAAATCAGGGATCGTTTGGCTGGAGGGAAAGGATCTTTACCTTTAGCTGGAACGGCGGTTTACATGACATCATATTCGAGATTAGATGAAAATAGACCCTGGGAAAGTGAGTTCGAGCAAAGAGATTGGTTATACCAAACCCCAATGGATATTCTCATAAAAGCCTCAAATGGAGCTTCGGATTTTGGAAATAAATTTGGGCAACCTTTAATTACAGGATCGGTGCTGACTTTTGAACATAAAGAGGATGCAAAATTGCTCGGTTTTGACAAGGTAATTATGCAAGCTGGAGGAATTGGTTACGGTCTTGAAAAAGAAGCCCTAAAGGACCTTCCAAAGGCAGGTGATGCTATTGTCATTATGGGGGGAGAAAATTATAGAATTGGAATGGGTGGAGCTGCAGTTTCATCGGCTGATACAGGAGAGATGTCAAATGCAATCGAACTAAATGCCATTCAAAGATCTAACCCAGAGATGCAAAAAAGAGTAGCCAATGCAATTCGTGCTATGGTAGAACAAGGCAAAAACCCAATTGTTTCTATACATGATCACGGTGCAGGTGGACACTTAAATTGTTTATCTGAGTTGGTTGAAGATACAGGAGGCAAAATCGATTTAGATGCACTACCTGTTGGAGACCCTACCCTATCTGCGAAAGAAATTATTGGTAATGAATCTCAGGAACGTATGGGATTAGTGATCAAGGAGGAGGATTTTGAATTTTTAGCTACGGTTGCCGAAAGGGAACGAGCTCCAATATATAAAGTGGGAACAGTTACCGAGGACCATCAATTTACATTTGAGTCTGAATCTGGTGAAAAACCTATGGATTTAGGAATGCATGATCTTTTTGGCTCATCTCCTAAGACCATTATGAAAGATCAAACTAAAGATGATCTTTTTGAAAAAATTAAGACAGACGATAGCTTGATTGGTCAATATTTAGAAAACGTCCTGAAATTAGAGGCTGTGGCATGTAAGGATTGGTTAACAAATAAAGTTGACCGATGCGTAGGTGGATTAGTTGCTAAACAACAAACTACAGGTAGTCTTCAACTACCCCTTAACAATGTTGGGGTAATGGCTTTGGATTATCCAGGGAAATTTGGGATTGCTACCGCTATTGGACATGCACCTATACCTTCTTTAATTAATGAAAAAGAAGGAGCAAAAATGGCGATTACAGAGGCGCTTTCAAATATGGTTTGGGCTCCTTATTCAAATAAATTAAAAGCTGTTTCTCTTTCAGCTAATTGGATGTGGCCTTGTCACAACCCTGGAGAGGATGCTCGACTTTATAATGCTGTAGAAGCTGTTTCTGATTATGCAATCGCCTTAGGGATAAACATCCCGACTGGAAAGGATTCCCTATCAATGAAACAAAAATATCCAGATAAAGAAGTCATTGCACCTGGTACAGTGATTATCTCTGGTGCTGGTGAGGTAAGTGATATCACTAAGGTTATCGAACCAAATTTTAAGGTTAAGGACAATACCGCTGTTTATTATATAAATTTGAGTGGAAACAAATCAAGTCTTGGAGGTTCTTCCTTGGCTCAGACATTAAATAAAATTGGAACAGATGTTCCAGGGATCAAAAATCCTGAACTTGTTAAATCGGCTTTTAATACCATGCAATCCTTAATCGAAAAAGGACATATTATTGCGGGCCATGATGTTTCATCAGGAGGGTTGATTACTACATTATTAGAAATGTGTTTTGCCAATAATGAAGTTGGTGCACAAATTGACTTGAGTGACATACAGGGAGATAGTTTTACTGAAGTTTTATTTTCAGAAAACAATGCTTTAGTTTTTCAAGGGCCACACGAAGGAATTTCAGAGGCTTTCGCAGCAGCAGGAGTACCATGTTTAAAAGTAGGAGAAGTTCAGAAGTCAGATGATTTGAGTCTTCGATTTAAAGAAGATCATATCGCTTTTAATATAGCAGAAGCAAGAGATACTTGGTACGAAACTTCAGTTCTATTAGATCGAAAACAAACCGCTAACGGACTTGCCGATACCCGATTTGAAAATTATAAAAATCAAGAATTACAATTCAAATTCCCTAAAAGCTTTGATGGGAAGCTTCCTGAGACACCATTAAATAAGCCAGTTGCAGGGGTAATTCGTGAAAAAGGATCAAATTCTGAAAGAGAATTAGCCAACGCGCTATTCATTTCCGGGTTTGAGGTAAAGGACATTCACATGACTGATTTAATTTCCGGAAGAGAGGATTTAACAGATATTCAATTTTTAGGTGCTGTTGGTGGATTTTCAAATTCTGATGTTTTAGGATCAGCTAAAGGTTGGGCAGGAGCTTTTAAATATAATGCTAAAGCACATAAGGCAATCACTGACTTTTTCAAAAGACCTGATACACTCTCTGTAGGAATCTGTAACGGGTGTCAGTTATTTATGGAGTTGGATCTGATTTATCCCGAGCTTACTGACCATCCAAAAATGTTGCATAACGATTCAAAAAAGCATGAGTCTGCCTTTACTTCTGTGACCATCCATAAAAACAATTCTGTAATGCTAGGTTCCCTCGAAGGAACTACTTTAGGAGTATGGATTTCGCATGGAGAAGGTAAATTCCAATTGAAAGGTGAAAAGACTCAATACGAAATAGCAGCTACTTATGCGTATGAAGCATATCCTTCCAATCCAAATGGTTCAGACTTCAATGCCG
This sequence comes from Flavobacteriaceae bacterium, assembly GCA_049606855.1. Lineage (GTDB taxonomy): Bacteria > Bacteroidota > Bacteroidia > Flavobacteriales > Flavobacteriaceae > JBELHR01. The sequence continues at coordinate 112,421 of JBMYVY010000001.1, read as the reverse complement.
CTATGGTATGTTCTAAAGATGGAAGACATTTGGCCATGATGCCTCATATCGAACGATCAACTTACCCATGGAACTGGGCAAATTATCCAGAGCGTCAGGACGAGGTTAGTCCATGGCTTGAAGCATTTGTGAATGCCAGAAATTGGCTTAACAAGTAAACAACAATAAAAAAAGCACCACAATCGTGGTGCTTTTTTATTTTATATCCTTAAAAGGCTTACTCTTCTTCTTCGTCTTTTTTGGCTTTGTTCCAAATCTTAATTTCGTCCTCCTTGGTCAATCCCTCCAAAACTTCAATATTAATTCCGTCCGAAAGACCTACTTTAATTTGTTTCTTTTCATAAGACCCGTCTTCTTGCAGAATTTCAACATACGGCTCTTCTTCTCCTTCGTCATAACGCAATAATCCCTCTTTGATCGCTAAAATATCTTCTCTAGTTTCAAGAATTACTTCAGCATTTGCAGAATACCCTGCTCGTATAAAGTAGTCTTCATCTAAAGCTACATCTGCTTTAATCTTAAATTGTACAGCGCCCCCTTCTTCAGTTCCTTTTGGTGCAATAAAATTCAATGTTGCAGGAAACTTTTTTTCGTCAATGGCTCCTAAAGAAACTTCTAAAGTTGTTCCTCTAACTAAACGCCCAACCTCAGACTCATCTACTTGACCTTCAAAAATCATTTTAGACATATCTGCGATGGTAGCAATTGACGTACCATCATTGAAAGTATTTGACTCAATTACTTGATTTCCTTTCTTGATCGGGATCTCCAAAATTGTTCCAGAAATTTGAGCTCGAACGTTGGTATTTGCTACTTCACCCATTCCAGAAGAGTATCCTTTTTCGATAATCTCTAAGTCATTTTTCGCGTTTTGTAAATTCGTAGCAGCATTATTCAATCTCAATTCCGTGTCTTGAAAATCTTGCTCCGCGATAACACCACCTTCAAACAATTTCTCATTTCTATCAAATACAATTTTAGCATTATCGAACTCTAACTGAGCAGTTTGAACACGACCCTTAGCTGAATTCAGTGAAGCAATATCCGGGACTACACGAATCGTAGCAATCAAATCTCCAGATTCAACATAAGCACCTTCTTCAACGAATATTTTGGAAATAATTCCTGAAATTTGAGGTTTAATTTGAATTTCCTCTAAAGGAATTACACTTCCAGTGGCTACAGCTTTTTTAACAATAGTCGTAGTGTACGGAGTTTCGTTCTCGAAGCTTACTGGTGGCTTACTATTCATTTTTCCCATCCAGACCAGCACAATTACAAGTGCTACTCCAATAACAATCAATAAAATTTTGGTTCTTTTACTCATTTTTTTTGTTTTTATTCTTCTCTTAATGCTTCAATTGGTTTTATCATCGTGGCTCGGTGAGCCGGTATTAATCCTATGGTTGTTCCTAGGGTAACTAGGACTAAAAATGCAATCAAAATCACAGTAATATCTACTGTCGGGTTAGTCAGCGCAGAGTCGGGACCGCCTGCAAATGCCATATTTATTAAATATAAAACCAGACCTCCACCTATAATCCCTAAACTTCCCGAAAGTGTCGTTAGAAATACCGACTCTAAAATAATTTGTCTTCGAATTTCTCGTGGTGTTGCCCCTATAGCTCTTCTTACCCCAATTTCTTTGGTTCGTTCCTTTACTGTAATCATCAAAATATTCCCAATCGCAATAACTCCTGCAATCAAGGTTGCAATACCCACAAACCAGGTTAGAAATTGCATTCCAATCAAAAAGGTGGTTAGTTTTTTTACTTCATTTCCAAGATTAAAACTTCCAAAGGCTCTATCGTCCTCGGGGTTGACATCATGTAAATTTCTTAAGGTCAATAAGGCATCTTCTTCCAATTGATTAATATCAACTCCTTTCTCACCAGAAATCACCATCCAATTGATTCGATTTCCTCTGTTATACACCTTTTGAAAAGTTGTAAATGGAATAAAGGCCGCATCTCCATCAATATTTATGTTTTGGGAGGCTTCATATACCCCAACAACTTGATAAGGGATATTATTGATCTTGATATACTGACCAATAGGATACTCGTCCTTTTCAAAAATCTGAGTGTAAATGTTTTCTTCAATAACCGTTACTTTTGCATAAGTATCCATGTCATTTTCAGTCAGCCATCTCCCCCAAATCAAGTCCTTTTTTTGAACATCATTCAAAATGGGTAAATCTCCACAAATTTGAAAATCACCCGTCTGAGTACCACGAACAACCTGAGAGTTTGTTTGGGCACGAGGAGCAATAATGGAAATTTCAGGATGAGCCTCTCTTAGAATCTCAACATCCTCTGTGGTCAATGTAATCGACCTTCCCTTTTGAAATCCTTGGAAAGGCATTGAAGTTCTTTGAGACCATACAAAGACTGAATTGGTTGCAAAATCACCAAATAACTTTGAAAAATTATTAGATAATCCCTTTGCTGACCCTAAAAGTACCACGAGTAGAAAAATCCCCCACATTACTCCAATAACAGTGATGAAGGTCCTTATTTTATTTTTACCAATACTTCCAAAAATTTCTTGCCAAGTATCCTTATCAAATATAAATAGTCTCATAGTTAATCTGCTCTAAGTGCTACAATTGGTTTAATTCGTGCTGCTCTACTTGCTGGTAGATAACCCGCAATGGTCCCTGCAAATACTAAAACAATAGTAGCTACAACTACGACCTTAGTCTCAACCGAAGGATCTTTAATGAAATAGGTCTCTAAAGTATCTCCGATACTTTCTAGAATCCAAGCTCCGATTAATAACCCTAAATATCCTGCAATGGAAGTAATAAAAACGGATTCCTGAATAACCATCATCCTAATGGAATTAGGCGAAGCTCCAAGCGCTTTTCGTATTCCCAATTCTTTGGTTCGTTCCTTTACCACAAAAATCATAATATTTGAAATCCCTATGATTCCTGCGAACAAAGTTCCTAGGCCAATAAATAAAACGATTACATATAAAGCTCCCGTAAACGTGCTAATATTTCTATTTGCCTCTGCCATGTTTCTGATAAAAAGTGCATTGTCTTCTGGATGAATATCTAGAACCTTTTTTAGCTCACGTTCTAATTCGTTTCCATAGGCCAGAGCACCATCAATTCCAAGGTCTTCGTTATAACCAATATTGATTTGATCCATATGATCATTATTTCCATAAACCATTTGAGCAGTTGTATACGGAATGTAGGCCTTTCGACTCTCACGATCATCCCCTTCATCAGTAAAGATCCCTACTATTTGGTAAGCTATACCTCCAACATTAAGATAGGACCCAATGATGTCAATATTCTTTTTCCCCATTAAATCCTCCTTCATCAACTTCCCGATAACAATAGATTTTTCCTTATTGTCTATGTCTATCTTATCGATATATCTTCCTTGAATCATTAAAGTCTTCTCCAAATCCTTGTGGTCTGGTGAAACACCGGTAACTTGATAGGAATCGGTCTTACCTTTATAACTAACTACAAAATTATTGTATATGCGTGGAGAAATTTGATCTGTTTCATATCCATATTTATCCAGGATAAAGTCGACATGCTCGTTTTTCAGTTGAATCTGTCTTCCCGCCTGATATCCTTTATACGGCTTAGATGTTTTCCAAACTCGCACAAACATCGTATTCATGGCGTCATCTTGAAAATTGGACATAAAGGAATTCGATAATCCATTGACAACACCGAATAATAAGGTAAACAAGATAATTGCAAATGCCACAGTAAACCCTGACATAATTGATCTCAACTTATTTTTTGATATACTTTGAAAGATTTCCCTCCAGCGATCAAAATCAAACATAATTAAACAGCTTTTTCAGTTTGTGAAGTTAGAACGTCAGAAATAATCATTCCATCCTTAAGGCGCACAATTCTCTTTGTGCTTTCAGCCACATCCTCTTCGTGGGTAATTACAAATACAGTCATACCTTCGTTGTTGATCTCTGTCAATAATTCCATAACAGAATCCGTTGTTACAGAGTCAAGTGCTCCTGTTGGCTCATCCGCCAAAACAACTTTTGGTTTTGTCACCAAAGCTCTTGCAATAGCTACACGTTGTTTCTGTCCTCCTGATAGTTCATTAGGTAAATGGTTGGCCCATTCTTTTAATCCTACCTTTTCAAGGTATTGAAGTGCACGTTCAGTTCGTTCACGTCTGTTCATCCCCTGATAATACAAAGGCAAGGATACATTCTCAAGTGCTGTTTTATATGAAATCAAATTAAAAGATTGAAAAACAAATCCTAAAAACTTGTTTCTCAAATTCGCAGCCTTTTTCTCATTCAATCCCTCAATTTTTAATCCATTGAGGTAATATTCTCCTTCATCGTGCGAATCTAATAAGCCTACAATATTTAATAAAGTAGATTTACCAGAACCGGAAGATCCCATAATTGAAACAAACTCTCCTTCTCTAATATGAAGGTTAATCCCTTTTAAAACATGTAATTTATCATTTCCGATAGGATATGATTTGTGTAAGTCGACTAGTTTGATCATGGTTTATAATTTTGCTACTAAAAGTAGCCATACAATTTTCATAAATTATTAATCTTATGTTAAAACCCCTACCTTTGAAGGAGCATGAACACAACAAAAAAAAACATCCTACTCTTTGACGATCAGTGCTTGATCTGTAATCGTGCCGTTCAATTTTTATTGAAATTCTCACGAAAAGAATCATTTTATTTTGCTTCTTTAACATCAGACGCAGCAAAAACGATTTTGTTACAGCAAGGTGAAAAAAAATTCAAATTTGATTCCCTTGTTTTTTATGATGGTCAAAATATTTATTACAAATCCGAGGCTTTTTGGAAAATAGTAAGACACACACCTATATTATTTGTTATGTATCCATTGGGTTTAATCCCTAGAAAATTGCAAAATATATGCTATGACTATGTTGCGAGAAACCGCTATGCTTGGTTTAAACCATTAAATGAATGTCTTATCCTAGATCAGGATAAAAAAAATTTGTTTCTAGACTGATTTTTATTGTTATTCGTAAAAAAAAACCATGAAAACCAAATTTAGTCTATTACTGTTTTTTTGTTTTATAAGTCTGAGTGCCCAGGACAAAAAGGCTTATCAATTCTTCAATGCCAAGGGGAAAAAGGTGAGCTATAAAAAGGTGGTCAAAAAGACTAGAAGCGTCGATGTATTATTCTTCGGAGAGTTACATAATAATGCCATCGCACATTGGCTTCAATTAGAGCTCACTAAGGATTTAGACCAATCTAATAAGCTTATTCTTGGAGCTGAGATGTTTGAAAGGGATAATCAAATTGAAATTGATACTTATTTAAAAGGCTCAATAAATCAGAAGGAACTCGACACGACAGCCAGACTTTGGCCAAATTATAAAACAGATTATAAGCCTTTGTTAGATTATGCCAAGGATAATAATATAAATTTCGTAGCTACCAATATCCCTAGAAAATACGCAAGTCAAGTGTACAGAGGAGGCTTTGAAGCTTTAGATACACTGAACAAACAGTGGATGGCACCTTTACCTATTGCCTTTGATGCTGAGTTACCGCGCTACAAAGCAATTATGGAAATGATGGGAGATCACGGTAGTTTGAATTTAGTAAAAGCCCAAGCTGTAAAGGATGCTACTATGGCTTTTTCAATAAAAGAAAACTTTAAAAATGACCACCTATTTATTCATTATAACGGTGCTTATCATTCTGATTTTCACGAAGGTATTTTATGGTATTTAAATAGGCTTAATCCCGAATTGAAAGTCTTCACAATAACTACAGTCAGTCAGGATCAACTCAAAACGTTAAATGAAGAATATTTGGACCAAGCAGATTTGGTTTTGGTCGTTGATAGTGATATGACCAATACCTATTGAGAAATTACTTATCTTTAGGTAAACCAATCAACGTGTTCATTCTATGAGGTATCTAAAGAAAAGTCTATTCCTGTTATTTTTAAGCATTACTTTAAACACTTTTGGCCAAGCGGCTATTTTAGCCTTGATTTTTGGAGATAAAGTCGCTTCCGAAGAATTTAATCTTTCTCTAGAAATTGGAGGTGGATTCAATAACTATTCAAATTTGGATAACAGTGAGTTTGGAGGTGTGGCTATTAATTTTGGAATAGCAGGAAACATTAAATTAGGGGAACGATTTTACTTCTCTCCTACTGCTTACTTCTTATCAAAAAGACAGGCAGAAATTACAAGTTTAAGCCTCGATAGCGGAGATCCCTCTTTAGATGCATTATTCACAGATGTACCGGCGAGTATTGAGTTTAGTTATACTGAAGTTCCTCTGATATTTTCTTATGCTTCCAAATCAGGAGCCTGGAGATATAGTACAGGTGTTCAACTATCCTTTAGAGGAAAAGTAGATGCTATTTTTCAAAACGAAGAGGGAACTTTTACAGAGAATTATAAACCTTACGTGAACTCCTTTAATTATGGACCTATAGCAGAGGTAGCTTATAATTTTCAAAAAATCAGAAATGGAAAAGGTGCTATTGTTCGAATGCGTTATTACTATGGAGTTAATGATGTTTTCAATAGTAGCTTTAAAAACGCCAATGTCAAGGATAGCGGAATCTATGTCATGTTGAGTTTTCCTTTCGTAACTGATGCCATAGCCGCAAAAAACTTACAACGCTTAAATTAATAATATTTAGGATTAGTAACGATAAATAACGGCGTTGATATTCATTCCTGCTCCAACCGACGCCAAAATAATTAAATCCCCCTTCTCTACTTTGTGATTTCCGTACCTATCATTGATTACCATATCCATTAAAGTAGGAATTGTAGCTACAGAGGAATTCCCTAACTCGTGAATATTCATAGGCATTACATCATCTGGCATCTGTTTTTTGTATAATCTAAAGAAGCGCTTTACTATTGCCTCATCCATCTTTTCGTTTGCCTGATGAATGAAAATTTTCTTTACATCGTCTATAGAAGCTCCTGATTTGTCTAAGGCAATTTTCATAGCCGCTGGCACCTTGGTCAAAGCAAATTCATAAATTTTTCTTCCCTTCATTTTAATATACCCTTCCGTCTTATCATCGGGTACATTTCCAACTCCAGAAAACAAATAATCCGCTTCTTCATTAGCGTAAGTCTGGGCTGCAGTTGCCAAAATACCCTCTTTTGCATTGGGAACTTGTTTCTCCATAACACAGGCGCCTGCTCCATCTGCAAATATCATAGAATCTCTATCCGAAGCATCTACAACTCTTGAAAGCGTTTCTGTTCCTATTACCAATGCATTATTCGCTAAACCTGCTTTAATAAAGGCATCAGCATGAATAACTCCTTGTAACCAACCAGGGCAACCGTATAATAAATCATATGCAATACAATTGGGATTCTTTATTGCTAATTTTTGCTTCACTCTAGAGGCCAAACTCGGTAAAATATCCCCATTAGTAGAGCCCTTTTTTAAGTCTCCAAAATTATGAGCAACTATAATATAATCTAAGTCTTCCAATTCCAAATTAGAACGCTCTATCGCTTTCAATGAGGCTTTGAAAGCAAGGTCAGAAGCCATTTCATCGTCACTAGCATATCTCCTAGCTTCAATTCCCGTAATGGATTTAAACTTTTCTACAATTATTTTATTTTCTTGATCAAATGGACTACCGTCTTCATGTAAAAATTGATGATTTAAAAAATCTGCATTTTTAACCTCATTTTCAGGTGTATAAGATCCTAATCCAGAAATATATGATGTAATTGACATAAAATTTAATTCGCTATTGTTAAATAATCGCCATAAAACTACGAACTTATTAGGTATTCAGGGGGAATAATTGATGTTTTTTTCATAAACTCTCTTAATTCATTCATAATTTGTTAAAATTAAATTTAAAAAGTTTTTGGAATAATTTTTGCTACATTGAAAGCTAAATATCAAACATGAAAATTTATCCTATCCTATTTGTTCTATGTGCGACCTTAGGTTCTTGCGCAAGTTCTTTGCAAGAGAGTGGCAGCAAAACGGTCTGGATTAACAGTCACAAAACCGCTTGTTTAGAAGATTCACCGATAAAGTGTTTTCAAGTTCAAATCGGAGATCATTTGGACGATTCCTCCTGGCAAACCTTGTTTGACCCTATAGAAGGCTTTGATTATAAGCCTGGCAAATTTTATCAAATTAAAATTAAAGTAGAAGAAAACCCAGAGGGGTTAGGCTTTAGTTACCAGTATGAAAAAACCATTCAAGAAATCAATGACACTTTGGATCCAATAAATGGAAATTGGAAATTATTTGCCTTGGATGGAATTCCTTTAAGTCATGATCAATCAGAAATTCCAAAAATTCGAATTGATTTGCCTAAAATGCAAATCTCTGGAAAAGGGAATTGTAATCGACTTAATGCACAAATAAGTCATTTTACGGAAGAATTAATAGATTTTGGGCCAATAATGAGCACAAAAATGATGTGTAAAGAAATGTATTTAGAGATTGATTTCATGATGAATCTTGAAAAAACAACACATTATCTTATTGTCGAAAATCAATTAGTTTTAATGGATATCAATGACAATGCTCTCTTGACATTTGACAGAGAGTCCAAAAACCTCTGATTCGCGTTTATTTTTTTGTAAAATTTTCCTATTTTGCAAGGAACTAAATTAAACAAATGAAACGAATCACACGATTATTTGATATCCCAAAATTTCAATTAAGTCAATATCCTCAACAACGAGCAATCGCTTCTAAAGTAAACGGAAGTTACCAAGCGCTTAGCAGTGAAGAGTTTATGACTCAAATTAACAACTTGAGTTGTGGATTATTGAAGTACGGTATCAAAAAGGATGATAAAATTGCTGTAATTTCATCAAATAACAGAACGGAATGGAATATTTTAGATTTTGCACTTTTGCAAATAGGGGCTCAAAATGTACCGATTTATCCAACCATTTCTGAAGATGATTTTGAGTATGTTTTAAACCATTCTGAAGCTCGTATATGTGTAGTTTCCGATGCTGAACTGGCAGCAAAAATTCAAGAGGTAATGCCTCGTACAAAATTGGAGAACCTGTACAGCATGGATCAGGTTGAAGGAGTAAAAAATTACCTTGAACTGTTTCATCAGGACAAGGATTTACTAAAGGAAGTAATACGTATTAGTGATTCGGTTCAGCCAGAAGATTTAGCAACCTTGATCTATACTTCGGGTACTACAGGAAAACCTAAGGGGGTAATGCTAAGCCATAATAATTTAGTTTCAAATGTCTTGACTTGTGAGGACAGAATTCCGTTAAGTCCTGGAGATAGAGCCCTAAGCTTTCTCCCGATCTGTCATGTTTTTGAGCGTATGGTGGTATACCTCTACATGTATTATGGAGTTCAAATCTCTTTTGCAGAAAGTATAGAGACCATGATGGAAAATGTTCAAGAAGTCAAACCTAATGTCATGACCGCTGTTCCTAGGCTTTATGAAAAAATCTATGACAAGATTTATGCTAAAGGAGCTGAATTATCAGGAATTAAAAAATCTTTGTTTTTCTGGGCAATCAACCTTGGTCTTAAATATGAACCCTATGGACAAAACGGATGGTGGTATGAGAAGCAGCTCAGCCTTGCAAGTAAGTTGATCTTCTCTAAATGGCGCGCAGCTCTCGGTGGTGAGTTAAAACTCATGGTCTCGGGTTCGGCCCCACTTCAAGCTCGTCTTGCACGTGTATTCGCAGCTGCTGGACTTCCTGTAATGGAAGGTTATGGACTTACTGAGACCTCTCCTGTGATTGCTGTTAACGCAATTGCGAAACACGGATTTAGAATCGGTACCGTAGGACGTGTTGTGGATGGTGTAGAAGTCAAAATTGCCGAGGATGGAGAGATATTGGCTAAAGGACCAAATATCATGATGGGTTATTATAAAGATGAAGAGAAAACTGCAAGTGTAATGACTGGTGATTATTTTCATACGGGCGATATTGGTGAAATTGACAGTGATGGTTTTTTAAAGATTACTGATAGAAAGAAAGAAATGTTCAAAACTTCAGGAGGTAAGTATGTTGCTCCTGCCGTACTTGAAAACGTACTTAAACAATCTCGTTTTATTGAACAAGTAATGGTTGTTGGTGAAGGAGAGAAAATGCCAGGAGCCTTTGTTCAAATGAATTTTGAGTTCGTAGCAGAATGGGCAAAACGCCATGATATGAAACTTGATAAGGATCAATCTAAATGGATTGAAAACCCAGAAATCATTGAAAGAATTAAAGAAGAGATTGATTACGCCAATTCAAAATTTGGTAAATGGGAGCAAATCAAGCGATTTGAACTCACTCCAGATGTATGGTCTATTGAAGGAGGACATTTGACTCCTACAATGAAAATGAAGCGTAAAATAATCAAGGAAATTTATAAGGATTTGTACCAAAAAATTTACGGGAACTAGTTACATTTGTCCTACATGGAACCATTTATTGTATCAGCGAGAAAATACCGTCCTCAAACTTTTGAACAAGTCGTGGGGCAGCGTGCGATTACCGCAACATTAGAAAATGCAATAAAAAACAATCATTTGGCGCAAGCCTTGTTGTTTACAGGTCCTAGAGGTGTGGGTAAAACTACATGTGCGCGTATTTTAGCTAAAAAAATAAATCAAGAGGACCAGGTTTCAGAAAGCGAAGACTTTGCCTTCAATATTTTTGAGTTGGATGCGGCATCGAATAACTCAGTAGACGATATACGAGCACTTACCGATCAAGTAAGAATTCCTCCACAGACAGGAAAGTATAAAGTGTATATTATCGATGAGGTCCACATGTTATCTTCGGCTGCATTTAATGCCTTTTTGAAGACTTTAGAAGAACCCCCTGCTCATGCTATCTTTATATTAGCAACTACAGAAAAGCACAAAATTATTCCTACTATTCTATCGAGATGTCAAATCTATGATTTCAAAAGAATTACAGTTCAAGATTCCAAAGAATACTTAAAGAAAATTGCTCAAGATGAGGGAATCGAGGCAGATGATGACGCCTTACATGTTATCGCTCAAAAAGCGGATGGAGCCATGCGAGATGCCTTATCTATTTTTGATCGCGTTGTAAGTTTTTCAGGAAAAAATTTAACTAGAGAAGCAGTTGCTTTGAATTTAAATGTATTGGACTATGACGTCTATTTTAAAAGCACAGATTTGTGTTTAAAAAATGACATACCTGCTCTTCTACTCTATTTCAATGAAATTTTGGAAAAGGGCTTTGATGCCCACCATTATATAATAGGACTTGGGGCGCACTTTAGAGACTTACTAGTTGCTAAGGATGCAAGTACTGTAGAATTATTGGAAGTTGGTGATCGTACAAAAAAGCAGTATTTGGATCAAGCCAAAGCTGCTGATATGAACTTTTTATTGCAAGCTATAGAAAAGGCCAATACCTGTGATTTACAATATAAGTCTAGTAAAAATCAACGTTTGCTCGTAGAGCTTTGTCTGATGCAAATTGCCTCTTTGACCTTTGTCACTGAAAAAAAAAAAGTAGCAACTACATAATTCCGGCATCTCATTTTAACAAGGGGCAAATAAAAGTGACTGCACCTAAACCAACAGCAGTGCAAGTCAAGTTGACTGAAAAGCCAAAATTAGAAAAAGTTGACCCTAAAAGACGTAAGACTTCTGCTTTAAGTTTAAAAAACCTTAAACTCGAGAAAAAAGAAGAATTAATTACCGACCAAGAGGAAGATTTAAGTGAAAAACCGCAAGAAGAATTTTCCAATTCCAAATTACTGAACCAATGGTCAGCCTATGCTTCAATTTTAAATGAAGACGGTCAACGAAGTTTATCGAGCGTACTTTCTGCGAATAAACCTGAGATAAATGGAAATAAGCTGAAATTGGTATTACCCAATGAGTTAATGGCCAAACAGTTAGAACGGGGAATGCCAAGTTTAATGAGGCATCTTCGAAATTCATTAAATAACTTTTCCATTCAACTTGAAATTGAAGTTAAAGAAGAAGTAAAAAAGAAATTCATCTATACTCCTGAAGAGAAATATCAACGATTAACTGAGTTAAACCCTGATATTAAGCTTCTTAGGCAACGTTTTAAACTGGACTTGTAATTCTGTTTTTTTTGCATAGTTTAGCCCTATGCATAAAACCATAAACACTATCCTAACTGGATTAGCTTTCTCGCCAAATTTAGAAGCCAACGTACACGAATCCTTGAGGCTTTCAAGGATGTTTTCATCTAAGCTCGTTCTTGTTCATGTAGGTCATGAGACGTCTGAAAAAAAACAACAAATAAAAGAAATTCTTGAAAAAGCCTCTGACGATAAACAGGGTGTTCAAATCATTTTCAAACCCGGAAATCCCGTTGATGTGATTGTCAATTATTGTAATGATTTGAAAGTAGATTTATTGGTTATTGGCGCTCAACAACGCGAAAATTTATTCAAGCATTACCTTGGTTCTATTGCCCGTAAATTGACCCATAAAGTCAACTGTTCCGTTTTGCTCCTATTAAAGCAATCCATGGAACGTGACGCTTGTAAACACATCGTTGTTAATGGATTAGAGGACCCTAAAACTCCGCATGCGATTAATACTGCTTTCTATGTTTCTAAGCATTTGGGTTGTCCAAAAATTACCATAGTTGAAGAAATTAAGAACAAAGCGGTTGACGTCAAGGTAAATGATGACAGAACTCTGCGTAAAGCGACACTTATCAAGGAGCGGATCAAAACCAGAGAAAACAGAAGAGTGAATGAACTAATAAATCATATTGACCGTGATTTCACTCAAGGAATTCAAGTGAAAAATCAAAGTATATTTGGCAAAACCGGCTATTCTATTGGGCATTATGCAAAGGTTGTTCGTGCCGATTTATTGGTAATGAATGAACCAAAACGCTCAAATTTAATCGATAGAATATTCCCTCATGATATGGAATATATTTTATCTGAATTGCCCACAAATGTTTTAATTGTAAGGTAATATGCAAAAGACTAATACTTTTATTCCTGATTTGCCGAAAAATATTTTCTCAGGCTTTGTTGTATCATTAATTGCCCTGCCACTCGGACTTGGTCTAGCGTTGGCATCAGGCGTGCCACCTATCGCAGGAATAATCACTGCCATTGTTGGGGGAACTTTGGTCGCCATTTTAGGGGGATCTCACGTCACGATTACTGGTCCTGGGAATGGATTGGTTGTTGTGGTTTTGGCCTCAGTAATGACCCTTGGGGCAGGCGATGCTTACCAGGGCTATTTATATACCTTGGCAGCTGTAGTTCTATCAGGGGTATTGGTAATGCTATTTGGGTTTCTAAGATTGGGCTTATTATCTGATTTCTTTCCTGCATCAGCCATACAGGGAATGCTTGCTGCGATAGGTCTCGGTATTTTTGCCAAACAATTCCATGTAATGCTGGGTAATGATGATGCCTCAGGAAGTATCGTGGAGCTGCTTTTAGCTATTCCTGCAGCTATTTTAGAATATATTCAAACCAACCAAGAATCTGCAATTTGGGCAGGAGGAATTGGAATTTTGAGCTTGATGATCATGATTTTTTATCCCAAGATCAGAAATAGGCTCTTTCAATTGGTTCCAGCTCCAATGTGGATCGTAGTTTTATGTGTGGGGCTATTCTACTATTTAAGTCCTGATTTCCCAATTGACTCAAGCTTCTTAATTAGTATTCCTGATCAGGTATTTTCAAAATTCCCAAGTCCTGATTTTGGATTGTGGAATACCCCAGAATTCATCAATATTGTAATTACACTGACCTTAATTGCAAGTATCGAATCCCTTTTAAGTATTAAAGCTGTTGATAAATTAGATCCTTTAAAAAGACGTTCTAATGTCAATCGTGATCTCAAAGCATTAGGATTCGCTACTGTAGTATCAGGTTTTATAGGAGGATTAAATGTAGTAACAGTTATTGCAAGAAGTTCAGTAAATGTGAACAACAACGGATCAAATCGATCTGCAAACCTTTTTCATTCGAGCTTCTTGGTGATCTTCATTTTGCTATTTGCAAGTCAGTTAAAGATGGTGCCATTGAGTGCATTAGCTGCAATACTGGTTTTTACAGGATACAAATTGGCCAACCCGGTCAATATGATTAAAATATTTAAAGTTGGAAAAGAGCAATTAGCCATTTTCTTAACCACGCTATTGGTTACCCTATTTACCAACTTAATTACTGGAATACTGGCTGGAATTCTGATGACCTTTTTGATTCATGTCTATTTATGTCGATCACTAAATTTCTTTCTAAAGAACTTTCTTAAACCTAATGTTCTCATGTATAAAGAAGATGAGGAAGAAAATTCTTACTACGTTAGTGTCACAGATTTCTGCACTTTTTTAAATTACTTTAGACTAAAAAAACAGCTGGATCAAATTCCGGAAAACACTAAAGTTATTGTGGATCTTTCTTATTGCGAGTTTGTAGATCATACCGTGATGGAGAACCTCAATAATTATATGGATGCCTTTGAAAGAAAGGGCGGGAACTTTGAATGTATGGGACTCGATGCTCATGGCGCCAAGTCTGCACACCCCTTTGCAATGAGAAGATTACTTCCATTTAAAGGTAAATTATCACTTAATTTCACAGCCCGTCAACGAAAAATAAAAGCAGTAGCAGCCGAATTTGAATACATGTATAGATTAGCTGCGCCTCGTTCAGAATTTCAATTAGAACAATTTCCTTTTTTCAAAACCAAATCCGTAACTGCCTTAAAAAATGTACTACAATATGAAGGTCAATCCCTTTTCGATGCACATTTTTCCGAAGGAGCTTTTATCGCAAAGCAAGAGGTGAAAATGACCATGATGAAATTGGATTTGAAATCTAAAGTTCCAAGTTTTGTTTTAAATAAAGACGAAGGACTTCTGGAGTACATCTACAATCTAAATGATTATAATGACATCAAAATAGAGGGGTATCCAGATTTTTCGGATCGATTTTATCTGAGCGGTATAGATGAGAAAAGTATTAAATCCTTTTTTAAGGACGAGTTAATTCGGTTTTTTGAGAGTAATTTATATTATCATATTGAAAGTTCTGAACAAGAATTGTTAATTTTGAAGCGTGAACGACTGGCAAGTGTGCAAGAGCTTAAACTCTTCTTAGACTTTGGCTTGCGTCTTAAAAATTTATTAGATCAGGATTATGCTAGGGTTGAAATTTGAAACAGAAACTTCTTGGGCTGAAATAGCAAAAGACAATTTAGAACAGATACTGACCGACCATGCCTTTGCAGAGCAGAAGGCAGCTTCAAATGCGGTTTCCATTATCATTAATTATTCTGAGGAAACGGAATTGGTTTCTGCGATGAGTGATATTGCAATTGAAGAAATGGAGCATTTCAAAATGGTTCACGATTTGATGACCGCTCGCGGTTTAGTTTTGGGACAAGCTCAAAAAAATGATTATGCAAAACACATACAAGGTTTCTTCCCAAAAACCCATGATCGCACAGATGCCTTAATACAAAGACTTCTTGTTGCTGCTCTTATCGAAGCGAGATCTTGTGAGAGATTTAAGGTTTTTGCAGACAATATGGAAGATCAGGAATTGTCAAAATTCTATTTAGATCTTATGATCTCAGAGGCCAATCACTACACTACATTTCTGGGATTTGCTAGAGCTTATCAAGATCGAGAAATTGTAGATGCTAAATGGAAATCTTTACTTGAATTTGAAGCAGAAATGATGAAAAATCGAGGGAAGAACGCAAAAGTTCACGGTTAATGTTCAGTAAAGAGGAAGCTGCTTCATTAAGGAAAAGATTTTGGGTGAGTTTTGGAAAATCTTTCCCGCGAAAATGGCTGTTATACAGAACAAAAATTAAAGGATTTGAGTTTAAATTTGATGCAGGCCGTAAGCATTTACGAGTAGCCCTAGATATTAATTCGGGTAATTCTGCAAAAGATGAGCTACTTTATGAGCAAATGCTATCTCTTAGGAAATTGATGGAAAGTGAAATTCCAGATGTCTTTTTTGATGAAAGATATCGATTAGAGAGTGGCATAGATATTTTCAGAATTTACTGCGATTATCCTTCCAAATTTAGCATTTACAATCCGGACACCTGGGCAGATGCCTATCAATTCATGCTGGACAGGATGAATAGATTCGAATTATTCTTCTATGAATATGAAGATCATATCCGAGCGGCTGATCTTTAAATTTTTGGTAAATTTGTTCTTATGATAAACAAGGATACCATTTTGGCTTTGGCGACCGCCTCTGGGGTTGGTGCTATTGCAGTTCTAAGACTTTCAGGACCTGAAGCTATAGCTATTGCTGACCGCGTATTTCGCTCTATTAAACCCGGAAAATTACTGACCAATCAGAAATCTCATACCATTCACTTAGGTCATATTGTTCAAGGGGAGCGAATTCTCGATGAAGTTTTGATCTCCTTGTTTAAAAACCCTCACTCCTATACCGGTGAGGATGTGGTAGAGTTTTCTTGCCATGGCTCCATGTACATTCAACAAGAACTCATAAAATTGCTTCTTGCTGAAGGGGCACGCATGGCTGATGCAGGAGAGTATACTTTACGAGCCTTTCTCAATGGTAAAATGGACTTAAGTCAAGCGGAAGCCGTTGCAGACTTAATCGCTTCTGACTCTGCCTCTGCCCACCAAATTGCCATGCAACAAATGAGAGGGGGCTTCTCTAATGAACTTCAAGAATTGAGACAAGAGTTATTGAATTTTGCTTCTTTAATGGAGTTGGAGCTCGATTTTGCGGAAGAGGATGTAAATTTTGCAGATCGAAAAGAATTTCAAATATTGATTCAAAGAATCTCAGATGTCCTCAAAAGGTTGATTGATTCATTCGCCCTAGGTAATGTATTGAAAAATGGAATTCCTGTTGCGATAGTCGGAGAACCAAATGTGGGCAAATCCACCCTTTTAAATGCTCTTTTAAATGAAGACAAAGCCATCGTTTCTGATATCGCAGGAACCACCAGGGACAGTATTGAAGATGAACTAATTATAGAGGGTGTAGCATTTAGGTTTGTCGATACTGCTGGAATTAGAGACACTGAGGATACCGTTGAAAATATTGGAATAAAAAAGACTTTTGAGAAAATAGATCAATCCCAAGTTGTGCTCTATTTGGTAGATTCGAGAACGGCTTCTGCTGATCAAAGTCAAAAAATTCACCTTGATATAGAAAAAATCAAGGCGGATTATCCCAATAAACAATTGATTCTTGTGATTAATAAAATCGACCAAGGGAATCAAAGCAGTTTAGAACCTCTATTTAAAGATTTGGATCCGATTTATATTTCTGCAAAACAGAAAAGAGGTATAGAGGCCCTCAAAGGCGCTTTACTTCATATGGTAAATCGAGGTCAACTTTCCAATAATGATACCATTGTGAGTAACTCAAGACATTTTGAGGCGCTTTCAAAGGCTTTTGAGGCAATCAATCAAGTAAAGTTCGGTATGGATGAGGAATTATCCACAGATTTATTGGCAATAGACCTGAGACAAGCCCTTCATTATTTGGGGGAGATTACTGGAGAAGTAAGTACGGACGATTTACTTGGAAATATCTTTGCCAATTTTTGTATCGGAAAATAATGTATATTTAAGTTACTGAACTTAAATGCCTTAGGTAAGATATATCCCATTACTTTTTTGTGTTATTCTTTTTTTTATTAGACATGATTCGTTCATTATTCGTTCTAGTTTTTTGTAGTACATTTTCAACTGTTTTAGCTCAAGGAGGTGGTCTTTTACTTTACGAAGTAGGAAGTTCCGGAATTGGAAATGCTTATGCTGGTCAATCCGCTATTAGTGAAGACGCATCCACAGCCTATCTAAACCCTGCTGCAATGGGACAAGTTGAAGATGAAACTGTTCTTATAGGGCTTCAAGCAGTGTTTACAACTATAGATTATTTGGGAGATAACGGGGCAACGGCGGATGCAGGTGGAATTACTCCTATGTTCGGTTTTTATTGGATAAAACACCTCAATGAAAAGTGGAGTATTGGAACAACAGTTAATATTCCAATGGGATCAGGATTCAATTATGGTGAAGATTGGGATGGTAGGTATTATGTAGAAAGTGCCCTCTTAGCCGTTACTAATATTGCTCCTACTGTATCCTATAACTTTTCAGATAAATTTAGTGTAGGGGCAGCTGTAAACCTGTATTTAGGCCTCTTGGAGGAAGAACTTGCACTCAAACCCATCAATCCACTTAGCAGAACAGATGGTCAAGCAAAGCTTTCAGGATTAAATTTCAATGTTGGGTTCCAATTAGGACTACACTTTCGTCCAAATGAACTCACTGCAATTGGACTGACTTACAGATATCAATCGAAAATTGATTTTAACGGAAATGCAGATATCTCGAATTGGCTGGGCCAAAACGGTGACCAAGTAACCAGTCTCCCTTTTTCAACTGAAATGATTATTCCTCATGGTTTAAACCTATCTGTAGCCAGACAAATGGGAAGTCTTGAAATATTGATGGATGTGGGATATACCGACTGGTCTGCCTTTGTAAATCAACCGATAGTTCTCAACGATGACATCGATGCGGCACTTCATAGAAATTGGCAGGACACCTATAGAATTGGAGTTGGAGTTAATAAAAAAATGAAGAATAATTTCACCGGGAGATTAGGTTTTAGCTATGATTCTGATCCTATTCGAGAAAATGAGATGTCACCGGATATGCCTGTTGGAGAAGCTTTTAGGTTTGCTACAGGCTTTAGTAAAAAGACCGAAAAAAACAACAGTTATTCTATTGGTTTCACTTACCTTTTATCTGAAGGTCAAAACATTGATTTATCAAGTCCATTGCAAGGGGACCTGAAAGGGGGCTATGACAATTTAGGCTTATTCGTTATTGGGCTTTCTTATGGTTTTTAGGAAAAAAATACAAATTGACAAATCCAATTAAGGCAAAGACTGAGCAAAATCCAAAAACGTATTGATGTCCCGTCAAACCTGGGAACTCATCTAAAAAATAACCCATTATTGGTCCCATAAAGATATCTGGAGTGTATCCAACAAAGGAAACTACTCCTACCGCTGTACCGGTCAAACTTAAGGGTATTTTAGCTTCATTCATAATCGCGTAATACAGGGCTCTTAAACTGTATATTCCGATGCTCAATACCATTAGGTTCAGAAAAAATGGGATGATAAGAGATTGAAAGTCTAGTAAATAGAATAACATGCTTCCAAGGAAAGTTAGACCGAAACCAATCAGGCTCATTAATCTGACGGAAAAACGATCCGCCAATAGCCCTAAACTTACTGCCGCTATTGGGCGAACATATAGGGACAAGGTACCTACAATACCGGACTCTTGGTCGTTAAACCCCAATACATCATGGGCGTATAAAGAAAAATCATCCGTACATTTATACGCCACATAGGCTGCTAAAACAAAAAACATTTGTTGCCAAACCGTTCTTAATTTTAAAGTTGCCCTTAGATTAGTTATCGGAGCCTTCGCATTTTTCCCAACATGATCATCAATATCTAGAAAAAGTGCAATCAAAATTCCCATCACAATAATAAATATCGAAGTATAGCGATAAACTATATTCATTAATTCAGCAGAAGAATCTGTGTGAGTATCAACAAATAATAACAGGATCAAACTTCCCAATAGAGCAGCTGTTAAACCTCTTCCTGCTTCAATCCCTCCAAAAGTACCTCCTTGATGTTTCTTACCTCCAAGAATACGAATTGCTTTTTTCATTGGGGACCAAAACAATAACAGTGTGGTGATTCCCCATAGGGCATATATAAGAATAAAGGCTTTGTAGGAGGGCATTTCAGCCATAAACAAACCCAAAACACCTGTGGATATAAGCGAGATTGAAATTAGGGTTTTGACCGGGAAGCGGTCTGCAATCATTCCGCCAAAAAAATATGCTCCAAGAGCAATTATTCCATAAATGGAAAATGCATAACCGAGTTCCGTATTGTTTATCTCAAATGCTTGAAGTACGGTGGGTCGAAAAATCCTTACAATTACGAAGGGCAGAAAAAAAATGGCTTCTCCGCATAGAACTAGAAGCGTAAAATTTTTAAAGTATTGTTTGCGAGACATAATATCTAAGGTAGTACTTTTGCAGTTATGATAACAGTTCAAGATTTAGAAGGAAGTTTTCAAGTAAGTGGTAGAAATCAAGATGAATTTGCCTCTACTTACACGGGGGTTTTGAAACTTAAAATAAGGCCTGAAGGCAGTATTCTAGCGCACTGGACCATTGGTGAATCTCAGGTACAGGTTGGGACAGGCTTCTTTAAAAACAATCTTTTAGTGATTAACTTCAGCTATGGTGATCAACAAGAATTTAAGGGCACTGTGGTTTATAAATGCTTAACCGCGGATCTACTTGATGGCTTTTGGTCAGAGGAGGCTGCCAATCCAAAGTATTTAGGTTCTGAAAAAGCGTTCCGAATACAAAGTGAACTATTGAATTAAAAAAAGCCCCTAAGGGCTTTGATTATTTTTTAATTTCTTCATCTTCTAATAAAGGAGAGTGGTAATAATTGATATTCATCAAATCTAAACGCTTGAGGTGCTTTTTTAATCTGACTTTGTAGGCATCCCAATCTCTATCTTCTTGTCGAGACCAAGATACTTCACCATATCCCGTCAACCTCGGGAAAACTAAGTATTGTAAATCATCCATGTTTTCCACTGTTTCTGTCCAAAGAGCCGCTTCCATTCCGCGAATTTGACTTTCGTTAACCCCTTCTAGAAAACTAGATGGATCCCAGTTATATCCCTGATCAACCTCAATCGTGGCTGCCCAAGTCAGCCCTATGCGAGTTGATTGGTCATATTTCATATCGAGATAGGCTCGTTTGGCTGGAGACATTACTATTTCAACCCCTTGATCCAATCCTTTCATAATATCCTTAGTATCTGGCTTCCATAATTGCGCAACCGTATTTTGGCTCAATTCTGCTTTAGCTACATCGTCCCATCCCATAGCATACTTGTCATTTGCCTCTACTATTTCCACAATTCTAGGAATGAATTTTTGATAGTCTTCTTCAGATGTCGCATGGGTTTCATCACCACCGATATGAATATATTTTGAAGGCGAAATTTCAGCCAATTCCCGAATTACATCGTTAACAAACCTCCACGTATCTGGATCCTCATAAGTAAGGGTTGAAAACCCAACTTCCATTCCTGTATAATAAGGCAATTCCTCGTCATCTGGGTTCAATACGGGATAAGCGTGTAGCGCCGCATTAATGTGACCAGGCATATCAATTTCAGGAATGATTTCAATATATTTTCCTGCAGCATAATCAACCAATTCTTTAAATTCTTCTTGAGTATAGAATCCTCCTACTCCTCCTCCAACTTCAGAAACGGATCCTTTTGTTGTCAAATCCGGCCAAGATTTAATTTCTATTCTCCAACCTTGATCATCGGCCAAATGCATATGAAGAACGTTCATTTTATACATGGCTAAATAATCAATATAGGATTTGACATCTTCCACTGAGAAAAAGTGACGTGAAACATCAAGCATCGCCCCTCTGTATTGATATCTTGGAGCATCTTGAATAATTCCAGTAGGAATAAACCAGGCTTCTCTATCTTGAGATTCTTGTAAAACTATTTCTTTTGGAAATAATTGCTTTAACGTTTCCAATCCGTTATATACAGCTGCCTGATTCACCCCGGTAATTGAAATATTCCTTTCCGTAATCTCGAGTTTATACGCCCCCTCTTGTTCTGATAAATTAGAATCCACTCTAAGAACTAATTGATCCGAACTCGGTTTGGCTTCTTTTATAATGGGTAATCTAAATCCGGTGGCAGGTTGAAATAGTCTCTGTGCTTGAAGCCCCAAATTGTCAAGATCCTCTGTGATATTAATTTCTAAGTCTCCATCAAATTTAAATGAAGATCCGCTTGCATTGATACTATTGGGAATAGGAATCAAAGTAGATTGACTCAGATCCATTTTAGGATTAGGTTCGCATCCTGCACACAATAGTCCGATACTCAGCAGTAAGGTAGAAAATAGTTTATTCATTTGTTTATAGTTTAGATGATCTAAATCTAGCATTTTCTGTTGATTTATCCTTGTGAGATTATTCATGAAATATTTTATACATCAATATTATTATCGTAATATTGCAATATGGGAATAGTCAAGACAGAACTTTTTAGCAATGAACAGAACGAACTCGCAGATATCCTCAAGGTGCTGGGACACCCTGCAAGAATTGCAATCATAGACTATATCAAAAATAGCAGTAGTTGTATCAATACTGATCTAGTTCAAGAACTTGGACTTGCTCAACCGACCATTTCACAACATTTAAAAGAATTAAAAAGACTTGATTTCATAATAGGAAGCATTCAAGGAAAATCTATTTCATATTGTTTAGATAATGAGAAATGGAACGAAGCAAACAAACAAATCACAACTTGGTTAAATAAACCTGAAACTATTAAAAGTAAAAAATGCTAACTATGAAGTTATATCCTAAACTCCAACATTTAGTTAATGAACTTCCTTTTCCCTCGAGGAAACAAGAATTGGATGAAATGGCAGAATTCATTGCTACTCATCTAAACACCGAAGGGAATCTGGGCATCAATTATATCTGTACCCATAATTCCAGGAGAAGTCAATTTTCTCAAATTTGGTCGGCTACAGCAGCTGCATATTACAAGCTCCCCATCTCATCATACTCAGGCGGTGTAGAAGTCACAGCCTTTAATCTCAGAGCGGTGGATTCTTGTTTGAGGTTAGGGTTTCATATTAAAAACACTCAGGAATCATTGGAGAATCCCATTTATGAGGTGAAATTTTCTGAGGAGGCTGAACCCACGGTTTGTTTTTCAAAAACCTATGAAGATAAATCAGCGCCTAAGGAAAACTTTATCACAATGATGACTTGCGGGCATGCTGATGAAAATTGCCCTTTTATTCCAGGTGCTTTAAAACGTATTCCATTTCGATTTGATGATCCTAAGGCATATGATGATACGGATTTAGAAGCCGTAAAATACGATGAACGATCTTTAGATATCGCATCGGAAATTTTTTATTTAATGAAAAGTATATCAGAACGTTATGAGCAATAATAAAAAACTAAGTTTCTTAGACCGCAATCTTACACTGTGGATTTTTTTAGCAATGGGTATCGGTGTTGGCGCGGGATATTTTTATCCAAATATCGCTACAAGCGTTGAATCCATGTCCTCAGGGACAACCAATATTCCCTTAGCATTAGGACTCATTCTTATGATGTACCCTCCACTTGCTAAGGTAAACTACAAGCTCTTACCTGCAGTCTTTAAGGATGTAAAGGTTCTTGGGACTTCATTATTGTTGAACTGGGTCATTGGTCCATTTTTAATGTTTTTCCTCGCTATTTTCTTCCTACATGACTATCCAGAGTATATGACTGGTTTAATTTTAATTGGACTCGCACGTTGTATTGCAATGGTTATCGTCTGGAATGATTTAGCCGATGGATCTACAGAATATGGCGCAGGTCTGGTGGCATTAAACTCAATTTTTCAGGTTTTTACTTATAGCTTCTACGCCTATATATTTATTACTGTGCTTCCACCCTATTTTGGGTTCCAAGGTGCTGTAGTGGATATCTCTATTGCAACTATAGCTGAAAGTGTTGCTATTTATCTTGGAATACCCTTTTTAATGGGAATTCTCTCAAGAGTGATTTTGGTACCACTCAAAGGAGAACAATGGTATCAGGAGAAATTTATCCCTACGATTTCTCCAATCACGTTAATTGCACTATTGCTGACCATTGTATTGATGTTCTCATTGAAAGGACAAATGATTGTTGACATTCCTATGGATGTAGTTAGAATCGCAATACCTTTAGTTTTTTATTTTGTAGCCATGTTCCTGATCAGTTTTTTCCTTGGAAAATACTTTTCGAAGAATTATGAAAAAACCGCCTCAATTGCTTTTACCGCTGCTGGGAATAATTTTGAACTTGCAATAGCCGTTGCCATTGCTGTATTTGGATTAAATTCTGGAGAAGCCTTCACAGGTGTAATTGGTCCTCTAGTCGAGGTTCCGGCACTTATTTTGTTGGTAAGAGTCTCCTTTTGGCTAAAGAAAAAATATTTTTAAATAAAAAAACCGAAGCTACTAAGCTTCGGTTTTTTTTATTACCAACTGTGGTGTAAACTCAATTGAATTTGATTTTTGGCCCAAGAGTCAGTAGTCTGTCTCATTACTCCAAATTGAACTTTGACATTATCTCTAAAAGCATAACCTAAAGCAGCATAACTTCGATTACGATCAAATATCTCTACGGTTCTTCCATCGCCAATATCACGCTGACCATTTATAAATAGTTCATTGTAAAAGGACAAATAAGCAACTTTAGTTTTTACGACAGCATCATTAAGAGGCACAGTTAAAAATAAGTTATATCGGTACCGCGTTCTAAAATCTTGACCCTCTACCCATCTTTGTTCGTATCTGAAACGATGTTTCAAAAACAAACGCCATCCCAATTTTTGCGGCATTAATAATTCTTGATACATTCTATTTTCATAAGTAGTTTCTTCAGAATCACCGTATACTCCTGTTTGTATATTACCATAACCATAGGTAAACATTCCAGCCCAACCTTCAGGAGAATAAGTTAATCCTCCCCTTAGCAGAAGCTGCTCGAGATCTCCCACTGTATTCCAGTTTCTATATTGAACATCTCCTTGAGCTCCCCAGTGACTTCCTTCTGTAAACTTTGCATCAAAAAAGTACATATACCATCCTCCCCAAGCGCTTTCGTCAATTTGAGCTTGCGTTGATATACTTGAAAAAAGAAGGCTACAGATTAAAATTAGTTTCTTAAAACTCACAATTCTTGTTTTGATTAGTACTCAAATGTAATCAAATAGAAAATCCCCGACAAGTCCTAAAAGCTTATCGAGGATGCTCATTAACAATCAAACTAACATACATTTTTATGAGCCTGTCTTGGAGTATTTATGTTAGCACTAAATTCAATCAACACAGCAAATTTGTCGGCACACAATGGATAAATACTCCAAATTTGCACAGGCTATAGGTCAAATTTACAGCAGGTTTAGGCTTTAAAACATGATATAAATCAGCCTGCGGATTATTTTTTAACAATTTTTTGTTTAATCTTTTTTGATTATTGTTAAACAAAGTTGTAATTTTGAGTAAATGCAAGAAAAACAGTTACATATCATTTGGTTTAAAAGAGATTTGAGATTATCAGATCATCGAGGGATATATAACGCACTTAAAAGTGGGCACAAAATCCTCTTGCTTTACATTCAAGATGAAGGACTTCTAAATGCTCCTCAATACAGTGAGCGGCATTGGACTTTTATCAAGCAATCGTTGTTGGATATGAATGCTGTTCTAGACCCCCTAAGTACTCAGGTGATGGCGTGCAGAGGTTCTGCTTTAAGCATTTTTAAACGGCTTTCTAGACAATATAAAATTAGAGAAGTTCACCATTATGAGGAGCTTGGTATTGAATATGTTTACCGTCGCGATCAACAATTAAGAAGGTATTTTAAGAACAATGGAATCAATCTTTCTACCTACGTAAGAAATGGCTTAAAAAATTGGTCATCCCATATGGAAACTGAAATTTTAAACTATGAATTGAATGCTGAGGCTTTTGTCAATAAAAGTAAAATTGATGCGCTATATCTTCAGTTCCCTCCAATGAATCTCTTCTACAATAGCAATGATTTGTTTCAGGTTGGTGGTAGTCGTGCCGCAATGGAAACGCTTCTAAACTATCAAGGAGGAGAAAGCCGATTAAGCCCTTATATTTCATGGGGGAACTTATCGGTTAAACAAGTATACAAATATGCCAAAACCAATGGATACTCAGAGCTAATCAGTCATTTGAGAAAGCAAAATTTAATCATGAATGATTATCGAGTACGTCAAAAATTGGCAGAACCAAAGTTAAACGAATCAATTTCGTCAAATTTTAAAGGAGCTTGGGAAAATGCGGCCACAGGATTTCCTCTCATTGATGCAAGTCTGAAATGTTTGGAGCAAACGGGTTTTTTACCATATAAGTTTAGAATCTATCTTGTTAATTTTTATACACAGTATCTGCTTCAGCCCTGGCAGGATGTGGCTGTATTCCTTTCTCAACGTTTTCTTGATTTTCATCCGGCCATACACTACCCGCAGCTAATAAATACAAAGGAATACGTCCAACCCGCAGAGGTTTTGGACCCGCAAGGTGAGTTTATAAAGAATTGGATTAAGGCACTGAGAAACGTTCCGACTAAAAATATTTTCAAGCCATACTTAATGACGACTTTAGAACAACAAAAGTACCAAATAAAAATAGGTAAAGATTATCCAAAACCCATTAATGCATTGCACTATGATTTATGAAACAACATATAATCAGCCAAAAATCAAGGAAGCTATCGACCTTGAGGTTGGTTCTTCTTACTCATTATGGCGTAGGCTTAAAATGAATGGAATAGGATCAAATCGTTTTATCATTGAAACTACCTCAAAGCGCTTTGACGGTGTTTTAAATGAAGTCGGTGATTTGAATTATGCCAATTTTGAAATAAGACCAAAAGGAGTTTTGGTTCATATAACTAAGGGATTGAAGCGATACTGCTGGGCACTTCCTTACCCTAAATTAGTCCTTTTCTACACCCAGAACTTTAGTGTCCATGGAGAAGGTGAATTTATACGTTTTAGAAAGAACAATAATTATAACGAGAGTCTTGGCTTTTTGCGTAAGCTGCTGTTTTACAAGAATATATTTCTCTCACAAAACTAAAAAAATATGGAAATCGATTTAATACACGAAGTTCGAGGAGACGAGCATTTCGCAACGGGGTTAAAAACCCCACTTCGCGATGATGCATTCGAAATGAACGATTCAACTAAAAAAGAATTGATTGCAGATCATGTAGAAGCAATCCTAAATATTCTTGGGATGGATCTTACAGATGATTCCCTTGCAGGAACTCCGCACAGAGTCGCAAAAATGTATGTTGATGAAATATTTTCAGGTTTAAATCCTGCAAATAAACCAAAAATTGCATTGTTTGAAAACAGTTATTCGTATCAAGAGATGTTGGTTGAAAAGGATATTACCTTTTATTCAAATTGCGAACATCATCTTGTGCCTATTATAGGGAAAGCGCACCTAGCCTACATTTCTAATGGTAAGGTAATTGGATTATCGAAGCTCAACCGCTTAGTTAAATATTATGCGAAGCGCCCGCAAGTCCAAGAGCGTCTGACGAATCAGATTGCAGTGGATTTAAAGCAAATTCTCGGTACGGAAGATGTAGCGCTGGTAATAGAAGCAAAACACTTGTGTGTTGCCTCTAGAGGGATTGAAGATGACACCTCTTCTACTACAACGGCCTATTATTCTGGGGCCTTTAAGAATGAAGCGAAACGACTTGAATTTTTAAACTATTTACGTACATGAAAAATCTAAATCAACTCAGTAAGGAAGTAGAGAGTTTTTTAAAACAATCTAGAAGGGGATATACTCGGGATCAACAAATTATCGATGCTACCTTAGCTAGAGACTATGTTTTGGCCCTTAATAGTCATTACAAAAAAAAACCTTCCAAGGAAATCATGGACCTCATGAAGTCTTTGACAAAAATTAAACAACGAATAGAAAATAAAATTAAACGTCCTTTAAGGGCATCAGAACTTTAACAAATGAAACCTATTATTTTAATTATGGCCATCTTTTCAATTTTTTCAAATTCCAATAGATCAACAGCAGAACCGCCTGCAAGTATATACGATATTCAAATCAATGCTTTAGACGGCAGTCCAATGGATTTGTCTCAGTATAAAGGAAAAAAAATATTGTTTGTCAATGTGGCATCAAAATGCGGCTTTACACCACAATATGAGGATTTAGAAAAGCTTTATGATCAATATGGAGAGCAGCTCGTGGTCATTGGAGTTCCATCCAATCAATTTGGAGGTCAAGAACCAGGATCACCGTTGGAGATTCAAGAATTTTGTTCCTTAAATTATGGAGTTTCTTTTCCCTTAACCGAAAAAGTTGAAGTAAAGGGAAATGAGCAACATGAACTTTATGCATGGCTCACAGACAAAACCTACAATAATAAAAAAAGCTCCACAGTTAAATGGAACTTTCAAAAGTATTTAGTTGATGAAAACGGTAATCTTATCGACTTTTTCTACTCAACAACCAACCCCATGAGTAAAAAAATTACTAACTACCTCAAGTAGTTGATTTTTCAGGTTAATGTTAAAACCGCCCTCAGGTTAAGGGCGGTTTTTTTATTGTCCTCTAAAAAATAAAACTGTGGTTACAGTTTTTACGATAATCTGAAAATCCAGATAAAAACTTCGGTTTTTTAAATAGTATAAATCGTATCTCAATTTCTTTTCCTGCTCCTCTACAGAGTTGGCATATGGATATTTTACTTGTGCCCATCCAGTAAGCCCTGGACTCATGGTATGACGCATTTTGTAAAAAGGGCTGATTTCAGATAATTCTTCAATAAAAACTAGGCGTTCAGGACGAGGACCTATCATTTTCATTTCCCCTTTTAGTACATTAATTAATTGAGGTACTTCATCGAGTCTGGTATTTCTTAGAATCCTACCAAACCAAGTAATGCGTGAATCATTTTTTTGAGCGTATTGGGCACCATTTTTCTCTGCATCTTTCACCATTGTTCTTAGTTTTATTATTTGAAAAGGGCGCTCCTTTTTCCCCATTCGTTTTTGCTTGTAAAAAAAGCTCCCTCTATTTCCTAAAATATTTCCCAGAACGATAAAAGGAATCAAAAATGAAAATAAGGTCAGCCCAACAATCGCAAACAGGATATCTAATACCCTTGAGAAATAAAGGTAAAACCGATTAGAGTGACTCGATGAGAAATTTAAATGCTCAAAAAAATTACTTCCCAAATAAGTTCTCGGTATGCATTCATTTAAATCAGAATAAAAATCACCAAGACTGCGAATATTTATTCCTTGCTCAAATGCATCAGCCAATTCTTTTGAAATCCTTTCATCCTCCTTATGAAAACTATCTTTACAAACGATTAATTCATCAACGTTTCGTTTTACAATAAATTCGTAGAGACTTTGACCCGTTCTATTAATATTTGGAATTCCATCAACCTTGTCCACTTTATCAGCTTCACCAACCAACAATGCCCCAAGAATATTAAAACGAGTTTCTGACTTTTTCGTAAACTCTTCCAAATATTTTAAACTGCCAATATCTCCTACAAAAGCTAAATTCTTGTTGAATCGGTCTCTTGTAAAAATACTCACATAAAATACTCTCCAAATAAAAACTCCAGTAAACGCTGCGAAAAAAAGTACCAAAATTTCAATACGCTGTTCTGGAAGCACAGGGGTTAATCTTGGAGTCAAGGCAAATACACCGGTAGTAATTAAGGTCGTAATGAATAATGATCGGATGGTCGGAAATACGCGATCTGCTATTTTCAAGTCATATAATTCAAACACATAACCAAAAAACAAAAAGTAAACGGCATAGGTTATTATCCATGTCCATAATTTCTCGTTATGAATATCAATATAATTTAAACTCAAAAAATAGCCAGTAAATCCTATTGATAGGATAGCCATTAAGACATCCATAATTCTTAAGGCGATCTTTCTTTCTGAGAGTTCTAATGTTGGGCGTCGGTTGGTGTATGGCATTATTTATTCAATAGGCGGTATATAATATTTTTTAAAAGTATAAAAGAACTTTGAATTAATCCCAAATCTTGGACCTCATACATCAATTTCCAATTCCATTTGAGCATTTCAAGTTTATTTGATGAAATCGAGTTTCCTCTTACTCTATAAAGGGCGGTTACTTCAGGGTAAGTATAGCAAAACGTCGTTCTTTTCAATAGTTCCAACCATAAACCATAATCTTGTCGTTTCCTCAATAACGGCATATAAACTTTTCCAAGTTCCTCTTGATTATAAATAGCTGTTAAGCACCCTATTCTGTTTTTATCCAAAAGGTCAGAATAAGTCAACTTTTCTTTTGTCTTAATTACTCGATTCAAATTTATCCCACTTTCATCGATCCATTCATAATAACTGGTGGAAAAAAAACAATTAACGGAATTCTCCATAAAGGATATTTGCTTTTCGAGTTTTTCTGATAGCCATATATCATCTCCATCTAAAAACGCAATATACTTACCTTTGGCTGATTCAATTCCCCTATTTCTAGTTATTGCAGCCCCTTTATTTGTAGTATTTGTCAACAGATTAATTCTCTGTTCTTTATCGAGATATGATTTTATGATTTCCTTGCTCTGATCAGTCGAAGCATCGTCAATAATAATCAATTCCCAATTAGGATACGTTTGACTCAACACACTTTCGATGGTATCACCAATGAAATTTTCGCCATTATAATTTGCAGTAATGATGGATACCAAGGAATTACTCATCTATTTCGCTGATAAAAAATTTCTTTTTTGCTAAACGTTTTCCAAAGTTAAAATTCTCAACTACAGTAAACGAAATATCGTTTTTGAAATATTTATAAAATTCCTTCTCTAAAGCAACTTCACCACCCCTTAATTCACCGGCAAGTCTAACTTCAACTTTTCCAGGTTCTTTTTGAACTATTTGGTAGTTAAAATCAAAACCTAATTCAGACAAATTTCCAAAAACCCTATATATTGATAAACTAGGGAAACTTTTATTTATTCCAATTAACTTAGACCCTACTCTACCTTTAATCGAGTTAATTATATGATGAGATCGTCCACAAGGACACCTAGTTTCCTTATCCAAATCGATATAATCTCCTAAACGATATCTTATAATAGGAAATGACTTTAAATGTAAATTCGTTACTATAATTTCATCGGTAATTTCTTCCACAATAACGCCTTCCATTGTGATATGAACATTTCCCTCTGGGCATTCAAAACCTATAATTCCGGATTCCGTAGCGCCATATTCGCTTATTATAGGGATTCTGAATGTAGTTTCAATATTTTTTTTATAGGCAGGAAGAATCTCCTCTGACGTAGCCTTGATTAACTTTAATTTTGGAAAATGTTTATTTGATATTTCTTTGTTCAAAGACAATTCATTAATCATGGAACTGTACCCACTTATATACATTATGTCTTTTGAATATTTTTTAAGAAACTTTATTGATTTAGCAGAGTAATCAAATACTCTAATTCTGTTTTGTAAAAAATCAAAGAATCTAGTTTTCCACAAGGAAACACCACTAAAATTAAACCCCCAAAAATAAAGGTTCTTATCAGCTGGATGCACATTATACCAAGAATAGCCCCTTTTAATTGCAGCTCTTGAGAAGGAATCCGACTCTTCATTTCTATTAAAAACTAAACTTGTACCTGAGCTCCCAGAGGTTTTGGCCTTGAAAACTTTTCCCGTATAATGAGTATGTATATCCTGGTTAAATTCTAAAAGATCTTCCTTTTCCAATATTGGTAAATTACTCAAATCACTTAAATTGGAAAATTCAATTCCTTCAAATTTTTGTTTATAAAAGGAACTATTATTCTTTGCAAAACTCACCAATTCCAAGAGTTTTTCTTCTTGGTAATTCTCCAATTCCTCCATAGTCCATGAGTCACTTGCCTTGAGAAAATTGTACCACTTATTTAAACTAGGGTTTCTAAGCTTTTGTCCTAATTCATATATTATTTTATGAAAGCCCATCAATTAATTCCTTCCAAGTTAATAATACTTTTTGCTGATCTAATTCCAATACAGTTTCCCTTGAGTTCTTAATTAAATCATCTCTCAAATCTTGGTTATTGTAAATTTCAATAATAGCATCAGACATGCCAACATCGTCATTGGGCTCTACCAAAAGTCCATTTATCCCATTTTCAATTAGAAATGGAATTCCTCCTACATTAGTTGAAACAATAGGAAAACCTAGAGCCATAGCCTCAACCAATGAAACAGGACTGTTATCAATATTGGTGGTATTAATAAATATATTAGAATCCTTTGATCTATTTATCCATTCACTTTTTGACAATACTCCAGTAAATTCAACAAATATGGACATTCCATGACGTTCTGTATACTCTTTAAGTCGAACAAGAGTACCGTCCCGATCGGGACCAACCATGGTTAAGGATACGTCATAACCATTTCTCCTTAAATTTTTAAGGACATCAATCGCCATTTTGGGATTATAAATATCAGCAAATGCTCTTACATACAATAAATTAATTTTTGAATACTCCTTTTCTCGTATCGGGTAATTTTTTAAAATAATGGAATTCGGGATTCTTACCATTTTGAAATCCTTTTCAAATTCATTAAATAAATATTTAGATGGCGCAACACAAACCCAGGCATTTGAAAATAATTGAGAAAGCCTTTTAGGAGATCTTTTATAACGCTTTGGCAAGTCACCTCCATGTAAGACACAAATATATGGTAGTCTCAGAGCTTTAGCTATAATCCCAAGTACCCATGCAAAATTAAATGCTTTGGTACTAAAAACCTCTATAATGACAGTATCGGTCCATCTCGAAAAATAAAATATATGAAAGACTAAATCAAGAAATCTTAAGAGTTGATTCTTCTTATCAGAATAGATTTTTAATTTGAATTCATTCATTTTCAGGATATCAGAAATCGCATCCATAGTACCGTAATAACCCGTGGTTGAGCTTAAATTATTCCCTAGATACAGTATGTTCATTTGAATTAATTAACGTCAATAATGATAAAGCATACATAAACCCCGGAAAAGCAGTCCTCATCGCAGAATGATTAATGGTAAGAAACCAGAGTGACAAAAAACTCAATAATATCCCCCAGTTCGAAAAATTCTGAACTCCGATTGATTTTAATGAAACCAATATTAAAGTGATTAAAATAACAAAACCTATCAACCCATGTTCTTCTAGTAAACGAGACGCTTCATTATGGGAAACAGCTGCCAACCCCACTTCCATTTCTATTCTCTTATATTTACCAGAACCCACACCAATACCAAAAAAAGGATTAGTAAACCATGATTCTAGTTGCGTTGAAAATATTTCGCCACGACCAGAGGTAATATCCTCTTTTTCAATTCCACTGGCGTTTTTATTTGTATAACGGTTATCTAACATCCCTCCTGTAATATCAGAGGTGTAAATATAAACACCACTTATGAAGACTGAACCAATTATAATATATCTTCCAATATTTAAAATTCGATTGGGGTTTGTAGCAAGGTGAAAGATTAGAAGTACAAATATTGTCAAGGCTGCAGCAATTACTCCTCCTCGAGAAAAAGTTAAAAGTGCCCGATAAGTAAAATAGGCTAATAGTAAATAATCAATGACTCTAAATCCACTAATTTTCTTTTTTTGAACTAACATTAGTGTCATAATAAAAATACCAAAACCTAACATTGTAGAAACTTGATTGGGTCCAAAACCTCCTGAGGTCTCAAAATTTGATGAACCTCCAAAAATAATTTCTGTTATGCTGGGAGTTCGAAAATAAAGAATACTTAAAATCGGAATTAATGCAATCATCCAAAAAAACAGAAACCCCAATAATTCATTCGCAGATAGCTTTCTTTTATATGTATATATTGAAGCTACGCATAATTGTAGTGGTCCTGATAAATTAAATGCTACTGCTTTTCTTATTGATTCCCCAGGAGGAATATCAGAAAATGCAATACCAATTAATAGGAACAATATTATTAGAATGAAAATCACAGGATATACACGCTGATTCTCCGATATTAATAATCCGAAAGTCAACAGTAGAATATTAAAATATTTTCCAAACTCCCAAAAAAAGAATCCTCCTGTCATCCTTGCAGCTACTTCTAATGAAACAAATATACCAGCCCATAAAAGTGCTTCGTTTTGCTGATTTCTTGAAACAAAAACATGTAATAATGATGTGATGGCTAATCCATGAATAATCAATTTAGATACTAGGGGACTTAACATTAAAAATCCTAAACCAAAACCAAGGATAATTAATAAGAATCTATAATAACTACTGTACTGCATAAACACCCTCTAAATTTTCAACAAAACTCTGTTCGCTAAAATTTTGAATAACATGACTATGTAAATTCAAAGCAACTTTTTTCCTGTAATCCTCATTATTTATCATAAACAAAACTTGATTTATAAAATCTTCTTTTACTAATGAGGTAAGCTTACCATAATCGTCAGACGGAATAACATCCGATAATTGTCCAACATTAGTCGCAACTACCGGTAATCCAGCCATTCCATAATCCAATATTGCTAATGGCAATCCTTCAGATGAAGAACTAAGAATACCCAAATCATATTGTTTAATTTCATTTTGAACATTGTCAGTTGAACCCATAAAATGGATATTTTCAGCTAAATGTAAATCTGAAATAAACTTCTTTAATTGCTTCAAATAGGTTTTATCCAAAAACTCACCATATAAAAATAAATGAACTGATGTTCTTTTAACTAATTCATGAATCATTTCGATTTGCAAAAAATGATTCTTTTGAGGTCTTCCGGCTGCAATGCAAACTATTTTAAAGCCTCGTTGAATACTGATTTTTGAACTATTTCGCCCATTCGTCTGATGACTCACGAAATTTGACAAATAACTAAATTTATTTGATTTAAGCTTTAATCTGTTTTTCTCGTTTAATAAATCATTTACACTAATTACATGATTAAAAACTCTTGAACAGATACTGATTATAAAATAATTTCGATCATCAATAAATTCACTATTACCATAGTGGTCATGCCAAATTAATTTTAATTTTGGTCGCAATAATTTTAAAATTGACCCGAAAAAGTAAGATGTGCCATGAGCATGAAGTATATTAATATTATTCTTATCCACAAACCTCAGTGCACGTATAATAGCTTTAATATCAAGTAGTCCGTTTCTATTAATGAACGAGTATCTAGATAAATCCTTGATTCTCTTCTTTAAATCTCCCTCTTCTCTAGTAACAATTAAATACGGAACATGATTCTTTGGATAATCGGAATTATAAATATTGACGGCAAGAACTTCCAGTCCTCCTACATTCAAACTATCAATGATATGACAAATATTTAATTTCAATCCAGCAATTTTTGAATTTCAAGCTCGAACTTATCCAAGGTGTATTGACGAGACCATTCATTGGCTTTTTTCCCAATTTCTTCTCTTTTCTTCGATTTTTCGATATTTATAATCTGAGTTACCGCGGTATCAACCTCATTAGCCAATACTCCTCTTTCACCATTTCCTAACATAAATGGAACGCAAGATACAGATGTTGATACTGGTATACACGACCAAAACATAGCCTCAGCCACCACTTTTGGCCAACCTTCACTCTTAGACATGAATAATAGGTAATGTGATTTTTGATATGCTTCGATAAGTGTTTCTTGATTTACCCCTCCATTAAAAATTATTTTATCCGAAAGACCTAAATCCAAAGAATATTTTATTAAACTGTCTAGAAGAGGTCCCTCACCGTAAAAATTCATCTTAGAATGGTCAAAAACCTCATTTAATTGGGCAAATACATCAATTGCCTTATGTGGTTGCTTTCCATGTACCAAAGCACCCACAAAAATAAAATTAATCTCAGAGGAATTAGATGGTTTCTCAACATTTAAAAAAGTTAGTTCTCTAGGGTAACTTGCGGTAAAAAAAGGTACAATGTTTTTTGTTTGATTCTCCCAGTCACCATAAACTAACACTTTTATATTCCTTGTTAATAAAGTGTTGGAAAGAATCCACTTTTGTAATCGATATGACCATGGTTGTTCACTTGAAGGATCCCAATTTCCAGCATATTTAGCGGTTTTCTTTTTTGATGGAAAAAAGATTTGAACTATACATGCTAATAGTCCAATATTACCTGGGCACCTGAGGTGAATATGATCTGAATTCTTCATTCCTCTCCAAATCTGGATTAAATTATAAGTTACAGACCAAAAAGACTTAATTATCTCTTTAACAGATAACAAATCAAAAGAATCAAGCGACTTAAATTTCTGATTTGATGATACATAAGACTCTATAATTCGTGAACTCTTATTATGATCAATACAACCATAAACCATTACATCATCAACATGTTTAAACCAAATATTCATCTCTCTAACGTATGGAGCGTATGCAGAGGTCTGATTATTATCTATATTATGAGCCACATGCGTGAAAACTGTAAACATTAATACTTATCTAATGTAGGTTTATTAAAAAATAATGAGAAGTAGCCAACTAATCGACCAACATATTCTGAAAAGGAAGAAAATTTATTTGGTTTAGTTAATACATTAAGCAATCGTAAATTCATCAAAATAATAACGGTTAAATTCCATTTTAATCTGTGAATGAATTTTGGATTTCTATTCTTCGCTCTCCAAACAAACCATCCATTACGTATTACCATTTTTCCATAGCTATACTTATTGGGTCTACTTGAAGGATCGTGATAATGATTAACTCGGGCATTCGTATTAATCAACAGCTTCCCTAAACGAGCCGCTCTAATTGAAAATTCTGCATCCTCATAGAGGCCATAACCTTCAAAATAGGTTGAAAATTTAATTTTATCAAAAATTGTAGTTCTAAATGTCGATACTCCTCCCATTATTAATTCTGTTAGGTATACTTTCCCACTTGGAGGAAAAAAGCCAACGGAAGTACCATTACCTTCCAAAGGAACAAAACCAATTGGCTGATACAAGTCAAATAAACCTAAAAGCCTTCGTAAAATATACCTTGAGCCCAGTGATCTAGAATATCCATCTTTTACGAAGGTTGCATAATTACCAGAAACATGAGAACTAACCTTTTCCCAACTCCCTTCATTCATTATATACCCTCCAACACCTATAGTTTGCTCATTTGAAAATGAGGACTTTATTACCTTAAAATAATCTTTATCTAAAATAATATCATCATCAAGAAAGGAAATCAAATCAACATTCAAACGTTTCATTTCATTAATCCCAATATTTCGTTGTTTGGTTAATCCTCTATCTTGATCATCCACTTTTAAATAAAGACAATTCTTATGTTTAAGAGTTAATTCTTTTGTTTTAGAATTAGTACTAGAATCTACGACAATAATATTGTCCGGAAAAACAACTTGATTTAGAACAGATAGTAGCAGTTTTTCTAAGGAATTAGCTCTGTTGTATGTGCAAATAACAAGACCTAGTTTTAAATTAAATGACATTTTCAATTTCTTTTGAGAAATTTCCAAGACTACAATTATATTTGGATACCAAACCAAATAAATTAGGAGTTTCTCCATTTAACACATTTAAAAAAATTGACTCTAAATCTTCAAGTCTTAATAATTCATAAGTAAACCCCATATTTCTAAAATTATTAAGATGAACATATTGATAAATTTTATCTATATCCCAATTTAAATCAGTTATATTTTTAGAATTATATTTAATAAAAATTGTTGGAGTATTAAGATACGCAGCGTCCATACAAATAGTGGACCCTATATTTATTACACAGAATGATTTAGAAATAATATATTTCAAAATTTGAGAATCATTCTCCATAGGATACCCAGATTTCCAATTGTTGCTAGCCATCCAAAGAGGTTCACTATTTTTTAAAATATCTTTATTAATTTCACTCAAACGAGAAAAGTTGGGATTTGGGTTTACAGGGTTTATTCTTAAAATAATTTTTAAACTATGCTTAAAGTTACCCTCGGTATTTAACTTTCTGACCTCACTTATCAAATCTTCAAGATATATATGATCATAAGGGCCTGTGACATTATCATTTGCAGTAAACAGAATATATAAAATTTCATCATCAAAAGATGAGTTGGTTTCATCACTATAGTCTTTCATTACGTAATCAAATTGAGGAGTACCTAAAACCAGAGACTTTTCAACATATGTACTACCATAATGACTTTTAACCTCTTCTAACATGAAATTACTCCATAAAATATAATAATCAGATTCAACCCTCATAACACCCTTAGGTATATTATCCCATGAATTTATAAAGCATATTGTTTTTGCACCAATATCTCTTGCCGCTAGTGCAAAAATTGCTGCATTAGTTGATCTTTGATGAGACAAAATTACAATCTTTGGATGGTTGTTTTTTAAAACCTTGAGATACAATTTATAAGATTGTGATTTTCTAATAACATATGAAATCAAATATTTTATTAAGTAACCACAATTCAATTTTGAAAGAGTAAAACCAAGTAGATAAATGAAATTATCTACATATGATTCAACTTTAAAATATAAAGAATACGCATTATCTCCTTTTTTCTCTACTTGATTGAATAAGAATATAAAATTATCCAATTTATAAAGCAAAGAAAGTTTATGAGGAATATCTACTTGGGGTAAAACAATACCTCCAAATTCCTCGGAAACATCTTTTAATTCAGGAGTGAATATTGGTTGAAGACTCTTCTTTTTACAAATTCCTGAATATAGAAAAGATTTTATTGCTAGTCCAGAATCAATGAAAATCAATTTATTACTACCCAATCAATTAAATTTTATTTAACAAAATTTGCCAATCTAATTCAGTATCTAAATTGATATAATCTCTTTCACTTAAATCTATATATCCCAATTTATTACCATAAAGTGATCCTTCATTTAAAATAATATCAGTTCTAGTAAGATAAATGGAACCATCTCTAAAAAATGTATCCGGTAATTCTTGTCTTCTAGATATAATTTCTTCTTCCCCAGTTGAAACCTTAAGACAACCACTGCTATTCGATTCAAAAACCCAATGTGGATTAAATTTATCAGGTACTTTTCGAACAGAGATCAATCCCGTTAAACCCTCATTAACAAACTTATAAACTGCTAATTCCACATCTTCAGAAATGCGTAATGGGCTTGTTGGTTGGAGAATACAGACCGCATCAAATTCTTCTCCATTAGTTGACAATGTATTTAGTGCATGCTTAACTACTTCTATACTTTTAGCTTCATCCGTTGCAAGATTATCTGGTCTTTTAAATGGTACTTCAAGTCCAAAACTTTTTGCAACTGCAATAATTTCCTCATCCTCAGAACTAAGAATTATTCTATCAAAACAATTTGCATTAACTGCTTGTTCATAAGCATGCTGAATAAGAGGCTTTCCTTTTAATAACTTGATGTTTTTCCGTGGAATACCTTTAGATCCCCCTCTTGCTGGTATGATAGCCAATATTCGCATTAATACACTATTGTTTTAGTATAATTTAACTCAACTTTTGACAATATATCTGCTATCTTTTTTCCAGATTGACCGTTTCCATAAACAGAAGCTCCCCTCTTTAAACCTTCGTTAAAGAATAATTCATCAATGCCTTTAATGATTTCATCTTTTTTATAATTGCAATCAATTACATTAAAACCTCTTAATCTATTATTTTGTCGAGACCCAATGTTAAGTACAGGAACACCTAGAAATGCACATTCTCTAATACCGACACTTGAATTACCTATTAATCCTTTAGATCCTTTTAATAGCTTAAGAAAATCCAATGGTTCCATGTTTTTGAAAAAATGTACATTTTTCAATTTATGATTCTCTCTAAAATATCGTATACCATTTGAAGTTCCGTCAGATCCGGCATCTACATTTGGCCAAAACCATAAGGTTGGATAATCTAACTCATCAATGGCTTTTAATGTTTCGATGATATGCAACCTTGATGATTCATATTGATCTGTTACAGGATGTTGCATGACAACAAGGTAGCCATTTAATAAATCCGGTTTTGCGCCAACACCTCCATATTTAATAAATGGATCAAAATCTAAACCATCATATTTCAAAATATCTTTAGCGAGGTCAATTGAAGGACAACCCGTATTAAATACCATATTAGGATTTTCTCCTAACTTAAGAACTCTTTCACGGGCATCATCGGAACTTACAAGATGAATATCTGCTAACTTTGTATTCGCATGCCTTACTTTTTCATCAATATTACCGGTTACTTCACCTCCTTGTAAATGAATTAAAGGAATATTTTGATAGGAAGCGGCAATTGATGTCGCTATGGTCTCAAATCTATCAGCTATAGTTACAACAGCGTCGGGTTTCAGATTATAAAATACATTTGCTAATTCCATCACACCCAGACCCGTGGTTTTTGCCATTGCAGTCGGATTTTCCCCTTCAAGAACCATGTACACTTTTTCAGTTACTTTAAACCCATCGTTTTCAATAAAATCTACAGCGTTTCCATATCTATCAAGAAGAGCTGAACCTGCAATCACAAGTTGTAATTCTAATTGAGGGTGTTGGTCAATAGCATTTAATGCCGTTTTGACCCTACTATAAGAAGGTCGAGCTGTTACTACAACGAGAATCTTTCTTTTACTCATTTATATCCTTATAATTTAAAAAATCCCATTTAGACATATCCTTATTGATCGATTTGCCTATTATGGTTTGATATTCTTTTGCATTAATTCCAAAACCCTTAGGTTTTTTAGACTCTAAATCATCAATAGATAGAATATGTCCACTTTTTAAGTCTTTATTGACAGCTAGAGATTTTTCAAAAATATTTTTAACATTTTCAAAAGAAGCAATTTCATTCTTATTTACAGGGCTTTTTAAACCCTGCTTAATTTTTTTAGCTGACTCCACCAACGTAGATATTTCATCAATAGTAAGTGAAGAACTTACATCAGGCCCAAACTCTCTTTTATCAAAAACTGCATGAACTTCTAAAAAATCAGCTCCTAAAGCTGTAGCAGCTATGCATGTACCGATATCAGCAGAGTGATCGCTATAACCTATTTCAACTCCATATCTTTCTTTCATCTCCTGAATTACATTAAGACCATAATTTCGGGGTTGTGTTGGATATTCAGTAGTGCATTGCATTAAACTAAAAGATGCCTTTCTAGATTTCAAGAAATTGACTGTATCATCCAATTCTTCAAAAGAGCTCATCCCTGATGAAATTATAAGAGGTTTATTAGTTTTAACTAATTTATCTAATAAGAGGAAGTTACTAACCTCACCAGAACCAATCTTGTAACGTTTTACTCCAACTTCTTCTAACAAGTCAATTGCTGCCAAAGAAAATGGTGAACTCATAAACTCTAATCCTACTTCATCACAATGACTTTTAATTTCTTTCCATTGTTCTAAAGTAAACTCCATTCTTTTCCAATAATCCATACGAGATGAATCTTGACTCGAAAATTTAACACGAAACGGTTCGTAAATTGAACTTTCCGCTTCTGCAATATGTGTTTGGAATTTTATTGCATCAACTCCAGTCTTTGCAATGGCATCAATATAAGCATGAACTCGTCCTAGTGAACCGTTGTGTGCTTGCCCTATTTCAACTATAATCATTTAGATTTCAAAATTAACTTCACAATTTTACTAATCAGTTTTCCTATCAAATATGAAGAGTGGTGGTTCGCTATTATAGGATAACTTGTGGTACTTGTTTTTAAATAAACCTTATCCTCAAAACCTTTAATTTTAGTTTCAAACGTATTGCCCATGTGATATACGAAAGCCTCTTTTGTAGAAAACCTAAAATAACCTTTCTTATCAATTGGTTTATCTAAAAATGCATTCTCATCCGCATTTCTAAAAACATACTCAACACCATTAGTATCTATTTCGTTGAAAACCTCTCCTCTATAAATAGAAGCAAAATGACCAGCACCAACAATCGCAATAGTTGATCCTCTAGAAATTCCTAACTGATTATTTTCCCAATCAATACTTCCTTTGTATAAATTAGAATTCCCAACCCCTAATTCAAACAACTCTAATTCCTCTCTTTTAACAAGAGAATCAAATTTCATTTTTGATATTAGTAAACTTCCATAGAAAGAATTGTTGTTATAAAATGCTAAATTGGGTTGAGGACAAAGACTAACCACCCCAATGTTATTACTAATGTTAAAAATATTTCTCGCTTCTTCAAACCATCCACTCCTAAAATAAACATCAGAATCAATAATCCCTATAAATTCTTCTTTACTTGACTTAGCCTCATTTATACATGAGAACACCTTACCTTGATTCGATTTATTCATTATGAGCCTGTCCAAATCAAATCTATATAACTCATTTATTAAGGAAATATCATAAGTATTTAAAATAACTGAAATTTTCAAATCAATTCCCTTTGAATTTCTAATAATTGATTCGATACACTTAAAAAAAATTCTTTTCGAATCTTTAAAATAAGGACTATTCATTCTCATAAAAAATGGAATAATTAGCCTAACCTCTCCAACGTTAAGCTTAGTAAATTCATTCTTTACTGGATTAATCCCTACCCTCATTTAATAATTTTAAATACTTATTTTTTAATAATTCCTGAGAATAATTATCTTGATAGTTTTTACGATTTTCGCTACCAAATCTATTCAAATCACGTGATTCAATAACATCTGAAATACAAGCTTTAATTGATTTTTTACTTCTGTCATGAATAAAAAAACTTCCAATATTCCGCTCTTTCATTGCCCCGCATTCATTTGTAATAATGTTAAGTCCAGCAGCCATTGCTTCTAATCCCGTAATTGGTCCAGTTTCAAAATCACTATTAATCACAAATACATCACTACGAGCATAAAACTTAAGAATGTTCTTTTGGTCTATTAAACCTTTAAAATGTATGTTTTTATTTGAATATTTATTTTTTAAATAATTTAATTGAATTCCTATACCGCAAATGGTTAACTCCCATAAATTTGAATCAAAAGTTAACAAACAATCAATTAATTCTTCAATTCCTTTTTCTGAAA
Source organism: Flavobacteriaceae bacterium (assembly GCA_049606855.1). Lineage (GTDB taxonomy): Bacteria > Bacteroidota > Bacteroidia > Flavobacteriales > Flavobacteriaceae > JBELHR01. The sequence goes on along the minus strand of JBMYVY010000001.1, from coordinate 69,669 downwards.
CGATTCTACTAACAATTAAAAACTGTAACTTATCTGATTCCTCCTTCGGGTTAATTTTTATCTTAAGTAACGATTTCTCCAATAACGTCGTCTGATCTATTATTGTATAATTAACAGGTTCAAAAACATTGAAAAAAGCATTTCTTGATGATTCTGAATGGAAAACTACTTTATTAATATTCTCAATATATTCTAATGGAACAAAATCTCTTTCTGTACAAAAACCAGTAGGTCGAAATATAAAATATTTTGAGTAAATCTTACAACATCTTGAAAACTCAGTAAAAAGATAACTTTTAGGCTGACCAATGAATAAAATAATATCATTGTTTCTCACCAGTTTATCAACTATTTTTAAATGTATTTTTTTTATCCCTAAAACTTCCTTAATAAATGTTCTTCCCCTAGCTATCTTTAAAGTACAAAAAAAAGCAAATACGTTCAATAGAAGTGAATCATAAAAAGAAGCAAATACTTTGAAAGAATTCAATTTATTTCTTAAAGTATCATTTACTTGATAGAATGAACTGTTTCTATATAAATCATTTGTAGTGACAGTAGTGGTTCTATATCTAAAACTAGCGAAATAGGTTATAAACCCCGCTTCAATTTCCCTGCCACCAAGTTGACCAATGGGGCCTATTATCAGAACATTTTTTTTCATCTAATTGAACCAAACATACTTACTATAATGATAACCATGGAATCTTGGTTTAACACGATTACCATTAATAGAATTTTCACTATCGACAACATTTACTTCGGCTAAATCACTAATTTCACTTACGTTTCCAGAGAATTTATCAACTAAAACTAAATTTAAGAAATACTTACCCGGAACTAAACTGAACCCCTTATCAATGACACAATTAATTTCCTTACGTGCTTTTAAGCTATTTGGGTTAACCAAATATGTCGACAAAGTAGCTAAAACCACATTAGCTTTAGACTTTAATTTGATTTCAAATATATAATTGTTAATTACCTCTGAGTTGTTGAAAACGACATGTATACACACCTTCTCATTAATATCCAAGGTAATTTCTTTATAATTTAATCCATTAATTTCAAATTTTTCCAGTTCTATATTATTTCCAAAATTCTTTGATTCATTTCTATTGTTACGGTCTGATAAATAATTAGAAACTGAGTCTTTTACATCTCCATAAAAAACTGTTCTCCCAGAATTTAATACAACACAACAAGTACACAAATTCTGAACTGCACCCATATCATGACTAACAAAAAGCACAGTCCTTCCCTCTCCTTGAGAAATATCCTGCATCTTTCCAATAGCCTTTTTCTGAAATTCAGCATCTCCAACTGCAAGTACTTCATCTACAACAAGGATATCAGGTTCTAAAAAGGCTGCTACTGCAAAGGCTAGTCTCACCTTCATTCCAGAGGAATATCTCTTAACCGGCGTATCTATATAACGTTCACATCCAGAAAACTCAACGATCTCATCAAATTTAGCCTTGATTTCCTTTTTGGTCATTCCAAGAATCGCTCCATTAAGGAAAATATTTTCCTTACCCGTCATTTCCGGATGAAACCCAGTTCCAACTTCTAAAAGAGAAGCTATTCTACCTTTAGTTTTAATAGAACCAGTAGTAGGTGAAGTAACTTTTGAAAGTATCTTTAAAAGTGTTGATTTTCCTGCACCATTTTTTCCAATAATCCCAAGTACTTCTCCACGTTTAACTTCAAAGTTGATATCTTTCAAAGCCCAGACATATTCAGATTCTCCTTTTGAAGATCTATCATTAGTCTCTCCAATCTTTAAATACGGATCTTCTTGACCCCGAATTTTGTGCCACCAACGATTTAAATCATGAGAAATTGTACCTGTAGAAATAGTACCAATACGGTACTGTTTTGAAAGGTTTTCTACTTTTAGAATAACATCTTTATTACTCATTTTTCAAAACCATACTTAATTGCATACAAGAAAAACTATCTTGAGCCTTTTTAATTGTCCAATCATCTTCGATCCACTTATTGATTAGCTTTTCTCTTTTTGACTTCGAAAAACCAAAATACTTTAAAAATAAACCATACTTACTTTTTCCCAAAATCCCATTGGCTTCTAGAACTACAAAAGATTCATAAATCTCATTTATAGTTTGTTTTGAAAAAGGCCACTCCCAATCCTTATCACTTTGAAAAGGCCTATACATTGTTCGAATAAAACGTATAGGTAAACTCGTTTCTAAGGGATCATAAGATATTATTATTCCTCCTGGCTTTAGCACTTCTTTTAACCTTGAAATTAGTTGTTCCATATCTGGAAAATGATGAAGAACCCCATAAGCATAGATGATATCAAAATCTCGCTCTTCAAAATCTTCGGAATAAAAATCAACTGCAAGACCTACTGCATTAATAGCATTAAATTCTTTAATCTTCTCATTCAAGCTGTCAATTCCCTTAGAACTTAAATCAATTCCAATATATTGTTTTGAGTTTGTTGCCATGTAAATAGACAAGTGATTTCCTCTTAAGCAACCTAGGTCCAAAACTTTTTTATCCGATAGATTTCCTAACCAACTTTTGTGCTGCCTATAGACTCTCTCTTTTATTCTATAATTATTCCTGAAATCACTTAAAACATGATTTCTAAAAAAACTCCAAACCTTTGAAGGTAAGTTCTTCTTCGAAGCACTATTAGAATTATAGAATTCAGCCTGTCTAGAATTAGTTTCTAGAATATTCTCTTTAGTTATTGACATATTAAATTGTATCTACGAAAGATTTTTCAGTTTTATTAAATATCACCAAACCACTTAGAAAAATGATTATACTTATAATCAATAAATAAACTAAAGTCATTGGTGAAAAAGTACCTTCACCCAAGAGCATATATCGACTAGTTTCAATAACATAAGCCATAGGGTTAAGATCTATAATCCATTTCAGGTTTGGAATTTTCTCTTCTATCAAGCTCATTGGATAGGCCACTAAAGAGAGATACATCAGAAGTTGCACTCCAAAAGTAACTAGGAAAGTCAAATCTCTATACTTCGTTACCATTGAGGATATAATCATTCCAAAGCCTAGACCTAATAATCCCATAATTAAAACCAGTAAAGGAAAGGCAAGAATCCAGATAGAAGGACGCACAGGACTTCCGGATACAACATAATATCCGTAGAAACAGAACAATATGGCTATTTGAATTCCAAATTTCAGCAAATTCGAAACCACTATAGACATGGGCATGATGACACGAGGAAAATATACTTTCCCAAAAATCGCCTCATTCTTTTTAAAGGTATCAGAAGTAGCTACTAAACTTTCCTTAAAATAATTCCAGGTAGTAATACCCACCAAATTGAACAAAAAAGCAGGAACTATTCCGGTAGAAATACCAGCAACACTATTGAAAATTAAGGTAAATATAACAGAAGTAAAAAGAGGTTGTATTAGATACCAAAGCGGTCCTAAAATGGTTTGCTTATATAATGTTATCACGTCTCGTTTAACGAATAACATCAACAAATCACGATAACGCCAAATTTCAGAAAAATTCAGCTCGAATAAGTTAGTTCGTGGCTTAATTTCATAAAGCCAATCTTCTTTTTCAACTTTAGTACTCATTCAATATCCAATTTCTTAAATCTAAATAATTATACTTCAGTGTTCTTTTCCAATTAAACCTCGTAGAATCTATTTTCTTGTCTCCATCATAAAAAACCAAATTTTCTTTAAATACAGTATCATATTGAAAATCTACATGGTGCATTCCGTTTGAAAAAACATCAATTTGGCTCTGTCCAGATATAAAAGTATTTTTAAAATCTTTAAAGTACAGACTTCTTTCATCTTTAAATAGCACCTCCTTTAAAGTGATTGCTGAACCGTATCCGTACTTAGAGTTTTGAAACGGAATCAATATTTTATCTTCATAAAAAATTGCTCTTCCCCCAGGGCGCACCTCATTACCTTCTAGATTTGGGATATCTAATATTGGCTCAAAACGTGAATTTAGACTATCAGAATAGAAACACTTTAATTCCAAATCATCATTACATGTTATAATATACCATCCATATTCATTTTTAAAAATGGTAGGATCTTTATACCTAACATTTTTTATTAAGGTATCCGATACAGCCCATTTCTTTGGGAACTTTGAAGCCTTGTATAAAAGTACGTTGTTAGATCTTTTTGTTTCAGGTAGCATATAATACTCGCCATTAGATTCAAAAACCTGCGGGTATGACATATGAAAATCTTCAGAAATCACTTCTCCTTGATACTCAAAATTCAGATCATTTCCGGCAACAAATAAATCAATTGTTGCTCCCTTTACATAACCTTGATTCTCTACAAATAAATATAGTGAATCTCCTTTACGAATGAAGAAAGGATCCGCTATAAATCTAGAACTCTCAGAAACATCATCAGATGTTAATATGTTGTTTTTGGAAATCTCTAAATGATCTATATCTATAGACTTATTAAAACCTACAGACCATCCAGAAGAATAATTGGTGAAGAATGGATAATTCTTATTCAAAAGAAAAACCACAAATAAAGCAAAACATATTAAGGAAACTAATATGATTTTTAATCTCTTAAGATTGGGGGTATTCAAGTTTGGTTAGTTGTTTAAGTGGTATTATAATCTGCCGTCGATCAGTTGCTGATTTAAAACGCCTTTTACATCATAAATCACAGATGCTGTTTTCAAGCTTGACTTCCATGACAGATTTAAAAACTCATTATGTGAAACGCTCAATACTACAGCGTCATAAATTTCATTATTCAAAGAATCAATTAATTCGATTCCATATTCAGAAGAAACTTCAAAAGCGCTGGCCCAAGGGTCATAAACATCTACTTCCGTTCCAAACTCTTCTAATTCTCTATAAATATCTATGGCTCGAGAATTTCTTATGTCAGGACAATTCTCTTTAAATGTAATTCCTAACATCAAGACTTTGGCCTTTTTGATATTAATATCTTTAGCAATCATCAGCTTTATAACTTCAGAAACTACAAAGGCCCCCATAGAATCATTCAAACGACGTCCTGCTAAGATGATTTCTGGATTATATCCAACTTGAGTAGCTTTTTGGGCTAAATAGTATGGATCCACTCCTATACAATGCCCTCCAACAAGTCCTGGTTTAAAAGGCAAGAAATTCCATTTAGTTCCTGCAGCTTCTAAAACAGATTGGGTATCTATATCTAAACGACTAAATATTTTAGACAACTCATTGACAAAGGCTATATTGATATCACGTTGCGAGTTTTCAATTACTTTAGCAGCCTCAGCTACCTTTATGGTTGGTGCAAGATGAGTTCCTGCGGTAATTACAGATTTATAAACTTGATCAATATACTCCGCCACCTCTGGATTCGATCCCGAAGTGACTTTAAGTATTTTGGTAACGGTATGAGTTTTATCCCCTGGATTGATTCGTTCAGGGGAATATCCCACCCCAAAATCTTCATTAAACTTCAAACCTGAAACTCGCTCCACTACAGGAATACAAATTTCTTCGGTAGCTCCTGGATAAACCGTGGACTCATATACAACCACATCACCCCGTTTAAACACCTTCCCAACAGTTTCACTAGCCGATAGTAGTGGTCTGAAATCAGGATTATTATTCTTATCCACCGGAGTTGGAACAGTAACAATGAAAAAATTCACTTTTGACAAATCTTCAATACTGGAACTCAAAGCTAACTTTGAGTCCAAAGCCTTATTCAAATCCTTTTCTCTTATCTCTTGAGTATGATCCAGACCTGACTTAAGCTCCTCAATTCTTGAACTATTGATATCAAAACCAATGGTTTCGAAATGTTTTGAGCACGCTACCGCGAGCGGAAGTCCCACATAACCCAGTCCGATTATGCCGATTCTCGTTTCTTTCATTTGTTAAAAAGTGTGAAGCAAATATAGTAGATTTGCAGTAGTAGACAAGATTTTAAGCATATGGATATTGTATTTTTCTCCCCAGAATACGGAAAGGACTTTAAGCAACTAAATTTAGACTGGCTCGAAGAGTTTTTTTGGGTTGAGCCTCATGACAATGAAGTACTCTCAAACCCAGAGTCTTATATTATTGATAAGGGCGGATTTGTGTTTTTTATTATCGAAAATGGTCAGGTACTCGGCACCGCAGCTTTAATGAACGAGCCCCATGGATGGGAGCTTTCTAAAATGGCCATTGCAAAAAACCTGCAAGGTCGTGGTATCGGGCGTAAATTATTGAATCATTGCATCAATTTTGCCAAACAAAAAAACTGGCCTGGAATTATGCTTTATTCAAACACAAAACTCAAGCCAGCTATAAATCTTTATCGTTCCGTTGGGTTCAAAGAAATTCCTTTGGAAAAGGATAACCCCTACCAGCGTGCAGATATTAAAATGGAGTTAGTTTTTTAAGATTGATATACCATTTCGTCTGCATTATACTTTACATCCTCGTAAAATGCGGCAACAGTAGCCCTCATGTAGGGAATTGCCCAAAGATAACCTATCCCAAGAGTGAACAAACAGGCAATGATTACTATCAAAAACCATAAATAGAGTACAAATAATTTCCATTTATACCCATTCATCATAAGCATAGACTTATCGATGGCGTCCATTGCAGTTGTTTGAGGGTCGTCAGCAATGATAAAGGGAGTCATGGAATAAGATAATGCCTTAATTATCCCTGGAACAATCAAAAGCAGTGTCCACAAAAAGGTGAAAATTAAAATAAGAATATAAGCTCCTAAGGTCAATAAATAAAATTGAAAGCCTTCAAAAAGTTGTTCAATCAGAGGCTTTTCTCCACGGATAACACTTAGGTAAAAAATGGATACGCCCACCATTAAGGGCGCGACAATCAGTACTGAAGCAAAAGGTAAAATTGGGAATAAAGCGCCTAGAAGACCAGCGCAGGTCGCTATAAATCCATAGATTAAGGTTACAGCAATGGCTTCCCCCCAATTACCTTTTAAGGCGTCTAGGGCTTGATATGATAGGTCAGAGTTTGGTTTTGACATGATTAGTATTTTTCATAAAACTATGAAATTATTCAAACTTAATCACTTTGGAAGGCTCAATTTTAGAAATTATGGCTGCGGGTAATAGAAGCATGAGCAAACAAACCAATAAGGTTCCTATATTCAAGGCGAGGATGCTTATCCAAGAAAAATAGATTGGAGCAGTATTGACATAATAGGTTTGTGGGTCTAGACTGATTAAACCAAAATAATCTTGAATCCACAAAATCCCAATTCCGATTATATTCCCCCAAAAAAGTCCCTTTAAAATTAAATAGGCTGCATTGTAAAGAAAAATTTTGGCAATACTTTTCGAACTCGCTCCAAGAGCTTTTAAAATACCAATTAGCTGGGTTCGTTCTAGAATCAAAACCAGTAAGGCCGTAATCATATTAATCCCAGCAATCATAATCATAATAATCAAAATCACCACGATATTATTATCAAAAACCGCCAACCAATCAAATATGGCAGGGAATTCCTCTAAAATAGTATTTGATGTCAGGGAAGATCCTATTTGATTGTAAATTTCTACTCCTTTTACTTGAATTTGATCGAAATCATCAATAACTACTTCGAAACCTCCGACTTGATTGGACTCCCATTTATTTAATCGCTGAATATGCCTGAGGTCCCCATAAATTAGGCTTTCGTCAAACTCCTTATAGCCCGTGTCATATATTCCAACAACAGTAAAAATCCGGCGATTTGGAAGCTGACCTAATTTATCCTTTAAGAAAAAAGTATTGACCTTATCTCCTAGCTCATATTTCATATCCTCAGCAATGAGCTTTGAAACTAAAATTTCATTACTTCGTTTATCAAATAGATTCGGTACGCGGCCTTCCACAAGGTATTCCTCAAAAAACGTCCAGTTATAGGTTGAATCTACTCCTTTGTACAAAATCCCCTGAAAACTTTCAGGCGAGCGCACCACTCCAAACTTTGTCGCAAAAGGTTGAACATAAGAAACCCCTGAAACCGACTCAAAATCAGGGTAAAAACTCTGGTTTATATCAATCGGATTATCCGTTATTTGAGAAGTATTATTGTGAAAGTTGGTGATTTGAACATGCCCTTTAAATCCTGCAATTTTTTCCCGTATTTTTACTTGCAAGCCCACTCCTGTTGCCACGGCAACGAGCATTACTATCATACCCAAAGCAATCGCAGTAATTGCGATTTTGATGATTGGTGCCGAAATGCTACTTTTGTTTTGCTTCGACTTAACAATGCGTTGAGCGACAAATAACTCGTAATTAAACTTCAATGTTTCAGAATTTACTAGCCAAAAATAAACAAATATTGTTGGCATGCCTTAGCTTTTTTATATTTCTCGCAAGTCAAGCTCAGCAAGTCAAACCGGCGGCTTACCAAACAAACTATTACTTGCCACTGTTACAAAACAAAAAAATTGCAGTAGTGGCAAACCAGACATCTACTTTGGATAATAAGCACCTCGTTGACTTTTTATTAGACAGTAATATTGATGTAATGAAGGTTTTTGCTCCAGAACACGGCTTTCGAGGAAAGCAAGATGCAGGTGCAAAAATCGAGGATGGTATCGACACTAAAACAGGTTTGCCAATTCTCTCTCTCTACGGAAGCAACAAAAAGCCAACTAAGGACCAACTACTGAATGTTGATATGATTGTTTTCGATATTCAAGACGTTGGAGCCCGTTTCTACACCTACATATCTACCCTTCACTATGTGATGGAAGCTGCTGCGGAATCAGACATTCCTGTGGTGCTCTTGGATCGTCCCAATCCCAATGCTCATTATATTGATGGACCAGTGCTAAAACCTGGCTATGAAAGCTTTGTGGGCATGCATCCTGTACCTGTAGTTTATGGAATGACCATAGGAGAGTACGGTTTAATGATCAATGGAGAAGGCTGGCTCGCAAACAAGGCCCAATGCAATTTAATTGTCGTTCCTATAAAAAATTATAATCATGAGAGCCCATATGAGCTACCAATCAAACCTTCACCAAATTTACCCAATGCCAAAAGCATAAACCTATACCCTAGCCTGTGTTTCTTTGAGGGAACTCCGATCTCGGCAGGTCGAGGAACTGAATTGCAATTCCAAATTTATGGTGCTCCAGAATTGAGCCCTGAGGACTTCATTTTTCAATTTACCCCAAAGCCAAATGAGGGCGCCAAGTACCCAAAATTCAAAAATCAAATTTGTCATGGTGAAGATTTGAGAAATAGCCCCAAATTAAATCAAATTGATCTTTCTTGGTTGATCAAGGCATATCAGGCCAGTGAAAATGATTTTTTTAACGCCTTTTTCGCTAAATTAGCAGGTACCGATCAACTGGAGATTCAAATTAAGGCAGGTTTGTCCTCTGAGCAGATAAGAGCGACTTGGCAACAAGATCTCGAGGAATTCAAATTAATTAGAAATAATTACTTATTGTACCCATGAACATCAACGAACTATTAGACCGATTAGACGAAATTTTTCATCCTGTTAGCCAGGAATCAACAGAAAAAAAAAGTGATACCCCACACCCGAGTTCTTTAATTGCTAAAGTGGGGAAGCTAATCACGACTTTTGTGAGAACAGTCATTGGTGCGCCTATTTTGTTTATGACCAGTTTTGTGAAAAATGAACTTATTCACGCCTTTAAAAGAGACTTGAAATTCTTCGGATTACTGAGTTTGGTTGCTATACTCATAGTAATGGCATTGTCCATATTTTGGTTTACCTTTTCAGCCTATATGGCCTTGTATATGGTGGAAGAACAGGGCTTAACTTGGCATCAGTCCTTAGGTTGGGTTATGGTTTGGCAATTGGTCGCCGTAGGGGTACTTTTCCTGATTGCCGTTTGGATTTACCATTCATTCAAAACCTCCGGCTTATTAAAGCGGTTGGGAGAAACCAAGATAAGCTAATCCCGTTTTTTGATTCCAAGTGGAATTTTCACTTTTAACACCTCAACAATTTCAAATACCGCTGGACAAACTGAAGTGTTTTTTATTGTCAAATCAGTTAATTGAATGAATTTACGTCGATTGGTATGTGGATACTCAGCGCAGGCTTTTGGACGGACATCATAAATAAGACAGGTATTATCTCCCATCAAAAATGTACAAGGGGCTTCTTTTAAAACCTGAAAATCGTCTTCATCTCGTTGCAAGTACTGATCTATGAATTTAACTTCTTTCATGCGCAGATGTTTAGATATCCTCGTAATATCCTTTTCCGTAAAAATTGGAGAGGTCGTTTTACAGCAGTTCGCACAAGCTAAACAATCTGTTTTTTTGAAAACTTTATCGTGAATTTCATGCACGACATTATCCAAATTTTTTGGTGTTTTTTTCTTAAGCCGAGCAAAGTACTTTTCATTACTTTTCCGCTCCTCTTTCGCGCGTTTTTCAAGATCTTCCATAGCACAAAGATAATGTTTTAAAATCGGCTTTTAATTCGTAAATTTGCGAGTCTTTGAAGAAATTGAATATGAATTTACAACAAGAGCTTTTACAAGCTACTCAGAAGCATTTAGGAATTGAAATCGATACCCTTGAATTTCAAGCTACAAGGAAAGAATTTAAAGGAGATATCACCATAGTTGTATTTGCTCTGTTGCGCTATGTAAAAGGGAATCCTGTTCAAATTGGAACTCAGCTGGGTGACTATTTAAAGGCCAACGTTCAAGAAGTTACTGACTTCAATGTTGTCAAAGGTTTTTTAAATTTGGAAATTGCTGATGCTTATTTTCTTCAGGAATTCAATAATTTGCCGGAAAATCTAGGAATCAAACCTGCAGGAAAGGATGCGGAAATGGTTGAATATTCTTCACCAAACACCAATAAACCCCTTCACCTTGGTCATATTAGAAATAATTTATTGGGCTATTCAGTAGCAGAAATTATTGCTGCGAGTGGTAAAAAAGTATATAAGACTCAGATCATCAATGATCGTGGAATACATATTTGCAAATCTATGCTAGCTTGGCAAAAATTTGGAAATGGCGAAACTCCTGATTCTACCGGTTTAAAAGGTGATAAATTGGTAGGAAACTACTATGTTGCTTTTGACAAAGCCTATAAAGGTGAAATTCAAACCCTAATCGAACAAGGATTAAGTGAAGATGAAGCAAAAAAAGATGCTCCAATACTCATAGAAGCTCAAGAAATGCTTAGAAAATGGGAAGCTGGAGATGATCAGGTGGTGAACTTATGGAAAACCATGAACCAATGGGTTTACGATGGATTTAACGAAACTTATAAAGCTTTAGGGGTTGATTTTGATAAAAATTATTACGAATCCAATACCTATTTACTTGGAAAAGATGTGGTTCAAAAAGGATTAGACCAAGGGATATTTTACACAAAAGAAGACGGGTCTGTTTGGATTGATTTAACCGATGAAGGACTGGATGAAAAAATAGTTTTAAGGAGTGATGGGACTGCAGTTTATATGACCCAAGACATAGGTACTGCCATTGAAAGATTTCAAGACTACGATATTTCGGCTTTGACCTATACCGTAGGAAATGAACAAGATTATCATTTTAAAGTACTCTTCCTGATTCTAAAAAAATTAGGTTACCAATGGGCTGATCGTCTGTATCATCTGTCCTATGGAATGGTAGATCTACCTAGCGGAAAAATGAAGTCACGTGAAGGAACTGTAGTTGATGCGGATGATTTAATCAAAGAAATGACTGATACCGCTCGTGAGATTTCCCAAGAATTAGGAAAGCTCGAAGGATATAGTGAAGAAGAAAAAGAACGGCTTTATGGAATCATTGGATTGGGAGCATTGAAATACTACATTTTAAAAGTAGATCCAAAAAAACGCATCTTGTTTGATCCTAAAGAATCTATTGATTTTAACGGAAATACAGGCCCCTTTATTCAATACACCTATGCAAGAATACAGTCGATCTTGAGAAAAGTGGATTACGATTATTCTTCCGCTCAAGAAAATATTGCTTTGAGTGAAAAGGAAAAGGCAGTTATTAAGCAATTAGAAGCATTTGATGCGACCGTTGATTTAGCTGCTGCACAGCACAGCCCTGCGATAATCGCGAATTATACCTATGATTTGGTTAAAGATTATAATTCTTTCTACCAAAATTCTCCGATTATACATTGTGAAGATGAAAATCAAAAAATCTTTAGAACACAGTTATCAAAAAAAGTTGCAGAGGTGATCAAATCTGCCTTTAAACTTTTGGGAATAGATGTGCCAGAAAGAATGTAATTTGTTAAATTTGCCATAGAAATACCTAGAAAATGAAATACGATATTATAGTAGTGGGTAGTGGACCTGGAGGTTATGTAACTGCCATTAGAGCATCTCAATTAGGGTTCAAAACCGCAATAGTGGAAAAAGAAAACCTTGGTGGGATTTGTTTGAACTGGGGATGTATCCCAACAAAAGCCCTTTTAAAAAGTGCTCAAGTATACGATTACTTAAAGCATGTAGACCAATACGGTCTTAAAGCAGAAGCAATTGACAAAGACTTCAACGCAGTTGTGAAACGAAGTCGTGGTGTTGCTGAAGGCATGAGTAAGGGAGTTCAGTTTTTGATGAAAAAGAACAAAATCGATATTATCGATGGTTTTGGAAAAATCAAACCTGGGAAAAAAGTTGATGTTACTGCTGCGGACGGAACAGTTACAGAATACAGTGCTGATAATATCATCATTGCAACGGGTGCACGTTCAAGAGAGCTACCGGCAATGCCTCAAGATGGAAAGAAAATCATTGGATATCGTCAAGCCATGACTCTTGAAAAGCAACCTAAGAAAATGATTGTTGTAGGTTCAGGTGCTATTGGTGTTGAATTTGCTCATTTCTACAATACTATGGGAACTGAAGTGACTATAGTTGAATACATGCCAAGAATTGTTCCTGTTGAGGATGAAGAAATTTCAAAACAATTCGAGCGTTCTATGAAGAAGTCTGGCGTAAAAATCATGACTAACGCTGAAGTTACTGCTGTTGATACTTCTGGTAAAGGAGTTAAGGCTACCGTAAAAACCAAAAAAGGAGAAGAAATCCTTGAAGCTGATATTTTGTTATCTGCTGTTGGGATTAAATCAAATATTGAAAATATTGGACTTGAAGAAGTTGGAATCGTAACGGACAGAGACAAGATTCTGGTAAATGATTTTTATCAAACTAACATTCCTGGTTATTATGCTATTGGAGATGTTGTTCCTGGACAGGCACTGGCTCACGTTGCTTCTGCTGAGGGAATTACTTGTGTTGAAAAACTTGCCGGACTTCACGTTGAGGCAATCGATTATGGAAACGTTCCTGGTTGTACTTATGCTTCTCCGGAGATTGCATCTGTAGGACTAACTGAGGCACAAGCTAAAGAACAAGGTTATGAGTTGAAGGTTGGAAAATTCCCTTTTTCTGCTTCTGGAAAAGCCAAAGCCGCAGGTACTCCTGATGGATTCGTAAAAGTTATATTTGACGCAAAATACGGGGAATGGCTAGGATGCCATATGATCGGTGCTGGAGTAACTGATATGATTGCAGAGGCTGTATTAGGAAGAAAATTAGAAACCACTGGTCATGAAGTCTTAAAAACCATACACCCACACCCTACTATGAGTGAGGCTGTTATGGAAGCTGTAGCTGATGCTTATGACGAAGTGATTCACTTATAGACTTTTTAAAAAGTATTTTAAAGCACAAATCTTCGGGTTTGTGCTTTTTTTTTTGCAACTTTTTTCTGTGAATTTCGTCTTTTCTATAAATTGACTTAAATTCAAACTATGAAAAAAATTGCTTTCCTCCTTCTTGTAATTTCTCAAGGACTCTACTCCCAAGAGTATTCTTCTCGACTTATAGACCCAGAAACCAATGAGGCTGTGCCATATGCCACCGTGCTTATTGGCCAGAATCAAGGAATCATTTCAAACGACCAAGGCTATTTCAGTTTTGATTGGAAGCAAATTAAGAATCCATTGGATTCCATAGAAATATCGTCTATGGGTTATCTGACACTCAAAATTCCTTTTGAAAGTCCCTTAGACAGCGTTATTTATTTAAAAGAAAGTACTTATGAATTGGCTCAGGTCATTATAGAATCCAACCCTCTTGATGTTGATGAGATTCTAGAGCGATTGATTGAAAATCTCGACAAAAATCATCCAGATATATACCGGGAATCTCAAGTTTTCTATAGACAGAGTCAAATTACATCGATGAAAAAAATGGATTTTGAGCTCAAGGAATCGACCTTGGAAGGTTTTGATGTATCCTTCATTGATTCTGTTCAAGCCTTAATTCCAAAGCACACTGCCTATTATTACGAAATGGCTGGAACGCGAATCGGTAATTTTAAAACGGGCAAATTATCGATATCCAAAGCCGCTGAATTATACGACAAAGAAAAAGACCTTAGTTTTGATGGAATTGGAGAAAAAATGGAAGACATCTTTACCTCAAACGTAAAAAGCAACTCCTATTTAAAAATTAAATCTGGGATTTTTTCTACCAAAGTTCAATTAGACTCCATTTTAGATTCGAATAAGGAAATGGAAGAAGCGGTTGAGGAAGTAAAAGAAAAGGAGGGCTTCTATCAATTCTCTTATTTTGAAGGAAGTATCAACCGCTTATTTGATGATCTATTTTATAGAGAGGACTCAGAGTTGGACATTATTGAAAAAGAATCTCGTTATCGCTGGGAACTTGAAGGATATGAACTTATTCAGAACGAAGCTGTCTATAAAATAAATTTTACTCCAAAAGGGGGACGTGATTTTCAAGGTATAATTTATGTGAACATGGATGATTTTGGGGTAATGAGATTGGACTTTCACAACGTGAAAAATATTTCTTCATTTAACCTCCTTGGTCTGTCCTATCAAGAGAATCAATATAGTGGTAAAGTTATTTTTACTCATGAAGATGGAATTTATTATCCTCAGTTTATGGAGCTTATTGAAGGAGATTCATTCGGAGTGAAGCGTCCTTTAAAAATCATAGAAAAAAATAAATACGTTAAGGGAAGACGTAAACAAAATGAAATTTACTTTAAAATGAATATCAAAGTGGATTCTCAGACCAAACACGAATTGCTTATTCTCTCGAGCAAAGCTTCTAGTGAAGCGGCCTATAAGGCCTTAGAACGAAATAAAGATTTTGAGGCGACCTATTTATCTAAATTCGACCCTGAATTTTGGGAAGAATACCTGATTATCGAACCCAACGAAACCATTCAAAGTTTTAGTATCGAGCAATAACTTATAATTGTTTTTTTGCTTTCATTCTATTACTATAGTCGATCAAGGCATCTTTCACTTTTGGAGACAGCATTAGTGCAGCAAACATGGTTGGAAAGGCCATCATGGCAAAGAAACTGTCGATGAGATTTAACATCATGCTCAACGAGGTAGTTGCTCCTATTAAAATACTAGATAAATAAACATAAGTATAGTATTTTTTATTGGCTGTGCCCCAAAGGTAAGACGTGCATTTGGCCCCGTAATAACTATAAGAAAACAAGGAGCTTATAGAAAAAATAGCCAAGCATATGAGCAAAACGTACTTACCATATCCCGGTAATGCTTTACCAAAAGCCTCTGCCGTAAGACTTACCCCATTTGCATCCGAACTTTGCCAAACATCGGTAACCAAAATAGCAAGCGCGGTTAAGGTACATACGATAATGGTATCAATAAATGGGCCCATCATAGCCACCAAACCTTCTCGAACCGGTTCTTTTGTATTCGCCGCTCCATGAGCCATTGGCGCCGTTCCTATTCCGGCTTCATTCGAAAAAGCACCACGTCTTATACCCAATAAGATCAAACCTCCCAAGGTCCCCCCTAAAAAGGCTTCACCTGTATAAAACTTTGGCCCTAAGGCCTCAGTAAAAATTAACCCAAAATAATGAGGAACGACTTTATAGTTTACTACCAAAATCATGACTACTGCAAGGAAATAGAATACTACCATAAAAGGCACTAATTTCTCAGTCACCTTGGCGATTCGATTTAGTCCGCCTAAAATAACAGTAGCGGTCAATATTAATAGAATGATTCCAATGATCAAATTTGCTGTAAAAGTAACCTCAACTCCGTTAGGTTCTAACAATATGGCCCCAACGGCTTGAGTAAGTTGATTTACATTAAAAACGGGTAAGGCACCAACGAGTCCACAAATAGAAAAAAACACCGCAAGGAATTTAAATTTCTTACCCAATCCTTGTTCAATAAAATACATTGGTCCTCCTTGAATCTTTCCTTGATCATCCTTACCTCGATATAAAATAGAAAGCGTACCGGTAAAGAATTTTGTGGACATTCCAATCAAAGCAGAAACCCACATCCAAAACATAGCTCCTGGACCTCCGATGGAAATAGCCACTGCTACCCCTGCTATATTTCCCATTCCAACCGTTGCAGAAAGGGCTGTAGCTAGCGCTTGAAAGCTTGATATTTCTCCTTCTCCCAAATCTTTATCATACTTTCCTCTCAATATGGAAACCGCATGTTTAAAATACCGGATGGGTACAAATCGAGAATAAAAGAAAAAATACAAGCCACCCCCTACTAATAAAATTAATAATGGTAAGCCCCACATAAAGGAAGCTAAGGCTTCAATAGCATTCTCAATCGTCGTCATCGTATAGAATTTGTCACGAATTTATAACTTATCAACAGCTGTGCAAAAAATTCACAAACTATCTTTTTAATTGGTTTTTGATTTAATTAACTTTAAGAAAAACAATCTTCTTCATTATGGCAAAAATATTTGTATTAGATACCTCCGTTTTACTTTTTGATCACAGTGCTATCGATCACTTTGAAGACAACGATGTCGTCCTTCCAATTCCTGTCTTAGAGGAACTCGATAATTTCAAGTTAGGAAACGAAACCAAAAATTATGAGGCACGATCAATAATTCGGTATTTGGATGAACTTTCTGCCAATGGGAAATTAAACGAATGGCGCTCATTGGGCACTCACAAAGGTCGACTAATGATTGACATGAGTAATGAGGCTCCAAAGGAAAATAATGCCGTGGTGCTCTTTAATTCAAATAAAAATGACCATCAAATCCTTAACTCTGCACAACGGTTAAAGGAAAAGCATCCAAAAAAGCAGGTCATCTTGGTCACTAAGGATATCAATTTAAGAATTAAGGCAAAAGCTATAGGAATAGATGCTGAAGACTATAAGGCTGGAAAGATTGAAGACAAGATGAATGTTCAAAGTGATGGAAGCATTATTTATGACGTTGAACCGGATTTACTTCAAAAATTATATCAAGAGCGTCGAATGCCTGAAGGAGGAATTTTAGGTGATCGGAAAGTCGCCAATAATTACTTTTTTTTACGAGCCAATCGCCAAACGGCTTTGGCAAAATACCATGAAGAAGAAGATCAAATTAGGTTGGTAGAAAAGCAATTGGCTTATGGGATTCGTCCGAGAAATGCAGAACAAACCTTTGCTTTGGATGCGCTGATGGATACCCAAATACCACTTGTGGCCATTCAAGGAGTTGCTGGTACTGGAAAGACATTATTGGCCTTGGCCTCTGCCGTAGAACAAAAAAACATTTACGATCAAATAATCTTAGCTCGACCAACCGTTCCTTTAAGCAATAAAGAATTGGGCTTTTTACCTGGAGATGCAGAAGATAAAATAGCACCTTATATGGCCCCCTTATGGGACAATTTGAAATTTATTAAAAGTCAATACAGCGAACATTCGAAGAAGAGACAAAAACTCGATAGTATGACTGAAGATGCTGAACTTCAAATCACCGCACTTAATTTTATTCGAGGAAGAACATTGACCTCAACCATGTTTATTATCGATGAAGCTCAGAATTTAACACCTCATGAGGTCAAAACGATTATCACACGTGCGGGGGAAGGAACCAAAGTAGTCTTTACGGGGGACATCAATCAAATTGACACTCCTTATCTGGATACTTATTCAAATGGACTTTCTTATATTATTGAAAAATTGAAAGGTCAAAGCCTTTTTGCTCATATAAAACTTGAAAATGGAGAGCGCAGTGAACTTGCGAATCTAGCAAATGTTCTATTGTAGTCATGACTATAAAAGAATACATAAACGGTATTGACGATGCTCAAAAGAAAGAGAAGGTCGAGGAACTCTATAACCTTATTAAAGAAAATATAGACTCCAATTTTAAGGACGAAATCAATTATAATATGATCGGTTTTGTTGTGCCTAAAAGTATTTACCCAAATGGGTATCACGTGAACCCAGACCTCCCCTTACCTTTTATAAATATTGGTGCGCAAAAGAATCATTTAGGCTTATATCACATGGGCGTGTATGCCAATCCTGAGCTTTTAGAATGGGTAAATAAAACGTATCCAGGAAAATTAAATATGGGTAAAAGTTGTATCCGTTTGTCTTATAAAAAACCTTTACCTAAGCAATGGATCGAGACTTTAATCAAAAAAATGACCATAGAAAACTGGATTTCAATTTATAAGAACTCCGTTTAAATTAAATTTATTATTTTTCACAAAAATTAAAACTATGAAGTTTAATCAATTATTGATTAAATCCTTCTACCCACTTTTATTTATTGCCTGTCAAAACCATGATTCATTCCAAACGATCAACTCGGATGAAATGGATTCCGTATTGGATCTAAAACATGAAGTTGCAACGGCCTTCTATCCTGATTTAAATTATCATGAGAATATTGGATCTATAGTAGTTTACAATCAGTATAACCCTTTGGTAATTGCTCCAAATCCATTTATTTTGAGAAATTTTGAGCACAGAGACTTTGATACTATTGCGAATTATCCAAGTATAGTTCTTTCACAAAAATTCAAAGATAGTACACAGTTTCACTTTTCTTCTGATTTCAGTACAGATTCGACTTCTTTGGCCTATAAGCATACGATAGTTAGCATCAGTAGTTTTGAATTGACCAAAAAATTCATACCAGATCTTAACGGGGAACAAGACTGGTCCGTGATGGTCTTGCATGAATTATTTCACGATTACCAGCGTAGTTTTAAAGATTTCGAGCGCTATGGAAGGAATATCATGAGCAAATATAACAATCAAGAACTTCTTCACTCCTATTTTAAGAATGAGCGTATAAAAGCCTATATTCTCAAAGAAAATGAGATCTTAAATCAAATATGGAAAGAAGAATTGGATTTGATTGATGGCTTAAATGAACTTGCAAAAATTCGCTCTGATAGAAAGGTTTACACTATGGATCAATTTGCCGCTCCTATTTTTGAATTAGAAAACTACCAAGTGACCTTAGAGGGACATGCACGTTTTTTTGAATGCCTTGCAAAAACCTATCTTAGCAATTCAAATGGTCCATTTAAGGGATATAATCCAGATAACGATCCAAATCTTGAACTCATTTTAAATGATAATTATTGGTACGCTCTCGGCTATAACACTTCTCGTGTGCTCGAAAAATTTCATCCCGCCTACAGAATGGAGTTGTATCAAAACGGTAAGGACCTCAATGATTGTTTAAATGAGCTCAATGATATCGTCTTAAAATTTGAAAAGTCAATTGCCTTGATGTAATTTTGCTTTATGTATACAAGCATCGATATCGAAACCTGGGAAAGAAAAGAGCATTTCGAGTTTTTTAATGCTCTAGACAATCCATATTGGGGAGTTGTAGCAACGGTTAATACCGAAAAAGCCAAGTCTCGAGCAAAAAGCCTTAATCAATCCTTATATAGTTATTATTTACACGCTGTTTTAAAAGCAATAAATAAAATCCCTGCATTTCGACTTAGAGTTCAAAATGAGGATATTGTTCTTTTTGATAAAATCAACGTAAGTCCTACCACCTTTAGGGAAGACAAAAGTTTTGGATTTTCATTTGTTGAGTTTAATGAGGATTCATCTGAATTTGACCGTGCTCTAAAGCATGAAATGCTTCATGTCCAATCCACTTCGGGAATCAATCTAACTGAAAATGCCTCGCGGGTCGATGTCATTCATTTTTCAGCCTTGCCTTGGATACATTTTAGCAGTTTAAGTCATGCCACTTCCTTTCAAAAAGGGCAAAGCGTTCCTAGAGTTTCGGTGGGTAAAATTATTGATCATCAAATGCCGGTTTCTCTTGAAATGCACCACGGTTTTGCAGATGGTTATCACGCTGGAATGTTTTTTGAACAATTGCAACTTGAATTAGACAAATAAGCTCATTTATGCTTAACTTTAGGGGAAAAACATGTTAGTTCGTACCCTTATCTTTTTAGCTATAAATTTCGGGGGCTTATACCTCGGGAGTTTATTTACCAATACTGGTGTCAGTTCAGATTGGTATACTAATTTAAACAAAGCTCCATGGACTCCACCTGGATGGGTATTTGGATTTGCCTGGACAACAATTATGATTTGTTTTTCAATTTTTATGGCAAAACTCAGCCTTGTTGGCACCAAAGAAATCTGGATTCTATTTATTTTACAATTTTTATTAAACGTATTGTGGAACCCTGCTTATTTCCATTATCAAAATATGGATTTGGCCTTAATTATTATTATATCATTGACTGTTATTGTAAGTATTCTGGGCTTGTGCTTTAAAGATGAATTAGGAGCCTATACCCTATTAATAATGCCTTATATAGTCTGGCTAATAATTGCCGACAGTTTGAATTTATACACTTGCTTATACAATTAGTCATGAAGAGCTATACTAAAAAAAATATTGAAGAATTATCTAAAAAGGATCGTTTGCATCTTATAAATAGTATTACTGGAATTAAACCCGCAAATTTGATTTCTACTCTAGATAATCAAGGAAACCCAAACCTGGCAATATTCAGTTCGGTCATACATTTAGGTTCTAATCCACCACTAATTGGATTTGTAGTTCGTCCCAGTGGAGAGGTCCCAAGACACACCTATGAAAATATTCAAGAAAGGGGCATTTATGCCATAAATGCAATTCCAACAAACCTGGTTGAAAAAGCTCATTATAGTTCTGCAAAGTTCGATCGTGAAGTGAACGAATTTGAACGCCTAGATATTGAACCTTATGATTGTGAGGAATTTGAAATCCCTTTTGTAAAAGAAAGCCCAATTAAATTGGGAATGAAGTTTCGAGAGGAGTTAGATATTAAGCTAAATGACACCAAGCTCATAATAGGGGAAGTAGTTTACTTGGAAATAAATGAATCCGATTTAAACGACTTTAATGCACTTAGATTAGACAAAGCGGGCATCGCTGGAATCAGCGGTCTTAATACCTATTATTCACTGAATAAAATTGATGCATTTCCTTATGCACGTGTCAATGAAGTTCCAAAGTTTAAATAAAAAAAAGCTAGGTGATTTTTCAACCACCTAGCCTATCAAACAATAAAATAAAATCAATTGGATTCTACTAATTTAAATTCGGTAAAATAACTTTATCAATTACGTGAATAACTCCATTTGCTGTTTGAACATCAACAACAACAATATTAGCCATTCTTCCGTTTTGGTCTATAATTTTTGCCCCATCAGTTAAATCAATGGTTTGCATTCCATCTAAGGTGTTCACAATCATTTGATTTGAAAGATCCGTTGATAAAACATTAGCTCCACTAACAACGTGATTCATTAATGTCGCGCTTAACGTAGGCTCATCTATATCTCCAAGACCAGATAATTCCAACTCGGTTAAAAGTGCACCAAATGCATCATTTGTTGGAGCAAAGACTGTAAAAGGATACAATTCCATATCCATTCCATTTAAAATTGAAACGAAATCAGTTTGTAAATCCTCTCTTGTTAAGGCCGCAACTAAGGTTGAAAATGTGTCATCTGCAAGTGCCATGGTTACTACCGTTGGTAAATCAATAACTTGATCTACTGCATGAATCACACCATTCGATGCTACAACATCCGCAAGAACAACCATAGAAGATCCATTTAAACTGGCATTATCTGCATTAATATACATGTCGATGTAGTTATTGCTCATTGGCATCATTGCAGCCGTTTTAACGTATCCAGTAGTTAAATCAGAAGAAAAAACGCTTGCTCCTACAATTACATGATTCGCCAAGATTGCATTTAGATCATTAGCCATCGGGTTTGTGAAAGAAGCAAAAGCATCATTTAAGGGTGCAAATACGGTAAAATCTCCAGCGGTTGATAACAAATCTGTAAAGGTAGTGTTCCCATCAGTAGTTAATGCACCAACTAAAGAACTAAAATTGGGGTTTGCAACTGCATGATCGACAATTGTAGGCAAACCAATAACTGCGTCTACTTTATGCACAATACCATTGGTTGCATTCAAATCAGCAGCAGTTACTGTAGAAATGCCGTTAAACATAACTCCATTAGATGTATCAAAATACAAACTCATAGGCATGTCTCCCGCTCCAGTTGCAAGCGTATTGGTATATCCCGATCCCGCTCCTGTTAAATCAGTGGAAGCAACTCTACCAGAAATAACATGATTTAATAAAATTTGAGAAAGTACATCAGTCGGTACCTCAGAAAGTGAACTAAATCCGTTTTGATTTAAAAATGTGCTAAAAGCTTCATTTGAAGGAGCCAAAACCGTGTAATTATTAGATCCACTTAAAGCCGCTGGCAAATCTCCGTCTGCTGCAACCAAAGCCGCAACAAGGGAAGTTAAATCATCATCAGAGGAAGCTAATTCTACCAAGTTCATCGGTTGAATCACATCCGGTTCCATATCATCATCGTCAACACAAGAGACAACAGCAATATTTAAAATCAATAATAAAATAGGGTAATACAGGTATTTAAAATTTCTCATAATAAAAGTGTTTTTGTTTAACAAATATATAAATATGTTAAACAAAACAAGGTTGTACAATTGCCTTTAATAAATTTTTAACAGTCTTGTTTAATCCCTTTTTTGAGGTATAATATGGGTTAAACGACTGATTTCTATGAAACCATAGAAAAACATAAATTCAAGACAATCAATAAAACGTTAAACAAAACAGAGACTATTTTAATTTTTTTTAACTTCCCAAAAAAAAATCAAATGCAGCGCCAGGCTTACGAAAAATATTGTCCCAATTGTGGAGCATTAATTAACGCAAATGCGACCAGTTGCCCCAAATGTCATACCATTCAACCGGTTGAAAATGAGATAGAATCAAAAAATTCAGATTGGCTAGTAACTTTTTTGCTATGTTTTTTCTTGGGTACTCTTGGAATTCATCGTTTTTACAATAATAAAATAGGAACAGGGATTCTTATGCTTTTAACTATAGGGGGACTTGGGCTTTGGTACATTATTGATTTGATTTTAATAATCTCAGGAAGGTTTACAGATAGAGATGGAAATTATCTCAAACCCTAATAAAAAAACATGATTGAAATACTTAAGGAACAAAAAGAAGATTATCAAGCTATTGAAGATCTTTTAATAGAAGCTTTTAAAGACGACCCCTATTCAGATCATTTAGAACATGACTTAGTAAAACGATTAAGAGCATCTGATGATTATATTTCGGATTTAGCTTTAGTGGCAAAAATTGATGATGAAGTTGTCGGATTTATTTTATTATCCCCTATTGAGGTAGTCTCTGAAAACTCTGATCAACGATATAAAGGCTTGGCTCTTGCTCCTGTTGCCGTTTTACCAAAATTTCAAAAGAAAGGCATTGGTGCGGAACTCATAAATCGCGGACACAGTTATGTTGAAGCTTTGGGTTATCAATTTGTGGTGTTACTCGGCCACCCTGAATACTATCCTCGTTTTGGTTATGAGACTTGTTCAAAACACGGAATACACTTTCATTTTCAAGTTCCTGATCACTTTTGTATGGTCAAAGAACTAGTTCCTGGAAGCCTTGCTCAGGTAAACGGCATGGTCCAATACCCGGAAGCATTTTTTTAAGGCATGAAACATGTTAGTTTTCTATTTTTATTTATTCTCAGCTCTTTCTCCTATGGCCAAACGGAGTACATCCTTAAAAGAAACCTGTCCTATTCAAAAGACTTAAGCTGTGACAGATGCGTTTTAGATTTATACTACCCAAAGGATAAATCAAACTATGCAACTGTTGTTTGGTTTCATGGAGGGGGAATACAATCTGGAGAAAAAGAAATACCTGAAGTACTCAAAAATCAAGGATTTGCAGTTGTTGCAGTGAATTATCGTCTTCATCCTGAAGTCCTAGCACCTGTGTATTTAGAGGATGCTGCTCAGGCGGTTGCTTGGACGATGGAAAACATCAATAAATATGGAGGTGATTCAAAAAAAGTCGTGCTTTCAGGTCATAGTGCTGGTGGTTATTTAGCTTTAATGGTTGTTATGGATCAAAACTATTTGAAAATTCACAATATAGAGGCCAATGACATCGCAGCACTTGTCCCTTTTAGCGGTCATACCATCACACATTTCACGATTCGTAAAGAGAATGGAATTCCAGGTGAACAACCCATTATTGACAAATATGCTCCTTTATATCATGTTAGAAAGGATACACCTCCCATAACTTTAATTACTGGCGATAGAGACTTAGAGCTCTTGGGGCGTTATGAAGAAAATGCTTACTTCTATCGAATGCTCAAAGTAAATGGAAATGAACAGGTAAAACTAATTGAACTTCAAGGCTATGATCATGGCATGACATATCCAGCCTTTCCCCTTCTTATTAAAATTATGAACCGCTTATAAGACCAAGCAATTGGTCTTTGTTTTTTACTTATCTTTAATAAACTCTTTGAAAATCAACTACTATGAATCGTCTTATAGCAGGACTTTTTATTATTCTTTCATGGAATTCCTATGCACAATTAAGTTTGAGTTTATGTCAGGAAAAAGCAAAAGCCAATTTCCCCATGATTATTCAATACGATTTGATCAACCAGGCACAGGACTACAGTTTGAATAATGCAAAAAAAAATTATTATCCACAACTTAGTTTTACTGCCATTGGAGGTATAATAGATGGGCTACCAACTGTTGATGGTAAGGCAAACGGTCAATTTGTTGCCCTGACTCAATTCAATCAATTAATATGGGATGGAGGAATTACAAAAGGACAAAAAGAAATTATTAAAGGCGAAATTAATCAACAATCTGCGGAAATTGATCGTCAATTTTATGAATTACGTCATCGTGTTAATGAAATTTATTTCGCAATACTCCTATTGGAATACAAACAGCAAGCAGCCACTTCGTATTTAAAGATTCTGAAATCCCAAGAATCTAAACTGAATACAGCCATCGAAAATCAGCTGGTTTTAAACTCGGATAAGCAAGAATTGGATATCGCAAAGTTAAAAGCTGAGCAAGAACTCACGGAAATTGAAATCGTATCCGGACAATATCGAAGTTTGCTGGGGCATTTAATTGGTGAGTCAGTTGAGCAATCTACTTCATTAATTTATCCAGACGAACGGGTATTTTCCTTGGTTGATTCCTATACCCGCCCAGAACTAAAAGTTTATCAGGCCCAGATTGAGCAATTAGAAGCTCAAAAAAGTTTTAATTCTTCCTTTTTGTATCCAAAATTAGGGATTACCGGTATTATGGTAAACTTAGCTCCAGAAATCGGTCTAGGACCAGCTGAAATAAATAATCTATTCTTAGGGGGATTGAGTTTATCATGGAATATCGATGGGCTTTTTAGGAATAAAAACAAAAATGCTTTAGTTGACGTCAAAATTGCTAGAATCCAAAATCAAGTTGATCAATTTGAATTTAATGTGGCACTAAGTGCCTACAAGGATCAAGCTTCTATTATGACTTATCAGACTCGTTACGAGCAATCAAAAAAAATCGCAGAGCTCAAAGAACAAGTAGCTAATACTTATCAAAACAAATACGATAACGGAACGATTGGCATGGCAGAACTGATTCAAAACTTGGAAGAAGTAAGCATCGCTAAATCTGAAGTAGAGGCAAATCATCTCAATTATCTTAAGGCAATTTATCAATACAACTATACAACAGGAAAAAATGAATAATATGAAAAAATCACTTATTATAATCAGTTTAGCTGTGTTCATCTCTTGTTCAAACAATACTGAAGTAAATAATGCTAATGGGGTATTTGAAACGACTCAAGTGAGTTTATCCGCACAAACTATGGGAGAGTTACTTAGTTTCCCTGCCTATGAAGGAATGCTTATTAAAAAAGGACAATTACTGGCTCAAATAGACAGTGCAAATTTAAGCATGACGAAACTTCAACTTGAAAGTCAAATACAGGGCTTAAAGGCACAATTACCCGATATAAAAACGGAATTATCTCCTATCGATCAAGAGTTAATTGGTCTTAAAAAAGATCAAAAAAGAGTAAAAAACATGGTAGAATCCGATGCTGCTACTCAAAAACAATTGGATGATATTAATACTAGAATTTCAGTGGTTGAAAGTACCTACCGTTCAAAAAAATCCAGCTTGACCAATCTCAAAACAAGCCTCAATTTTCAGATTAACGCTTTAGATAACCAAATCGATTTATTGAGCTATCAGATTGACAATTGCAGCATAAAAGCACCCTTTGATGGAACCGTACTTGTGAAATTTGCAGAAGCCAATGAAGTGGTAGGGCCAGGTCAACCTCTAATGCGGGTTGCTAACCTAAAAGAAATGACATTGAGAGCCTATGTCACTACAGAGCAATTAAAAGACCTTGCAATTGGAAAAAAGGTAACTGTTTTTGCCGATTATGGAAAGGATGGTCAAAAAACACTTCAAGGTGAAATCTCTTGGATATCACCAAACTCTGAGTTTACCCCGAAAACAATTCAAACGCAAGATGAAAGAGCCAATCTTGTTTATGCGGTCAAGGTTAAGGTTAAAAACAATGGCCTTTTAAGAATTGGAATGTACGGAGGATTTAATATAGAATAGATGACGGTAATTAAGGTTGATAACATTTCAAAAACTTATGACAAAGGGGTAAAAGCCTTAAAGCAAATCAATTTAACTGTTGAGAAAGGGGAGTTATTTGGTTTGATTGGTCCCGATGGGGCTGGTAAATCTACCTTATTTAGAATATTAACCACTTTATTATTACCGAGTTCGGGTTCGGCCGAAGTATTGGGTGCTGATACAGTAAAAAATTATAAAGAAATTCGGGCAGAGGTAGGTTACATGCCTGGTAATTTTTCCTTGTATACCGATTTAACTGTTGAAGAAAACCTAGAAGTTTTTGCGAGTCTATTTAATACGACAGTATCAGCCAATATGAATCTTATTCATAAAGTTTACAATCAGCTTGCGCCTTTTAAAGATAGAAGAGCAGGCGCTTTATCCGGAGGAATGAAACAAAAGTTGGCACTTTGCTGTGCTTTGATTCATAAACCCAAGGTGTTGTTTTTAGATGAACCAACAACTGGCGTAGATCCTACTTCTAGAAAGGAGTTTTGGGAAATTCTTAAAGACTTGGAAACTGAAGGAATTACCATTTTAGTTTCCACCCCCTATATGGATGAGGCAAGTCTTTGTGATCGTATTGCCTTGATGCAAGATGGCAAAGTACTGTCTATAGATAGTCCCACAGGAATTATTGAGCAATTTCAAGAAAGGTTATACGCTGCAAAGTCCAGCAAAATGTTTGCCTTATTGGAGTTCATCAAAACACAACCTCATGTCAAGAGTTGCTTTCCTTTTGGAGATAATCATCATCTTAGAGTGGACAAAACCTTTAAACCTGGGGAACTGAAAGAAGTTGTAAAAAAAGCAGGATTTGATGATTTTGAGTTAAAAAAAATCAAGGCGAGTGTAGAGGATTGTTTCATGTATTTAAGTGAGTTAGACCATGCCTAAAGTAATTGATGTAAATAAACTCACCAAGACTTTTGGGACCTTCACCGCAGTGAATGAAATAAGCTTTCAGGTAGAAAAAGGAGAAATATTTGGCTTTCTGGGGGCAAACGGAGCAGGTAAAACTACAGCCATGAGAATGCTATGCGGCTTACTTAAACCGAGCTCGGGAGATGCTAAAGTTGCAGGTTATGACATAAAAAGGCAACCCGAGTCTATCAAAAAAAGTATCGGTTACATGAGTCAAAAATTCTCACTTTATGAAGATTTGACCGTCTATGAGAACTTAAGACTTTATGCAGGGATTTATGGGGTGAACAAAAATGAAATTAACACAAAAATAGATGCACAACTTAAGATTCTAGGCTTTGAAAACTCTAAGAATAGTTTGGTTTCTGATCTGCCTCTTGGATGGAAACAAAAATTAGCTTTTATCGCAGCGATTATCCACGACCCTGAGATTGTATTTTTAGATGAACCAACAGGTGGTGTTGATCCTGTTACTCGACGTCAATTCTGGGAACTCATATATCAAGCAGCTGATCGCGGAATAACCATTTTCGTTACAACTCATTATATGGACGAGGCCGAGTATTGCAATAGAGTATCTATCATGGTAGATGGTCGTATAGAAGCATTAGATAAACCAAGTAATTTAAAGGAAACTTATCACAGTAAAAATATGGATGAAGTTTTTCAACAATTAGCAAGAACCGCAAAACGCAGTGACTCATGAAACAGTTTTTAATGTTTGCGAAAAAAGAGTTCTGGCATATTTTACGTGACCGTTGGACGACCTTGATTGTTCTAGCACTACCTATTTTAATGATTGTTTTGTTTGGATTTGGAATTTCAACAGATATGAAAAATTCCAGTTTTGGAGTCCTCAATCCTCAGCCTGATATCGTCAGTAACGAAATAGTGGATAAATTGGCTCAAAGCGAGTATTTTTCCTTTTACCAAAACTATGAGAATGAAGAAGAATTACAGGAAGCTTTTAGGCAAGGAAAAATAAGATTTGCACTCGTGTTTTCTCCTGATTTTTATTCTAAAATCGGAAAAATGGAAGGAGCTCAAGTACGTTTAGTTGCTGATGCGACCGACCCAAATTCGGCTTCAACAATGGTTAATTATGCTTCAGGGATTATTATGGAATATTTTGAAGGTATTAGTCAAGGAAGGTTAACACTGCCCTCAATTGTACCTGAAATTAAATTTTTATACAACCCAAGTCTAGATGGTGCGTATAATACTGTTCCAGGAGTGATAGGAATGATATTGCTGTTGATCTCAGCAATGATGAGTTCAGTATCAATCGCAAGGGAAAAAGAAACTGGATCTATGGAGTTATTACTTGTATCTCCACTGAAACCAATAGTTCTAATTTTATCAAAATTGGTTCCTTATTTTGTAATTTGTAATATCAATCTTTTCACGATATTGATTCTTGGGCACTATTTGTTAGATGTTCCAATTGTTGGAAGTTTAATCACAATAGTGATTCTCAGTGAAATTTATTTACTCCTTTCACTTTCTTTGGGGCTTTTAATATCCTCGATAGCCAATACACAATTGGTTGCTCTATTAGTCTCTGGTATGGGAATGATTCTACCGGTAGTTATGTTGTCCGGATTACTATTTCCAGTAGATAATATGCCTTGGTTGCTTCAAGGACTCTCAAACCTAGTTCCGGCTAGATGGTATATTGAAGCACTTCGAAAGGTTATGATAATGGGATTGAGTATTACAGCAATTTCTAAGGAATTGATCATATTAATCGGGATGATGATATTCTTTATCCTTTTGAGTTGGAAACGCTTTAAAATTAGATTGGAATAGATGTTAAGATATTTATTAGAAAAAGAATTTAAACAATTCACCAGAAATAAGTTTCTGCCTCGATTTGTCGTGATTATGCCACTTATGGCAACGCTTCTGTTTCCTTTAATTGCAAATTTTGACGTTAAAAACGTTCGTTTAGTTATAATCAATCACGATCAAGGTCAGGCTTCACATCAATTGATTGATAAAATTAATTCTTCAGGCTATTTTAAACTTGAACACTTCGCTGATACAGATCATGAAGGGATTTTTTACATAGAATCTGAAAATGATGATATTGTTTTGGAAATTCCCCAAGATTTTACAAAAGACATTTACGGTAAAAAAAATATATCTGTAATGCTAGCAGTAAATGCTGTGAACGGAACTCGAGGCGCTCTTGGATCCCAATACCTAGCAAATATACTCAACGAATTCAATTCCAATATAAGACTGTATGGGGGACAAAAGCCTCCAATAGATTTGGTTCCAGGGTTTTGGTATAACCCCACCCTCGCCTATCCAATATACATGATTCCCGCCTTGATGATTATGGTGCTCTCATTAATTTGTGGATTCTTACCAGCATTAAACATAGTTGGTGAAAAACAGAATGGAACTATGGAGCAGATGAATGTTACTCCCGTAAAAAAAGGAACCTTTATCCTTTCTAAACTCATCCCTTATTGGATTATTGGCTTTGTTGTTTTGACCGTTTCAATGATTGTTGCTTGGCTGGCTTATGGATTAGTACCTATTGGTTCGATTGGGCTTATTTATGTATTTGCTTCGGTCTTTATTCTGTCTTACTCGGGGTTTGGTTTAGTTATTTCCAACTATGCTACAACCGTTCAACAGGCCATGTTTATGATGTTTTTCTTTGTTATGACTTTTGTGTTTATGAGTGGTCTATATACTCCTGTAGAAAATATGCCACAATGGGCTCAATACCTCAGTGATATTTCTCCTTTGAAGTATATTATGCGAGCAATACGAGCCATTTACCTGAAGGAAAGTAGTTTTTATGATTTAAAAAATGAATTCCTTGCCTTATGTGCGATGGCAGCATTTTTCAATATTTGGGCAATTTTAAGTTATCAAAAAAAGGTTTAATAAAAATTCGCAGTATTTTTGTTTTATGAAGAAGATATTCATCGCTCTTATTTTTTTTATATCCACCAATAGCTTTGCTCAAATTGAGCTAGTCAAGGATACTACAGCTGTGATTCCAGGGATCTATAATTTACAGCCCTTACCATTTATAAGCTCGAACCCAGCCTTTGGAGTAATGTTTGGCCTTTCCTTGAGTTCAAATTTTAGGTTTACCTCTGAACAAGAAACCAAAATCTCAACTGCAAATTTAACAACGACCTACACGACACTGAAACAGTTGATGTTCAATTTCAAATCCAATGTGTTTACTCCTGGTGATAATTGGTCATTGATTGGAGATTGGCGTTTTTATATCACTTCTCAACCAACCTATGGACTCGGGACAGGAAGTTCAAAGGACGCAGAAAACACACTCTGGAATGAAGAACAACCCATGGAATTTAATTTGATTCGAATACATGAGCTCGCTTCTACCCAAATATTCAATAATGTATTTGCTGGTTTTGGTATATATTACGATCGCTACACAAGTATCAACGACCAAGCCTTGAATTTGGAAGAAGGCATCAAGACTTCACATTACCTGTACAATAGCCAATATGGCTTCAACTTGGAAAATACGCAATCCCTCGCATTTGCTCTAAGCATGAGTTATGATTCTAGAGATTTACCAACAAACCCATCCAAGGGTCATTACGCCAATCTAACGTATAAGTTTTATAGTGATTTTTTAGGAAATAGATTTACTTCAGGAAACATTAGCATGGATTTTCGAGAATTCGTTCCGCTTTCCAAGGAAAATAAAAATGTACTCGCTTTTTGGTTCTTAGGGAGTTTTATGACTCATGGGCGTTTACCCTATATGAATTTAAGTGCACTTGGCTGGGATCAAAAGGGAACCTCAGGTCGTGGCTATAAACAAGGTCGTTATCGAGGAGAGGATTATATGTATGCCGAAGCAGAGTTTAGATTAAACTTGCCAATACAAAAAAAACATCCGGACCGATGGGGAGTGGTGTTTTTTGGAAACGTTTCAACCACCTCTTCAGATATGGATGATATCCGTTTATTCGAAGGTTATGCCCCAGGGTATGGTGCTGGATTACGCTTAATGCTCAAAGAAATTACAAGATCCAACTTAACCATAGATTACGGTCGAGGAATCAATGGTCAAGGAGGAGTTTATATTAATTATAATGAGTTCTTTTAAGGCATAATTGATCAACGCTAAATCCTCAAATCACATCAATAGGTTTTAACCTAACCGATTGATTATCAGATTTTTTCAAATTTATGAGTTTGTTATTTTTCAATAGGTAAGAAAAGTTACTATTTGTTCGTATCTTTATATAAATCAACAAACTAGATGAGAAAAATAATAGTTCTTGTTACCCTTTTAATTATCAGTACCCAGTTACATGCTCAAAAAAAGAAAGATAGCATTCCAAAAAATTTCAGATTTAGCATTTTAGGAGGACCTGGTTATACTCCAGATTATGGTTTTTTAATTGGAGGATCAGCACTTATGACATTTTCAACAGATCCCAGTGATCCTGAGATGAAACGCTCCGTGTTACCTACCGCATTCTCTTATATTTTTAAAGGAGGAGGGTCCGTACAAGTTAAACCTCAATTATTTTTCAACAAAGATAGATTTAGAATTTTTGGAAACATTTATTATAAAAATACACTAGATAATTATTATGGTGTGGGCTACGAAAATAACTCTTCAATAGAAAGAGGAGAAAACACTACACAATATAGAAGTTCAGGCTATAAAATTAATCCAGAGTTACTTTTTCGAATTGGTAAAACCAATTTATTCTGGGGGGCAATCATGGATTTTACTCAAACCAAAATTACCGAACCCGCTGAAGCTATGGTGGAGGACCCTTATTATATTGCTGATGGTGGAACGGAAGAAGGAAAAACCTATTTCAATAATGGATTTGGAGTTAAATTTTTTTATGACACAAGGGATGTACCCGCAAACGCCTATAGAGGAATTTACTTAGATGTTGGAGCAACTTTCTACAGTGAAATCCTTAGGGGTAATACGGCCTTTACCAGTATTAACTTGGATTATAGACAATACCAAAAACTCGATTTTATTTCGGCAAGATCTGTTCTTGCATGGAGGACCTTAGCGACCTTTACATCAGGAGACACACCAATTACCGATTTAGCTAGTATCGGATCTCCCTTTGATTTAAGAGGATTCTATAAAGGACAATACCGCGACAAAAGTTCTGGTGCTGGAATCGTCGAGTATCGACATATGTTTGAAACGGATCGAACAAATAAATTTAAAAGAATACTCTCAAAAATGGGTTTTGCCGCATGGACAGGCCTTGGATTCGTTGGGGGTCCTGATACAGGTTGGTCTCCTCCACTTTGGAACTACGGTGCAGGCTTGAGAATAGAAGTACAGCCACGAATGAATTTTAGATTAGACTATGGAGTCGATCCAATAAGCAAACAAGGACTGATTTACTTTAATATGACCGAAGCTTTTTAATCAATTTCCTTATTAAGGAAAGAATGGCATGTGCCCCAAGCACAATGCTTATGGCAATTATGGTATCAATAAAACGTTCGTATAAAATAAATTCAGAAAGGTTTTGATTTATTTCTAAAGAGGAAAGAACTAGAACAGTAATAAAAATGACCGCTACAAAGTAATTATCCCGTATACTCAAAAAAATCATAAAGGCGCAAAAGGCAATAAGTAAATAAAGAATTACCGCATTGGGGTTCAAATACAATAGCCCAGCCATAATAAGCAATCCTATAAGTGTTCCAGTAAATCGTTTAAAAATCTTTGGCAGGCCAGCCGAAATTTTGTTTGAAGGATTATGAATTAAAATTACTGTCATCATGATCCAATAAGAATTTTGAAACTCAATATTTAAACTCAATAAGTAGGCAATTATCATTGAAATTGCCAATCGATATGGGTGAGAAAAAATATTAAGTCGATCGGAATGAATTTCCTTTGCTCTTCTTTGTTTTGCAATGGTTTTACCAACTAGAAAATCAGAGGTTTTGGCTAAACCGTGTTTAGAATCTATATAGAAAAAATTGGCCCATGTAAATTCCTTTTGTTGCTCCAAAACTGAATAGGTTAGATAACCTATAAATAGGGTAAACAAATACCAAAAAGCACCTATCATAATCCAAAATAAAAATGGCCCAATGGTGCTGCCTTCCAAATTTAATGGCAAGAAAAATGAAAACCCAAGAAGTATTATTGTAAAAAACATATTTCTCGGAGGAAAGAAAAAGCTCATATCAAAACTCGCTCTGACCAGAATCAATATAAAAATGACCAAGGTCCATACTGATCGATCTAGAAAAGCTAAACCAAGGGTCATTAGACTTAGGCCCAACCAAACGACCAACAGCATCTTAACACGCGTCCTAATATCAGTAACCATATCCGAAATTGCCATCAGTAAGGGTGAAATGAAAAGAGCAAAGGAATAAAGCCCCTCTAAATTTAAATATGAGGACATTGCAATCGCTACAGATATTGCAATAGACAATCGTATTGATCGAATAATATAAAACTGACTTGACCAATTGGGAATGGCAAAAATGGATGTCCAATTCATAGTGTAAAGGTAGTCAATTGAATGAGAGATAAATTTTGTAAATTTACTTTACTACCCGAGAAATAATTAAAATCAACTATGTCCTTAGATAATATTAAGTACAGCTTAAAGATGCTCAAAGAGTATTCAATTTTTAAATATTTAATACGTTGGATTCTCATCGGTAGTTTGGTTGGGATTCTTGCAGGTTCAGCCTCCTCCTGGTTATTGATGTCTTTAGATTGGGCAACAACATATAGACAAGATCATTTATGGATTGTATGGTTTCTGCCGCTTGGAGGTCTGGTTATTGGCCTATTATACTATTATTTTGGGGATCGAGCTGTTAGGGGAAATAACCTTTTACTCGAAGAATTTCATAAACCCTCTGAGGTAATTCCCTTAAAGATGGGAATATTAGTCTTTGTAGGAACGGTTTTGACCCATCTATTTGGAGGTTCTGCAGGTCGAGAAGGAACTGCAGTACAAATGGGCGCTGCTATTTCTGATCAATTCACTAAACTGTTTAAATTCTCAAATAAGAATAGGAAGATTTTAATCACAATAGGGATTTCCGCAGGATTTGCCTCTGTATTTGGGACTCCTCTTGCTGGTGCTGTATTCGGGCTGGAGGTCTTGGTTCTAGGTCGAATGCGCTACGAGGCTATTCTACCTTCTTTTATTGCAGCAGTCGTCGCAGACTGGGCTGGTCATTTATGGCCAATTCACCATACTGATTATCATTTTGATCCCGCAATTATTCCAGAAATTGACCCAGTTAACTTGTTATCTGCAATCGTTGCAGGTATAGCCTTTGGCTATGCGGCCATGCTATTCTCGAGTTCGACACACTTTTTTACGGATCTTTCTAAAAAGATTAAATACCCCCCTTTAAGACCAGTTGTAGGAGGAGTAATTCTTGCTGTAACTTTCTATTTCATGGGAACTACAAAATTCATGGGCTTAGGGGTAGAAACCATAGTGGATTCTTTTGATATGCAATTGAACTCTTATGATTTTCTACTCAAAATACTATTTACCGCCTTCACTTTAGGAATGGGCTTTAAGGGTGGAGAAGTGACTCCCTTATTCTTTATTGGAGCTACCTTAGGAAATGCATTGGTTTGGATACTCCCCTTACCCATGCCTGTACTCGCTGCTATGGGTTTTGTGGCTGTGTTTTCTGGAGCGACAAACACACCAATCGCCTGTACACTAATGGGAATAGAACTCTTCGGTGCTGATGTAGGTGTATACGTCGGTATTGCATGTGTAGTCGCCTATTTATTCTCAGGACATACTGGAATCTATGCATCACAAATTGTAGGAAGTCCAAAAAGTGATAAACTCAAATTTCAGAAATCAAAAACCCTTGATCAAATTCATAAACACTTATAATTTGTTCTTATATTGCCCAGAAAAAATCATATGCGCAACTTCAAAATCTTATTAATCTTTTTGGTTTTTGTCTCTTGTTCTAATTCCGAGGAAGCTTTGCTAAAACAAGAATCTGAAATTCAACAGTTGCGCGAAAAAAACATTGAATTACTGGAACAAAACCTTGCCTTAATGAGGCAAATGATGTTAGTGGATTCCGTGCGAGCTCAAGTTGCAGTATTTAAATATAACAACAAATCCCTGGAGCAATCGAGTAAAGAAATAAGCAAACTACAAGAAGAGGTACGTTTATTGATGCGGCTGAATAACGCAGCATTGAATAACAACGCCAAGGCCTCAAATAATGAAGATTTCCAATTATTTTTCGATCGATTTATGCAGGATAGCAGTTTTCAAAAAAGCAGAATTCAATTCCCCTTAACTTATGTTTATGAGGAAAAAGATAGTGTGTTGAGTTTGGACACCTTAATCCTTAAATCAAGTGATTGGGAATATCAAAAGTTCTATTTAGAAATCGCAAAAGAACGCACTCAAATTTATGACAATTTCAATGCCGTTCTACAGCCTAATAATGAGCGTTTAGTTCATTGGTATCCAATTGCAGAAAAATCCAATGCAATCAATTATTACTTTCAGGCTGACAAAGGTTTATGGAGTCTTATTAAAATTGAGAAATTCGATTAATAATCAAAAATCAAGATGGTCAACTCCATGGCAAGCGGATCCATATGCTCATATATGGCATCATATAACAACGAACCATATTGCTCGTAATAGATTGAAAAATTCCGTTGTCTTTCCTCCAAGGAGTCATTAGGCGCGACTTGTTCATGTAAAGATTCCAAGCGAGTAATTTTATCATAAAGCCTTCGTTTTTCAGCAACTTTTAATCGCTTTTCCAGATGCTTTAATCCATTGATCTGCTTTTTCTCTTGAGCTGCTACAGCCCCATGAAACGATTTATCGGTCTGATTGGCGATTTCAAAAAGCTCTTGAAATTGATGTTCTAGAAACTTGATTTTTTCAGAAAAATCCCAATTTAAACTGCTGTACTTCGGGAGCATTATATCAATCAAATTTTCTTTTTTCCTCAACAAACACTTTGGATCTAAATCCAATTTCTCAGCCTTTTTAATTTGCTTTTCATTGAGAATTAATAGAGAATTCCTCAAAATCAACATGGGAAAACTCACCTTATATTGATCGAACATGCCTTTTAATTCAAACCAATAGGCAATTTCACCGCCCCCCCCAATATAAGCCAAATTCGGAAGTATTGATTCTTGATAAAGAGGCCTTAATACTACATTAGGACTAAATCGCTCAGGATTGGATTCTAATTCCATTAGTAATTCCTCTTGAGTAAAGAATTTACTTGAATCTGCAAGCTCAAAACCTGAATCACTCCTTACGATTCGAGATCGATTCTTATGCTGTAAATAGAAAAGGTTGATCTCTCGAGGATTTACCTGTATTTTATATTCTTGTTTCAATGCATCAATTGTAGTATTCACTTGTTGATAAGCATTGTGATTAAGCAAATCATCTTTCATCACTGGTGAAAAAAGTCGCTTTAATTCACGATCGTCTCCATCTAGAATGAGCAGCCCTTTGTCCTTAAATAATTCATGAACTAAATGATGTGTTGCTGCACTCAAATTATCCTTTTCAAAATAACTTTCCTTAAACAATCTGCGTAATTCATCCGCATTTTGACCATTTCCAAGTAAATCATCGAACTCTCTATATAGCTCCTCGAATCCATTTAAATCCAAATGCCCGACTGCCGGACCTTGATTGTGATTCCAAGATAATTTTCTTCCCCTAAAATTGAAGTAGTGAATTTCATCAAAATCATGATCCTCTGAGGCCATCCAATAAATCGGAATAAACTCATTTTTTGGGTACTTGAGCTTTAACTCATCACAAAGTTTTATAACGTTTATAATTTTGTACCAAAAATATAATGGACCAGTAAAAATATTTAGTTGATGCCCAGTGGTTATAGTAAAGGCATTTTCTTGAGCTAAAAGTGCTAAATTTTGATCTACTTCTTCAGTCAAAACCTCATTCTCATATTGTCTTCGAAGTGCCTGAACTAGAACGGTTCGAGATTCCTTTGAATAATTGCTTTGTTTTTCTTGAATTTGTTCCTGAAAATTATCCAGTAATGGATATCTATTATAAAAGGAGTCTAATTTATTTTCTTGGTTCTTATAATCAATCATAAGAGAAGAAAAATAATCTGTTTCGTTTATGGAAACTTTAAGGGCTCTGTGGTTCAATACATTCAAGGTTTTAGGTTTATAAAGATAGTAATTTCAATTTTTATCTCAGGCTCATATGCAAGATTCGAATAAAATTTGTTTCTTTAATCTTCAATTAAAAATCACATTCATGAAACTCTTTAAAGGAATAGTATTCTTTGCTTTTTTAATGTTTTGGAACACGAGTTTAACTGCTCAAGAACTCAGTTCTCCTAAAGAATTTTTAGGTTACGAAATCGGAACTCAATTTTCACGTCATCACCAAGTAGTCGATTATTTCAAATTGGTCGCTGAACAATCTCCTAATGTTGAACTGAGTCAATACGGTGAAACAAACGAACGACGACCTTTATATTTGGCTTATGTCAGTAGCGAGAAAAACTTAAAAGAATTAGAGTCGATTAGAATGAATAACCTGGCTCATGCGGGGCTAGTGGATCAGGCGGCGAAAAACCTAGGGATTACTGTAGTTTGGCTAAGTTATAATGTTCACGGTAACGAAGCTTCATCTTCAGAAGCAGCCATGAAGACGGTGCATCAATTAATCACTGAAAAACAGGATTGGTTGGAGAACACGGTAGTAATTATGGACCCCTGTGTAAATCCTGACGGTAGAGATCGCTATATCAATTGGTATAATGAGGTGAAATCTACCCCATACAATGCCCACCTTGATTCAAAAGAACACCATGAAGGATGGCCAGGAGGCCGTCCAAATCACTATTTATTTGATTTAAATAGAGATTGGGCATGGTTGAGTCAAGTAGAGTCACAACAAAGGATAGCTGTATACAACAAATGGATGCCACAAGTACATGTGGACTTTCATGAACAAGGAATCAACGAGCCTTATTACTTTGCCCCAGCTGCGGAACCTTTTCACGAGGTAATTACAGATTGGCAAAGAGATTTTCAAACTGCAATCGGTAGAAATCATGCAAAATATTTTGATCAAGAGGGTTGGTTGTACTTCACTCGTGAGCGTTTTGATTTATTCTACCCATCCTATGGAGATACCTATCCAACTTATATGGGAGCTATTGGGATGACTTATGAACAAGGCGGTCACTCCAGAGGTGGTTTGGGAGTAATTAATTCTGAAGGTGAAACCCTAACGCTAATTGATAGAGTTGATCATCACACCACAACTGGTCTGAGTACTGTAGAAATGGCCTCAACTAACGCTTCTAAATTGGTAAGTGAATTTGAAAAGTTTTTTGCAACAACAAATGGAACGTACAAAAACTTTGTTTTGAGCTCAAAGGATCAAGATAAGATTGATAAACTAACGGATTTATTAGACAAGCATGAGATTAAATATGCTTATGCAAAAGGTGGAGCAGTTAAAGGATATAATTATACCCAATCAAAAGAAGGAAGAATTGCGGTGGCTAAAAATGATTTGGTAGTATCAATAAATCAACCAAAAGGTAAAATGGTTAAGGTACTATTTGAACCACAGGCTACTCTAAGTGATTCTTTGACCTACGACATTACAGCATGGGCGCTTCCTTATGCTTATGGAATTGATGCAGCGGCAACCTCAATGCCTGTTCAAACACAATCAGCAAAACCCAATTCTACTGAAACAGCAGACGCTTCATCTACTTATGGCTACGTAGCCAAGTGGAATAATCTAAAAGATGCTACGTTCTTATCTCAGATGATGAATGAGGGTATGGTCGTAAGATTTACTGAGCGTTCTTTCCAACAAAATAGTAAAACTTATGCTCCAGGGACGTTGATAATCTTAAAAAGAGATAATCTTTCTTTTGATGATTTCGATGCTAAACTCAAGGGAATCGCAAAAAGTAATGGAAGAAGTTTGGAAGCAGTTTCAACTGGTTTTTCAGATAAAGGAGTAGATTTTGGTGCTTATAATGTAAAGCGACTCAATAAGCAACGTATTGCCCTTTTATCAGGAGAAGGCACTTCTTCTTATAGTTTCGGTGAAATCTGGCATTTCTTTGAAACTCAATTAAAATATCCAATTACTATTATAGACACGGATTATGTAAGCTCTGTGGACTTGTCAAAATACGATGTACTGATCATGCCAAATGGGTACTATGGTACAAGTGGTATGGATCAAGTAAAAGAATTCGCTCGTGGCGGAGGAACGGTAATTGCAATTGGAAATGCTTTGAATAGCTTCAATGAAAAAACCGGTTTCTCACTAAAGAGAAAATCGTTGGATTATAGTGATGGACCAAATTTGAAACCCTTTACAACTCAGGAAAGAGAAAGCATTTCAAATCTTATAACTGGTGCCGTATTTAAAGCAAATTTAGACCCTACACATCCACTTGCATTTGGTTATGGGGACGCCTATTTTTCACTAAAATTAAGTGGAAGCTCATATGAATTATTGACCAATGGTGGAATTAATGCCGGTTATTTCCCAAGTGGAGCTGAATCTGTATCAGGTTTTGCAGGATTTAAAGCAGCAGAACAAGTACCTAACTCACTTTTATTTGGTGAAGAATCATTTGGTCGTGGTTCGATCATTTATATGGTTGACAATCCGCTATTTAGATCCTTCTGGGAAAATGGAAAACTCTTTATGGCAAATGCGGTATTCATGTGTAACTCTGATAAAGTAAGACTTTAAGCACAAAAAAAGCCCCTTAATTGGGGCTTTTTTTTGTTTTATAATTTCTAAACCGGTTCTCCGTACAAATCGTAGTCTCCAGCTTCGGTAATTTTGATTTGAGCAAATTCACCGACTCTAATATAATGTTCTCTTGCATCAACCAAAACTTCATTATCTACATCTGGAGAATCAAATTCTGTTCTACCCACAAAGTAGTTCCCGTCTTTACGGTCAAACAACACTTTAAAGGTTTTGCCAACGCGTTCCTGATTTAATTCAAAGGAAATTTGTCCCTGAACATCCATAATTTCAGCAACTCGCGCCTCTTTTACATCTTCTGGAACGTCATCCACTAATTTATAGGCATGAGTGTTTTCTTCATGCGAGTAAGCAAAGGCCCCTAAGCGATCAAATCTCATCTCTTGAACCCATTGTTTCATTTCTTGAAATTGTTCTTCAGTTTCACCTGGATAACCACATATTAAGGTCGTTCTTATGGCCATATTCGGTACTTCTTTACGGAATTTATGAATCAGGTCTGTAGTCTTTTTATGACTGGTTCCACGACGCATAGATTTCAACACCTCATCATTAATATGTTGTAAAGGAATATCGAGATAATTACAAACCTTCTCTTCATTTCTCATCACCTCGAGAACATCCACCGGAAATCCAGTTGGAAAAGCATAGTGTAAACGGATCCACTCTATTCCTTCTACCTTAACCAATTCTTTTAATAGATCCGCTAGAGCTCTTTTTTTGTAAAGATCCAGTCCATAATAGGTCAAATCTTGTGCAATCAAAATCAATTCCTTGATTCCCTTCGCTGCTAATTTTTCAGCTTCAATAACGAGGTCTTCAATTGGAGTCGATTTATGGCCTCCTCTCATTAGTGGGATTGCGCAAAATGAACAAGGTCTATCACAACCTTCTGCAATTTTCATATAAGCGTAGTGCTTCGGTGTTGTAGTCAGACGCTCCCCTACTAATTCATGTTTATAATCAGCTTCCAAAGCCTTTAAAAGCACAGGTAAATCGTGGGTTCCAAAATATT
Source organism: Flavobacteriaceae bacterium (assembly GCA_049606855.1). GTDB lineage: Bacteria > Bacteroidota > Bacteroidia > Flavobacteriales > Flavobacteriaceae > JBELHR01. The sequence continues at coordinate 28,095 of JBMYVY010000001.1, read as the reverse complement.
GATCTACATCTGGAATTTCCCTTTCTAAATCTGGCTTGTAACGTTCAGAAAGGCATCCTGAGACAAATACTTTATCTACAAGTCCCTCCTCTTTCTTATTGACATAGTGCAAAATAGTATTCACAGATTCTTCCTTGGCTTTGCCAATAAACCCACAGGTATTGATCACAACAATATTTCCATCGTCCTGCTCGTCTTCGTGCACTACTTCTTTGTTGTTGGCCTTTAATTGTCCCATCAATACCTCTGAATCATAGATATTTTTTGAGCAACCTAAGGTTACCACATTAATTTTATTTTGTTTTGTTGAACGTGTTCTCATTAATTATTTTTTAAAAAAAGAGTCTACGAACTCAATTTTATTAAAGACCTGTAAATCATCTACTCCCTCACCAACACCTATATATCTTACAGGGATTTGAAATTGATCAGATATTCCAATCACTACGCCTCCTTTAGCGGTACCGTCTAATTTAGTCACTGCTAATGAAGTTACTTCAGTTGCTTTGGTAAATTGTTTTGCTTGCTCAAAAGCATTTTGACCTGTTGAACCATCCAAAACTAACATTACATCATGGGGTGCATCTGCAACCACTTTTTGCATCACCCTCTTAATTTTTGAGAGTTCATTCATTAAATTCACTTTGTTGTGTAAACGACCAGCGGTATCTATGATGACGACATCTGCATCATTTGCTACAGCAGATTGAAGCGTATCATAGGCAACAGAAGCAGGATCTGATCCCATCTCTTGTTTGATTATAGGCGCATCTACTCGTTTTGCCCATACTTCTAACTGATCTATTGCGGCTGCTCTAAAGGTATCACCAGCACCAAGAACTACTTTTAAACCTTTTGCTTTGAATTGAGATGCGAGTTTACCAATGGTAGTCGTTTTACCTACACCATTGACTCCTACCACCATAATCACATAAGGCTTTTTGTCCTTAGGGATTTCAAAGTCAATTGCATCCTCCACATTCGTCTCAGCGAGAAGACCCGCTATCTCTTCCCTCAATATTTCATTGAGTTCAGAGGCACCTAAATACTTATCTCTTGAAACGCGGGCTTCAATTCGATCAATAATTTTTAGGGTAGTCTCCACTCCCACATCAGAAGTAATTAAAACTTCTTCCAAATCATCTAAAACATCGTCATCAACTTTAGATTTTCCAGCAACAGCTTTAGACAATTTGTTTAAAAATGACGCATTGGATTTCTCCAATCCTTTGTCTAATGTCTCTTTTTTATCTGAAGAAAATATTTTATTAAACAGTCCCATAGTGGTGATTTTTAAAGTGAAACAAAATTAAACAAAAAAAAGCTACTTTCTCATTAGAAAGTAGCTCTATATTATAGTCTTAAGTAATTACTTATTTCTTAAAATAGTCTTTTACTAAAGAGGGGTCCATGATCGCTTCAACGAAAGTGTAAGCTCCTGTTTTTGGAGATTTAACCATCTTGATAGCTTTTGATAATCTTTTAGAACCAGATTGTAATGTTGCTACGGATTTCTTTGCCATGACCTAATTATTTAATTTCTTTATGAACTGTCATCTTCTTCAAGATTGGGTTGAATTTCTTCAATTCCATTCTATCAGGAGTGTTTTTCTTATTCTTTGTTGTAATATATCTTGAAGTTCCTGGTTTTCCAGAAGCTTTGTGCTCAGTACATTCTAAGATTACTTGAACTCTATTTCCTTTTTTTGCCATCTCTCGCTAAATTTTTATTTTTTCAAAAAACCTTTTTCTCTTGCTTCCTTGATCACAGCAGAAATTCCTTTCTTGTTGATTGTTTTCAACGCTGCTGCAGAAACTTTAAGAGTAATCCACTTATCTTCTTCTGGAATATAAAAACGCTTAGTCATCAAGTTAGCGTTAAATTTTCTCTTTGTTCTATTCAAGGCATGAGAAACATTGTTCCCCACCATTGCTTTCTTTCCTGTAAGTTCACAAATTCTAGACATCTCTACCAGTATTTATTTTAATATTGTTATTTCAAAACGAGGTGCAAATTAACGAATTTTTACACTAACTCACAAACAATTCTTCCTTGTTTTTTATAATTATTTGTTTCAGAAGCTCTAAGCCCTTATTTGAGGCTCTTTTAATAACGCGTTCTCTTGGCTGACCAAAACTAAATTTTTCAGAATAAACTCCTGATTTAGAGGCTATTGAAATATAAACCACTCCCAAAGTCTCATCGGTTTCATCAGTGGTTGGACCGGCATTTCCGGTAGTCGCTATAGCGTAATCTGTATTGAATTTTTTACGGATTCCTTCGGCCATTGCTTCAGCAACTTGGGCACTTACCACGGAATATTTATCAATCAAACGCTCATCAACCCCTAATTCGTGAATTTTAATGTGTTTATTGTAGGCGATAAGCCCTCCTTTAAAATAGCCTGAAGCACCAGGAACAGCGGTAATCATTTCTGCAATCATTCCACCTGTACAACTTTCTGCTGTCGCTAGATTTTGTCCTTTAGTTTTTAATAACTCCCCTATAGCAGCCTCTAAGGTTTCCTCTTCTTGATAACCAACGATCTGCTTACCGATATAATTGTGTAAATCACTTATCAAGTGATCTAAAGTCTCTTCTAAGAGATTTCTATCTTCTCCTCGAGCGGTCAACCTCAACTTTAAACTTCCTAAAGAAGGTAAATAGGCCAATGAAATATAATCTGGAAGCGCTTCCTCCCAAGCCTCAATCTCTTCAGCCAGCATACTTTCTCCCATTCCATAGGTCATGATATTTCTATGTATAATTATCGGCAGCTTATAACGAGACTTAATACGGGGCAAAACCTCGTGGGTCATCAACTGCTTCATCTCATATGGAACACCCGGCAAAGACACTACTACCTTTCCTCCTTGCTCAAACCACATTCCCGGTGCAGTTCCCCAATGATTCATCAAAGCTTGTGCTTTTTGTGGCATCAAGGCTTGACCATTGTTTAAACGCGTAAAAGGATAATTGTGCTTTGCAAAAAAGGCTTTGACATGATCCAAAATTTCTTGATCCATCTTTAGTTCATCCTGAAAAAAATCCGCTAAAGTCTTTTTAGTAATATCATCCTTAGTCGGACCCAATCCCCCAGTGATTATAACTAAATCAGCGCGGTCATAAACTTCCGATAAACTGTCCAAAATTTCTTGTCTATGATCAGATATAGAATGTATTCTAGCTACGGAAACACCTATTTTTCCCAGCTCGACCCCCATCCATTGAGAATTGGTATCTGCTATTTGTCCAATAAGGATTTCATCTCCTATAGTTATGAGTTCTGCTCGCATCGGACAAAGGTAGCTTTAAGTTCTTCGATTTGCAAGAAGAGGCGGTGCTTCTCCGTTAAAAGGATTTGATCTTCCTATAGTTCGAGCTCCCATAGAAGCTGCCCGAATAACTGCCCGATCTCCGTAGCGTTCTCTCATTTTATCCATAGCTTGGTAGAGGTTAGCCAGTTTGGGACGCGCATCAAAAAGATTCATTTGATAACCTCCCTGAACCAGATGAGAATAGCGAACTCCTATAAGTCGGACCAGCATTCTACGCTGATAGAGTTTTTTATAAATATCCATCACCATGGGAATCACCAAATGATCCGCACTGGTATATGGAATTTTTCGCTGCATGGTATAAGTCTGAAAATCAGAATAACGAATCTTAACAGTCACACAACCCGTGAGTTTATCTCCTCGACGAAGTTGATACAAGAGGTTTTCGGCCATTCCCAACAGTATAGATTTGAGCTTGTCAATATCTATAGTATCCTTGTCAAAAGTTCGTTCAGTAGAAATGCTCTTGCGCTCATTGTATTGAACCACAGGACTGGGGTCTATCCCTTGGGCTTTTTTCCAAATTCCCACTCCGTTTTTACCAAAGACTCTTTGCATCATTTCCAAAGGCATCTCTTGTATGGTTTTTATCCGCTTTAAACCAAGATCACAGAGCGATTTGTAAGTTCGCTCCCCTACCATCGGAATTTTACGCACAGAAAGCGGTGCCAAAAAAGGTTTTTCCAAACCCTTATGTATTTGAATTTTATTATTGGGCTTAGCCTCACCTGTAGCAATTTTGGAAACGGTTTTGTTTATTGACATCCCAAAAGAGATCGGCAAGCCCGTCTCCCTCATAATACGCTCTCTCAACTCTATTGCCATTTGATAACAACCAAAAAAACGATCTGTACCACTCAAGTCGATATAAAACTCGTCGATGGAACTCTTTTCATAAAGCGGCACACTATCCTTGACCACATCTGTAACCAAATTGGAATATTTGGAATAGATCCCGGAATTTCCCCTAAGAATAACAGCCTCCGGACACAATTGTTTAGCCATACGCATAGGCATGGCCGAATGCACTCCAAATTTACGAGCCTCATAAGAACAAGAAGCTACTACTCCCCGATCAGAAACCCCGCCAATCAAAACCGGCCGGTTGTTTAAACGACTATCTATTAAACGCTCACAAGACACAAAAAACGTATCTAAGTCCATATGTACTATTGCTCTATCCATAACGCGGGTCACTTATCATATCTAATTTATCCATAGCACTCACTTCAATAGAGACACAGTCAAACTCCAGCACCACTTTACCAAATACACGATAAACCCCACGTCCTCTAAAGGGGTATTGCTTGGCTTGTTGTGGAAAATGAACCGTATCAATAAAATGCCCCTCTTTATCCAAAAAGGTTCCAAAATGCATAATCTCTCCTTTGACCGTTCGCGTGTGTTTAGCTGTAACATAAGAGGCATAGACCTCAACAAACTGACCTTCCAAGCCAATTAAATCTTTTGCCAAATAATGACTAGGCGGAAGTTCTTTAAGTAAATCAAAGGGATGACAAAGCCCAAATCCCAAATACTCTATTTGATCAAAGGCATTTTCTAAATGGTCTGCTTTGAGTAAAGGAGTCTTGAAATCTTTAGCAGGTGATTTAAATAAACTCAACTCATCCGGGTTTTGATCCAGCTTACCCAACTTCATATGCAACTCCCAAAGCAACGCTCTCTTAGGTCTTTTAGTAAATCGAAACGCTTGGATTTTTATCAGAATCTGCACCTGTTCCATAGGTAAACTTAGACGCTCCAAAAAATCATCCAAACTTTCAAAAGGGCCATTTTTTAATCGCTCTTTTAACAAAAGCAAGCCACTATTGGTCTCAAAGCTATGCAAGAGCTCAAAACCTAAATACACATCCTTCCCACTGACAGTAGTCGATACACTTCCTCGGTTTACACAAGGTGGATGAAGGCGAGCACCATGCATACGCGCTTCGTGTAAATAATGTTCTCGCTTATAAAATCCTCCCCCATTATTTACTGTAGCAACCATATATTCTACAGGAAAATAGGCCTTGAGGTATAAACTCTGATAACTCTCTACAGCATAAGAAGCTGAATGCCCTTTAGCAAAAGCATAACCTGCAAAAGAAGCAATTTGCCTCCAAATGTCCCTACTGAGTAATTCATCGTGACCACGGGCTTTGCAATTTTCAAAAAATCGATGCTCTAGCTTAGTAAATTCATCTTTAGATCGAGATTTACCAGACATCGCTCTTCTGAGCATATCAGACTCTCCTAAGCTCAGTCCACCAAAATAATGAGCAACTTTAATAACATCTTCCTGATAGACCATCACCCCATAAGTCTCTTGCATGATTTCAGCCAGTATCGGATGAGCTTCTTTTCTTTTCTCAGGATTACGGAAGCGCTCGATATAGGTGCGCATCATCCCTGATTTTGCGACTCCAGGGCGAATGACAGAAGAAGCCGCTACCAATCCCAAATAATGATCTACTTGAAGTTTTTTAAGTAACATTCTCATCGCAGGAGATTCCACATAAAAACAACCAATTGCCTCGGCGTTTCTAAGGATATGCTTGATTTTTAAATCTTGTTTAAAACGCCTAATATCATGAATGTCTATCGCCTCAATATTGGGGTAGTTTTGAGCGACTAACTGCACCGCTTCTTTAATTTTCCCTAAACCTCGTTGAGATAAAATATCAAATTTATACAAGCCAATAGATTCAGCTACATGCATATCAAATTGCAAAGTCGGATAGCCCTTTGGAGGCATAAAAGTAGCCGCATAGGCAGTGATAGGACGCTGAGCAATCACAATCCCTCCTGCATGAATTCCCAAGTAATTCGGGAACCCTTGGATGTACTTACTGTATTTCAAAACCAAAGCAGAGAGTTCGTCTCGCGGTGCTTGTCCGGCCGAAAGGCGATCAATCTCTGCTTTAGGTAGACCAAAAACCTTAGATAATTCACGAACAGCCGCTCGATACTTAAAGGTATTGTATACAGCAATTAAGGCGGTATGCTTAAAACGATCAAAAATATAGCGCGTCACATCATCGCGATCCCTCCAAGAAAAATCCAAATCAAAATCTGGTGGATTCGAGCGGTACAAATTGATAAAACGTTCAAAATATAAGTCTAATTCTATGGGGTCAACATCTGTAATTCTCAATAAATAAGCGACTAAGCTATTCGCTCCGGAACCGCGCCCTACATAAAAATAACCTTGAGATCGCGCATATTTTAAAATTTTCCAATTGATCAAAAAATAAGAAACAAAATCCTTTTGCTCGATGATCTCCAATTCTTTATTTAACCTCTTAAGCACACGGTCTCCAACGCGTTTATAGCGATAGGGTATTCCTTTATAGGCCAACTTTCTCAACAAGCGGGAATCCAAACCCCGGTTAGCAGTATAAGTGGCTTGATTCTCTGGCTTAGCAAGTGAGAAATTAAAATCGTAATTGACCTGATCGAGTAAACGAGTAGTATTGGCCAAAATTTGAGGATAAGCGCGGAAGTCTCGAACCACCTGGTCTCTTGACACAAAAACATCTTTTACACTCCCTTGATCCTCTGCACTGAGCTTGCTCAACAAGGTGTTGTGATCAATAGCCCTCAGTAAACGATGGGTGTTAAAATCCTTTTTATGACGAAAACTAAACGATTGCATAAAAACGAGTTTATCATAAGGAATCTCCCCTTTGATAAAGGAAAGTTTGGAGAGAGTCTCCGCCCGCAGTCCGATGAATTCATGTGGCGCAAGATACTGGACACGCTCAGCGAATCCTCCCTCCTTTAACAATACTTCCCCTGGATAAATCACCCAAGTATCTTCTATAGGCGGAGGCTCTAAGTCAAAACCTCCTCGAAGCAATCCTTCACTCAAATAATGATTGAGTTTTTGATAACCTTTTGAACTTCGTGCCAAAACCACATACAAACAAGTAGCACTTTTACGAAAATCAACTCCTAAAACGGGTTTTATTCCGTATTTTGGAGCGAGATTCAAAAAATCCATACTTGCTGAAGTACTATTGACATCTGTCAAAGCCACTTGATGAAAACCCTCTTTTTTCAAGGTCTCCAGAAGGTTTTGGACAGAAAGCACTCCATAGCGTAAGCTATAATATGTATGGGTATTTAAGAGCATGAATATTTTTTTACAAAATTAGCTACAATTTGTAGTCATGTTTGCTTATATTTGTAGTATTATGAAAAAAATCGCATCAAATATTCGTCACTTACGCTATCTCAAGGGATTAACTCAAGAACAGCTTGCTGAAGAGTTTTGTATTCCGAGATCACGTATAGGATCCTACGAAGAAGGTCGTAGTGAACCTCCTATAGAAATGCTCATACAACTATCGGATTACTTCAAAGTTCCGGTTGATATTTTGATCAAAAATGATTTGACCCCATCGACAGATTTTTCTTTTATTGAAGTAGGAAATCAACGGGTATTATTCCCCATAACTGTAGATGGTAACAACGAAGATTTAATTGAAGTCGTCCCTGTTCGAGCTTCAGCAGGTTATCTAAAGGGTTATGCAGATCCTGAATATATTGAACAACTCGAGCAGATCAAACTTCCTTTTTTACCTACTGGAAAACACCGTGCTTTTCCCATCAAAGGAGACTCTATGCTTCCTTTAAAAGATGGATCTTATGTAGTCGCTAAGTTTATTGAAGATTTAAGAGATATTAAGTCAGGGCAAACCTACATTGTAGTGACTCTCAATGAAGGAATTGTTTACAAACGCGTATACAACGAATTAGAGAAAGACAATAAACTGATTTTAAAATCAGACAATGAAATTTATGAGCCTTTTGAAGTTCCATTGAATGAAATTCTAGAAGCTTGGGAGTTTACTTGTAGTATTAATACTCAAGAATACGAACCTCATGAATTAAAAATTTCGAGCATCCTTCAAATGTTTAATGGCTTACAAGTAGAGCTCAAGGCCTTACAAAAGAGTATTGCTTAATGAATTACGCGATAATTGACATAGAAACCACCGGGAGTGGTCGCAAAGGACAAAAAATAACAGAAATCGCCATCTTTTTACACGATGGCGAAAAGATTATTGAGGAATATTGTTCCCTAGTCAATCCTGAATGCCCTATTCCAAATTTCATCACCGGACTCACAGGGATTGATGACTCCATGGTTCGAAATGCACCCAAATTCTATGAAATAGCCAAAAAAGTTTATGAAATGACTGAAGGAGCTGTTTTTGTAGCTCACAATGTCAATTTTGACTACAATATAATCGCTGCGGAATTCGCTGCATTAGGAGCGAGTTATAAGCGCAAAAAACTTTGTACCGTAAGACTTTCACGCAAACTTATTCCCGGTTTGAATTCTTATTCATTAGGCAAATTATGTCGCAATCTAGACATCCCTTTATCTGATCGCCACCGCGCGAGAGGAGATGCAGCCGCGACAGTAATCTTGTTTGAGAAATTATTAAAGACTGACGAAATCGGAGCCATACGAGCCGCATTAAATCCGAGGTCATTAGACGGAACTTTACCACCACTTTTAGACAAAAAAAAGGTTGATGCCTTACCTAAGAGACCTGGAGTATATTATTTTAAAGATGAACACGGAAAAATCATTTATGTCGGAAAAGCAAACAACATAAGAGCCCGTGTGCTCAGTCATTTTTATGACAAAGCCCGAAAGGAACAAAAAATGTGTCGTCAAACCGCAGACATTAGTTTCGAGGAAACCGGCAGTGAACTCTTGGCTCTTTTACATGAATCAGCTGAAATAAAACAACATTTTCCATTGTTCAATCGAGCACAGAGAAGAAGCAATGACAGTTTTGGACTCTTTAGCTATACCGATCAAAAAGGAATTAAACACTTGGCTTATGCCAGCCTAAAACAAATCCCCAAACCTTTAATCACCTTCGCCAACCAAGGAGCTTGTCGTGAGTTTTTAAACAAACTCTGTGAAGAGTTTGAGCTTTGCCCCAAATACTGTCATTTACAGCAAAGTAATACCGCATGCTTTCATTATCAACTGAAATCATGCCATGGCGTTTGTTGCGACAAGGAATCTGTAATCGCTTATAACTTAAGAGTAGATCAAGCAATTTCCACGGTCTATCAAGAACCGAAAACATTTATGATAAAAGAAGCAGGGCGTCATGAACATGAGACGGCTGTAGTTTTAGTCGAATGCGGCCTGTATCAAGGTTATGCCTATATGAATACAGAGAAATTAGCTCAAGTAACAGAAGCGGATGCTAAATATCAATTAATCAAATCTGAACTACTACCGGCAAAACACAATAAGGATATCTCCCGAATTCTAAGGAGTTATTTAAAGGATGAAAAACGTGCCTCTAAAGTTGTTTACTACGACAACCCTCCTATTGACCTTTTAAGTTTATTTTAAACAAATTAGACTTACTCAGTTTTATAATAGACGTCTATTGCTAAAGTTTTTTGACACCCTAGTTGCCAAAAGTATTGTTTGGAATGAATCTAAATAACAAAAATCCACTTTTTTTCAATTAGCTAATTATTCGATTGCTTAAATTTGCTTCATGCAGGAAAAAACGGATAAAATTGTTGGATACTGGTTGCTTTTAGGAGCTTTTTTAGTAATGAGTATGGTCGTGATTGGAGGGATCACTCGATTGACACATTCAGGGCTGTCAATGGTAGATTGGAAACCTATTTCTGGAATTGTTCCACCGATTACCGAGTTAGAATGGCAGGCGGAATTTGAAAACTATCAAAGTTCTCCAGAATTTCAAAAAATCAATGCACATTTCGAACTTGAAGATTTTAAGGAAATCTTTTTCTGGGAGTATTTTCACCGACTTATTGGTCGTGTAATTGGGCTGGTCTTTTTATTTCCTTTCCTCTATTTTTTATTCACTAACAAACTAAAGGATAAGCATTTAAAAATTAACCTCATTGTCATTTTCTTTCTTGGAGGCTTGCAAGGACTTATTGGCTGGTATATGGTTAAAAGTGGGCTTGTAAGTAACCCCGCAGTGAGTCATTATCGATTAGCACTGCATTTATCGACTGCATTGCTCTTGGTAAGTTATATTTTATGGACGGCAATGGGTGTGTTTTTTCCAAACCGAGGCAAACAACCTAGTTCACTTCGAAGCTCTTATATTGCCTTAATAGTTATACTCGGAATACAAATTATTTATGGAGCCTTCGTTGCTGGACTCAAGGCAGGGTTGATTTTTCCAACCTATCCAAAAATGGGAAATCAGTGGGTTGCTTCTGGTATCTTCGAAGCATTCAATAATGATGGTTGGATTAGCCTTATAGGAAATCCAATAAGCGTTCAGTTTATTCACAGATGGTTTGCAGTGGTAGTAGTTTCCTTAGTAGCCTATATTTACTTTAAAGGAAAAAAGCTAGAAAGTAGTAATTATCAAAAGCAAAGTAATCTCGCTTTACTCATTATGGTTTTGATCCAATTTTTGCTTGGTGTCTTGACCCTTATTAATGCAGTACCCGTTAGTCTTGGCGTAATACATCAATTGGGAGCAGCCGTTCTTCTAAGCATAGTAATTATGGGAACCTACTTCAATACATATGACCTAAAAAAAGCTCCATAAGGAGCTTTTTTTTATTTAATTCTTAGTCGAAGATTCTCTTCCCCTTCCAGCATTCCAACCAGCTCATCTCCTTGAGCTACTGGCCCTACACCCGCAGGAGTTCCTGTAAATAGTATATCACCAATTTTAAGCGTAAAAAACTGACTTACATAAGCGATTAATTCATCAATTTTCCAAAGCATATGAGATGAATCCCCATCTTGAACTACTTTTCCATTCTTTAACAACTGGAATTTTACATGATCAAGGTTTGCAAAGTTATTTTTATCTACCCATTTACCAACTTTGGCACTTCCATCAAAAGCTTTTGCTTTCTCCCAAGGCAGACCTTTCTCTTTACAATGCTGTTGAATATCACGTGCCGTAAAATCGATTCCCAATCCAATTTGGTCGTAATACTTATGGGCAAACTCTTGTTGAATATACTTACCCACTTTGGTGATTTTTACCATAATCTCTAATTCATAATGAACATCATTCGAATATTCTGGTATTACAAAGGGAGATTGTTTAGAAAGCACAGCGGTATCGGGTTTGATGAAAACCACAGGATCTTTTGGACGCTCACTATTTAATTCTTCAATATGCTTCGCATAATTTCTTCCAATACAAACTATCTTCATACTAAGGTATCCATTTTATATCTCTAAAATTAGGCTTACGCTTTTCTAAAAACGCGTTTCGTCCTTCTTTTGCCTCTTCAGTCATATAAGCTAATCGTGTGGCTTCACCCGCAAATACTTGTTGTCCAACCATACCATCATCTGTTAAATTCATAGCAAATTTCAACATTTTAATCGAGGTTGGAGATTTATCCAGAACTTCTTGAGCCCATTTATAAGCAGTATCTTCCAATTCCTCATGAGGAACTACGGCATTGACCATCCCCATTTCAAAAGCTTCTTGGGCCGAATAATTCCTCCCTAAAAAGAAAATTTCTCTCGCTTTCTTTTGACCGACCATTTTTGCCAAATATGCAGAACCATATCCTCCGTCAAAACTCGTCACATCAGCATCTGTTTGCTTAAAGATCGCATGTTCTTTTGAGGCTAAGGTCATGTCACAAACAACATGTAAAGAATGCCCTCCTCCAACGGCCCATCCTGGAACAACGGCTATAACTACCTTAGGCATAAATCTTATCAGCCTTTGAACTTCTAAAATATTTAAACGGTGCATTCCATCTTCACCTACATAGCCTTGATGCCCTCTAGCCTTTTGGTCTCCACCCGAACAAAATGAATAAACTCCATCCTTGGTAGATGGTCCCTCCGCAGACAATAGAACGACTCCAATTGATGTATCTTCTTGAGCATCATAAAAGGCATCATATAATTCCGAAGTTGTTTTAGGTCTAAATGCATTTCGTACATCAGGTCGATTGAAGGCTATTCTTGCAACTCCATTGCATTTTTTATAGGTTATGTCTTCATATTCTTTGGCGGTTTGCCATTCAGGTTTATACATATTTCTCATATTTTTGGTAAAGATAAACTTATTGAAATAGAAAAAAAATAGTACATTCACCACGAAATAAGAAAAATATGAGTTTACTCCGCCAAGTATCAACACTCCTGTTTTTTGGTTTCGCATTTTTGCTAAGGGGACAAGAAATACAAATTACAAGATTTGCTTCAGAAGAACTCAATGACGAGAGAATACTGCAAATATACTTACCAAAAAATTTCGGGGTTGATCCATTAAAAACCTATCCATTAACCATTATTTTAGATAGTGGACCAATATTTGACAGTTATATTGGAACCTTACAATACTACATTAATAGTGGTGTTGCTCCAGAACATATCGTCGTGGGTATTAAAAGTGATTCTCAACAAGCAGAATATGATTTTGGAATCGATTTGGCGACAGGATATCCTGACGAGTTTGGAGTAAAATACATGAATTTCGTTCATGAATTACTAAACACACTTGACGAAAATTATCCCTTGTCTTTTTATACGCAAATTCTTGGCCATGGCTATCATTCTGGCGCTTTTATCAATTATTTCCTAGTGGAAGAATTTCCGGCTTTCAATGCATATATTTCTATAGACCCTGAATACTTCGAAGGTTTTCATTTTATTATTGATCAAAAAAGCAAAAGTTTAGATGATGATTTATACTATTATTTCTCCAATGGTTTCGTAGGAAAAGACGAGGAATTCCAGAAGGAAAGTTTATACGTTGAAAATTCCTTTGAGTCCATTCCTTATAAAACTTTTAAATATTACAAACCTCAATTCAAGGTACTCGATTCGTATTTGCGAACTTCGCAATACTTGGCAGAGGCCTTAAGAAAATTTTACATGGATTTTGCCGCAATAAGTCCTCAGGAATATGAGTCAAGCATAAAAAATCTTGGCCCAAAAGAAACCATTGAATATTTAAAAACTAAATACGAGAAGATTCAATATCTCTATGGTAATGTGATTTCAATAAGACCAAACGATATTTATTTACTCGAGTCAAATATAATTGACAAGGACAATGGAGATTACCTAAAAGATTTTGGAAATATGATTATTGACTTATACCCAGAAGAACCTTTAGGCTATTATTATGTAGGATTATATTATGAAAAAGGACAATCCTACCGCAAATCTCTTGTCGCTTATAAACAAGGATTCGAAAAAGTCTCAGGACGACATGAACTCTATGATGGGTATTTCAAAAATATTGAACGAGTATTGGAAAAAATAAATTACGACAGCCCTTAAAAATGAGTAAGTTATCTAATTTTTCATTATCTTTAATTTATCAATTTAAATTTAATTTTATGAAAAAAGTAATTCTAACTCTATTTTTGTTCGCTGGAATAGTGGCTTATGGTCAAGAAAGTACCTCAAACACAGAAATCACAACCACCAAAGAAAAAACTCAAAGTATTCAAGCAGGGGTGCGATTTGGGGATGATTTTGCCATTGACGCAACAATTCCCTTTTCACATGCCTCTAGACTGCATCCAAGTCTTACGATAAACGACGCTGGAGTAATGTTAGGAACCTACCTTGATTGGGTATGGGGAGTAGATCAAGCACACGGCTTAAAACTTTATCCAGGGGTTGGACCTGAATTATGGTTTATGAACGATTTTGATATCGGTGTAGCCGGTAATTTTGGTGCAGAATACGCCTTTAAATTCCCATTAACAGTAGGGATTGACTGGAGACCAGGGTTCACCTTTATCGACTATGATTTTAGAACTAATAACTGGGGATTTACTGCTAGATTTAGATTTTAAAAACAAAATAAAACAAGATTTTTTAAAGCAAGTAGCATAGTCTACTTGCTTTTTTTAAACCCATTATCTTCAATAATTATTTTTCTTTCTTTATATAAAGCACCCAAGGCTTGCTTAAAAGATTTTTTACTCATCTGCAACTGATATTTAATGGTATCTGGGCTTGATTTATCGGTCAAAGCCACAAAACCACCCTCTTCGTCAAGTTTGCTCATAATTTTTTCTTTGTGGGTCTCCACTGCATTTCTGAATCCGACCGGTTGCAAACTCACATCTATCAGGCCGTCTTCTCTAACCTTTTTAACATAAGCCTTCAAACGCTGACCCTCTCTAATTTTACGGAAAACTTCATTTCTGTATAACATTCCCTCAAAATCCTCCTCAATATATACTTTAATACCGATATCAGTGAATCTACCAATTTCAATATTTACTTCATCTCCTGGTGTAAACTCCATATTATTCTGCTAAAAATTTAAAATATTTTTTGACCAATTTATCATTTGATTCAGCGTCAGTGAATACCTCCAAGACCTTCGGCCCCTTTGTATCTTGGAATAATTTTGATAGTTCTAGGACTAAAGAATCCTCGTCAATCGCTTTTCTATAGCTTATACTATTTAACTTACATAAGTCTTTTACTGACCTATTATGTGGCGTTTCAAAATAAGACAAAGCCCCTGATTTTTTTGGCCCCGGCAAGATCCGAAATATACCACCTCCATTATTATTAATAACTATAATTTTTAAACTTTGGGGTATATAATTATTCCACAAGCCATTGGCGTCATAGAAAAAGGAAGTGTCACCAGAAACAAAAACCTGCATCTCCAAATCTGAATTATATGCCGCACCAATTGCTGTAGACGTACTTCCATCTATTCCCGAAGTCCCTCGATTTGCAAAAGAAGCGATACCCTTTCCATAATCAAATAACTGCGCGTATCTAACTACAGAACTATTTGCCAATTGCAACAATATATTCTTGGGTAAAACTCTAAATATTTCACTGAAAACATAAAAATCACTAAAAGGTAATTGACAAACGTATTCAGCATGTTTTTTTCGATGCTTATCTCTTCTTTGGATCCAATTATTTTGATAAGTTCCTTGCCCCTCTTTAATCAACCAAAAAAATTGACTAAAAAACAGCTCAACATCCATTTTAATATGGTCAGTTAATGCAAAAAATGTATCAGGTGCATTAAATGGGCTAATATGCCAATGCTCTTCAGGGGAATATGTTCTTAGGATTTGCTTAATCTTTTTTGAAACTATCATACCTCCAAACGAAATTAGTATATCTGGCTTTAGCTCCTTTAAAACAGAATCATCCGCAGTAAAAATCAACTGGTCAATTTGATTGATCAATCTTGGATGGTCAATATTTGACAAACTTTCACATAATACAATAACTGAAGGATCTTGCAATAATTTACCAATTTGCTCATTCATTAATTCACTTGGTTTCCGCGCTCCAACAAGAACCATTTTCCTATTGGCTTGGTTCCATTTTTCAGCAAACTCATTCAATGCCAGGTCTGACATTAATTCTTGGTTGGAACTCGGTTCAATAAAAGTAGTTGAGGCGGCCTCAACAATTGAAGATTCAATCTCTGGAACTAAATCATACAAAGGCTCATCAAATGGAATATTGATATGAACCGGTCCTGATTCTTTAATTGCCATGCGAAATGCGCGATTAAATGTCTTTATTTCCTTTCCCTTATTTTTTATCTGGAAAAAACCTTCTATATGGTTATTAAAAACCCCTTGTTGACGAATAGTTTGCCCATCCCCTATATCAATTAATTGTTCAGGCCTGTCAGCGGATAAAACAATCAATGGCAATTTAGAATAGTAAGCCTCAGCAACCGCCGGATAATAGTTTAATAAAGCAGAACCTGAAGTACAGCAAACCACAACCGGCTTTCCCGATTGCTGGATTAACCCTAAAGCAAAAAATGCTGCAGCTCTTTCATCGACAATACTAAAAGTTTCAAAAAATGAATCGTTGGTGAGAGATATCGTCAAAGGAGCGTTTCTCGAACCAGGGGAAATCACAATTTGTCGTATTCCATAGTTCTTAAGGGAACAAACAAGTTCTTGAGCGTTTTGTTTATTCGAGTACTTCATGGTACAAAGTTAGCCATAAATATTGCCTTTACCTAAAAATTAGAAGACTTGAAGGCTGAACTGTTTTTGATTTGACAAGGACTATGATAATCATCAGTTTAGCGAAATACTTAACTTAATTAAAATACTGATTTTCAGGTTTTTAAAACTTAAAACGTTTTCGATAATTATAAGGTTAATAATTTCATAAAATCATCTAACTTTTTACATTTACGTTTTCAACTAATCAATTCATATGGGAGACTCTAGATCCATTTCTAACAAAATAATGGGAGAAATCCAAAAGGTAGTAGGCATTCAAACTCAGATTATCTATTTCCTAAGTTCAATTATTGTAGCATTCAGTCTCACTATGCTCGCAAATAGTGATGAACTCTCAACTCCGCAAGTTTATGTTTTATTCCTATTAATTTTTTCAGTTTGTCTATGGATAACCGAGGCCATACCCCCTTTTGCGGTCGGCTTGATGATTATAGGCTTTTTAATATTTTCTTTAGGGAATTATTATGTTCAAGTTGATCCGGAAAATGCTTCTGCTCTAACTCAAAAATATGCACAGACTTGGTCAAATTCAGTTATTTGGCTAATGTTAGGTGGTTTTTTCTTGGCGGAAGGCATGCAAAAAGTAGGTTTGGATAGAACCGTATTTAAATTGACCATCAAACGCTTCGGAAGCAAACCCAAGTACGTTCTTCTGGGACTTATGTTAACTACTGCAATATTTTCAATGATAATGTCCAATACAGCAACCACTGCAATGATGATAGCTGCTGTATCTCCCTTTATAAAGACACTAGATCCCAATGCTAAATTCTCAAAAGGTGTGTTAATCGGAGTTCCTGCAGCTGCAGCCATGGGTGGTATGGGAACAATTATTGGTTCTCCAACAAACGCAATAGCCGTGGAAGCCTTAAACAATCACGGCATTAACTTTGGCTTTTTGGAATGGATGTCAATAGGATTTCCAAGCGCCATGATATTGACATTAATTTTTTGGTTTTGGCTAACTAAAAGATATGTTCCTACAGTTGACCATATTGATTTAAGTTTTTTAAATGAATCTGAAAGCGAAAAAAAAGAGGAAGAATCTGATCGTATTTTTGTGTTGAGAAAAAAGTTGGTTTCAGGGGTTCTTATATTCACCCTGATTTTATGGATGACCAGTAACTTTCATGGAATCCCCGCATCTACCGTTTCTTTGGTTCCAATTATTCTACTTACCATGTTTAGAATTATTTCGAGCAATGATGTTCGTAAACTTCCTTGGGATACCCTAATGCTCGTTGCAGGGGGAATGTCTTTGGGACTGGCAATTCAAGAGACAGGGCTAGCAGATTATTACGTTAGTCAATTAAGAGATTTTGATATGGCTTTTGCACTATTAGTTGCATTTTTTGCCATCCTTACAGTTACCTTATCTAATTTTATGTCCAATACCGCAGCAACAACAATTCTAATTCCAATTGCTATAATAATGGCACCAAATCATCCATTGACATTACCACTAGTAATCGGATTAAGTGCTTCAACTGCCTTATTTTTTCCAATTTCAACTCCCCCTAATGCGATTGCATTTAGTACAGGTCTGATTAAACAAAAAGATTTTCGACCCGGAGGTTTACTCGCCGGGCTGACAGGGCCAATTATCGTGGTTAGTTTATTATTCTTGTATGAATTTCTAGGGATATTTTAATAAAGACACATGAAAAAACACATTTCCTTAATTCTACTTGTACTCATCTCAAAAACGGGATTCACTCAAGAAAAGTCGAAACCTTTCGACACAGATAGAATTCAATTTGGCGTATATGCTCAATTATGGTTGAGACATACAGACTTAAATCCCGGAACACTAATACGCAGAGAGCCACATAATCAAGTCACGGATGTTTCAGTTAGAAGGCTACGAATTGCTGCAAAGGCAAAAATATCTAATGAAGTTTATTTCTTTTTATCTCTGGGAGGCAATAATTATAATCAACGAAATGATAAACAGTCCCCAATAGGATTACTAGATTTATATGCAGAATATCGACCGAATGATTTGTTTCAAATAGGATTGGGAAAATCCAGTTGGCAGGGACTCAGTAGGTGGAATATTCGAAGTGCAAAAACTCAGCTTTCTTTAGATTCCCCTCTGTTTATTTTCACCACATTAAATAAAAGTGATGACCTTGGAAGAAGTTTTGGCGCTTGGATAAAAGGACAATGGAGAAAATGGGATTATAGAGTGGTAGCCAATCAACCCTACTATACTGAGATTGCAAAAGAAAATGGAGTTGATTTCTCCACGAATAAACCCCATATAAAATGGTCAGGCTATTTAAAGTATCAATTTTTTGAGACGGAATCCAATCATACAGCATACTCCACCGGAACCTATTTGCATCATAAAAAAATCTTGAATTTAGGAGGGGGCTTCATGTTTCAAAAAAACGCCATGCAAAACAGTATGGGCGGCATTGTACAACATTATTATAACATGAGTCATTACGCAGTGGATTTCTATTATAATACCCCTTTGTCCACGGGCAGTAAAAAAAGTATCACCGCTTTCTTGGGCTACTACAATTATGATTTTGGTCCGGGCTATTATAGAAATATTGCAGCTGATAATATCGCTACAGGAGAAAATGAAAACGTCAGTTTTAACGGTCCAGGAAACGGGTTCCCAATGCTCGGTACAGGAGGAACTATATATACCCAATTTGGTTATTCTTTTCCTGTGAGTAATTATTTTTTACAGCCAAATTTAGCAGTACAATTATCAAACTGGGACCTACTGCAAGATTATATGGCCACATATGATTTAGGGATTAATTTCTATTTGAACGGACAAAATAATAAACTTAGTCTAGGCGTTCAATTCAGACCCATTTTCTTTGAAAATCAACCTGGAATTATAGAGAAAAGTAAATACAAAAGCATGGCTGTACTACAATATCAAATCGGCTTTTAAAGGAGTGCCCTTTTCATAGTGGAGGTTTTGGCCTGAGTTTCTTCAAGCTCCAAAATTGCTTCTGAATCCGCGGTAACGCCTCCCCCAACGAATAAATCTGCCCTTGTTCCATTTAATTTCATACATCTTAAATTCACAAAAAGGGAAGCTTTATCTTTGTTAAATGGCCCAAAATATCCGGTATAAAACTCTCGGTCATATCCTTCTAACTGACTTATCATTTGCATTGCTTCCTTTTGAGGAATGCCACAAACCGCAGGTGTTGGATGTAACCTTTCGATAAGCGTTTTTAAATCAACATTTTCCAGTGTTCTTGCGCGGATCTCTGTTTTCAAATGAAGCAAACGACCCGCTTTACTTGTAAAAGGTCCAACGGTATCGATATTATCTGAGATATTTTCAATTCGGTCTAGTATAAAATCCTGAACATAGGCCTGTTCTTGAATTTCCTTATCACCCCAATTAACTTCGCTTTGACCATGATCGATTTGAGTGCCTGCCAATGCCATGGTGCTAAAATTCCCAGCACTGTATTCAAGCAGTATTTCAGGACTTGCCCCCATCCAATGGCCAGAGTCAGGATTATTAAACCAATATACCATTGCATTTGGATAAGCTGACAACAACTTAAAATATACATTTAAATAGGAATCTTGAAATTCTTGAGGTTCTTTTCTGGACAAAACCACCTTTTTGGCTTCTTTGGAAATTAATCTCGAGATTAAATTATCCACCTTCGCAAGATAATTTAAATCACTATTTCTGTCTAATTCAACCTTCGCCTCTAAAACATTCATTTCGGGCCGTGTAAACGATTCAATATGCTCAGGGCGGTAATCGATTTTATCTCTTATAGATTTATCAAAAGGGGCAAACAAAAAGCCTTGATCACTATCATCATTGACCCCATAATATACGTTTACCTCCTTCGAACCTGGTAAGCTAAATAAGCAAAAATACCTGTTGTCATTAATTATTTGCTCTAAATTCATAAATTATTTGCTAAGAACTATATTGGTGATTTTACAAAGCGACAGGAGGTCTCCATTTTCATTTTCTATTCGAATTTCCCATAAATGGGTAGTTCTCCCTTTGTGAATAACTTTTGCCTTTGCAATTGCCATACCAGTACGAGCACTTTTTAAATGATTAGACGAGATTTCAATTCCTCTCACCTCTTGTCCCTTTTCAATGAAAAGATGAGAAGCGGCACTCCCAACACTTTCAGCCAAAGCAACCGAAGCACCACCATGAAGAAGTCCCATAGGTTGATGTACCTTTTCATTTATAGGCATTTGAGCGTGCACCTCATTATCTCCAACATAGGTATATCGAATCCCTAAAGTCTCCATTAGGGTATTCGGTATAATTTCATTTAATTTTTTTAGTGCGATTTCAGGATTCATCAATAATATTTTGAGCATAAAAATACTGAAATTACCCATTATCTCTTAAATTTGCAGTCTAAAGTTTAACCATGATTTACAAAGTTCGAGCAATACTTGATACTCAAGAGGACATTATCAGAACACTCCTTATTGATTCTAATACTGATTTAGAATCACTTCATCATGCCTTAGTTGATAGTTTTGGTTTCGAACCGGGGCAAATGGCTAGTTTTTATCAAAGTGATAGCGATTGGACTCAGGGAACAGAAATACCTTTATTTGACATGGCAGAAGAAGGAAAACCCTTTGACATGGCAAGTGTTAGAATTGCTGATCAATTGAATCAAGAAACTAAGCAAATGTTATACGTGTATGACTTTTTTTCCATGTGGACTTGCTTTATTGAGTTTGTATCTATGCAGGAAAGTTCTGAGCATGAATTACCATTTTTATTAGTCAGTGTTGGTGATTTACCTGAAGAGGCCCCTGAGAAGCAATTTGAAGCAACGGGAAAACAAAGTGTCGACCCATTTTCTGATGAAGCTCTTTTTGGAACTTCCTTTGATGATGATCTTGGAAATGAAGGTTTTGAAAATATCGATGATTTGGATTTAGATCAATTTTAGCTAGTTTAGTAACAAATTGGACAATCACTCGTCCTATTGTTAACTAAACCCAATTATCTTGAATACAATTTTATCAATAAAAGATTTAAGCAAATCTTTTGGAAAACTCAAAGCCCTTGATCGCATTAGTTTCGATATTGAAAAGGGGAAAATTTACGGAATTTTAGGCCCTAATGGCTCAGGAAAATCTACCACCCTAGGAATTGTACTCAATGTTGTAAACAAAAGTTCCGGGAGCTTTTCATGGTTTGGTGGGGAATTAAGTCATCACGAAGCTTTGAAAAAAGTTGGAGCCATAATTGAACGCCCGAATTTCTACCCATACATGACAGCCAGACAAAACCTAGAACTTGTCTGTAAAATCAAAGAAGCAAACACAGATAAAATAGATCAAATTCTCAAATCCGTTCATTTGTTTGACCGTGCTGACTCTAAGTTCAGGACCTTTTCTTTAGGGATGAAACAACGCTTAGCAATAGCCTCTGCTCTTGTTAATGAGCCCGAATTTTTAATTCTTGATGAACCCACAAACGGCCTGGAT
The DNA here is from genome assembly GCA_049606855.1 of Flavobacteriaceae bacterium. Classification (GTDB taxonomy): domain Bacteria; phylum Bacteroidota; class Bacteroidia; order Flavobacteriales; family Flavobacteriaceae; genus JBELHR01. The sequence continues at coordinate 6,279 of JBMYVY010000001.1, read as the reverse complement.
CCACAAGGTATTCATGAGATTAGAGAAATCATAAAAATGATTGCCTCAAAGGGAACAACTATTCTTTTGGCCTCTCACTTATTGGATGAAGTTGAAAAAGTTTGTTCAGACGTTGTAGTGATTCAAAAGGGAAAAATGCTTTACAACGGACCGGTGAAGAACATGTCTTCTACTCACGGAATCTTCAGTGTTTCTTCGAATAACTTAGAATTATTAAAAACGACCCTTCTCAGCTTTCCTGAGATTGAAAGTGTCGAGGAAATCGATGGGAAAATTGAATTTAAACCTTCAAAATTACTAGAGGCATCTGATTTAAATCAACGACTTTTTAGCAAGGAAATAATTCTAGATCATTTAGAAAAAAGAAACCCTAGTCTAGAAGAAGAATTTTTAGCATTAACTCAAGACTCCTAAACATGAAAAGATTATTATCCATAGAATTCGATAAGTTAAAATACCATAAAGGAAGTAGAATTATAATTGTTGCCTACTTCGCTTTACTGGCGGCAATTGCATTGATCGCTGCGATAAAATTTGATATTGGCCCTGTTCAGTTTCACTTAGCAGAACAAGGTATTTTTAACTTCCCATACATTTGGCATTTCAATAGTTTTGTTGCGGCATTTCTTAAATTTTTCTTACTGCTTGTAATCGTTTCGATGACAGCAAATGAGTATTCTTTTAAAACACTGAAACAAAATTTAATAGACGGACTTAGCAAAAAGGAATTCATTCTTTCTAAGTTCTACATGGTTGTGGTTTTTGCAGCTATATCAACTCTTTTTGTATTCATTATTAGCCTGATTCTGGGGTTAATTTTTTCAGATTACAATGAAATTGGGATTATTTTTTCTGACCTCGGATACCTGTTTGTCTATTTCCTGAAATTGGTTGCATTTTTTACTTTTGGACTATTCTTAGGCCTACTTATTAAGAAATCTGCCTATGCAGTTGGCGCTATGCTAATCTGGTTTTTTGTGGAAACGTATGCCTATTTTCAAATCACTAGAAGCGTCGAAGGGGAGCTTGGAGAATTTCTTGTGGGACTTTTTCCTTTACAATCTATGTGGAGGCTCATCCCTGAACCTTTTACACGACTCAATGCTGTCCAATCAGTCGCAAAGCAAGTAGGTGAACAGCTAGAATTGGATTATAGCATCTCATTTATTTCAATTGTAGTAAGTATTTTGTGGGTAATTATTTTCTTGCTTCTTTCTCTTAAACTGCTACAAAGCAGAGACTTATAAATATTTCCTTATCCCTAAATATGGGGGTATTGTAATCCCCTTTGAAAAGGCCTGTTATTACAGGTCTTTTTTATATATATTTGTTTGTATATACCCCTAAATAAAGTTTTGATACCTACCCCGGATGAGAAAACTTTTCACCATAATAATGATTTGCTTTGCGGCGAATCAATCTTTAGCCCAAGGAGAGGCGGCAAACTGGTTTTTTGGAAAAAAAGCTGGAGTGTCTTTTACTTCGGGTTCGCCAGAAGTTATTACCTATACTCCTGACCCAGCAACGCCTATTAATACCTTAGAAGGGAGTTCTTCCATATCTGATGCCTTCGGAAATTTATTGTTTTATTCTGATGGAACACGTGTATGGAATAGGAATCACGAAATAATGACTAATGGCTCCAATCTTCAAGGACATCGATCCAGTACACAGTCAGGTATAATTGTACCCAACCCAGATGATGATGACATCTACTACATTTTTACTGTTGGTACAGCTTTAACCGGTGGAGATGCGCCGTCAGGTACTCAGGGATTTCGCTATTATACAGTCAACATGTCCCTAAATGGTGGTTTGGGGGAAGTAGTTTCAAGTACGGGAGTGAATTTAAGTGATAGCAAAGAAGGAGAATGGACTGAAAAGGTAACTGCGGTTAGACAGGATGATTGTGGAGATTACTGGGTTATTTCATTGGTGGACAATGACAATGGCGAAAGCGATGATTATAGCAGCACCGATTATTCAAGTCTTGACTGGGATGCGTCAACAGATTGGGGTTCTACCTTCTATGCATATCGGGTCAGCGGGGTTGGAGTAGACCCTACACCTGTTAAATCAAAAACTCCAGTTGATGCCAATGAAGTGAAAGGATATTTAAAAGTATCCCCCAACGGAGAATATTTAGCCATAGCAAATTATGATGTTGACAAAGATAAAAACGCAAAATCTTACTTATTTACTTTAGACCTCGAAACGGGAAAAGTCGGAGAGAATGACGATACTGAATTCGGCTTATTAACCAATCAAAGAGGTCTTAAATTATTGACAACCAATGAAATAGATGACATGGGGGCTCCTTATGGAATTGAGTTTGATGCTACTTCACGATTCCTCTATGTTTCTACTCATGATTATAATACAGGCTCATGGCCAGGTCTGGATGGAGATGATGAAGTTTATATACTCCAATATGATTTACAAGCCTTAGACATCAAGGCTTCTCAGACTCAAATCCATTATGAATACGGAAATGTTTACAGAGCCGGACTACAACTTTCTTATGGGAATCAAATTTATGTCACCATACCCCGCTCCTATTACACAGATACTCAGTACCTAGACCTCATTGAGTTTCCATATTTAAAAGGAAACTCAGTAAATTATATCGAGTCTTATGTAGATTTAGGTGATGGTCGTGCAACACAAGGACTCCCTCCATTTATTCAATCCTTATTTTTAAATGAGTTGAATATTACTAACAATGGTGATATTGATGAAAATAGAGATTACCTCTACCTTTGCGAAGGTGATAATTATACCATAAAGCACAACGTAAATTACAATGCCGCATGGACCTATACTTGGACTAAGGATGGAGTAGAGCTTCCAGGCGAAAACACAGAAAAACTAACCATAACATATGATGGTATAAATGTAACAAATAAATACACCTTAGAGGTTGATTATAACGATGGGACCTGTCCTGAGATCGGGGTTTCAATTGTTACCTTTTCTCCTCCCCCAGTTGCAGGAACACCTTCAAATATATTCGAATGTGATGATGATGCAGATGGCTTTCTAAATTTTGACCTTACCAATAATGACAATTTAATTCTTAATGGACTGAGTGACACAGAGTATCGCGTGGAGTATTATTTAACCGAAGCCGATGCCTTGGCAGATAATGAACTGAATAAAATCCCGGATCCAACCAATTATGTTAATGACAAAGCCTATACAATACAAGCAATTTATGCTAGGTTAGAGAGTGTCGACTTAGCATCTTGTTCTGAAGTTGTAAATTTTCAAATAAATGTTACCAATATCCCAGAGCCAAGTATTCCAGAGGACTATATAGAATGTGATTCAGAAATTGATGGAGACTCCTCTAATGGATCAACCTTTTTCTACCTGAACACCAAGGATATAGAGGTTTTGGGAGGTTTAGATGGATCCAGATACAATGTAAGCTATCATCTATCTCAAGCAGATGCTGATGCTGGAATTGGTGCAATTGACAAAAACAATGCATACGCCTCAGGGTCTGTAACAGTTTATGCAAGATTGGAGAACAAAACAAACATTGCGTGTGTAAACACAGTTAGTTTTGATTTGGTAGTAAATGAGTTACCACCACTCAAAACTGAAATTTGGAATCAAATAGACTGTGACAATGACGGTTTAGATGGTGCTGATTTTAAAGATTTAGAGGATTTTATTCCCTTGTTTGTTGCTGACCCCATTCTATACAACATAAGCTTTCATCAAACTTCTGCATCGGCCGAATTAGGAATTGAAGCAATCAATAATGCTACGAATTATTACGCTACAACGGAATCCATTTATATCCGATTTGAAAATATAACAACAGGTTGTTTTAACATTGGAACAGTTAATATAACCATGTTATCAAGTGATGTTTCGAACACTATAGAACAAACCGTTGTTAATTGTGATGTTGACCAAAATGGAATATCCACATTCAATTTAAATGACCAATACGATGCATTCATTACAGACTATCCTTATATCGATGAATCCGGAGCAACTGTAAAATTCTATTCGACGGAAACTGATGCTGCAAATGACACCAATGAAATTATAGATTGGACAAACTATCAAAATATTAGCCCCTATGATGAAGTAATTTATATTCGAGTAGAAAATGGTACCTGCTCTGATTATGGGAAATATGCCAAGTTAGAAGTAGAACCATTACCTCTAGTGGCTTCCACTATTGCCGATGTAGAAATTTGCGATGATGATTTTGATGGTTTTTACAATAACTTTAGACTTGATGATGCAAGAGCTGAAATATTGGCATTAAACAATCCTGCAGATTACGATATTTCCTTTTATGAAAATTTAGGGGATCGTATTGCTGATACCAACCGATTAGGAGATGTTTATACCAATTTTATTTCAGGTGGAAATACGGTTTATGTTAGAATTTTAGACGTAAATACGGGTTGTGTTAACCTAAATCTACAATTTGAGCTTAAAGTCCTTGAAGCTCCACTTATAGAAACATCAATTCCTGTGCAGTTTGTCTGTGACGATGACAACAACGGTTATTTCAGCTATGATTTTTCAAACAATACGGCAGAGACCTATACGGATGATATAATTTTAAATGGTTTAGACCCTTTAAATTATTCAATCAGTTACTATAATTCTGAAGCTCAAGCACAAAACAATGTGGATGCCTTAGGCTTGCCTTATGTCAATGCCACTGCTTATGCAAGAGAAACTATTTGGGTCCGTGTAGAGAACAACACTACAGGATGTTTTAGTATTATGAACTTCGATATTCAAGTGAACAATGCTCCACTGTTTAACCCAATTGCCAACTATGAACAATGTGATAATGCAGATGATGGTGATGAGGCTAACGGGAAGGTAAACACCTTTATCTTTAATACTAAAGATGCGGAGTTATTCCCTATTGCTCTAGATCGTGATCAATTCAATATCTCTTACCATTCCTCTCAAGCTGATGCAGACTTAAAAGTCAACGTAATCAACAAGGACTTAGGCTACACGAACACTACCGCTAATTTGCAAGAGATCTTTGTTCGTATGGAGAACAAAAATGATCCTTCTTGTTATGAAACTACAAGCTTCTTTATCATCGTTAATGAACTCCCTCAGGTTAAAGCTCCTGTGTTTGACTTTATTATCTGTGATGATGATATTAATGAGACGACAAACTACGATTTAAACGATGTTATTAATGATATCTCTACAGATCCTTTAAATACTACAATCACCTTCTTCTCTACTGAAGATGCTGCTTTGAATAACGATACAGCACTAAAGTTGCCTAGCCTTCAAGTTAACAGTCCTTCGAGAACGGTTTTTGCACGTCATGAAAATGCTACTGGATGTGCTACCGTATCTCAAATCAACGCTATTGTTATTGCTACAAATATCCCGAATACCTTCCAGCCTACTTTTGAAATCTGTGACGATGCCCAGGATGGTTTTGGTAATTTCAATTTTGATCAAGCTACTGTAGATTTAATCGCTACTTATCCTCATTTGGATAATCCAGATGTCCAAATTCGTTATTTCTTGTCTCAGACTGATGCTGATAATGAAGTAAACGCTATCGCGGATCCGGCAAATTTCAATAATACAGTAGCCTATAATCAATCTATCTTCATCAGGGTCGATAACAAAGATTGTTTTTATGTCGGTGAACATATAAATCTTGTAGTAAACCCATTACCACTAAATACTGCTACGATAGATGATCTTGAGGTTTGTGATGATGACTTAGATGGGTTCTATGACGACTTCAGATTAGACCTTCAGAGAAATCAAATTTTAGGAGGTGAAAACCCTGCTGATTACAATATTGAATTCTACGATAATCCTGCCGATAGGATTGCTAATTCTAATGCTTTACCTGACAGTTACACCAACAGTCTAATTAATGGAAATATCGTTTACGTGAGAATTATGGATGTTAATACGGGTTGTATTAATGATAACCTACAATTCCAAGTTACCGTAAATCCTTTACCTGAAATCAATTACAGCATAGATCCTCTAGTGATTTGTGATATTGATAATGACTTGGCTTATGATTTTGATTTTTCAAATTCAATTGACCAATCCTATTTAGATGATGAAATTTTAAATGGTTTAGATCCTTTACTATACACAATCACCTATCACAGCTCTGAGGTTGCGGCTAATTCTGCAAGTCCTTTGGCCCTTCCCTATACGAATACGAGCTCTAATGAAACTATTTGGGCCCGTGTAGAGAACAACACTACAGGATGTTTTAGTATTATGAACTTCGATATTCAA